>NZ_JBHVGV010000003.1:300244-318845 GCF_042800555.1 Streptomyces sp. NPDC057617 | reverse complement strand
GTCCTTTCCGGTTGTCGGTTTGTCCCAAATCACGAGAGGGCCCGGTGTGTTTCTTAGCTCGCCGAACGGGAAGGTTTGGAGCCCGTCCGGCGATTGAGGACACAGCACAGCTTGCTCGGGTCAGCCCAGCGCGGCGATCCGGTCGCGATAGTTCCGTACCGCCGCCGCGTCCCGGTACGGCTCCAGCCGCCGCTCGAAGTCGCGTACGTACTCCACCGCCCGCGCCGACCGCATCTCGGTCACCTGCTTCGCCGCCTCCGCCCCCAGCAGGCACGCCTGGTCCAGCTCGCCGAGGCCGAGCCGGGCGCAGGCGAGCACGACCCGGCAGAAGAGTCGGCTGCGGGCGTACGCCGGCGCGCGGAGCTGGAGCGAGCGCTCGGCGTACTGCGCGGCGGCGCGGTACTGCTGGAGATCCCGGTGGCAGTGCCCGAACTCGTCGGCGAGCTGCGCCTCGTCGTAGAAGCGCGCCCAGTGCGGCACTTCGTCGCCGGGCCGCGCCGACTCCAGCGCGCGTTCGGCCCGTACGAGCGAAGCCGTGCACGCACGCGCCTCCCCCAGCACCCCGTGCCCGCGCGCCTCGGCGGAGTGCAGCAGTGCCTGGACGACCGGGGGCGCGGAGCCCCCGACGCCCTGCTGCGCGACCCGCGCGAGCTGGACCGCCTCCCGGCCGTGGCCGAGATAGACGGCCTGACGGCTCATGGTGATCAGGATGTACGAGCCGTACGCGCGGTCCCCGGCCGCCTGGGACAACCGCAGGGCCTGTACGAAATAGCGCTGGGCGAGGCCATGGGCGGCGATGTCGTACGAGGTCCAGCCCGCGAGCCGGGTCAGCTCGGCCGCCGCGGCGAAGAGACGGCGGCCGGTGGCCTCCCCGTACAGCCCGCGCAGCATCGGTTCGGCTTCGTGCTCCAGATAGCGGACGAGCGCCTGGCGGGCGTGGCCGCCGCCGTAGGTCTGGTCGAGGGTGCTGAAGAGGTCGCCGACCGAGCGCAGCGCGGCGACATCGCCGAGGGTGACGCGCTGGCCCGCCGCGCGCTCGGTGCGCGGCCTGGGGAGGGTGCCCGGCCGCCCCTGGAACGGCACACGGTGCCCGCCCTCGTGCGAGACGGGGCCGCTGTCGGCGGTACGGCCCGCACCCTCGCGGCCGCCGTTCTCCGCGGCGCGGTTGCCCCCGTACGTTTCGAGGCCGGCGGAGCCGACCCGTTCGTCCGCGCGTCCGATCAGCCAGTCGCGGCTGGGGACGACAAGACCGGCCGGGGTGAACGCGATCTTGCGCAGTTCCGAGTGGCTGCCGGAGTCCTTGCGCCACAGCCCGGCGACGATGTCGACGGCCTCTTCCGGCGTGGACGCGAATTCCAGGCCCGCGTAGACCGGCGCGCAGGCGTCGAGCCCCAGATCCTGCGCGGAGAGCCGGCGGCCGAGTCTGCGGGTGAACACCTCGGCGATCAGCGCGGGGGTCGTGCCACGCGGCTGCTGCCCGCGCAGCCAGCGCGTCACCGACGTCTTGTCGTACCGCAAATCCAGGCCGTGTTCCAGACCGAGCTGATCCACCCGGCGGGCGAGACCTGCGTTCGAGAATCCGGCTTCCGCGATGAGCGCGGCGAGCTGGCGGTTGGGGATGCGCTGCGGAGGTCGTTCCGACATTAGCTGTGCGGTCTCCTGCCTTCCGGGCCCGGGAGCAGCCCATATGGAACGGCGCGAATTTAGCGGTCGCGAACGCTTCCACCGCTGCCTTCGCCCCACATTCATCCGATCGTGTGAGGATCAAGGGCGCCGCTGACGGGAGCCCTCGCCTATCGGCCCGCGGAAGCCCCGCGCTCCGGCGCCGGAACACCTGCCCGGCCGCTCCGCGGGGAGCCGCCGTACAGTGGCTGGGGCGTGACCCGTGCACGATGAACGTTCTGAGGAGACGGCCGTGAGTGAGCTGGTGAGTGAGCGGTGAGTGAGCTTCGGTACATCCGAATGGGGTTCGGCGAGCAGGCCGTCGAGTACCAGGAGGCATGGCAGGAGCAGCGCCGGGTCCACGCGGCCCGCTTCGCGGACGAGATCCCGGACACCTGTCTGCTGCTGGAGCATCCGCCGGTCTATACGGCGGGACGGCGCACGGCCGACAGCGAGCGCCCCCTGGACGGCACCCCGGTCATCGATGTGGACCGGGGCGGGAAGATCACCTGGCACGGCCCCGGCCAGCTCGTGGGCTATCCGATCCTCAAGCTGCCGCGCCCGGTCGATGTCGTCGCGCATGTCCGGCGGCTCGAAGAGGCGCTGATCCGTACGGTCGCGGAGTTCGGCCTGGAGACCACCCGGATCGAGGGGCGCAGCGGGGTGTGGGTGCTCGGGGACCCGGTGAGTGAACGCCCGTCCCTGGGCGGGCTGTCGCTGGACTTCGATCCGCGGGTGGCGGACGAGGAGTTCGACCCGCGGCTGAACGGGCCGGAGTACGCCCCGTCCAACGCGGGCCAGCGGCGCGAGGACCGCAAGCTGGCGGCGATCGGTATCCGGGTCGCCAAGGGCGTGACCATGCACGGCTTCGCGCTGAACGTGAACCCGGACAACACCTGGTTCGACCGGATCGTGCCGTGCGGGATCCGGGACGCGGGGGTCGCCTCGCTCTCGGACGAGCTGGGCAGGGACATCACGATCGCGGAGGTCCTTCCCGTACTGGAGACGCATCTGCGCGAGGTGCTCGCGCACGCGGAACTGAGGCCGCGGGAGCGGGCGAGCGCCTGAGTCCGTCGCCGGCCCTCCCGGTCCGGGGGTTCCTGCGCGGGGGAATGCGCCCCTCTGGCCATGGGTTGGCCAGACGTAATGCCACGTAAATATCGGGCGTAACCTGGTGTTCGCCGAAGAATCGAATGCCGCGCCAGCAGAGAGAGGTGCCGGACGTGTCCGCTGTCGCACCCGACGGACGCAAGATGCTGCGTCTGGAGGTCCGGAACAGCCAGACCCCCATCGAGCGCAAGCCCGAGTGGATCAAGACCCGGGCGAAAATGGGTCCCGAGTACCAGCAGCTCCAGAAACTCGTGAAGAGCGAGGGCCTGCACACGGTCTGCCAGGAGGCGGGCTGTCCGAACATCTTCGAGTGCTGGGAGGACCGCGAGGCGACCTTCCTCATCGGCGGCGACCAGTGCACCCGGCGCTGCGACTTCTGCCAGATCGACACGGGGAAGCCGGCCGAGCTGGACCGTGACGAGCCGCGCCGGGTCGGCGAGTCCGTCGTCGCGATGGACCTGAACTACGCCACGATCACCGGCGTCGCCCGTGACGACCTGGAGGACGGCGGGGCCTGGCTGTACGCGGAGACCGTGCGCCAGATCCACACCCGGACGGCCGAGCGCGCGGCGGGCGGTACGAAGGTCGAGCTGCTGATCCCCGACTTCAACGCGGTGCCCGAGCAGCTCGCCGAGGTCTTCTCGTCCCGCCCCGAGGTGCTCGCGCACAACGTCGAGACGGTGCCGCGCATATTCAAGCGCATCAGGCCCGGCTTCCGGTACGAGCGCTCGCTGGAGGTGATCACGCGCGCCCGAGAGGCGGGCCTGGTCACCAAGTCCAATCTGATCCTGGGCATGGGCGAGGAGCGCGCCGAGGTCAGCGAGGCGCTGCGGCATCTGTACGAGGCGGGGTGCGAGCTGATCACGATCACGCAGTATCTGCGGCCTTCCGTACGGCACCATCCGGTCGAGCGCTGGGTGAAGCCGCACGAGTTCGTGGAGCTGAAGGAGGAGGCCGAGGAGATCGGTTTCTCCGGGGTGATGTCGGGACCGCTGGTGCGCTCCTCGTACCGCGCGGGGCGGCTGTACCAGCAGGCGGTCGAGCGGCGTGGCGCGGCGGTGGCGGGCCAGGCGGTGTGAGGCCCGTGTTCTTTACGGGGCGTGGTGCGGCTCGGGTGTTCGACGCGGACGGTGGGCGCAGGCGTCCGGCGCGGGCGGTGAATCCCACCCGCTCGGCGCAAGCGTTCTGTGAATCCGGGCACAAGTGACTACTGGACAGTAACGGCCGGCCGGAGCGCGGTCCGTACCCTCCCCGCAGGTCGGGGGCGGTACGGACCGCTCCGCCGTTTTCCCGGCCGTTCGCGGGCCACCTGCCGGGGTTTCATTCGCGTTTGACCACTCGGTCACGCCCTGGTAACACCAGTGAATGAACCTGTGAACGAACCTGGTTCCACGGACCGCGCACGCTCGTGCACACCGCACCACACCCGCACGTGAGGGGATCGCCATCATGCAGGACGCGCCGGTACGACCCGTCACCGAAGCCAGGGCGGCCAGCACCCGGACCGCCCCGGCGCGAACCGCCGCGGCCCGGGCCATGGCCGCCAGGACCACCCCGGTCAGGCCCTCCGTCGCCGGCGCGCTGCGCGCCGTGGAGTCCCTCCTCCTGAGCGGCGGCCAGCGCACGGCCCGCCGCAACGCCTGGACGGCCGTCCTGGAGGACCGCCGCAGGGCCAAGGACCGGGTCGAGGCCCAGCACGTAATGGAGGCCGTGTCGAAGGCCACTTCCCGCGCCACGTAAACTTCTCGCATGGCGAGGAAGGAAAGCGCAGACACTGCTGCGAACCCGGGGCGACTGAAGCAGATCGCCCTTACCTACAAGATGACCCGGCGGGCCGACTCGAAGGTCGGTCTTGTCGTCGCGGGTGTGGGAATCGTCACCTTCGGTGTCTTCCTCGCGGTCGGCTTCTTGATCAACCACCCCATCTATCTGGGCATTCTGGGCTTCATCCTGGCGTTCCTCGCGATGGCGATCGTCTTCGGCCGCCGTGCCGAGAAGGCAGCCTTCGGACAGATGGAGGGTCAGCCGGGCGCCGCGGCCGCGGTTCTGGAGAACGTGGGCCGGGGCTGGACGACCACCCCGGCGGTGGCGATGAACCGTAATCAGGACGTCGTCCACCGGGCCGTCGGCAAGGCGGGCATCGTGCTGGTGGGCGAGGGCAACCCGAACCGGGTGAAGACCCTGCTGGCGGCCGAGAAGAAGCGGATGCAGCGCATCGTGATCGATGTGCCGGTGCACGACATCATCGTCGGCGACGGCGAGGGCCAGGTGCCGCTGAAGAAGGTACGTACGACGATGCTGAAGCTGCCGCGCGTACTGGCGGGCCCGCAGGTGACGGCGGCGAACGACCGGCTGCGCGCGATGGGTGACCTGATGAGCAATATGCCGCTGCCCAAGGGGCCGATGCCGAAGGGCATGCGGATGCCGCGGGGCGGGAAGATGCGCTGACGGTGCGGATATGACGGATACGGGTGAGGGCGGCCGCTGCTGAGCGGCCGCCCTCAGTCGTTTCAGTTTCCCGCGTTTCGGTCGTTCGTTTCCCGCGTTTCGGTCGTTTCCCGGGTTCAGTCGTTCCCGGGTTTCTAGATCCGCACCTGGACGGTCCGGGAGAGGCGGTCGTGGAGTCCGCGTCCGTCGCGGTCCCAGATCAGAGCGGGGATGGCTAGGCAGAGCAGGGCGCTGCGGACGAGGACACGGACGATGCCGGCCCGGCCGCCGGCCTCGGCGACGACGCGGAGGCCGAAGAGGCGCTTGCCGGGGGTGAAGCCGACCGTACCGACGGTGAGGAGGCTCAGTACGAGCAGGACAGCGAGGGCCCAGTTGCCCGCTGCCTGCCAGTCACGTCCGGCGAGCAACCCGTATGCGATCAGTATGCAGAGCGCCCAGTCGACGAAGATGGCCCCGAAGCGGCGGCCGAGAGGCGCGACGGAACCGGGTCCGTGCTCGGGCAGGCCGAGCCGTTCGCCGCGGTAGCCGAAGTCGACTCCCATGTCCTCGGCGGCCGCGCGGGGCCCGGAGAGCCAGGATCCGATTGCTTGCCTGTTGTCCACCCGACCACGGTACTGCGGGGGTGCCGGAGCCCAGGGAACGGGGGTACGGAGGGGGGTGCGACGGGGGTGCGTACGGGGTGTGACGGGGGCGTACGGAAGGGTGCTGAGGGTGGTGTACGCCCCGGCGCGCGCTCGGGCCGGTTAACTTCACCGAAACAAATGGGTCATGCTTGAGAAATGCCGGAAACCTATGGTCGGCTTCAGCGTGTGCCACCGCACTGGCCGCACGACCGAGCGACAACCCCCGCCCCACCCCGGGTCGGGAGGAGGAGGAGCTGGATGTTCCAGAACGCCGACGAGGCCAAGAAGTTCATCGCGGACGAGGACGTCAAGTTCGTGGACGTCCGCTTCTGCGATCTGCCTGGCGTGATGCAGCACTTCACGATCCCGGCGAAGGCGTTCGACCCCGCGGACGAGCTGGCCTTCGACGGCTCGTCGATCCGTGGCTTCCAGGCCATCCACGAGTCGGACATGGCGCTGCGCGCGGACCTGTCGACCGCCCGGGTCGACTCGTTCCGCCGTGACAAGACGCTGAACATCAACTTCTTCATCCACGACCCGATCACGGGCGAGCAGTACAGCCGCGACCCGCGCAACATCGCCAAGAAGGCGGAGGCCTACCTCGCCTCGACCGGCATCGCGGACACCGCGTACTTCGGCCCGGAGGCCGAGTTCTACGTCTTCGACAGCGTGCGCTTCAACACCACCGCGAACGAGGGCTTCTACCACATCGACTCCGAGGCCGGCGCCTGGAACACCGGAGCGATCGAGGACAACCGCGGCTACAAGGTCCGCTACAAGGGCGGCTACTTCCCGGCGCCGCCGGTCGACCACTTCGCCGATCTGCGGGCCGAGATCTCCCTGGAGCTGGCAGCGTCCGGCATCCAGGTCGAGCGCCAGCACCACGAGGTGGGCACCGCCGGCCAGGCGGAGATCAACTACAAGTTCAACACGCTGCTCGCCGCCGCCGACGACCTGATGCTCTTCAAGTACATCGTGAAGAACGTCGCCTGGCGCAACGGCAAGACCGCGACCTTCATGCCGAAGCCGATCTTCGGTGACAACGGCTCCGGCATGCATGTCCACCAGTCGCTGTGGCAGGGCGGCAGCCCGCTCTTCTACGACGAGCAGGGGTACGCGGGCCTCTCGGACACCGCCCGCTACTACATCGGCGGCATCCTCAAGCACGCCCCGTCGCTGCTGGCCTTCACCAACCCGACGGTGAACTCGTACCACCGCCTGGTCCCCGGCTTCGAGGCCCCGGTCAACCTGGTCTACTCCCAGCGCAACCGCTCCGCGGCGATGCGCATCCCGATCACGGGCTCGAACCCGAAGGCCAAGCGCGTCGAATTCCGCGCCCCGGACCCGTCCTCGAACCCGTACCTGGCCTTCTCCGCCCTCCTCCTCGCGGGCCTCGACGGCATCAAGAACAAGATCGAGCCGGCCGAGCCGATCGACAAGGACCTCTACGAACTGGCCCCGGAAGAGCACGCCGGCGTCCCCCAGGTCCCCACCTCTCTCCCGGCCGTCCTCGACGCCCTGGAAGCCGACAACGAATACCTCCAGGCCGGCGGCGTCTTCACCTCGGACCTGATCGAAACCTGGATCGACTTCAAGCGCACGAAGGAAATCGCCCCCATCCAACTCCGCCCGCACCCCCACGAGTTCGAGCTGTACTTCGACATCTAGGCCGAAGGATCTCCCGCAGCCCCTCCGATCAGGCGAACGGCCGATCGGAGGGGCTGTTCCGTGTTTGCCGGCCATGGTCTCGACGTTTGCCGACCATGGTCTCGAACGGTCATGGCGGGCGGACGTACGAGGTCCCCGTCGGCGGGTTGGAGCCGACGCTCATCCCGGGGTCTCGTCCTGGGCATGCGCTCGGTCGTGCGCGACCGGGCGGAGGCGGGTGAGGAGGTCCCGTCGGCCGGTGGTGGACAGACCGAGTTGACCGGCGCGTTCGAGATTGATCAGGCCGCTGAGCAGGCCGAGGACGGCACGGGGCGGTCCGTCCAGGACGAGGTCGGGGTCGGTGGCGCGGCCGAGCCGGGTGTGGACCCGGCCGTTTCGCAGTTCGATGACGGCCAGTTCGCCGGACGCGATGAGTTGGATGACCGCGGGCGGGGCGTCAGGATCGGCGTCGGTGGTGAACCACTCCGGGGCGTAGGCCAGCCACCGCGCCTGGAACGCGTCGTCCGGCCGTTCGTCGGCCATGAACCGAAGCCCCCACAACCCGAGCGCCTTCAGCGCCGGCTCCAGTTCCTGACCGGACTCGGTCAGCCGGTAGAGGACGGTGGCGATCGGCGGCGGTGCGTCCTCGCGGCTTATCAGCCCGGCGGCCTCAAGCTCCTTGAGGCGGGTCGACAGGAGGTTCGCCGCGATACCCGGCAGCCCGTTCTTGAGGTCCGTGAACCGGCACGGGCCCTGCAACAGCAGCTCCCGGACGATCAGCAGCGTCCAGCGGTCCCCCACCACATCAAGGGCCCGCGCAATCGAGCAGTACTGACCATAGCTCCGCATGCGCCAAGCGTACTGCAAGAGCTAAAGCATCTGGTAGAGAAAATAAACTGGCTAGGTGTAATCTTCCACCATGCCTCGTACGTCATCGAAACCACTGATGCTCGTCGCCCTCCTCACGGCGTCGTTCGTGATCAACCTCGACACCACGCTCGTCAACGTGGCGCTGCCGACCCTGTCGCTTGAGCTGGACACCTCCACCGCCGAGTTGCAGTGGGTCGTGGACGCCTACAACCTTGTGTTCGCCGCCTTGCTGCTGACCTCGGGGAGCCTGTCCGACCGCTTCGGCCGCAAGGGCATGCTCATGGCCGGTCTGCTGGTGTTCGGCGCAGCCAGCTTCGTCGGCGGGTACGCCGGGTCACCGGAGGAGCTGATCGCGGCCCGGGCCGTGATGGGCCTGGGAGCCGCGATGACCTTCCCGGGCACACTCGCACTGCTCACCGGCGTCTTCACCAGCCGCAAGGAGCGGGCGCTGTCCATCGGTCTGTGGGGCGCCACGGCCGGCGTCGCCATCGCGCTGGGGCCGATCGTGGGCGGCTTCCTGCTCCAGCACTACAGCTGGGCGAGCACCTTCTACGTCCTCGGTCCGATCTCTTTGGCCGTCATCGCCCTGGTGGCCCTGTTCGTCCCCAAGGAGCGGAATCCCGCCCCGCACCGCCTGGACTACCTGGGCCTTGTGCTGTCCGGCGGCTTCATGGGGCTGCTGGTCTACACCATCATCGAGGCCCCGAACCACGGCTGGTCATCCCCGGCGTCGCTCGCCGGCTTCGCCGGTTCCGTGATCCTGCTGATCGCGTTCATCGTCAGCGAGCGCCGCGCCGACGAGCCGATGCTCGACGTGCGGCTCTTCAAGGACATGCGCTTCAGCGCCGCCAGCGCCGCGGTCACCATCGCGTTCTTCACCCTGCTCGGGTTCATCTTCCTGATCACGCAGTACTTCCAGTTCATCCGGGGCTACAGCGCGCTGTCCACCGGTGTCCACCTGCTGCCGGTCGCGATCTCCGTCGCCGTGGGATCGACCCTCGGCACGCGGCTGGCGGTCCGTCTCGGCACCAAGGCGATCGTCACGGCCGGGCTGACCCTCCAGGCGGTCTTCTACTTCTGGGCCGCAGGCACCCTCAGCCCGACGCTCGACTACGGGATCATCGCCGTCCAGATGGTCGTCTACGGCCTGGGCATGGGCCTGACCTCCGCGCCCGCGACCGAGTCCATCATGGGAGCGGTCGCGGCCGACAAGGCCGGCGTCGGGTCCGCCATCAACGACTCCACCCGCCTGCTCGGCGGAACCCTCGGTGTCGCGGTCATCGGCAGCGCCTACGCCACTCTGTACGACTCACGCCTCACCGACGCCCTCCCGCCGCTGCCCTCCGGGCTGACGGACCTCGCCCATCAGTCTGTCGGAGCGGCGTTCGGTGTCTCGGGCCGGTTCGCCGCCCTCGGCCAGTCCTCCACGGCCCAGGCCGTACACCAGGCCGCGAGTGACGCCTTCCACGACGGCCTCGTTCTCGGCTGTGTCGTAGCCGGACTCGCCGCAGTCGCCGGCGCGCTGCTCGCGGGAGCCTTCCTGCCCGCTCAGCCCCCGTCGAAGCCCGAACCGGACGACGCAGCCGACCTGGCCGGCGCCACCAGCGGCCGAGCGGCCGTCAACACATGAGTCCATCAACACGTTGGCAATCAGATACTGAAATGAGGTGACTGCGATGGTTGACGTGCCCGTCTATGTCTGGGTACTCACTCTCGCCGGAATAGCCGGGCTGGTCGGGTCGACCGGCCTCGTGCTGTATCGGGGCGCGGAACTCGCGGATCTCGGCCGCCGCCGGGCGGTCGGGCTCGGCGTGAGCTCGGCGGTGCTGCTCGGCGGCTGGTTCACGATCAGCGGGCTGATCGCCGCGAACGGCTGGTATCTCAACAAACCTGGGCGGCTTCCCGGGCTGCCGATCACGTTCGCCGCCGTGCTGGTCGCCCTGCTGGCCGCCACCCGGATTCCCATGGTGGCCCGTGCCCTCGCCGCCCCAGGGATGCTCAGCCGCCTTGAACTGCCGCACACGTTCCGCGTGGTCGGAGTGGTGTTCCTGATCATGATGGCCCTCGGCCACCTGCCCCCTCTGTTCGCCCTGCCCGCCGGACTGGGCGACATCGCGACCGGGCTCGCCGCACCCTTCGTCGCCCGCCGTATCGCGAAGGGCACCAGTCGACGGACCGTGATGCGGTTCAACGTGCTGGGCATGATCGATCTCGTCACGGCGCTGACCCTCGCCATCCTCATCGGCAACCACGTCCTCGACGTGACACCCTCCACACAGGCGATCACCCAACTACCCCTCGCCCTGATCCCCACGGCCGCCGTCCCACTGCTGTTCACGCTGCACATCACGTCTCTGCTGCGCATGGCCGCCCTTGGACGGACACGGCCGGATACGACGAGCATCGCCGGCGCCGGTCTCAGCTACCGCTGAAAGGCGACGCCCCGCCCGCACCCCCTGCCCTCCCCCTCCGACACCGCCGAAGACCCGACGACCACGCCGGCCCCCTCGAACGCCTCCTGCGTGACATGGGGGCCGGTCGTGTTGTGGGGGTGGTTGCGTGGTTAGGTTGCGCCAACCTGCGGGGGAGCCGTGGGGGTTGGGTTGACGGGGGAGGATCCTTCGATGTTTGTGCTGGCCATATTGCTTGTCGTCACGGCCGTCGTGCTGGGCGTGGTGGGGCGGAGTCGGGCGGGTGGGCTGAAGGTCTGGGCCGCGCTTGCCGGGGTGGCGGGGGTCGGGTTCGGGGTTGTCAGTTGTGTGTATGTGGTGAGCGCGTACGAGGTCGGGGTGCCCGTGCTGTTCGGGAAGATCGGGGCGCCGCTGACGTCCGGGATGCATCTGAAGACGCCTTTCACCGAGGTGACGAGCTTCTCCACCCGGCCCGTGGACCTCAATCTCAACGACAAGGACGTGGTCGAGGTCCGCTCGTCGCAGGGCGGGGTGCTGTACGCGGATGTCACCGTCAAGTGGGCCGTGACACCGGCGAACGCGGTGGAGCTGTACCGGCTGGCCGGTAGTCAGGACGCGATCCAGGAGCGGCTGGTGCTGCCGGACAGCCGGGAGATCATCCGGAATGTGTTCGCCAAGCACAAGAGCGAGGAGGGCTATGCCTCCGGGCGGCAGGCCATAGCCTCCGAGATCGAGGCGCAGATCAAGGAGCGGCTGAAGCCGCGGGGCATCGATGTCACCAATGTCAATCTGCGCAATGTGCGGCCGTCCGACCAGCTTCAGGAGCAGATAGACAAGAAGCTCCAGCAGGAGCAGGCCACCGAGCGCGCGGTCGAGGCGTCGCGTACGGCGAAGGCCGAGTCCGAGCGCAGGCGTATCGAGGCCGAGGGCATCGCCAGGGCCAACGGGATCCTGGAGCGGTCGCTCACCGACCGGGTCCTGAGGAACCAGTGCATCGATGCCTTCAAGGAAGCCGCCAAGGCCAACCCCGTGTACGCGGTGCCGTGCGGGTCGGGATCGGGTGATACGCCCGTCATTGTGGACAGCACGCGCAACTGACGCGCGCGCGTGCCTGCCGCCCGAGTTGTCCGGTGAACGCCACCTCTGAACGCCACCCCGCCGACAGCGGGGTGGCGTTCTGGCGTATCGGTGCTTCCGCGGGTGTCGGTTGTCAGTGGGCGCTGGCACGATGGGGGGCATGAAGATCTACAACTGGCGGCCCTTTCTTGAGCGGTGGAGTGCTGACTGGGAGGACCTGGTCGGGGGGAGTGAGCCGTGGCTGGGGTTCGCGGGCGTGGACGAGGGGCGGATACGGGAGGTGGAGGAGCGGCTCGGGGTCGGGCTGCCCTTGACCTATCGGTCGTTCCTCGCGGTCACCGACGGATGGCGGGCCGCCGGGACCGAGGTCGGGGTGGTCGGGGCTGTGGAGGGGGTTCGGTGGTACGGAGACGATGACGCGGAGCCGGGCGCGCGGCTCCAGTTGGCCGTCACGGGGGCGGACATCGAGGTGCTGCTCGATCCCGGTGATGTGGATGGAGACGGGGAGTGGGCCGCGTATCTGGACCGGAGCCGGGCCGGCGGTGGTCCGGAGGAGCGGTACGAGTCGTTCCTGGAGCTGATGCAGGAGCTGTTCCGGGAGTTCCACCGCGCACACGCCGACTCCCCCGGCTTCACGAACGCCACCACCCGCGAACTCGACGCCGATGTCGAAGAGGCGCGCACGGGCTGCCTCGGCGGCGACGACATCGACGGCCGGCTCGACCTGTTCATGGAAGCGGACGCCCACGGCCGGAGCCGGGCCCGTGGGCTGCGGCTCCAGGTGGAGGCGATGCTCGACGGCGGGCCGCTGGACGTACGGGAGTTGAGACCGCTGGCCGCACTGGAGCGGCTCGGTCCGGACGAGGCGGGGGTCGGCGCGCGGGCCGGGGGCGACGCGGAGACCGAAGGTGGCGAGCGTACGTACCGGTACGAGCCGTCCGGCGCCTTCGGCAAGGCGGTCGCGGCCGCGCGCGAGCACGCACGGTGGGGTGATACGGACGCCGCCTGGGAGACGATCGCGGACGCCGTGGCCGACTGGGAGCCCAATGGCAGCGAGCACATAGCCCCCGTCGGTCTGCTCGCCGATCCCTTCCTCGGGCCGGTGATCACACCGGAGCGCGGCCGGTACATCCTCGAAACGCCCCGTGGGGAGCAGCGCGAAGAAGGAGCCGTGGCGAGCGGGGAAGTGTTCGCGTCGGACGGTGACGGGCTCGGCTGGCTCGCCGACGACGGGGAGCAGGGGGGCTCCTACCGGTTCGTCCTCGTCGAGGGCATATCGCCGGAGGAGCTGGCCGTACGTATCGGACAAGGGCCGGGCGAGGAAGGGCCGTTGTCGGCGCCGGCCGATGAACGGGAGGCGGGGGACGCTGCTCGTATCGGCTCCTGCGGCGGCGACAGCGGGTGGAGCTTCGCGTTCGAAAGCCGCCGCGACGCCGATTTCGCTGAGTCCCTCCAGGAGTCCCTGCACCAGTCCCTCCAGGAGTCCTTCCCGGCGGGCGGGCTCGGTGAGAAGGCGTCCCGGGGCACCGCGTCCGTCACGGTATGGGTGGAGCGGGGCAGCGAGGCGGAGGAGGAAGCGGGTACGTTCCACTTCTCGTACGCGGAGGACGGACGGCGCCAGTACGGATTCACCGTGCATGACGGGGACATCGAGGAGTGGGGCACTCTTCCCGAGTCCCTCGACCCCGAGGAACTCTTCCCCGACCCCGAGGACTTCGCGCTCGACCCCGACGACGAGTACGAGGCGCTCGCCGCCATCACGGATGAGTACGGGGTGTCCCTGCCCCGGTTCGCGCTCACGCGCGGGCGGCTTCACACCGTACGGACCGGGCCCTGGGTCACCGGCGCCTGACGCCCGCGCGGCGGCCCATGCCGTAAAGGCGTAAGGGCGTGAAGGCGTAAGAGCCCGTGAGGGCCCATGAGGGCCGGCCGGCTACGAGGTCCGGGCCGGCTCTCCGGCCCTTTCGGGTCGGAGAGCCGGTGTACGGCCGTGCCCGGCGAAGCCGTACCTCAGCCGGGCCGTGCCTCAGCGGATCCCCATGCCTCAGCGCCGTACATCAGCGCCGTATCTCAGCGGATCAGTGCGCGCACCATGCGGCAGGTGGTGTCGGACGGCGGGTGGACCCCGATCCGGGACGCCGTGCTCCGGATCCGGCGGTTGGTCGCGCTCGCCGGGTGGTACACCCCCGAGTCGAGCAGGGCGATGGCGAGGCGCATGGCCTTGAGCCGGCGGTTGTGGGTCTCGTACCACTCCCGCGGCTGGCCCGCCGGCAGTGGTTTGCGGACGATGGTGGGCGCGGTCGGCTGGATCTCGAAGAGTTTCGTCGTGATTGTGGCAACGGCCATCGGCGACCTCCCGGCGCGGTGGTGGGACCCTTACGGACCCTCACGAACTACCCCTATTTTACCGCCCCCCACTGACAATCGCCCCTGGCCAGAGGGCATTTGACGGTCATTGGAAAGGCTGCCGCACAGGGATCAGGACCGAAGTCACGGGTGTGACGGCTGAACGGTACGGAGGGCTCGCCCGTACCCAACGGCAACACGGAACCCAGCCGGCCGCCCCCGTACGGCCGGGGACAGGAGCCCCCACACGTGTCCCGCAAGAAGACCTTCAGTACCCGGAAGAAGCTCGCCCTGCTCGCCGGCGCCGCCGCGCTGGTGGGCGGTACGGCGGTGGTGATGACCGGGACCAGCCAGGCGTCGGTGGTCTGTGACGGGCTGGCCACGGCCCTCGGCAACAACGAGAGTTTCATCGCCGCGCAGAAGGCCGCGCCGGACGCGCTGTCCGAGGCGCGGATCGCCAACCGCGTCGCGGTCGTCGAGGAGATCAAGCGCAAGCAGACGGCGTCCGGATGCCAGGCCGGGGAGAGCATCCGGCCGCCGCAGGCGGAGCAGCCCCCCGCGCAGGCCCCGGTGGAGCAGCAGCCACCCGCGGCCGAGCCGCCCGCCGCCGAACCGCCCGCCGACGCTGGGAACGCCGACGCTGGGAACGCCGGAAACGGAGACGCGGGAAACGCCGGAAGCGGTGAAGGTGACGGCGGCGCCGGCGAGGTCGTCTGCGCCGGATCCACCGTCACCCTCTCCGGCGAGGCGGGCGCCCCGGCCGCGTCCAGCAATCAGTTCCCGGCCGGAACCACGCTCCGCGTGACCAATCTCGACAACGACAAGTCGACAACGGTCCAGGTCACGTCGGTCTCCGGGAGCTGCGCCCTGCTGAACGACGCGGCGTTCGAGCAGGTCCGCGAGCCGGGCAAGTTCCTGATACGCAACGCCCGGATCGAACGCGTCCAGAGCGTCGGCTAGCCGGCTACCAGCCGGCGAGGCCGGAGGCCCGAGGCGCTAGGCCCTGTCCACAGCAGCAGCCTGCCGCGCCCCGGCCCCGGCCTGCTGCACCTCGGCCTCCGCCTCCGCCAGGATCTCGGTCAGCCGCAGCCCGAACCGTACGTCGCAGGCGTGCGGCTGCCCCGTACGGACCGAGTCCAGCAGCGCGTCGGTCGCCGCGCGGAACGAGTCGACCGGGTCTCCCCACTCGGTCGGCAGCACCTCCGTACCGCGCTCGCCGCGCAGTTCGACGCCCGATCCCGACCCGGCCTCCGGCGCGCTCAGGCTCAGCGCCACCGTACTGGCCGCCCCGGACACATGCCGGAGCACCAGGTGGGTGAGGTCGGGCCCGGTCCGTACGGCCGTCAGCCCGGTGACATCGCCGAGCACCGGGATCAGCGCGGACAGCGCGTGCGGGCCGACGTCCCACAGGCCGCCCTTCTCGCGGCGCCAGGGGGACTCGGCGTACGGGCTGTTCGCGCCCGTCCCGTACAGCGCGCCCATCCAGTAGGCGTGGGCGGTGAACCAGCCGCCCTTCGCCGCCTGCTCGTCGATCCAGCCCGCGGTCCCGGGGGCGAAGCGCAGGGTGCAGAAGACGACGGACGAGACGCCCGCGCCGGTCGCCGCGGCGACGGCCTCGCGGGCGGCGGCCACGGTCGTCGCGACCGGTTTGTCCAGCAGCAGATGGCAGCCGGCCGCGGCGGCCCGCACCGCGAGCGGCGCCTGGATGTCCGGCGGCAGGGCGAAGGCGATGGCGTCGCTCTCGGCGAAGAGGGCGTCGAGGCCGCTCTCGCCGGAGTGGGCAGTGGTGTCATGGGCGGCGGCGAGGGCGGCGGCGGCCTCGGGGCGCCGCCCCCAGACGCCGCTGAATTCGATGCCGGGGTGGGCGGCGAGGGCAGGGGCGTGCGTACGCTCCGCCCAGGGGCCGGTGCCGAGGAGTCCGATTCGTGGCTTGCTCATGGCGGTCAGTCTGCCCCGCGGTCCTGTGGGGCGTGAGGCGCGGGGGCCGGTACGGGAGCAGTACGAGGCGTAAAGCCCCGGGGCCGGTACGGGGCGGTACACCACAGCCACGCCGGTACGGACGACCGCCGCCGCGCAGGCACAGGCCACCGCGGCGGTACGGGCGTAAAACAGTGGCCGCGTGCCCCAGGGCCGGTGTTACGTTGCTCGGGCCGGCCGCGGGCCTCCGGTGCGACTTCCGGGACTTGCCTCTGAAGCAGTGATTTCGCTGTTCGCGCCTCCATGCCCCGGCCGGCACCGCTGCCCGGGGCCGACACCGCCGACGGGGCGGGATCCGGCAGGCACCCGGGGGGCTGAACACCATGGCGGAGACTTTCTCCGATCTGATCGCGGCCGAGGACGTGCTGCTCTTCGTCAACGCGGCCGTCACGGCCACCGGCCAGCGCGAATTCCGCTCGGGGGCGCACGCGCAGCGCCTCTCGCTCGGCTTTCTGCATGAGTATGTACGGGTCAACTACCGTCCGGTGTACGCCGCTTCGCTCGCCCTCGACATCAACGACCACAACGCGGTCCTGATCATCGAGGCGCTGCTGCGGACGGCACACGAGGCAGGCCCGGAGGAGAAGCGCGCCGAGGGGCGGCTGATCGCCAGGCGGCTGGCCATGCTGCCCCCGCAGCGGGTCTACCGGCTCTTCCGCGAGCTGCGGGCCGCCGGGGTCGGCAATCGCCGTACCCGCGCGATCCTGCGCGAATGGCTGGCCACCCGGCCGGATCTGGCGCACGACGCGGTCAAGTACCGCACCGGCCTCAAGTCCGCCGCGCGCCACTTCCACCTTCCGCCGGCCGCTCTCCGCCTCCCGCCGGCCGCTCCCCGCCTCACCCCGGAGGGAACGCGGCAGGCGGCCGAAGCCCGGTCGGACGAACTCGGGGACTTCCTCTTCAAGCCCGGCCGCCGCAAGCGGTACGGCCATGCCCTGCTGGACGCGTACCGCCGCGCCCATTTCGAACAAGGCGCGCTGTACGAACTGCCGTTCACCGTCGCCGAGGGGTTCGCCGCCCGGCACGGCATCCCGCGCGGCGCGTTCCTGGAGCGGATGGAACCGCGGATGACCCGGCTGGAGCGGCTCCGTACCCAGCGCTCGGCCCTGGCCCTGGCCGACGCGGACACCGCCGGCCCGCGAGCGGCGCGGCCCCGGCCGGCCGATCTGACGGTCATGCCGCTGACCCGGCTCGCGCTGTACGTCCTCTCCCTGCCCTTGGACGAGCGGATGCGGCGCCGGGGCGAGCTGAGCCATGCCCTCCGTACGGCCGCGCGCCGGGTGGCCGGCCCGTACGCCGGGACCTGGGGGCGGGTGGCCGCCGTGCTCGACGACAGCTACTCCTCGTCCGGGTCGGGGGAGAAGCGCCGCCGCCCGCTGGGCACCGCGCTGGCCTGCCACTATCTGCTGAAGGCGCTGGCGGCCCCCGGCTCGTACACCCCGCTGTGGACCTCGGGAAGCACCGATCCGCTGCTCGTACGGCCGTACGGCCCGACACCGCTCGGCACCCGGATCATCGACGCGCTCGACCACACGCCCGACCGGCTGGTGATCGTCTCGGACGGCTGGGACAACGCGCCTCCCGGGCTGGCCGGCGAGGTGCTGCGGGTCTGGCGCACCCGGCTCGACCGGGAAGGGAGGACGAGCGCGGTGCATCTCAACCCCGTATACGACGCGGACGGTTTTGACGTGCGGCGTCTGGCACCGAGCGTACCGACAGCGGGCATCCGGGACGCGGAGGATCTGCCCGCGCTGGTGGAGATCGCGCAGTTCGCGGAAGGGCGTACGGGCCTGGCCGAGCTGCGGGCGTATCTGGACCGGCGGGTGGAGCGGTTCGTGAACGACGATCCGCCCTGCCGGTTGCCGGAGGAAGGCCGGCGGGGCGGGCGGCCGCGCGGCGAGGACCCGAGCGGCTCAACAGTTCCGGACTCGACGTTTTCGGACTCGACAGTTTTGGACTCGACGGCTTCGGAGGAGCGATGACCCGGCTCGACCTCACCGGTCTGATCACGCGGCCCGCCCAGGTCTGGGGCGGCATCCGGCTCGTACCGCTGGTGCGCGAGAAGCCCGTGACCGGCCTGCGGCTGCACCGGGAGATCTACCGCGCGCAGAATGCCAACGGCGGTTACGACCAGGACGCCCATGTCGGTTACGACCAGGTCCAGGTCGGCCCGAACACTCGCTACATCTCGTACATCCCGCACGGTTTCATCGCGGACTGGTCGGGCGACGGCGGCCAGGGAGCGGCGTACGGCACCCAACTCGGTGAGGGCGAAGGTGAGCACGAAGGCACGAGCGAGAGCGGCAATGCGGGCGCCGGGGCGCGCACGGGCGCCAGGGGCCCGGACCCGGGGGCCGGCGCGAAACGGCGCCCCCAAACCCCCCCCCTCCGCCCCAGGAGCCCCCCCCCCCACAGAGTGGAGCGTACCAA
>NZ_JBHVGV010000003.1:215480-300234 GCF_042800555.1 Streptomyces sp. NPDC057617 | reverse complement strand
GGGGGGGGGGAGAGAGGGGGGGGGGGGGGAGGGGGGGGGGGGGGGGGGAGGGGGGGATGGGTGGGTGGATGTCCTCCTCCCCCCCCCCCCCCCCCCCCCCCCCCCCGACACCATCCCCGTACGCCCCGGGCGCCCCCACCACCGCATGGTGAAGCGCGCGAAGGCGGGGAAGGGCAACCGCGGCGACCTGTCCCGGACCGCCGCCGCCACCCGCTGCCGCTTCCTCCCGCTGCACCTCGCCCTGGAGGGTTATCTCGCACTGCACTTCGGCGGGCCGTCCATTGCCTGGGACGAGTGGTCCCGGCAGGCGGTACGGCAGGGCCTCTCGCCGCGCGCCGAGGACGCCTGGCTCGGCCACGAGGTACGCGGACTCACGGACGCACTCCGGGTGTTCGAAATCCATCCCGGGCAGTGCGGGGTGATGGTGTACGCGGCGGACTCGCTGGCGGCGGCCTTCGTCGTACCGCACCCCGACGACTACCGCGCTCTGCACCCGACCCTGCTGGTGGACCTGTACGGGGAGCTGGTCCACCAGTACGCCCACTTCGGCGCACCCGTACCGGAGTTCGAGGCACGCATCCGCGACGGCCGCCACATGAACACGCTCGCGGATCTGCGGGCTGCGGCGCGGGCGCAGGAGCGGGCCTGGAGCGACACGCATGAGGCGGTCCTCTCGCGTCAACTTCTGTCCACGTCCTACGCCTTCGAGCGCGCCTACCGGATGGGCCCGTTCGAGCTGCACCGCTTCCTGCCGCCCTTCCACCGTGGCGCGGGGGCCGAGGAGCAGCACATCGGCGAACTCATCAACGACCACAAGGGGCGCACGGCGTATCTCAAAACGTTCCGGCTCTCCGACGCGCAGATCAGACGCGGTTATCTGCTGACCCGGCTGGCGGCCCACGACTGGCATCTCGGCCGCACGGCACAGAAGCTGGGAATCGGCTACGAAGAGCTGATACGACGGATCCGCGCCGCCGGATTCGCCTCGCTGCTGAACGCGCACGCGGTCGCCGGCCATGTGGCCGGGCGTTCCGGACACGCCGCCGCCGACGCTTCCCCACAGCGCACCGATGAAACAAAAGAAACCTGAGTAACACGTGGTTCATAGGTGGGCAACAGCCGGGAAATCCCGGATTGCCAAGCTTCGGGTCAAACTTGCCGCACTCAAACTGCTGCACCCGCAAAGGATGAGGCCCGTGACCTTCAAGGCTGAGTACATCTGGATCGACGGCACCGAGCCGACCGCGAAGCTGCGCTCGAAGACCAAGATCCTGACGGACGGCGCCGAGCTGCCCATCTGGGGCTTCGACGGGTCGAGCACCAACCAGGCCGAGGGTCACGCCTCCGACCGGGTGCTGAAGCCGGTGTTCTCGTGCCCGGACCCGATCCGCGGCGGGGACAACGTCCTGGTCATGTGCGAGGTCCTGAACATCGACATGACTCCGCACGAGTCCAACACCCGTGCGGCGCTCACCGAGGTCGCGGTGAAGTTCGCGGGGCAGGAGCCGATCTTCGGCATCGAGCAGGAGTACACCTTCTTCGAGGGCTCCCGTCCGCTGGGCTTCCCCGTGGGCGGCTTCCCCGCCGCGCAGGGCGGCTACTACTGCGGTGTCGGCTCGGACGAGATCTTCGGCCGCCAGATCGTCGAGGCGCACCTGGACAACTGTCTCAAGGCGGGCCTGGGCATCTCCGGTATCAACGCCGAGGTCATGCCGGGCCAGTGGGAGTTCCAGGTCGGCCCGCTGGCGCCGCTGGACGTGGCGGACCAGCTCTGGGTCGCGCGCTGGCTGCTCTACCGCACCGCCGAGGACTTCAACGTCTCCGCGACGCTCGACCCGAAGCCGGTGAAGGGCGACTGGAACGGCGCGGGCGCGCACACCAACTTCTCCACGAAGGCGATGCGCGAGGGGTACGACGCGATCATCACCGCGTGCGAGTCGCTGGGCGAGGGCTCCAAGCCGCTCGACCACGTCAAGAACTACGGCGCGGGCATCGACGACCGGCTGACCGGTCTGCACGAGACCGCCCCGTGGAACGAGTACAGCTACGGCGTGTCCAACCGCGGCGCCTCGGTCCGTATCCCGTGGCAGGTCGAGCAGGACGGCAAGGGCTACATCGAGGACCGCCGCCCGAACGCCAATGTCGACCCGTATGTGGTGACGCGGCTGATCGTCGACACCTGCTGCTCGGCCCTGGAGAAGGCCGGCCAGGTCTGACCGGACCGGTCCGTTCCGCCCACAGCTCCCGGAGGGGGCGGCCGCCGCACGGTGGCCGCCCCCTCCGTCGCGTCCCCTCAGTCGCGCTCTCTCAGTCGCGCCGTCACGCTCCGCCGCCGTCGCGCTCCGCCTCCAGGGTGCTGTGCTGACCGTCACGCCGCCGGAGCGTATGGACAGCGGAAAGTGCCCTGCTGCGGCGCACCGCTATCTGCTTCAATGGACGCATGGCCAGCTATCAGCACTCCGCATCAGGTCGCAGCGACCTGGAGCCGTTCTGGCCGTCCCGGCAGCATCACGACTTCGACCGGGTGTGTTGCCGCGCGAGGAACGCGTCGGCCCTCTAAAACCTCCTTCGAGGCCTTCGGCCGCCGCGAATGACGTACGTCCCGTCCGTCCTGTCGACTCGACGACTCCTTCGCGCGAAAGAGCTGACCCCTCATGGCGAACCCCCGTTCCTTCTCCGCCGCGTCCGCCGCACTCAACCAGAAACCCGCCGCCCCCGGCCGTCACCGGCTGCGGGCCGTCGACAGTGACGAGACCGCTCCGGCCGCCCGCCCCGCCGCCGTCCCCACCGGACAGGTCGTGGACTTCCTGCCGCCCGGCGCGACCTGGCTGCCCGCGCCCCAGCACACCCTGCCCACGCTCCCGGGGCAGCCGCCGATGATCGGCTATCTCGTCCTCGTACCGGCCGACCAGCAGGCCGCGGTGCTGGCCGCCTCGGCTCCGTACCGCCCCGCCGAGACGGACCCCGCGGCGCCGGGCGCCGAGGCGGGGGCCGGGCCCGGTGACACACCGGCCGGCGGCTCCGGCGCCCGGGCCGGGGAGGGCGGTCCGGTACGGATCGACAGCGCCCAGCGGATCGCCGTCGTGAACGGCAAGCCGCTGGACCTCACCTATCTCGAATTCGAACTGCTCGCCCACCTCGTGGCGCATCCCCACCGGGTGCACACCCGCGACCAGTTGGTGACCACGGTGTGGGGCTACGGGCATGTGGGCGACGGGCGGACCGTCGACGTGCATGTGGCGCGGCTGCGCCGCAAGCTCGGCGCCGAGTACCGGCACACCATCCAGACCGTACGGCGCGTCGGCTACAAGTACACGCCCTGAGCGGGCATGGGCCCCGCCGGCCGGACCGGACTTCCCGGACCCGGACCGGCGGGGCTTCATGCGTACGGTGGTACGACGACAAGGCGGTACGGCGACAAGGCGCCGATTCCGGGCGCTATGTCCGGGTACCGGCGCCGGTGTCGGTACCGGTGCGTATACGGGACCGCAGCCCCAGCGCGCCGTCCAGCACCAGGAACACCAGCAGGCTGATGCCCAGCAGCGGAACGAACCAGCCGATCAGCGCCACCACCGCGGCCAGCGGCAGCAGGACCGTGAGCGGCACCTTGCGCCAGGCACCCCGCGGTATCGCCCTGCCCATGGTCAGCGCGCGCTTCTTGGTGGGTCTGCGCTGCCACCACATCCGGTAGCCCCAGACGATGATCAGAATCAGGGTGAGGGCGAGAGCCGCGAGCGCGAGCTGATTGACCACCCCGAGAAAGACCCCCATATGGGCGTCGATCCCGAAGCGGGTGAGCTTGGCGAGCAGGGGATAGTCGGCGAACCGCAGTTCGTCGATGATCAGGCCGTTCGCGGGATCGACGGCGACCGAGTCGAGCCGGACCGGGAACTGGGTGTCGGTCTGCGCGATCACATAGCCCGTGCCCTCCTTCGGCAGGGTCACCGCGACCGGCCCGTCGAGACCGGCCTGGCGTGCGGCGACGACCGCCAAGTCGATACCGATGTCCGGGCCCGCCATTCCGGGCATGTCCTCCATGCCCTCGTGGCCCTCATGACCGCCGCCGCCCGCCGTGCCCGAGCCTGGTTGGAGGGCGGCGGAGACGGCCGGGGTGGCACCGCCGAGCTGGTCCTGGACCGCGCCGATGTTCTCCCCCGCGTACGTGGACCAGGTCAGTCCGGTGGCGGAGAGCAGTACCAGACCGGTCGCGGCCCAGAGCCCGGCCGAACCGTGCAGCGAGAGCGTCCGGCGCCGGCCGGTGGCCCCGCGCTCGGGCACCAGCAGCGCGCGCTTCGAGGCACGTCTGCGCCCGGTCCAGAGCAGCACTCCGCCGAGGGCGACCACCCACAGCCAGCTCGCGGCGAGTTCGCTGTAGACACGGCCGGGCTCGCCCAGGTGGAGATGGCGGTGCAGTTCGGAGAGCCAGGTGCGCAGCGGCAGGGCGCCCGAACTGCCGTAGCTGGTCAGCTCTCCCCGTATCTCCGCGGTGTACGGATCGACGAAGACGGCGAGCGACTTGCTCTCCCCGAGGCCCGGCACGGTCATCAGGACCCGGGTGGTGGCGCCCTCTTCGGCGGGGAGGCGTACGGAGGTGACGGTGCCGTCGGGGCGGGCTGCCTCGGCGGCCTTGATCTGTTCGGCGAGCGGGAACTCACGGTCGCCGACCGGCGCCCGCAGTTCATGGCGGTAGATCACCTTCTCCGCCTGGAAGGAGAGCGCGTAGAGGAACCCGCTGGTGGCGGCGATCAGCAGGAGCGGTGCGATCAGCAGGCCCGCGTAGAAGTGGAGCCGGAGCACAAGGGGCCGCAGGGAACTCCAGGCGGACGGCGTGCCTGCGGCGGACTTGGCCGCGGTTTCCGTCTCGGTTTCGGTCTGTGTCTCTGTCAGTACGTCGGAGTCCTGCGCGGCGGCACCCTGTACGGGGTCGTCAATGGCCATGACTGTCCTAGGTGTTGGCGTTGGCATGGGGAAACCGGCCCCGGCCGCCGCCGACCTCAGACAGGGATGACGGTGGTACTGACAGCGGCTCCAGGGGCCGTGGTACGAGCGGTACGGAACGGAGGCGGGCCGCGCCGCGACAGCGTGTGCGCCAGGACGACCCCACGGGCGCGGTGTGCCGCGGAGGCTCCGGGGCGCGGGCGTATCAGCCGGGGTGCGGCGGGCAGCCGTACGGCGGTGAGCAGCAGCCGGAGCGGCGAGAAGGCCAGGACACCTACGGCGTGTATGAGCCGGAAGAGAGCGGCCTCGCCCCGGGCCAGCCAGAACGCGCACAGAGCGCCGGCGAGAAGATGCGCGGCAAGCATGGGGACGGAGGTGTCGGTGAGGGCGTCGAGTATGCCGACCCGCCCGTCGGAGCCGGTGTCCGCGCCGCTCATGGTCATTCCGGGGCTCATACCGGAGAGGCTCATGCCGGAGGGACTCAGGCCGGAGCCGGTGGCCATGTCCGTAACGCCGCCGGGGCGCGGACCCGGGCCGTGCGCGGACGGACCGTACGGCAGGGCCCCGGCGAACAGCAGGTGCAGGACGCCCTGGACGGTGAGCAGGGCGAGGCCGATCGAAAAGGTCCCGCAGCGCCGGCCGCCCGCGAGCCAGGCCAGGCCCGCTGTCACTCCGAACGCCGCCCACAGCGCCCCGGCCGGGATCTGATGCCCGGACGCACCGGAGGCACCGGAGGCATCAGGGC
This sequence comes from Streptomyces sp. NPDC057617, assembly GCF_042800555.1. NCBI lineage: Bacteria > Bacillati > Actinomycetota > Actinomycetes > Kitasatosporales > Streptomycetaceae > Streptomyces > Streptomyces sp. NPDC057617. The sequence goes on along the minus strand of NZ_JBHVGV010000003.1, from coordinate 294,551 downwards.
CGCCAAATGCACCGGATGCGAAGGAATGCCCCAGCGCCGCAAGCGTCACGCATACCGCCGCGAACGCCGCGGCCCGCAAGGCGCGCAAGGGCGACCGGGCATCTGTCATGGTCCGCACATGCTGCCATCCGGTGGGCCGGCGCGGCAGATCCCAAAGCCACACGATTCTCCTGACGGCGGATTTCCCTGACGGCGAATTCCGCTGTCCTTGTCGCCCGTTCACGGGCATGGTCGGTTCCATGAGACTCCTGATCCTCGGTGGTACGGAATTCGTCGGGCGCGCGGTCGCGGAGGCGGCGCTCGCCCGTGGCTGGCAGGTGACGGTCTTCCATCGGGGCCGTCATGAGGCACCGGCGGGGGCGGTCACCCTGCTCGGCGACCGCACCGCCCCCGACGGTCTGGCCGCGCTCGCCGGGGGCGAGTGGGACGCGGTCGTCGACACCTGGTCGGCGGCCCCCTCGGTGGTGCTCGCGGCGGCCCGGCTGCTGGCGGACCGGGCCGGCCGGTACGCGTACATCTCCAGCCGCTCGGTGTACGAGCAGCCCACCCCGGCCGGGCTGGACGAGGACGGCCCGCTGGTGACGGGCGCCTCCCCGGAGGCCGGGCAGACCGACTACGCCCAGGACAAGCTCGGCGGTGAACTCGCCGCCGAGGCGGTCTTCGGCGACCGGGCGCTGCTGGTGCGCGCCGGTCTGATCCTCGGCCCCTGGGAGAACATCGGCCGGCTGCCCTGGTGGCTGAGCCGGATCGCCAGAGGCGGCCCCGTCCTGGCCCCGGGCCCCCGCGACAACCCGCTCCAGTACATCGACGCGCGCGACCTCGCCGAATGGACTCTGGACGCGCTACGGCAGGGCCTGGGCGGCCCGTACAACCTGGTGAGCCCCGCCGGGCACACCACGATGGGCGAGCTGCTGGACACCTGCGTACGGGTGACCGGCTCCGACGCCGAACTGCGCTGGACGGCGCCGGAAGCGATCCTCGCCGCGGGGATCCAGCCCTGGATGGACCTGCCGATCTGGCTGCCGCCGGGCGAACTCCACGACTTCCTGCACGCCGGCGATGTCTCCAAGGCCCTGGCCTCGGGGCTGCGGTGCCGGCCGGTGGCCGAGACCGTGGCGGACACATGGTCCTGGCTGACCTCGGTCGGCGAGGCGCCGCAGCGTCCGGACCGGCCTGCGGTGGGTCTGTCCCCCGAGCAGGAGGCGAAGCTGCTGGCGGGCTGACCCGGCGGGGGTTCGCCGGGCCCGTCCGGCGGCCGGGTCGGCCCCGCTTGTCCTCAATCGCCGGACGGGCCGGGGGGTCCCGCGGACGGGCCGGGTGGCGTCGGCGCTATGGCCGGCCGGTGGATATCGCCGCCGTCAGGGTTGTCCTCAGCCTTGCTATCCCCCGGTGCCACTCGCCGTCGTCGCCGTCCGCTTCGAGCCAGAGGTCTCGTAGTTCGGACTTGTCCGCCATCACGCGGTCCAGGGCGCGGACGGCCAGGAGGCGCAGGTCGGCGGGGAAGCGGGGCAGGGGCTCGTCCGGGCCGTACACCGTTTCCACGGGCGGTCCGCCCGGGCACTGCTCGGCGACGAGCGCGGCCGCCGCGACGGCCGGCGCTCCTTCGCCGCTGTCCAGATAGTCCCGCGCCTCGATCGCGCGGAGGAGCGCCGCACGCACCAGGTCCGTACGGCCCGCCTCGGTCGCGTCGTCGAGGTCCGCGGCGAAGTCCGCCGCGGTGTCGTTGTCGAAGTGGCCGGTGTCCCATGTGCCCATGGTCTGCCCCCTGGTCGTTCTTCATCCCGTTACAGAGATCGTGCCAGGCACCACTGACAATCGACCCCGGGCACCGGCCTCGCGCCCATCCCGCGCCCGTCCCACAACGGCCGGGGCCGGGCCCGGACCGGACCGGGAGCCGGCCGAGACCGGCCCGCGGTCAGCGCGTCCGTACCGGCGCCGCGTGCCGTGCGCCCAGCGGCGACGGCCCGGCTCCCCCGGCAATTCCCTGTGTGTCCTCCTCCGCGTCGCCGTGCTCCAGCTCCGGCAGCCATCGCAGCGCCTTCGGCGTACGCCAGTTCCGCTCCCCCAGCAGCGTCATCACCGAGGGCAGCAGGACCATCCGTACGAGGGTCGCGTCCAGCAGGACCGCCACCGCCAGGCCCACGCCCATCTGCTGCATGTCCTGCATGGACAGCGTCCCGAAGACCGCGAAGACGGCGACCATGATGGCCGCGGCGCCGGTCACCGCGCCCGCCGTGCGCCGGATGCCCTGGCGGATCGCGGACGGGGTGTCCAGACCGCGGTCGCGGGCCTCCCTGATCCGGGACACCACAAAGACGTGGTAATCCATCGACAGCCCGAACAGCACCACCAGCACGAACAGCGGCATCCAGCTCTCGATCGCGCCGACCTTCTCCGTACCGAGCAGGTCCGCGCCCCAGCCGTGCTGGAAGACCGCGACCATCACGCCGTACGCGGCCACCACGGAGAGCAGATTGAGCAGGATCGAGGTGAGGGCGATGACATAGGACCGGAAGCAGAACAGCATCAGCAGGAACGTCACGGCGGTGATGAAGGCGAAGACCGGGACGATGCCGCGCTTGAGCTGATCGTTGAAGTCGACGGACCCGGCGAGATCACCGGTCACATGGACCTCGGCGCCGGTGCCGGCGAAGGCGGCGGGCAGCCGCTTGTCGCGCAGTTCGGACAGGGCGGCCTTCGAGCGCTCGTCACTGCCGTTGCCCGGCAGCGGGACCTCGATCTCGGCCACATTCCGCGCCGCGTGCACCGTCACCGAAGCCGCACCCCCTGCCCCCGTACCGCCGAACTCCGCCAGCGCCTTCCGTACCCCCTCCGACTCGATGTCGTCCGCCTTCACAACCACCCGCGCCGGCGCGGGACCGCCCGGGAACGCCTCGGTGATGTGCCGGTACGCGACGGTCAGGGATGCCTCCGAGCCGAACTGCTTCTCCATCCCCAGCGACTCCGTCTTCATCCCGAGCGCCGGTGCCGCCAGCGCCACCAGCACCGCGGCCGACGCCACCGCGAACAGCTTCGGCCTGGCCAGTACGGGCCCCAGCAGCGCCCCCGCCAGCGCACCGCTCTCGCGCGTGCCCTTCTTCTTGCGCCGGTTCAGGAATGGCACCCGCCCCGCGTCGATACGGTCGCCGAGCCAGGCCAGCAGTGCGGGCAGCACGGTCACGGACCCGAGCATCGCGATGAAGACGACCATGATCGTGGCCAGGGCGAAGCCCTTGAAGATCATCAGCCCGGACAGGAACATCCCGGCCATCGCGACCATGACCGTCACTCCGGAGACCAGGACGGCCCGGCCGCTGGTGGCCGCCGCGATCCGCAGCGCGGTCTCGGCGTCCCGTCCGGCGGCCCGCTCGTCGCGCTCGCGCCGCAGGTAGAACAGGCAGTAGTCGACGCCGACGGCCAGTCCCATCAGGAACATCACCGAGTAGGTCGTCTGGAAGAGATGGAGCTGGTGGCTGGCGAGCGAGAGCAGCCCGAAGGCCGCCATGCACGCGGTGAGCGCGAGCCCGACCGGCAGCAGCGCGGCGACCACCGCCCCGAAGGCGACCAGCAGGATGCCGAGCGCCAGTGGTACGGCGGTGAACTCGGCCCGCCGGAAGTCGTCGGCCAGCAGATCGTTCAGCCACTTGCCGGAACTGGCCTGCCCGAACTGGTAGATCCGTACGTCCCGGTGGGCGTCCCCGGTGTCCCGTACGGCATCGAGCACCGGCTGCACCCGGTCCGGAGCGGTCTTGGAGTCTCCCTTCATCTCGAAGCGGATCAGTGCGTCCTTGCCGTCCTCGGAGGCGAGCGGCGGCGCGATCGGGCCCGTCTCGCCCGTCCCCCGTACGGCCTTGGTCAGGTCGTCGGCGGCCGTGCGCCAGCCGCCGGCGGCCGGGCTGCTGACCATGACGAGTTCCCCGGCGGGATCGTCGATGCCGGCCTCGTCGAGGATCTTCTCCGCCTTCGCGGAATCGCCGGCACCGTTCTCCGAATCGGACATTTCAACCAGCCCTGACGCGCCGCCGAGGGCAGCGGCCAGGACGACGAACAGCAGCCAGCCGATCACGGCTGTCTTGCGGTGGTGTGCGCTCCACACACCGATACGTGCCGCGAGGTTCTGCCTCATGGCGTTCTGCCTCCAAAAGTATGCAGGTAAGCGGGAGGGGCGGATGAAACTTGTGGAAAAGTCGTCTACGACGCTAGAAATCCGGGACCGTCAACCCCAGCCGTCGAAACCCCTGATCGGGGGTGGTGCTGGCAACACCACAGATCGGGGGGCGGGCTGGCTGCCCCCGCCCGCCGCGACCGGTCAGACTCGAAACCGGTAACAAGGGCCGCAAGGTCCACCCCGTCGCGAAGACCCGCGCCCCGCGAAGACCCGCGCGAGCGTCACAACGCAGCACAAAGGAGAGAGTTCGTCATGGACAGATCGAAGATCCGAGCGTCGCTGACGGCGGCCGTCCGAGGGCTGGCGCTGGCGATCGTCGCGCTCGCCGGGTCGATCACCCTCTTCGTGCTGGCCGTGGTCTCCATCGCCCTCATCCCGCTGGGCATAGGGGTCTTCACCACGCCCGCGCTGCTGATGGCGGTCAGGAGCCATGCCAATCAGCGCCGGCTCTGGGCCGCCACCTGGTCGGACATACGGATCGCCGTTCCGTACCGGCCGTTCCCGCCCGATGTGCGCGGCGGTGTCACCGGCCAGGTCGAGCGCTGCACCCTGCTGCTCAAGGACTCGGCGACCTGGCGCGATCTCCAGTGGCTGCTGATCGATATGACCGTGGGCTTTGTCGTCGCCCTGCTGGGTTTCGCCCTGACCCTCTATCCCCTGGAGGGATTCGTGCTGGCCGCGGGGCTGTGGCGGGTGTTCAGGGACGATCCGTACTGGTACGGGTTCGTGCCGGTCGACAGCCAGGCGACCGGGTTCGCCGCCGCCGCGCTGGGGCTGGCGGTGCTCGCCCTCGGCCTGCGCTTCAGCCCCGATCTGCTGCGGCTCCACTTCGCCCTCGCCAGGCCGCTGCTCGCGCCCGGGCATGAGCGCGCGCTGAGTCTGCGGATCGAGCAGCTCACCGAGTCCCGGCACGACGCGGTCGACACGTCGGCGGCGGAGCTGCGCCGAATAGAGCGCGATCTGCACGACGGCGCGCAGGCCAGGCTGGTCGCCATGGGGATGGATCTGGGCACCATCGAGGCACTGATCGAGCGGGACCCGGCGCGGGCCAAAGAGCTGATAGGCAAGGCCCGTCAGTCCTCCGCAGAGGCACTCACGGAACTGCGTGATCTCGTACGGGGCATCCATCCGCCCGTGCTGGCCGAGCGCGGTCTCGGGGACGCCGTGAAGGCGCTGGCACTGCGGCTGCCGGTGGAGACCGAGGTGAATGTGGAGCTGCCGGGGCGCGCGGAGGCGCCGGTCGAGTCGGCGGCGTACTTCGCGGTGAGCGAGACGCTGACCAACGCGGTCAAGCACGCGGGCGCCGACCGGATCTGGGTCGATGTCTCGTATGAGGAGGGGATGCTGCGTATCGCGGTCACCGACAATGGAGGCGGGGGCGCGGAGATCGGGAAGGGCTCGGGGCTGAGCGGTCTGGAGCGCAGGCTCGGTACATTCGACGGCGTCCTGGCCGTCAGCAGTCCCGCGGGCGGTCCCACCATGGTGACCATGGAGATCCCTTGCGAGTTGTCCTAGCCGAAGATCTCTTCCTGCTGCGCGACGGTCTGGTCAGGATGCTGGAGGCGTACGGCTTCGAGATCCTGGCGGCGGTGGAGAGCGGGCCCGAACTGACCACGGCGCTCGGTGAGCTGGAGCCGGATGTGGCGGTCGTCGATGTCCGGCTGCCGCCGTCGCACACGGACGAGGGCCTCCAGTGCGCGCTCGCCGCGCGGCGTGCCAGGCCCGGCCTGCCCGTGCTCGTACTGTCCCAGCATGTCGAGCAGTTGTACGCGCGGGAGCTGCTGGCGGACGGCAGGGGCGGGGTGGGCTATCTGCTCAAGGACCGGGTGTTCGACGCGGACCAGTTCATCGACGCGGTACGGAGGGTCGCGACGGGCGGTACGGCGATGGATCCCCAGGTCATCTCGCAGTTGCTCTCCCGGCGCGCCAAGGACGAGCCGATCGGCGCTCTGACGCCGCGTGAGCGGGAGGTGATGGAGCTGATGGCGCAGGGCCGCTCCAACACGGCCATCGCCTCCCAACTCGTCATCACGGAGCGGGCGGTGGCCAAGCACACCTCCAACATCTTCGCGAAGCTGGGGCTTCCGGTCTCGGACGACGACAACCGGCGGGTGCTGGCGGTGCTCGCGTATCTGGACCGCGGCGGCAGATGACGGCGGGTCAGTCCGGCGTACGAGCATCGTCCCCAATAAGGCATATCCGCCCGGTTTGTTGATGGAGATTTCTATGAATTCGCGCGGCGGCTGAACACGCCGCGAATGAGGTCCGTATGGAACGGAGCGCTTCGCTTCTCCCCCTGCCGAGATTTCCCTGTAACCGGCAAACGAAGCTTGAGGAGTTCCATGGGACGCACATCGAGAAAACGCTCCACACTGGCGAACCGGGCGATCGCCGCCTCGGCTGCCTTGCTCCTGGGCGGGGGTGGGCTGGTAGCGGTGAATGTCTACGCATCCGCAGGTGAGGGCAGGTCCCACCAGCGTCCGCCGCAGAGCGAGAATGCCGGACAGGCGATGTCCACCATCGACTGCCCGGATGTGGCGAACGAACTCACGGACGTGCCGAAAGGAGCACGCTGGCAGGTCGACCGTGAGCTGGCCAGGATGGACAGCCAGATCACCCAGGCGTACAAGAAGTTCGCCGATCAGAAGGAGCAGATCGAGCAGGACCCGGCGCTCGCCGAGAATGCCGTTCTCAATCCGCTGAAGGCCAAGCGGCTGGCTTCGCTGGAGCGCATCGCGAACGCGATCGACCGCGTCGGCGAGCGGCCGCAGGGCCTGGAGGCGCTGGCACCCTGCACCCTGCGGGCCGATGACAGCGGCAGCGGCGAGGGCACCGGCGACGGCACGGACAACGGTGAGGGCCAGGACGGCGGCCAGAGCCAGGACCCCGGGCAGGACCCCAGCCAGGATCCGGGCCAGGACCAGGGCCAGGACGGCGGTCAGGGTGACGGGCAGGACGGTGGCCAGGGCGATGGACAGGACGGCGGTCAGGGCGGTGGCGGCCAGGCCGGCAACGGCCCCGAGGCGTCCGACTTCGTCGACATCACGACCGTCCAGCCGAATGTGAACCAGCCCAGGCAGCGCCGTGGCGCCTCGAAGGGCACCTTCACCACCGATTGCGGTCGCAATGAGGCCGGAAAGTTCAATTCGGACAATGTCATTGTCGCGCCCGGTGTGACCAATGGCGCCCACCATATGCACGATTACGTCGGCAATCAGGCCAATGACGCTTTCGCGACCGACGACTCCCTTGCCGCGGCGGACACCAGTTGCCGCAATCAGGGCGACAAGTCGACGTACTACTGGCCGGTCCTGCGCCTCCAGAACGGACAGGCCGAGGACGACGCCAATGTCGACGGCGGCGGCAAGGAAGGCAATGTCGGAGAGATCCAGACTCCGTCGCAGGTCACCCTGAAATTCGCCGGCAGCCCGGTGTCCAAGGTCACCGCCATGCCGCGGTTCCTGCGGATCATCACCGGTGACGCGAAGGCATTCGTCAATGGCAACGCCAACGCGAATGCGTCGTGGAGCTGCACCGGATTCGAGGACCGCCAGCTCAAGGACAAATACCCGATCTGCCCCGAAGGCAGCCAGGTCGTCCGTACGTTCAAGTTCCAGAGCTGCTGGGACGGTCAGAACAGCGACAGCGCCAACCACCGTACGCATGTGGCGTTCGCCGACGAGAACGGCCGTTGCCAGAACGGATTCCGGGCGATTCCGCAGCTCCAGCAGCGAATCGTGTACGACGTGCCGCCGGGGCCCGGGTTCGCGCTGGACTCCTTCCCGGAGCAGCTCCACAAGCCCGTCACCGACCACGGTGACTTCATCAATGTCTTCGACGAGAACCTGATGAACAAGGTGGTGAGCTGCATCAACGGCGGGCGCAGGTGCCGCTGAGGCACCTGCCCGCCGCTCCCCCGCTCCACTTTTCCACCCCCCACGCGCGCTGCGCGGTCAGCTCATGTGGTGACCCGAGTGACCCTCGTTCTCCCCCGTACCGCTTCCCCCGGAGTGGTGTGACGAGCCGGTTTCCACGGTCCCGCCGAGCCGGCCGCGCAGCGCCGCGACCACCTTCGCGTCACCGACGGCGACCCACCTCCTGCCGACGAGATACGAACCGCCGTAGTCCTTGGCCTCGTTGATCCACTCGCGCTGGCCGCGGTCGGTGGCGAAGGTGGCCAGCACATACTTTCCGTCGCCCGTCGCGCAGTTGGCCTGGCGCAGTTCGGCGGCGTCGGTCTGGATGTTGGGCTCGCACTCGGCCTGCGAGGCAAGCTGTTCGAGGCTCCCGGTTGCCGTTTTCGGCACCTCGGGGGCCTTGTTGTCGTTCGCGTCACGGTCGGCGCTGTCGCCCGCGCCGCAGCCGGCCGTCAGGGCCAGAGCGAGGGTCAGGGGGAGGGCCAGGGCCGCGAGTATCACTCGGGATCGTTCCTTGCGCATGGGGCCATGGTGCCCCTTGGGGCCGCCGGTGCGGGCGGGAATGGCGGGATGGACGGGATCCGGCGCGCTGTGCGAGCGGGGGCGGTGCGGAACGGGCGCGCTGCGGGAGCGCGGCGGTACGGAGACGCGGCGCGCTCCCGAAGACGGCCTTACGGGACGCGGCGCCCTCCGTGATGTGGTGACCATCCGACGTATCGCTCGTTCTGCTGAACGTGCCCCAGGACAAAGCCGTCACCGTTTCCGCGACCTCTTCCGTACCCCCCGCCGCCATCGGCGTCGAACAGGCCGAGGCGGCCCTCGTCGAGCACTATCCACGTCTGGTGCGGATCGCTTATCTCGTCCTGCCGCCCTCACTCGGCCGCAACCGGCGGGTGCTCACCGCGCACGCGCTGGTGCAGCGTTCACTGCCGCGCGGCCGCAACTCGGCCGATACGTCCGGGATTCCGGCGCCGCGCCGTACGAACGGCCCTGCGGAGGACCCGGGTTACGTGTACGTACGCGGGCGGGTGCTGAGCCAGGCGCTGGAGGCCGGGCGTCCGGTACGCCGGTTCGCCCTGCCCCGCCGGGCCCAACTGCCGCCGCCACTGCCCCGGGTGTGGGGTCTGCGGCTGTTCCCGCGCTCGGGCGGAGCGGATGAACTGGCCCTGGACCAGCGGCTGTCCGCCCTCTCCTGCGAGGGGCGCGCGGCATTCGTACTGCGCGGTCTTGAGCGGCTGCCGGACGCGGAGGTACGGCGGGTACTGGGCGCGGCGGGCGCGCCGGCCCCCGCCGGGGCGGTGGCGGAGGCGGCCGATGTGGGGACGATCGGCGGGGTGGACGCGGCCGGACTGCTGGGCTCGCCCGAGTTCGACCCCTGCTCGCTCCAGGCCAGGCCGACGGATCTGATGCGCCGCCGCCAGCGCGTACGGGCCGGGCTGGCCGCGCTCGCGGCGGTGCTCGTCGCCTCGGCGCTGGTCGTCCTGCCGGACGGCGGGTGGGGCCCGGACGGCGCGGCGGCGCCTTCGTACGCCCGGAATCCCGCGGCCGAGGCGGCGCTCGATCCGGGGCGGGTACGGCGGGTCGCGCCCGGCGCGTGGCAGACCTCCGCCCGTACGGACTTCTCGGTCTGGCCCGCGCGCGGTGCGCTGGCCGGGGACCGGGAGCTGCTGCGCCGGGCGCTGGCGGTATGGGCGCGGCCCGGCGCGGCGGTACGGGTCACGGCGACGCCCACCACCCCGCCGGGGCCGCCGATGGGGCCGCCGCAGTTGCTGTACGCGGGGCGGGTGGACGCTTCGCGAGTGGTGCTGTTCCACGACGGGCTGCGGGTGGTGCGGTACGCGGAGCCGTCGTCCGGCGCGGGCGATCACGAGGCCGTCGCTCTCGACTTTGCGCGGGTCGACGGGGCGGACGGAACGGGCTCCGCGGCGGTGGTCATCGGCCGCTCGGACACCAATGTGCGCTATCTGACGGCGCCGTGGGTACGGAAGGTGTCCGTACGCGATCTGCTCGCGCCCGCGGGGCCGGTGCGTCCGCTGCGGCGCGGCGCGGACGGGGTGACGGAGCCGCTGGTGAGTCCGGCGATGGTGCGGAGCTGCGTGTCGTGGGACGCGTTGGAGGTACGGACCGAGGGCGCGGGCGGCGATGGAGGTGGAGGTGCCGGGGGCACGGACCGGCTGCTCACCGATCTCGGCGAGCTGGTCCCCGCGCGGCTGACGTCGGGGCCGCCGTCGTCACCACGGGACGTCTCCGAGACGGGCGACCGGGCGGCCTGGGCACGGACGGCCTGTCTGCTGCCGACGGTACGGTCGCACGGGGTGCGCTCGGTCAACTCCTGGGAGTACGCGCGGCAGACCCTGCCCGAGTCCAACGGGACGGCACGGTGGCTGTGCACCCGCGCGGAAACCTGGCGGGGTACGGGAAACCGCGTCCTGGCCCAGTTCCAGGCCCCCTCACAACGCGAGTCGGCCCCCACAGCGGTCGCCGCCCGCGCGGAGGACTCCCCGGCGTGCGGCGCCCGCGAGCCCCAGGTGCTGGCGGGCGTCCTCTGGAAGTCCCGCGCGGGCCACTGGTACGTCCTGGCGGCGGGCAGCGAGCAGGTGACGTCGCTGGAACTGTCGGGCGGGGTGCGGGGCAAGGCACGGGGGCGGGTGCTGGCGGTACGGGCGGAGGAGGGCGCGCGGGCGGAGCTGTCGGGCCGGGACGAGAAGGGCGCGCGGGTGCGGGGACTGAGGTAGCGCCGAGGACGCCCGCCCGGTCAGGGCAGCAGCCAGTCCGCCCCCAGCGCCGCCGCGAGGCCCAGCGCCAGCAGCCAGCCTCCCAGCCGCGTCCGTCCGTGCCGGTTCAGTTCTATGACTATGCCGCACAGGATCATCGCCAGCCCGTACACCCCCACCACCAGCACCGACGTCCGCTGCGCCAGGCGGATCAGGAGCAGCACCGCCAGTCCCGCGAGCAGCGTCGATGCCAGAGCGATCCCGGTGAGGCGGGCCTGACGGGGGGTCAGGCCCTCGCGCTCGGGGTCCGGGGCCTGGTCCGGTGTCGGGGTGTCCACGGCCTCGTCCTGGTCAGATGCGCTCATGGACCGGGAGCGTAACGGACATCCCCGCAGATCCGCCGGTTAGGCTGTTCATATGACGACCGTAGTGCGCCGCAGGATGGGCGTCGAGGAGCGGAAGCAACAGCTCATCGGCGTGGCGCTGGAGCTGTTCAGCCACCGGTCGCCCGAAGACGTGTCGATCGACGAGATCGCGGCGGCCGCCGGTATCTCCCGCCCCCTCGTCTACCACTACTTCCCCGGCAAGCAGAGCCTGTACGAGGCCGCCCTGCGCCACGCCGCCGACGATCTGGCCGACCGGTTCGTGGAGCCGCGCGAAGGCCCGCTCGGGGCGCGGCTGCTCCGGGTCATGGGGCGGTTCTTCGACTTCGTCGAGGAGCACGGCCCCGGCTTCTCCGCCCTGATGCGCGGCGGCCCCGCCGTCGGTACGTCCACCGCGACCGCGATGACCGACGAGGTACGGCAGGCCGCGTACGAGCAGATCGTGGCCCATCTCGACGTCGGCCGCCCGCCCGCGCGGCTGGAGCTGGTCGTACGGTCCTGGGTGTCGCTGGCCGAGACGACCGCGCTGATCTGGCTGGACGGGCGGCGCGTCCCCCGCGCGGAGCTGGAGTTGCAGCTCGTGCACGACTTCGCCGCGCTGGCCGCGGTGAGCGCCGCGTACGACGACGGGATGGCGGCGATCCTGCTCCGTATCGTCGCCGACGAGCCGGCCGACGGGCCCTTCGCCGATCTCGTCGGCCGGCTCGCGAAACTGAGCGGTCAAGCGTAGGACTCAGGCCTAGCTCAGGCGCAGATCCCACGCGCAGGACTCAGGCCCAGCTCAGGCCTGGATCTCAGGCGCAGATCCCACGCGTAGATCTCAGGCCTGGATCTCAGGCGTAGACCACGGTCACCTCCGTGAAGCCCAGGGAGCGGAGCAGTCCCTGGAGCATCCCGGTCGTGTTCTTCTCGGCGCGGCTGGTCAGTTCGCTCTCCTTCGCCGCCTCCGCGATGTGCTGCGCCGCCAGCCGGTTCACCGCCCGCTCGTCGGCCGGGTTGTCGGAGAAGAGATCCCCGAGCCGGTCGAGCAGCCCGCGCTGCTTGGACACGGCGTACGAACGCTCCGGGTCCAGCGCGGCCTTGCCGAGCCGGGCGTGCGGCAGCCGGATCGTCGCGGAGGTGCGCTCCGCGTTGGTACGTACGCTCTCGGCGCCCAGGGACCCGAAGTCGACATACGCACCGACGGTCCCCGCGCCCACATACAGCGTCCGGGTGCCGCGGAGCGCGTCCGGCAGATATTTGGCGTCCTTCTCCAGATCGACGACGACCTGGAAATTGCCGGAAGCCGCTTCGTACCGGTCGAGATCCTGAATCGATTCGAGCAGAGTCGGTCCTGTCCGGTCATGGGTCTCCTCGCCGAAGAGATCGCCGATTCCGGGCAGGAGGTCGATCCGGCTGCCGAGGAAGAGGAGCGCGGCCACGGCGGCCAGGGTCAGGGGAATCCTGGTCCACCGGGACCGCCGGGGCGCCCTCGGTGTCGCGTCTTTCACGTCGGTGGACGTCATACCTAACCGATGTCCCGCACGCGCCGGTTCACACGGCCCTCATGTACCGGGTTCGCCACGTACTCGCCACAGGCCGGTGCACATCGGGCCCGGGCCCAAGGCCGCCCCCGACCTCAGCAGCTACGCGCCCCCGTGTGCAGCGCCACCGCCGTATTCGCGCCGAGCGTGGCTGTGAACTGTCCCGAGCCGTTCACCGTGACCGTCCTGCCGTTCTGCACATCGCAGTAGGCACCCCCGGGAAGTGACGTCTGGAACGTACGGGTCAGCGAGGAGCCCTCGTGGTTGATCGCCACATAGCCCGCCGAACCCCGTCCGAACGCGATCTGGTCCCCGCCGTTGTCCCACCAGTTGGTGACCCCCTGCCCGCGCGTGGTGTTGCGGAAGCCGACCATGGACGCGATCTCGCGCCAGGCGTGCTGGCACTTCCATCCGCCGCTGTAACAGGCGTTGACCGTGCCCCCGTTGGGCGGACCCGCGTCCCGGTCGCTGAACTCGTACCCGGAGTGCACATCCGGCGCCCCGTACGGCCACGCCAGCATGAAGACATTCGCGAGCGTGTAGTTGGCGCCGTCCTTGTAGCTGAGGGTGTCGCCGCCGCGCTCGGTGTCGTGGTTGTCCACGAAGACCGCCGACCGGCCCGACTCCATATAGCCCCAGCCTTCGCCGTAGTTCCTGAGGTACGCGAGGTTCTCGTTGTTGAAGACCCGCTTGAGGTCGCGTGCGTACCGGAACTCCTGCACATCGCCGTTGCCCAAGTACTCGTTCGGCGAAATGGCCTCGCCCGCGCCGTAGATGACCTCCTGCTTCCAGTACGCGCCCGGATTGCTCAGCCTGCTCTTGATGTTGGCGAGATCAGCGGCGGGCATGTGCTTGGCGGCGTCGATCCGGAAGCCGTCGACGCCGAGCGAGAGCAGATCGTTCATGTACGCCGCTATCCGCCCGCGGACGTACTCCTCGCCGGTGTCCAGGTCCGCGAGGCCGACGAGTTCGCAGTTCTGGACATTGCCGCGGTCGCCGTAATTGCTGATCTGGGAGCGGCAGTCGTCCATGTCGAAGCCCGAATAGATGCCGGGGTAGTTGTACTTGGTGTACGAGGAGCCGCCCGTGCCCGTACCGTCGCCGGCCGCCATGTGGTTGATGACGGTGTCGGCGACGACCTTCACGCCCGCCGCGTGGCAGGTGTTCACCATGGACGAGAAGGCGGCGCGGTCGCCGAGCCGTCCGGCGATCTTGTAGCTGACGGGCTGGTACGAGGTCCACCACTGGCCGCCCTGGATGTGCTCCTGGGGTGGCGAGACCTGGACATAGCCGTAACCGGCCGGGCCGAGGGTGTCCGTGCACGCCCTGGCCACGGAGGCGAACTTCCACTCGAAGAGGACGGCGGTGACGTCCTTGGAGCCGGGTGGTGCGGCCTGCGCGGTCCCGGCGGGGACCGCGAGGGCGGCTGCCGCGCCGGCTATGAGGGCGAGCGCGGCGGCCGTGAATCTGCGAGCCATGGTTCCTCCTGCACTGGTGGGGGGAGGTGCGGGTGTCAGTGGCGCGCGGTCCGTCAGACGGACCACCACGCCGTCGTGTTCGCGGGCAGTTCGGTCGTCCCGGAGGTCCCGGGCCCGTCCGCCGCCACCGGTCCGCTCGCCAGCAGCAGCGCGCCCGGTACGGCGATCCGTACCGCCGCGTCCGTCGTGTTGACCGTGCACAGGAAACCGGGGCGGGCGAAGGCCAGCACGCCCTCGGGCGCCTCCCGCCACTCCACCGCCGCGCCGCCGCCCAGGCCCGGGTGTTCCTTCCGTACGGCCAGCGCCGACCGGTACATCTCCAGCGTGGAGTCCGGGTCGCCGGTCTGCGCCTCGACGCTCAGCGCGCCCCAGCCGTCCGGCTGCGGCAGCCAGCTCCCGCCGGCCCCGAAGCCGTACGAACTCCCCTCCCGCGTCCAGGGGATGGGCACCCGGCACCCGTCGCGGAAGCCGTCCTGCCCGTCCGCCCGGAAGTACGAGGGGTCCTGCCGCGCCTCGTCGGGCAGGTCGGTGACATCGGGCAGCCCCAGCTCCTCGCCCTGGTAGAGATAGGCGGAGCCGGGCAGCGCCAGCATCAGCAGCGTCGCCGCACGGGCCCGCCGCAGCCCGAGCGTACGGTCGCCGGGCTCACGGGTCTGCGTACCGCCGCCGGGCGGCCCGGCGAACCGGGTGGCGTGCCGGGTCACATCGTGGTTGGAGAGCACCCAGGTCGCGGGCGCGCCCACCGGGCGCATCGCCGCCAGCGAGACATCGATGACCTCGCGCAGCGCGGGCCCGTCCCACGAGGTGCTCAGATACTGGAAGTTGAAGGCCTGGTGCAGTTCGTCGGGGCGTACATAGTTCGCGGTGCGCTCGACCGTGGGCGTCCAGGCCTCGGCAACGGCGATCCGGTCCCCCGGGTACTCGTCGAGGATCGTGCGCCACTGCCGGTAGATCTCGTGCACCCCGTCCTGGTCGAAGAACGGCATGGCGTCATTGCCGAGCAGCCTGAGCTGTCCCGAGCCGCCGATGTCGGGCAGTCCCTCGGCCTTCACCAGCCCGTGGGCCACATCGACCCGGAAGCCGTCGACGCCCATGTCCAGCCAGAAGCGCAGGATCGAGCGGAACTCGTCGGCGACGGCCGGATGCTCCCAGTTGAAGTCGGGCTGCTCGGGGGCGAAGAGATGCAGATACCAGTCGCCGGGCGTGCCGTCCGGGTCGACGGTCCTGGTCCAGGCGGGGCCGCCGAAGATGGACTCCCAGTCGTTGGGCGGGAGTTCGCCGTCGGCGCCCTTGCCGGGGCGGAAGTGGTAGCGCTTCCGCAGCGCGGAGCCCGGCCCCTCCCGCAGCGCCCGCTTGAACCAGTCGTGCTCCGCCGAGGAGTGGTTGGGCACAAGGTCGACGATGACCCTGAGCTGGAGTTCATGGGCGTCGCGGATCAGCGCGTCCGCGTCGAGCAGGGTGCCGAACATCGGGTCGATGGCGCGGTAGTCGGCGACGTCGTAACCCGCGTCTGCCTGCGGGGAGGCGTAGAAGGGGCTGAGCCAGACGGCGTCGACGCCCAGCTCCCTGAGATACGGCAGCCGGCGGCGTACCCCGTCGAGATCGCCCATTCCGTCGCCGTTGCCGTCGGCGAAACTGCGTGGGTAGACCTGGTAGATCACCGCGTCCTGCCACCAGCCGTGGCGGTGGCCCGGGGCGTCGTCGGACGTGCCGGTCAGAGGGGCAGCGAGGTGCTGGGTCATGTCATCCCTGGGTGTCTGGGGGAACGGATCAGCATTGTCGTTCGTACGAGCACGGTGGTACGGGCAGGAAAGGCACGGGCAAGAGCGATAGCGGTACGGGCATGAGCGGTGCGGCCAAGGGAGGTCAGCCCTTGACGGCACCGGCGGACACACCGGTGACGAGGTGGCGCTGCGCGAAGAGGAAGACGAGCGCGGCGGGAACGGCGATGAGCACCGACGCGGCGGTCATCGGGCCCCACTGGGCGCCGTACTGGTTGACGAACTTCTGGAGGCCGCCGGCGAGCGTGAGGTTCTCGTCGCCGACCATGAAGGCGGAGGCGTACGCCACCTCGCCCCAGGCGGTGATGAAGGAGTAGAACGCGGTGACCGCGAGCCCGGGTCTGGCGAGCGGCAGGACCAGCCGGAAGAACGTACCGAACGGGGTCAGTCCGTCGACCTGGCCCGACTCGTCGATCTCACGCGGAATGGTGTCGAAGAAGCCCTTCATCATCCAGGCGCAGAACGGCACGGCGATGGTGAGGTACGTGATCACCAGGCCGGCCGACCGGTTGAGCAGCCCGAGCCCGGCCATGATGTTGTAGATGGGCACGATGAGGACGGCGACCGGGAACATCTGGGTGATCAGCAGCGTCCACATCAGCCCGCGCCTGCCGGGGAAGCGGAAGCGGCTGACGGCGTAGCCGGTGGTCGCGGCCGTGAACACGCCGAGCAGGGTGGTGAGTCCTGCGATGAGCAGGGAGTTGCCGAACCAGGTGAGGAACGGGGTGTCCCGCAGCAGGTTCGTGTAGTTCTCGAAGGTGGTCTCTCTGAAGAAGTCCGTGGTGGTCGCGTAGCTCGCGGGCTTGAGCGAGGTCAGCAGGACCCAGAGCACCGGGAAGACCGCGATCACGGACGCCACGGTCAGGGTGGTGTGCAGGGCGACGGAGGCCAGCGGTGAACGGCGGCCCCGGCGCGGCGGATTGGCGGCCGGGGCGGCATCGGACGCGGTGGTTCCGGGCGCGGTGGCGGTGATGGTCACCAGGTATCTCCCTGGGTACGGAGGACTCGCCGGTAGACGGCGGCGAAGGCCATCAGGAGGACGAGGATCAGCACCCCCCAGGTGGAGGACTGCGCAAAGTCGCGCGGGCTGATCTCGAAGGAGAACTTGTACGCCTGGGTGACCAGGATCTGGGTCGCCTCGCCGGGTCCGCCGCGGGTCAGCAGGAAGATCACCGGGAACATGTTGAACGTCCAGATGGTGGAGAGCAGGATCACGGTCGTACTGACCGAGCGCAGCCCCGGCATGGTGATGTGCCGGAAGCGCTGCCAGGCGCCCGCGCCGTCCATCTCGGCCGCCTCGTACATCTCGCCGGGGATGGACTGGAGTCCGCCGAGCAGCGCGACCATCATGAAGGGCACGCCGAGCCAGACGTTCACGGCGATGACCGAGAACTTGGCCCAGGACGGGTCGTTGAGCCAGGGCACCGCGTCGATCCCGCCGCCGGCCAGCAGCTTGTTGAGAAAGCCGCGGTCCTCGTTGTAGAGGAAGCGCCAGGCGAAGACGGAGACGAAGCCGGGGACGGCCCAGGGCAGGATCAGCAGCATCCGGTAGACGGAGCGGCCGGCGATCCGGCGGTTGAGGATGTTCGCCAGGGCCAGACCGAGACCGAAGGTGACGGTGACGCAGGAGACCGTCCACACCAGGGTCCAGCCGAGGGTGGCGAGGAACTGGTCCCCCGTCAGCGCGTCGGCGTAGTTGTCGAGTCCGACGAACTCGTAGGTGGCGGGCAGGTGGTTGACGCCGATGCTGCGCGCGACGTTGCGTTCATTGGCGTCGGTGAGCGACAGGTAGATGCCGCGCACCAGCGGATAGCCGATGATCACGCCGATCACGGCCACCACCGGGGCGACCATGGCCCAGGCGTACCAGTGGGTCGCGAGGCCCCGGCGGAGCCGTACGGACACCGGCGGTCCGCCCGGCCCCGCCGCACCGGACCCCATCGCGCCGCCGCGCACCGCACCGGGCCCGGCCACGGCTACTTCCAGCCCTTGAGCAGTTCGCGGTAGGCGTCGCCGGTGGTTCCGACGCCCTTCTCCGGTGTGGTCTGGCCGGTGAGGACCTTGGTGTACTCCGTCACCAGCGGCGCGAACAGGCTGCCGGTCTCCGGGATCCAGGGGCGCTCGACGGCCTTGTCGACGACCGGCTTGAAGAACCCGACCATCTCGTTGTCCGCGACGCCCGGCAGCGCGTAGGCGGAGGTACGGGTCGGCAGCAGGCTCAGTTCCCTGGCGACCTTGGCCTGGCTCTCCGCGGAGGTCATGTACTCGGTGAAGGCGTACGCGGCGTCGAGGTTCGGGGAGCCCGCGTAGACCGCGAGGTTGTGGCCGCCCTGCGGGGAGCCCTGCGCGACGGATCCGGCCGGTACGGGCGCGATGCCCAGGTTGGCCTTGTCGTCCTTGAACTCGGCGCCGCCATAGGTGTCGGTGACGGCCCAGGGACCGTTGATCATCATCGCGACCTTGCCGTCCTTGAAGGCCGACTGCATGTTCTCCCAGCCGTCGGTGGCGTCGGTCTTGGCCGCCCCCGAGTCGACGAGGTCCTTGACGACGGTCATGGCCTTGACGCCGGCCGCGTTGTCGACCGTGACCGTCTTCGACTCGGCGTCGACCAGATTGCCGCCCTCGCCGTACAGGAACGACAGGAACCAGTAGGCGTCGTCGCCGCGCAGATACAGGCCCGTCTTCCCGGTCTTCTGCCGGATGGTCTTCGACACGTCCTTCAACTCGGCGACGGTCGTGGGCACTTCGACCCCAGCCGCCTTGAAGATCTTCTTGTTGTAGAAGATGCCCATGGAGTCGATGACCTGCGGTACGGCGTAGGTCTTGCCGTTGTACTCGGTCGAGGCCGCGGCCTGCGCCAGGAAGTCCGTGTCGTTCTTCAGCGCCGGGGTGCCGTCCAGCGGCGCGAGATAGCCGAGATCGGCGAACTCGGGGGTCCAGGCGACCTCGGAGCGGATCACATCGGGCGCGCCGGAGCCGGACTGGGCCGCGTTCTTGAACTTGTTCTGGGCGTCTCCGAACGGCACGTTCACATACTTGACGTCGACCTTCGGATGCTTCGTCTCGAAGTCCTCGGCGAGCTTCTTGAAGACCTTGTCCTCGCTGCCGACCGTGGAGGTGTCCCACCAGGTGACCGTCCCCGACAGCTCGCCGCCCGCGCTCTTCCCGCTCGCCGACTCACCGTCACCACTGCAGGCGGTCGCCCCGAGGGCCAGGGTCGCGGCCAGGGCGGTGGCCGTTATGCCACGTCGCATCCGAACTCCTTCAACTGCCGTACCGCTCCGTCGCGGCGCCGGGTCGGACGTGAAGGTAACAGCGATGAAAGAAGGCCGAAAGACCTTGCGGAATATTTCCGCAAGCCGCGCCGGACACCACCGTGGCGTGTCTCGCCGATTGGTGTCGTACCCCTTGACGCGGCACCAGGAACCCTGGCAGGGCAGGATTTCGCAGGTGACCTGCGAGCACAGGGCCGGTCACACGGACCGCAGGAAGGTTTCGCAAGATCTTGCAAGTCCGGGCCCCGGTGGCCGGTTACCGAGCGCGGTGGGCAATCCGACAGCCGCCCGGTACAGTCCACTGACATGACCGCACGGCTTGCCGATATCGCAACTCAGGCGGGGGTCAGCGAAGCGACGGTCAGCCGCGTACTGAACGGCAAGCCCGGGGTTGCCGCGGCCACCCGCGAATCCGTACTCGCCGCGCTCGATGTCCTCGGCTACGAACGTCCGGTACGGCTGCGCCGCCGCAGCGCGGGGCTGGTCGGCCTGATCACCCCGGAGCTGGAGAACCCCATCTTCCCGGCCCTGGCGCAGGTCATCGGACAGGCGCTGACCCGGCAGGGCTACACCCCGGTGCTCGCGACCCAGACCCCCGGCGGGTCCACCGAGGACGAACTGACGGAGATGCTGGTCGAGCGGGACGTCTCCGGCATCATCTTCGTCTCCGGGCTGCACGCCGACACCTCCGCCGACATGCGGCGGTACGAGAGACTGCGCGCCCAGGGCGTGCCGTTCGTCCTCGTCGACGGTTTCTCGCCGAAGGTCCAGGCGCCGTTCATCTCGCCCGACGACCGGGCGGCGGTACGGCTCGCGGTGACCCATCTCGTCTCGCTCGGCCACCAGCGGATCGGCCTGGCCGTGGGCCCGCGGCGGTTCGTCCCCGTACTGCGCAAGATCGAGGGGTTCCGCACCACCGTCAAGGAGCTGCTGGGGCTGCTCCCCGAGGAGGCGGACGAGCTGATCCAGCAGTCGCTGTTCACCCTGGAGGGCGGGCAGGCCGCGGCCTCCGCGCTGATCGACCGCGGCTGTACGGCGGTGGTGTGCGCGAGCGACATGATGGCGCTGGGCGCGATCAGGGCCGCGCGGCGGCTCGGTCTCGATGTGCCGACCGATCTGTCGGTGGTGGGTTTCGACGATTCGCCGCTCATAGCCTTCACCGATCCACCGCTCACCACGGTCCGCAAGCCGGTGCCTTCGATGGGGCAGGCGGCCGTCCGTACGCTCCTGGAGGAGATCGGCGGTACGCCCGCGCCGCACAGCGAGTTCGTCTTCGAGCCCGAACTGGTGGTCCGCGGTTCAACCGCTTCCGTGCCAGGGTCAGGACCCCCAGGAATCTCAGGGTCGCGGGGCCGGCCATAGGCTGCTCGGGCGGGGGCGGTGTCGTCCTGCGGGAGTAGCGCATGCGAGAGGAACC
This sequence comes from Streptomyces sp. NPDC057617, assembly GCF_042800555.1. NCBI lineage: Bacteria > Bacillati > Actinomycetota > Actinomycetes > Kitasatosporales > Streptomycetaceae > Streptomyces > Streptomyces sp. NPDC057617. Next base: position 273,895 of record NZ_JBHVGV010000003.1, on the reverse strand, counting down.
CGACCGGGGGATGATCGGTCGAGGGACGCGAATCTGGCAGACTCTCTCGCTATGGGTGAACCGACAGTGAAGACAAAGGAAGGCCGAAGTGCCACCCCGTCACCCATCACTGACGAGGAGGCCGACGCGACCGGGGCGCCGACCGACGCGGTCCGCGAACCAACCACGGACCCGGCGCGCGAACGCTCCTGGCTGGCGCGGGCGCGGTCACCCCGCCGTCCCCGAATCTGGTTCGAAATCCTCCTGATCGCGGTGAGTTACTGGACGTACTCACTGATCCGGAACGCGGTACCGGAGCAGCGGACGAAGGCTCTGGAGAACGCGGACTGGATCTGGCACACGGAACAGCTTCTCGGCATCGCCGTCGAGCGGTCAATCAACCACTCGGTGAATTCTGTGACGTGGCTCATCGTGGGGATGAACTACTACTACGCGACCCTCCACTTCATCGTCACCATCGGTGTGCTGATCTGGCTCTTCCGCCGTCATCCCGGCCGGTACGCGGCGGCCAGGCTGGTGCTCTTCGCGACCACCGGCGTGGCCCTTCTCGGCTACTACCTGTATCCGCTGGCACCGCCCCGGTTGATGACCGGCAGCCGGTTCGTCGACACGGTCGCGCACCACGAGACCTGGGGCTCGATGGCCTCGGGCGATCTGAAGAGCATGTCGAACCAGTACGCGGCCATGCCGTCGATGCACATCGGCTGGTCACTGTGGTGCGGTCTGATCATCTTCGCGCTGGCCAAGGCGCCCTGGACGAAGCTCCTCGGGCTGCTCTACCCGACGGCGACGCTGGTGGTGATCGTGGCCACGGCGAACCATTTCTGGCTGGACGCGGTGGGCGGCACGGTCTGCCTGATGTTCGGCTTCGGCGTCTCGTACGTCTGGTACGGGTCGCTCCCGGCCAGCCTGCCGCGCGCCACCGGGGAGGACGCGCCGCGCCGGTGGCTGTGGGTGCTCACCGCCCGGGGCGCGTCAACGGGGCGTGGTACGGAGATCACGGCCCGTACGGCACCGGAGGGCCAGGAGGGCATGCTTGACGCGCGCGAAACCCCGGCCGCCGTGGCCTCGCGCGGCGCTCATACCGCGCCGTAGAACAGCTCCTCGACCACCGAGCGTGCCCTGCGGGTCGTACGGCGGTAGTCGTCGAGCATGTCCCCCACGTGACCGGGCCCGTACCCCAGGTAGCGCCCCATCGCGGCCAGTTCGCGGCCGTCGGACGGGAAGGTGTCCCCCGGCCTGCCCCTGACCAGCATCACACCGTTCCGTACCCGCGACGCCAGCACCCAGGCGTCGTCCAGGATCTGCGCGTCCCGCGCGGTGAGCAGGCCCGCCGCCTGCGCCGCCGCGAGCGCCTCGCGGGTACGGGTCGTCCGCAGCCCCGGTTCGGCCCAGCCGTACCGCATCTGGAGCAACTGGACCGTCCATTCGACATCGGAGAGCCCGCCCCGGCCCAGTTTGGTGTGGAGCGTCGGATCGGCCGCCCGCGGCATCCGTTCCCGCTCCATCCGTGCCTTGAGGCGGCGGATCTCCCGTACCGCGTCGTCGCCGAGCCCCTCCGCCGGATATCTGAGCGTGTCGATCAGCTCGATGAAACGCGCCCCCAGCCCCGCGTCGCCCGCCATCGGCTCCGCCCGCAGCAGCGCCTGGCTCTCCCAGACCAGCGACCAGCGCCGGTAGTACGCGGCGTAGGAGGCGAGCGACCGTACCATCGGGCCGCTCTTGCCCTCCGGGCGCAGATCCGCGTCGATCGGCAGCGGCGGATCGGCGGTGGGGATCTGGAGCAGCCGGCGCATCTCGCCGACCACCGCGTTCGCGGCGCGGGCCGCCTCGTGCTCGTCGTCGCCCTCGCGCGGCTCATGGACGAAGAGGACATCGGCGTCGGAGCCGTAACTCAGCTCGTGCCCGCCGAATCTGCCCATGCCGATGACGGCGAACCTGGTCGGCAGGGTGTCGCCCCACTCGGCGCGCACGGCGGCGCGCAGGGCGCCCGCGAGCGTCGCCGCGTTCAGGTCCGTGACCGCGGCGCCGACCCGGTCGACCAGCGCGCCGGGGTCCTTCTCCGCGGGGCTGTCCTCCGTACCGTACGAGCCGATCAGATCGGCCGCGGTCGTACGGAACAGCTCCCGCCGGCGCACCCCGCGCGCGGCGGCGACGGCGCCCTCGGCGGTGTCCGCGCGGCCGACCGCCGCGAGGATCTCCTGTTCGAGATGGCCGCGGTCGCGCGGTGCGAGCCCGCCCTCGTCGCCGAGGATCGCGACCGCCTCGGGCGCGCGCAGCAGCAGGTCGGGGGCGAGCCGCCCGGCCGACAGCACCCGCGCGAGATTCTCCGCCGCGGCCCCTTCGTCGCGCAGCAGCCGCAGATACCAGGGGGTCTTGCCGAGCGCGTCCGACACCTTGCGGAAGCCGAGCAGCCCGGCGTCGGGGTCGGCCGAGTCCGCGAACCAGCCCAGCAGCACCGGCAGCAGTGTGCGCTGGATCGCCGCCTTGCGGCTCACCCCGGACGACAGCGCCTCCAGATGCCGCAGCGCCGTCGCCGGATCCCCGTACCCGAGGGCTTCCAGCCGCTGGCGCGCGGCCTTCGGGCTGAGCCGGGTCTCGCCGGGGGTGAGCTGCGCGACCGCGTCGAGCAGCGGCCGGTAGAAGAGCTTCTCGTGCAGCCGCCGTACGGCCGAGGCATGGCGTTTCCAGGCCTTGTTCAGCTCGGCGACCGGATCGCCGCGCAATCCGAGCGAGCGGCCGAGGCGGCGCAGATCCGCCTCGTCCTCGGGTACGAGATGCGTACGCCGCAGCCGGTAGAGCTGGAGCCGGTGCTCCATGGCCCGCAGGAAGCGGTACGCCTCGTCGAGCTGCCGGGCGTCCGTACGGCCCACATAGCCGCCCGCCGCCAGCGCGCCCAGGGCTTCGAGGGTGGAGCTGCTGCGCAGCGAGGCGTCGCTGCGGCCGTGCACCAACTGGAGGAGCTGAACAGCGAATTCGACGTCCCGCAGTCCGCCGGGGCCGAGCTTCAGCTCGCGTTCGGCCTGTCCTGCGGGCAGGTTGTCGACGACTCTGCGGCGCATCTTCTGTACGTCGGGGACGAAGTGCTCGCGTTCGGCGGCCTGCCAGACGAGCGGGGACACGGCGTCGATGTACTCGGCGCCGAGGAGCGGATCCCCGGCCACCACACGGGCTTTGAGCAGGGCCTGGAACTCCCAGGTCTTGGCCCAGCGCTGGTAGTACGCGAGATGGCTGCTCAGGGTGCGGACGAGCGGGCCGTTGCGGCCCTCGGGGCGGAGGTTGGCGTCGACCGGCCAGATGGTGCCCTCGACGGTGGACTCCGAGCAGATGCGCATGAGATGGGAGGCGAGGCGGGTGGCGGCGCGGACGGCCCGGCCTTCGTCGGGGCGGGGGGTGGTGGGGGTGGCGCCGGGAGCGATGGTGTCGGCGGAAGCGGTGACTCCGACGGGAGCGGTGGCGTCAATGGGAGCGGTGGCGTCGACGGGAGCGGTGGCGTCGACGGGAGCCTCCGCGACCTCCGCCACAAAGATGACGTCCACATCGGATACGTAGTTCAGCTCGTGGCCGCCGCACTTGCCCATCGCGATGACCGCGAGCCGGCACGCGGCGGCGTCCTCGGGCGCGGCGGCCTTGGCGATCGCGAGGGCGGCGCGCAGGGTCGCGGTGGCCAGGTCGGCCAGTTCGGCGGCGGTCTGGGCGACATCCGTCGTACCGCAGACGTCCCTGGCCGCTATGGCCAGCAGACAGCGGCGGTACGCGATCCGCAGCGAGACCGGGTCGGCGGCGCCGGCCAGTGCGCGCTCGAACTCCTCGACGCCCGGATGCAGATCGGGCAGCTCATAGGTGACCAGGGCATGCCAGTCCTTGGGATGCCGGGCGAGATGGTCGCCCAGCGCCTCGGACGCGCCCAGCACCCCGAGCAGCCGGTCCCGCAGCGGCTTGGCCGTCACCAGGGTGTCCAGCAGCATCGTGCGCTCGTCGGGCTTCTGCGCCTCGACGAGCCGGACGAGCCCGCGCAGCGCGAGATCGGGGTCGGCGGTGGCGCCGAACGCGTCGAGGAGCAGGGGATCCGACCGTACGGGCGCCATCTCGGGCGCGTCGAGGAGCCGCTCGGCGGCGGAGGGATCGGTGAAGCCGTGCCGCAGCAGGCGGATGAACGTACTGCTCCTGCGTCCCGGCACCGTCATACGCCGTCTCCTGTCCGCGCCCCGTGCACCTGTCGGCCTGTCCGGCCGACCCCAGGATTCGAGCCTAGGCCTTGTCGGCGCGGAGGGCGGCGCACCGGAAAATCTGCTTTCTCCGGCCGTAACCAAGCGTGATCATCCGGATCTTCACCACCACGGGGAAAACGGCTGGTCGCACCACACGGAAGGATGATTCCCCGCCGGGCGTGCCGCATGTCGACGACGTGCGGCACGTCAGAAACGTACGGGCCGACGGTGGGAACCGTCGGCCCGGAGTGGGTGGGGGGGAAGTCCGGAAGGAATCCGTCAGAGCACCGGGAGGTTCTTGCGCAGCTCGAATGCCGTGACCTCGCTGCGGTATTCCTCCCATTCCTGCTTCTTGTTGCGGAGGAAGAAGTCAAAGACGTGCTCGCCCAGGGTCTGCGCGACCAGTTCGCTGCGCTCCATGAGGGAGATCGCCTCGCCGAGGTTCTGGGGGAGGGGTTCGATGCCCATGGCCCGGCGTTCGGAGTCGGAGAGGGCCCAGACGTCGTCGTCGGCGCCAGCCGGGAGTTCATAGCCCTCTTCGATGCCCTTGAGGCCGGCGGCGAGGAGTACCGCGTAGGTCAGGTAGGGGTTGGCGCCCGAGTCGATCGAGCGGACCTCCACCCGGGCCGAGCCCGTCTTGCCGGGCTTGTACATCGGGACGCGGATCAGCGCCGAGCGGTTGTTGTGGCCCCAGCAGATGTACGAGGGGGCCTCGCCGCCCGAGCCCGCGGTGCGGGTTGAGCCGCCCCAGATGCGCTTGTACGAGTTGACCCACTGGTTGGTGACGGCCGAGATCTCCGCAGCGTGCTTGAGCAGACCGGCGATGAAGGAACGGCCGACCTTGGAGAGCTGGTACTCCGCGCCCGACTCGTAGAACGCGTTCCGGTCCCCCTCGAAAAGGGAGAGGTGCGTGTGCATGCCCGAGCCCGGGTATTCGGAGAACGGCTTCGGCATGAAGGTCGCCTGCACGCCCTGCTCCAGCGCGACCTGCTTCATCACCAGGCGGAATGTCATGATGTTGTCCGCCGTCGACAGCGCGTCCGCGTACCGCAGATCGATTTCCTGCTGGCCCGGGGCGCCCTCGTGGTGGCTGAACTCCACCGAAATGCCCATCGATTCCAGCATCGTGATGGCCTGGCGCCGGAAATCCATACCGACATTCTGCGGGGTGTGGTCGAAATAGCCCGAGCTGTCCGCCGGGGTGGGACGGGTGCCGTCCACCGGCTTGTGCTTCAGCAGGAAGAACTCGATCTCGGGGTGGGTGTAGAAGGTGAATCCCAGATCCGAGGTCCTGGCCAGCATCCGCTTGAGCACAAAGCGCGGGTCCGCGAAGGACGGCGAGCCGTCGGGCATCAGGATGTCGCAGAACATCCGCGCGGTACCGGGGGCCTCGGCGCGCCAGGGCAGTATCTGGAACGTACCCGGATCGGGCTTGGCGATCATGTCGGACTCGTAGACACGAGCGAAGCCCTCGATCGCCGAGCCGTCGAAGCCCATGCCCTCGTCGAAGGCCTGCTCCAGCTCGGCGGGCGCGACCGCGACCGACTTCAGGAAGCCGAGCACATCGGTGAACCACAGGCGTACGAAGCGGATGTCGCGCTCCTCAAGCGTACGGAGCACGAATTCCTGCTGCTTGTCCATATTAGCCGTCCTACCCATCCTTGCTGGTCAGGCCACCTGCTCCCATGCCGCGGGGCACCCTGGGGCACACGAGCATCCCACCACACGATTTCGGGCACGTTGCGAACCCCCGTCCAACGCTTCGCATCGTGCGCATGTACGGGTTACCTGCCCATAGTGCCCGTACGACTGGTGCCCATGTAACAGGCAACCGCAACCTATGGTGCTGAAGAGACGCCTCGCGGCCCATGGCTCGCTCGCAGTCGACGGCTCGCTCACGGAACGTGCCTCGCCCGCGGCCCACGGCTCACTCACGGTCCATGCCTCGCTCGCGGTCCGTGGCCGGCGTGGGTGTCCGACCAGCCCAGGGGGTACGGCTCGGTGTCCTCGCCCCGTACGGTCCGCTCCCCGCCCGCCTCGGTGAACGCGGTCAGCGCGCGGACCAGGGCCGTACGCTGCGCGGGGGTCAGCCGGCCGACGATCGCGGCGATCTCACGGTGGCGCGCGGCCGTGACCTCCTCGACCAGTTCCCGGCCCGCCGGGGTCAGCCGCAGCATCGTCACACGGCGGTTGTCTGGGTTGCTCTGCCGGCTCGCCAGACCCGCGGCGATCAGACGGTCGAGCATGCGCATGGCGGTCGAGGGGTTGACCCCGAGCCGGTCGGCGACCTCCACCAGTTTGGCGTCGCCATGGGCGGCGAGGACGGCCAGGAGGCGGTACTGCGGGAGGGTGACCCGTTCCCCGGCGTGCTCCTCGACCGCGGCGAGGGAGCGGGCGGACACGGCGACCAGCAGCCGGGACGCGGCGAGCACGGCGTGCGTCACGGCGTCGGCGCTCGTGTCGCCCGCGTCGGCGCTCGCGTCGTTCGGACCCGCCGGCGCGTCGGCGTCCTGTGGGCCTCCGCGCGGCTCCGGATGGTCGGCCATGCCTCTTTGTACCGCGCTACCGTCCGGTTCGTACCGTCTCGGGAGCCCAAGGAGCCGTCCAACCTCTCCTCACTGCTGCTGACCGGGGGTGTACGCACTACGATCGCGCCCATGGGGGGTACGCGGCGCGGCCACATACGCAGCACGCGTCCCACGGCTCTGGTGAGCGCCGTGGCGACGCTGTACGCGGCGCTCTTCATCTGCCTGGCACCCGGGGCCGGGCCCGCCATGGACTCGGGGCGCGGTACGGCCGGAGGCCACGGCAGGAACGGTTCCCCCGCCACCGTGAGCACTGCGGCGCGCACCATTACGAGCACCGAGGCGGGCAGCTCCGCCGGCCGGGCCGCTTCCGTACGGCACCACGCCGAGGCCCGGTTCACCTGCCCGTACGACGGCGGTGACTGCGGCCTCTTCGCGCACCACAGCCCGGCCGTCCTGACCGTACCGCCGCCGGCTCCGCCGCTCGCCGCCGGTGTACAGCTTCCGCCGCGCGCGCTGCCGTACCCCGTCGGCCGGGCGCCCCGCGCCGGAGCGCACGCCCGCGCGCCGGACCTGCACGTCCTTCAAGTGCTGCGGACGTAGCGGACGCAACCGGGCCCGCACCCCGCACCGGGAGCTCCCGTGACACCGGGAGCATCCGGAGCACCGGGAGCGCCGGGATCCCGTCCTCATCCAGCACGTCACGCCATTCCGCAGTCATCCGCGTTATCCGCGTTCCGTGTTTGTCAGCGTTCCGTGTTCATACGCGTTCTGTATTTATCAGCGTCCCGTTCCGCAGTAGTCGCAGAAGGACATACACCATGGCTTCCAAGTCCCAGTCCGCCGAGCGCAGGGCCCGAATAGAGGAGATGCGCCGGGCCGAGCACGCCCGTGAACGGCGCAGCCGCATCATCACGATCACGGTGAGCGCCGTCGTGGTGGTCGCCCTCGTCGGTTTCGGCGCCTTCATCCTCAACAAGGAGTCCGACAAGAAGGAGGAGCAGCAGGCGGCGGCCAAGGCGCCCGTCAAGGACGAGAAGTCCTGGGACGCCAAGAAGCTCAGCCGCAACCACGTCACCACGGCGGTCACCTACCCGATGAAGCCGCCGGTGGGCGGTGACCACAACCAGGTGTGGATGAACTGCCAGGGCGACGTCTACAAGGAGGCGGTCCCGGACGTCAACGCCGTGCACTCGCTGGAGCACGGCGCGGTCTGGATCACCTACAACGACAAGGCCGCCGACGCCGATGTGGAGGCGCTCGCCGAGAAGGTCGGGAAGACCCCGTACTCCTTCATGAGCCCGTACAAGGAGCAGTCCGGCACGATCATGCTGAGCGCCTGGGGCAAGCAGGTCTCGGTGGAGAAAGCGGACGACCCGCGCGTGGACCAGTTCATGACCAAGTACGTCCAGGGCACGCAGACCCCTGAGCCGGGCGCCGCCTGCACGGGCGGAATGGGCGCGCAGTGAGCGCGATGAGCGCCGCGCGGTCGGTCACACGCACCCAGTGGGCGGCGATCACCGCGGTCGTCCTGGCGCTGCTGTTCGCCGGTACGGCGACGGTGGCGTCCGCGGGGCGCGACAGCGGGGCGGGGGTGGACGACCGTACCCCGTCGGCGGACTCGGCGGACGCGGGCTTCGCCCGTGACATGGCGGTCCACCATCAGCAGGCGGTGGAGATGTCCTTCATCGTGCGGGACAGCACGGACGACGAAGAGGTGCGCCGGCTGGCGTACGACATCGCCAATACGCAGGCGAACCAGCGCGGGATGCTGCTGGGGTGGCTGGACATGTGGGGGCTGCCGAAGGTGGAGGCGGGCCGCGAGCCGATGGCCTGGATGGCCCCGGAAGCCGGTACCGGTGCCGATGCCGGCATGGACATGGGCTCCGGTGACCACAGCGGGACGGGCAGCGGGACGGGCAGCGGGACGGACATGGAGGGCATGGATCACGGCAGCGCCGGCCATGAGGTCCGCGACGGCTCGCTGATGCCGGGCATGGCCACCAAGACGGAGCTGGAGCAGCTCCGGAAGGCGCGCGGCAAGCAGGCCGAGATCCTGTATCTCCAGCTCATGACCGACCACCACATGGGCGGGGTGTCCATGGCCCAGGGCTGTGTCGAGCGGTGCGAGGACGGTACGGAGAAGGCTCTGGCCGAGGGGATGGTCACGGCCCAGCAGTCGGAGATGCGGCTGATGGCGGACCTGCTCAAGGCACGCGGCGCGAAGCCCCGTACCGCGAGCTGATCCTCGTACGGGCAACCGGTACGAGACAGGGGCCGCGGGTTCGTGAGACGGCGAACCCGCGGCCCCTCCGCGTACCCGTACCGCCGGGGAGCGCGCAGCGGTCGCGTCACCCGAACGGCTGGATGATGATGGAGCTGACTCGGGGTGGACGGAACGCACGCGACACCACTCAGGAGGCACGAGTCCGATGACCACAGCCAAAGACATCATGCACCCGGGAGCCCAGTGGATCCCGGCCCACGAGACGCTCGACCGCGCCGCGCAGCTCATGCGCCAGCTCAATGTGGGCGCGCTCCCCATAGCCGACGAGAACGAGCGGCTGACCGGCATACTCACCGACCGCGACATCGTCGTCGGCTGTGTGGCCATGGGCCATGACCCGGCGCAGACCACGGCAGGCGAGATGGCGCACGGCACGCCTCGCTGGATCGAGTCGGACGCGGATGTGGAGGATGTGCTGTACGAGATGCAGGGCCACCAGATCCGCCGGCTTCCGGTGATCGAGGACAAGCGCCTGGTCGGGATGATCAGCGAGGCCGATCTGGCCCGCCATCTCAGCGACGAGCAGGTCGGGGCGTGGGCCGAGCAGGTCTACGCGTCCACGAGCCGCTGACCGTCGCCGTACCGCATCCGGCCCGACAACCCCGGCGGCCCCGGCGGCCGTACCCGCACCGGCACCCGACCCCGGTAAAGAACCGCAGCCCGCTCGCCCCCCGCGTGCGAGTGGGCCGCCCCACATTTCCGCCCCGGGCCATCGCGTCAGTCAGACGATTACACTGGGCCCGTGCCTCAACTACGTCTCGCCCTGAATCAGATCGACTCGACCGTCGGCGATCTCGCCGCGAACGCCGAGGCGATCGTGCACTGGACCCGGCACGCCGCCGAGCAGGGCGCGCATGTCGTCGCCTTCCCCGAGATGATGCTGACCGGCTATCCCGTCGAGGATCTCGCCCTGCGCCCGTCCTTCGTCGAGGCCTCCCGCGCCGCCCTGCGCGCGCTCGCGGTCCGGCTCGACGAGGAGGGGTTCGGGGAGCTGCCCGTCGTCGTCGGCTATCTCGACCGCTCCGAGAAGGCCCAGCCGCGATACGGCCAGCCCGCCGGCGCCCCGCAGAACGCCGGCGCGGTGCTGCACCGCGGCGCGGTCGTGCTGACCTTCGCCAAGCACCACCTGCCCAACTACGGCGTCTTCGACGAGTTCCGCTACTTCGTGCCGGGCGACACCATGCCCGTCGTCCGGGTCCATGGGATCGACATCGCCCTCGCGATCTGCGAGGACCTCTGGCAGGACGGCGGCCGGGTGCCGGCCGCGCGGTCCGCCGGGGCCGGACTGCTGGTCTCCATCAACGCCTCCCCGTACGAGCGCGAGAAGGACGACACCCGCCTTGAACTGGTGCGCAAGCGTGCCCAGGAGGCCGGGTGCACCACCGCGTATCTCGCGATGATCGGCGGCCAGGACGAGCTGGTCTTCGACGGCGACTCGATCGTCGTCGACAAGGACGGCGAAGTCATCGCGCGGGCACCCCAGTTCGCCGAGGGCTGTGTGGTCCTGGACCTCGATCTGCCGGCCGCCTCCCCCGAGCCCGCGAGCGGCATCGTGGACGACGGGCTGCGGATCGACCGGGTGGTGCTGTCCGAGGACCCCCTCCCGGCCTACGAGCCCGAGGTGTCCGGGGGTTACGCGGACCGCCTGGAGGACGACGAGGAGGTGTACTCGGCGCTGGTCGTGGGCCTGCGCGCGTACGTCGCCAAGAACGGCTTCCGCTCGGTCCTGATCGGCCTCTCCGGCGGCATCGACTCCGCGCTCGTCGCCGCCATCGCCTGTGACGCGGTCGGCGCGCAGAACGTGTACGGCGTGGCCATGCCGTCCAAGTACTCGTCGGACCACTCCAAGGGCGACGCGGCCGAGCTGGCCCGCCGTACCGGACTCAACTTCCGTACGGTCCCCATCGAGCCGATGTTCGACGCGTACATGGGCTCGCTCGCGCTCACCGGGCTCGCGGAGGAGAACCTCCAGGCCCGGCTGCGCGGCACGACGCTGATGGCCCTCTCCAACCAGGAGGGCCCGATCGTGCTCGCGCCGGGCAACAAGTCCGAGCTGGCGGTGGGGTATTCGACGCTGTACGGCGACGCCGTCGGGGCGTACGGTCCGATCAAGGACCTCTACAAGACCTCGGTCTTCCGGCTCGCCCGCTGGCGCAACCGCGCCGCCGAGGAGCGCGGCCAGACCCCGCCGATCCCGGAGAACTCGATCTCCAAGCCGCCGAGCGCCGAACTGCGCCCCGGCCAGGTCGACACGGACTCGCTGCCGGACTACGACGTACTGGACCGGATCCTGGAGCTGTACGTCGACCGGGACCAGGGCAAGGACGCGATCGTGGCGGCCGGTTTCGACGCGGAACTGGTCGCGCGGACGCTGCGGATGGTGGACACGGCGGAGTACAAGCGGCGCCAGTACCCGCCGGGCACCAAGATCTCGGCCAAGGGCTTCGGCAAGGACCGCCGCCTCCCGATCACCAACCGCTGGCGCGAGTCGCCGCACGGCTGAGGTGTCCTCAGTCGCCGGACGGGCCGATCTTGGCCGCGTCCGGCAGCCGGACCGCCGTCGCCTCGGCCGGGACGCTGCCCGAGGCGACGATCCGGGACTCGCCGGGTGTCCTGTCGGTGCGGTCCAGGAGGCCCGCCGTCGCGGCTATCGCCAGGCCGGCCACCGCGAGGACCGCGCCGACCAGGGCCGGGGACATCCAGCCCCAGCCGGCCGCGATCGCCGTGCCGCCGGCCCAGGCGCCGCCCGCGTTGGCGAGGTTGAAGGCCGAGTGGTTGGAGGCGGAGGCGAGGGTCGGGGCGTCCTTGGCCTTGTTCATGACGAGCATCTGGAGAGGGGTGGTGGTCAGGAAGCCGATCGCGCCCAGCAGCACCACCATCACCAGCGCCGCCCACTGCACCTGCGCCGTGAAGCGGAAGCCGACCAGCACAGCGGTCAGGGCGGCCAGCGAGATGTAGAGCGTCGGCCGTAGCGCCCGGTCGGTCAGCGGTCCCGCCGCCAGCGCGCCCAGTGTCATACCGATGCCGAACAACGCGAGGACGAGCGTCACGGAGGACTCGCCGAAGCCCATGACCTCGGTGGTCATCGAGGCGAGGTACGAGTACACCGCGAAGACCCCGGCGAAGCCGAACACCGCGGTGGCCAGACCGAGCAGCACCTGCCGGTCGGCGAGGGCGCGCACCTCCCGGCCGAGGCTCTGGTGCGCGTCGAGCGGTACGTACGGTACGAGCCGGGCCAGCGCCACCAGCGAGAGCAGCCCGATCACCGTCACCACCAGGAACGTGGCGCGCCAGCCGAGGTGCTGGCCGAGCAGGGTGGCCGCCGGGACGCCGACGATGTTGGCGACGGTCAGGCCGAGGAACATGGTCGCGACGGCCCGCGCCTGCCGCCCCTCGCGCACCATACGGGCGGCGACGACCGCGCCGACGCCGAAGAACGCGCCGTGCGGCAGCCCGGCGAGCACCCGGCCCGCCAGCAGCCAGCCGAAGCCGGGCGCGAGCGCGGAGGCGAGATTGCCGACGACGAAGAGCGCCATCAGCAGCAGGAGCATCCGCTTGCGCGGGATACGGGAGCCGATGGCGGTGAGCAGCGGGGCGCCGATGACGACGCCGAGGGCGTACGCGGAGACGAGATGGCCGGCGGTGGGCACGGACGTTCCCAGATCGTCCGCGACATTGGGCAGCAGGCCCATCATCACAAACTCGGTCGTACCGATGCCGAAGGCGCTCACAGCGAGGGCGAGCAGGGCCAGGGGCATGAAAAGAGACCTTTCAGCGGTGAGGACCCGGCGAGGGATCCAGCAGTGAGGGAGCAGGAGTTAGTACCCCTGCTGAACAAAGTCTCTCAGGCCGTTTGTTCCGGGAGATGAACTCCGGATTGCGCCCGGCGCACCGCTCAGCGGATCCGGACCCGGGTCAGCGGATCCGGACCCAGGTCACCGGATCTGGACCCGGGCCGCGATCGGCAGGTGGTCGCTCTCGGTCCGGGGAAGGGCCCAGGACGAGGTCGGTTCGATGCCCTTCACCATGATCTGGTCGATCCGCGCCAGCGGGAACGACGCCGGCCAGCTGAAGCCGTAACCATGGCCCGCCGCGCCCTGGGTCGAGCGCATCTGGGAGGTGACGGCGTTCAGGGAACGGTCGTTCATCGTGCCGTTCAGGTCGCCGAGCAGGATCACCTGGCCGAGCGGCTCGTCGGCGATGGCCTCGCCCAGGGCGTCCGCGCTGTCGTCGCGCTGGTTGGCGGTGAAGCCCGCGTTCAGCTTGACCCGTACGGACGGGAGATGCGCCACATAGACGGCGGCCTTCCCGTGCGGTGTGGTGACCGTGGAGCGCATCGCGCGGACCCAGCCGAGCCGGATGTCGACGGGCTCGGTGGCGCTCATCGGGTACTTGCTCCACAGCCCGACGGTGCCCTGCACCGAGTGGTACGCGTAGGTGCCGGACAGCGCCTTCTCGTACGTCGGTACGGCGCTGGCCTTCAGCTCCTCCAGCGCCAGGACGTCCACACCCGACTCGGCGAGGCTGCGCGCGGTGCCCTCGGGGTCGGGGTTCCCGGCGTTGACGTTGTGGGTGGCGACCGTGAGATCGCCGCCCTCGCCGGACTTGTCGGTGAGAAGGCCGCCGAAGAGATTGAGCCAGACCACGGCGGGCAGCAGCAGAGCGATCAGCGCGGTGGCCGAGCGGCGTACCAGCGCCAGAATCAGGATCAGCGGAACGAACAGCCCGAACCAGGGCAGAAAGGTCTCGGTGAGACTGCCCAGATTGCCGATCCTGTTGGGAATCTGCGCGTGAAAGCTCATCAGCAGCGCGACCAGTACGGCCAGGATGGCGAGGATGATGCCGCGCCGCCAGATGCCGGGATCCCGGCGCCACCGGCCCAGCAGGGCTCTGACGCGGGATCCGGTGCGGGGCGCCGCCCCGTCCGCCGTCACCGAGTGCGCCGTGTACTCCTGCGTCATGTCCGCTGCCCTCACTGCCTTGCCGTGCACGCCCGCCCCTGACCCTAGGCGATCTACGGGCGCTACTCCGCCGTCCGGGGACGGCCGTACTGTCCCGGAGACGAAGACCGCGGCGCGGCGGGTTCCGATCAAGGACGAATCACGGGCGGCTGTGACGGATCACGCATGGCCGGTCCCGTCCGGATTCCGGTGCGATCGGCCCGGCAGGCGGGCGTTTCACTGCGATACGAGCCGGTACGGGCAGGTGTCGGCCGTTCCGTACCGGTCCGCGGCCTTGCGGACGGCGCGGCCGCGTCCGTCGTACGGGCGATTCAGCCTCCCGTACCTTCCGCGACCCCCGTACGGTACCGGGGATTACCCCTGCCGTCCCCTCAAACGGACGGGCTCAGGGGCGGGGGCTCAGGGGCGGGGGGCCAGGCCCCCCAGTGCGGCGCGGATGATCTGGTCGGCGAGATCGTCGTCCAGGGGCGAACCGGGCTGGTGCAGGGTGCGCAGCAGCATGGGGCCGGACAGCATGTCCTGCATCAGCTCCGCGCTGAGATCGTCGCGCAGCTCGCCGGAGGCGATTCCCCGGCGCACCACCGCGAGCATGGCCTCGCGCCGGGGGTCGACCACCGTCCGGTGATACTCCCGCCACAGCCTGGGCCGGCTCTTCATCTCCACGACCACGTTGTGGAGGAAGGCGGAGGAGCGCTGGGCCAGTCCGCGCCGGCGCATCGACTCCAGCATGGTCCGGAGGTCGTCGAGGGCGGAGGTGCCGGGCAGTTCGGGCTCGGGGGGCTCGATCTCCCGCAGGACGTCGACGAAGAGTTCCTCCTTGCCGAGCCAGCGGCGGTAGATGGTGGCCTTGCCGACGCCCGCTGTGCGGGCGATGCGTTCGATGGAGAGGGAGCCGAGCGGCACGCCGTCCTCCAGCAGACGCACGACGGCTTCGAGGATCGCCCGCTCGGCTGCCTCGCTGCGTGGCCTGCCGCGCCGGGGCTCCTTCTCGCGCACCGGGCAGGACTCATCGGCCGTATGGGCTTCATGGGCCGCGTCGACGGCCTTGTCGACGGCTCTGTCAACCTCGCCCGCCTCGTCGGCCTCGCGAACCTCGTGGACCCGCTCCCGCACGTCGTTCCGCCTCTCCGTCGGCCCCCGTCAGCCGTTTCGTCCGCGACACCGCCACCGTACCGACGCGCTGCCGCCGCGCTGATTCTCGTACATGGCGGGGGCGTTGATCCCTCCGTTCCCGGCCACCGGCCGCCTGTACGGGCGGTCCGGGCGGCCGGGGGCGGCGGGTGTCAGCCCCGAGTGGTGACGGTTTCGGGGGTTTCGCCTGCCTTGTCCGCCTCGCCGCTTCCGTCGAGCCGCTGCGCCGGGGGCAGTCCCGGCAGGAAGAACGCGACGACCGCCGCGCCGATCAGCGCCACCGCCGCCGAGCCGAGGGCCGTGACATGCATGGCGTGCAGGAACGCGTCGTACGCCGAGCCGATCAGCGGCTTCCCCGCCGGGCCCAGCTTCTCCGCGACGGCGACGGTCGCCTCGATCGACTCCCCCGCCGCGTCCCGCGCGGCGGCCGGGACCGCGCCGAGGTGCCCCTCGATCGAGCCCCGGTAGGTCGTGGAGAGCACCGAACCGAGGACGGCGATGCCCAGAGCGCCGCCGACCTGGCGGAAGGTGTTGTTGATCGCCGAGCCCGAGCCGGCCTTCTCGCGGGGCAGCGCCTGCATCACCGCGACGGTCACCGGCGGCATGATGTGCGCCATTCCGGTGCCCTGGACGAAGAACACCACGCACAGCGCCCAGACCGGGGTGCCCGCGTCGAAGAACGCGAAGGCCGCGAGGCCCACCGCGACCAGCAGCATGCCCACCGTGCAGACCGCGCGGGCGCCGAACCGGTCCACGACCAGCCGGGCCCTCGGCGCGAAGATCATCTGAGCCGCCGCCAGCGGCACGATCAGCAGCCCGGAGTCGAGGGCGCTGTAGCCGCGCACGCTCTGGAGGTAGAACGCCGAGAAGAACGTCACGCCCATCAGCGCGAAGAAGACCAGCGCGATGGCGGCGACGGCGGCCGCGAAGGCCGGCTTCTTGAAGTACGAGATGTCGATGGCCGGATGGCTGCTGCGCTTCTCGTGCCAGACGAAGCCGGCCAGTACGGCGAGGCCCGCGAGCAGCGGCAGAAGCACGGACGCGTCGGTGAAGTCGGCCAGTTCGCCGCCGCGGATGATCCCGTACACCAGGAGGACGAGTCCGACGATGGAGAGCAGCACACCGAGCGGGTCGACCTTGCCGGGGCGGGGGTCCCTGGAGTCGGGCACGAGCAGCACCATCGCGACCAGCGCGACGACGGCGACGGGCACGTTGACCAGGAATATGGAGCCCCACCAGAAGTGTTCGAGCAGCAGGCCGCCGGTGATCGGGCCGATGGCGATACCGAGACCGACGCCGCCCGCCCAGATGCCGATGGCCTTGGGCTGTTCCTCGCGCTCGAAGACATTCATCAGGACGGCGAGGGTGGCGGGCATCACAAAGGCGGCGCCGAAGCCCATCAGGGCGCGGTAGCCGATGAGTTCGGCGGGCGATCCGGACAGGGCGGCGAGCGCCGAGCCGGCACCGAACACGAAGATGCCGAAGAGCAGGACCTTCTTGCGGCCGATCCGGTCGCCGAGCAGGCCCGAGGTGAAGAGGAGTCCGGCGAAGACGAGCGTGTACGAGTTGATCGCCCACTCCAGCTCGCTCTGGGTGGCGCCGATGCCGGCGGGCGCGGGGGCGGCGATGGTCTTGACCGCCACGTTCAGGATCGAGTTGTCCAGCACGATGATGAGCAGGCTGAACATGAGCACGCCCAGGATCAGCCAGCGGCGGCGGTGGACGGCCTCGGGTATGCGGGGCGGTTCCGGTTGTGGGGTACGAGGTGCGGCGGCAGGGGCGCCGGACGGTGTGGACATGACGCACAGGCTAGACCTATTTCGATACGAGACCGTCTCGTATTGGAGAACTTTTACCGAGCAGGCGTTCGACGGCGTCCGGTTGGGCGGGTGGGGCGTGTGAGGGGGCCCACTTCCCGAGGACGGCCTCGGGATGCCACCATGGACACGGTCCGGGGACGCCGTCAGGGCGCCTCGAGATGACGAAAGGGCCATCGGCCATGACTCTTCAGGCTGCGCAGAAGCCGCCCGCGGGGAGCACCGTCGACAGTGCGAAGGCGCTGTACGGCGGCAAGAGTTCCCGTCGTATCACCGTCCACGACATCGCCGCGGCCAAAGAGCGTGGCGAGAAGTGGCCCATGCTCACCGCCTATGACGCGATGACCGCCTCCGTCTTCGACGAGGCCGGTATCCCCGTGATGCTCGTGGGCGACTCCATGGGCAACTGCCATCTCGGCTACGACACCACGGTGCCCGTCACTCTCGACGAGATGGCGATGCTGTCGGCCGCCGTCGTACGGGGTACGAAGCGCGCCCTGGTCGTCGCCGACCTGCCCTTCGGCTCGTACCAGGAGGGGCCGGCCCAGGCCCTGCGCAGCGCCACCCGGCTGGTGAAGGACGCGGGCGTCGGCGCGATCAAGCTGGAGGGCGGCGAGCGCTCGCACACCCAGATCGAGTTGCTGGTGCAGGCCGGTATCCCGGTGATGGGACACATCGGGCTCACCCCGCAGTCGGTCAACACCCTGGGATACCGGGTGCAGGGGCGCGGCGAGGAGGCCGCGCAGCAGCTCCTCCGCGACGCCAAGGCGGTGCAGGACGCGGGCGCCTTCGCGGTGGTGCTCGAACTGGTCCCGGCCGAGCTGGCCGCCGAGGTCACCCGCATCCTGCACATCCCGACCATCGGGATCGGCGCGGGCGCCGAGACGGACGCGCAGGTGCTCGTCTACACGGACATGGTCGGGCTGACGGGCGGCCGGGTGCCGCGGTTCACCAAGCAGTACGCGGACCTGCGCCGGACGCTGGGCGACGCGGCGAAGGCGTTCGCCGACGAGGTCACCGGCGGAACGTTCCCTCAGGAGGAGCACACCTTCCACTAGCCGCACCCCGGCCTGGTCGGACCACGGCCGGGTGCGCAGGCACGGAGCGCTTGGCGCAGCACGGCCCTCAAGCCATTGCCCGCACGAGCGGCAGCCCGCCGATCATCCCCCGTCGGCGGGCTGTCGCATGCGGTTGTCCACAGGCCGACGGCCCGCTGTAGGCGGCTTGTCGGTGGATTGTCGGTGGCGGATGGTCCACTGGTGCCATGACTCGAATCGACAAGAACCCCAACGGCGTCCGCACGGGCAATGCCGTCGAGGTACGGGGGCTGGTCAAGCACTACGGCGGACCGCAGGGCACCCGCGCACTCGACGGAGTGGACCTCGATGTGCGCGAGGGCACCGTCCTCGGTGTGCTCGGGCCCAACGGCGCCGGCAAGACGACGCTCGTCCGTATCCTCTCCACACTCGTCCAGCCCGACGCCGGCACCGCGATGGTCGCGGGGTACGACGTGCTGCGCCAGCCCCGCCAACTGCGCCGCACGATAGGCCTCACCGGGCAGTACGCCTCGGTCGACGAGAAGCTCTCCGGCTGGGAGAACCTCTATATGATCGGCCGCCTCCTCGACCTCTCGCGCAAGGACGCCCGCAGCCGCTCCGACGAGCTGCTGGAGCGCTTCTCGCTCACGGACGCGGCGAAGAAGCCCGCGATGCAGTATTCGGGCGGTATGCGGCGCCGGCTCGACCTGGCCGCGTCGATGATCGGCCGCCCGTCGGTGCTCTATCTGGACGAGCCGACGACCGGGCTCGATCCCCGTACGCGCAATGAGGTCTGGGACGAGGTGCAGCGGATGGTCGCCGAGGGCGCCACCGTCCTGCTCACCACGCAGTACATGGAGGAGGCCGAGCAGCTCGCCAGCGAGCTGACGGTCTTCGACCGCGGCCGGGTCATCGCCAGCGGCGGGGTCAACGAGCTGAAGGCCAAGGTCGGCGGCCGCACCCTCCAGATCAGACCGGCGGATCCGGCGCAACTCCCGGCGATGGCGCGGGCGATCACCGAGACCGGGCTCGACGGAATCTCCGGCACCCAGGCCGTCCCCGACGAGGGCCTCCTGTACGTACCGATCCTCAGTGACGAGCAGCTCACCGCGGTCGTCGGCCTGCTGGGCGAGCGCGGCTTCGGCATCGCCCATATCGGCACCCATCTGCCCAGCCTGGACGAGGTGTTCCTGGCCATCACCGGCCAGAAGTCGTCCGCGTCCGACATCGCACCCGAGGAGATCGCGGCATGAGCGCGACCACACTGTCCACCTCCGCCCCCGAGCGGACGCCCACACCGTCCCCGGTGCGGGCCGACGAGGGCCGGATCGGCCTGCGCGCCAATCTCCGGCACATCGGCGCGCTGGTGCGCCGCAACGCCCTTCAGATCAAGCAGGATCCGGAGTCGATGTTCGACGTCCTGCTGATGCCGGTCATCTTCACGCTGCTGTTCGTGTATGTCTTCGGCGGCTCGGTCGGCGCGAGCCTCGGCGGCAACCGGGACGCCTATGTGAACTATGTGATCCCCGGTCTGATGGCCATGATGGGCATGAACATCGCGATGGCGGTGGGCACGGGGATGAACGACGACTTCCGCAAGGGGGTCATGGACCGGTTCCGTACGATGCCGATAGCGCGGTCCTCCGTACTGATCGCGAAGATCGTCGTCGAGATCGGCCGGATGCTGGTCGCCACCGCGATCCTGCTGGGCATGGGCTTTCTGCTCGGCATGGAGATCAAGACCTCGGTGCTGGAACTGGCCGCGGCGGTCGGGCTCTCGCTGGCGTTCGGTGCCTCGCTGATGTGGATCTTCATCCTGCTGGGGCTGACGATGAAGACCGCGCAGGCGGTGCAGGGAGTGGCCATGCTGGTCCTGATGCCCCTGCAGTTCGGCTCGTCGATCTTCGCGCCTCCGTCCACGATGCCGGGCTGGCTCCAGACCTTCACGGACTACAACCCGCTGTCGAATCTGGCGGACGCGGCGCGGAGCCTGATAAACGGCGGCCCGGTGGCGCACTCGGTATGGGTGACGCTGGCGTGGGCGGCGGGGATCACGGTGGTGACGGCGCCGCTGGCGGTGGCGAAGTTCCGGAAGAAGTCCTGAGGCCCTGAGGCACAGAGCTTCGGCGGGAGTTGCCGGGGCGCGCCCGGTCAGCCGGGCCGTCCAGGTCGGCCGGTCCGTCGTCCCGGCCGGCCCGCGCCGGCTCAGGCGGTCCGCGCCGGCTCAGGCGGTCCGCGCCGGCTCAGGCGGTGCGCTCGGGCGTCACGGTCCGTACGAGGGCGACGGCCTCCTCCACGGTGAGGCCGACGCCCTCGGCCCGGGCCTCCGCGGCGGCGGTGTCGCCGAGGACAGCGTCGACGCTCGCCCACGCGTGCGTCAGAAGCTCCCGTTCGGTGGAGTTCCTGAAGTGCCCCTGGGGCAGCAGCCCTTCGTACGCGCCGAGCAGCCGGGCGCCGTCACGGGCCCGCTCCGTCCCCCGGCCCTGGCGTACGTCCTCGCCGCCCAGGCCGCCCAGTGCCCAGGCGGCCGTGAGCAGATGGACCGCGGCCATCTCCGGCGCGACCATCCGCGAGAGCGGTGTCAGCGAGGTCTCCACGGCGTCGCGGGACGCCTCAAGCGCCCGCACCCAGTTGCCCTCCGTACAGTCCAGGTAGGCGAAGGCGCCCTTCACGAACCCTTCGAAGATGCGCAGGGTGCGCGAGCGGAACACTTCGAGCAGCAGCGTCAGTTGCTCCCGCGCCTCGGCGACACGTCCGGTACGGCCCAGCCAGAGCGCGAGGAAGAGCCGGGCGGCCGGCATCGCCTCGTATGCCGTTTCCAGGCCCTCGGCCAGCACCTCGCGGAGGATGCGCTCGCCCTCCTCGCCGCGGCCCGTCTCGAACAGCGTGGCCGCGAGACGGGACCGGAGCAGGCTGACCTGGCTCTGGGCGCCGAGGCTTTCCGCATGGCGGATGGCCGCCGTGTAGTCCTCGGCGGCGAGTGCGTACTCACCGCGCTTGTCCCTCGCCTCGCCCCGGGCGGACAGCGCCTCGGCCGCGCCCCAAGCGTCGCCGAGCCGGTCGTAGATGGCCAGGCTGCGGTCGGCGTCACGGCTCGCGTCGCCCGCCCAGGCTCTGCGATTGGCCAGGATGCTGGCCCGTACGTGGAGCGCGGCGGCCAGCTCCCATTCGTAACCGAAGGCCTCACAGGCCCGTACGGTCTCGTTCAGCACTCGGCGCAGCCGGTCGGTGTCGCCGGTGAGAATGACGGGGAAGAAGGCCAGGGTGCCGGGGAACCGGCAGGCCTGCGGCAGACCGGGCCGGTAGACGGTGGCGGCCCGCTCCAGCAGGGCGAGCCGTTCGGGGGTGGTCCAGTCCTCGGCGTCGTGGTCCATGCTGACGATCTCGATCAGCCGTACCTCGCGCCGCGCCTCCTGGAGCATGTCGGGGGCCATGGGCGGGGGCGCGTCCGTGCACCGCGCCGGAATCGGCGGGGCGGGCGCGACGGGCGGCTCGAACGGATCGGGCCCGAGCCGCGCGGCGGCCCTGGCCCACTGCCGTGTGTCGGCGCGCAGATCGAGCATCTGCCAGAACCAGCCGAGGGAGAGGACAAGACAGAGCATCTCCTGCTCGTCGCCCGCGGCATGCGCGCGGCGCAGGGCGGTGCGCAGATTCTCGTACTCCCGTTGCAGCAGGGCCATCCCGCTCCGCTGCCGGGGCCCGCGGAGCAACGGATCGGTGGTGCGGGCCAGTTCCCGGTAGTGGACCAGGTGCCGCCGCTCGACGGCGCCGCGCTCCCCGGCCTCGTCGAGCCGCTCGGCGGCGTACTCGCCGACGGTCTCCAGCAGCCGGTACCGCATCCCGCCGTCGGCCGAGGGCGCGGCGACGACCAGGGACTTGTCGATGAGCGCCCCGAGGATCCCGGCGACGTCCCGGGCGGCGACAGGGCTGTGGGCAGCGTGCTCGGCGCCGCCCGGCCCCGGCTCGTCATCCGTCGCGCAGACGAACTCCGCCGCCGGCAGCGCGCAGCCGCCCGCGAAGACCGACAGGCGGCGGAGCACCGCGCGCTCCCGCTCGTCCAGCAGGTCCCAGGACCAGTCGACGACCGCCCGGAGGGTCTGCTGACGGGGCAGTACGGTCCTGCTCCCGCTGGTCAGCAGCCGGAAACGGTCGTCCAAGCGGTCCGCGATCTGCCGGGGCGACAGCATCCGCAGCCGTGCCGCCGCCAGCTCGATCGCCAGCGGCAGACCGTCCAGCCGCCGGCAGATCTCCCCCACCGCACCCGCGTCCTCATCCGCCACAAACCCCGGACGCACCGCGCGGCCCCGTTCGGCGAACAGCCGGAACGCCGGATCCGGCGGCAGCGGCTCCACCGGACGCACGACCTCACCCCACACCCCCAACGGCTCCCGGCTCGTCGCCAGCACGGTCAGGTCCGGGCAACGGGCGAGGAGTTCCTCCGCGAGGGCGGCGGCGGCCCCGACGACATGCTCGCAGTTGTCGAGCAGGAGCAGCATGCGGCGGCGCGCACAGTGTTCGGCGAGGCGTACGAGGGGATCGCCGGCCTGCCGGTCGCCGGCCCGCAGCTCCTCGCCACCCGCCCCGCGCAGTACGGTCTCGCGCGCCCCGAGCGCGGTCAGTACGGCCTCGGGCACGGTCTCCGGGTCGGTCACGGGCGCGAGTTCGGCGAGCCATACGCCGTCGGGCCAGTCCTCGGCCATCCGCTCGGCGGCCTCCTGCGAGAGCCGGGTCTTGCCCGCCCCGCCGGGCCCCAGGAGCGTCACCAGCCGGGCCCGCCCGAGGTCGTCACGGATGGCCTCGATGTCCGCCTCGCGCCCGACGAAACTGGTCAGCCGCGCCCGCAGGTTGCCCGGCACGGCACCGCCCGGCACGGCACCGCGAGGCGCCCTGCCCGGCACAGCGCCGCGGGGCGCGGCATCGCGAGACACGACGCTGCGGGGCACGGCACCGCGGGGCGCCTCCTCGTACCCCGTACCGCCGGAACCGTCCGCGTGCAGCAACTCCCCGTACAGCGCGCGGAGTTCCGGCCCCGGGCCCGTACCGAGACGGTCCACGAGGGCGCGGCGTACGTCCTCGTACGCCGCCAGTGCCTCCGCCGCCCGGCCCGCGTCGCGCAACGCGCGGATACGGAGGGCCTGGAGGGGTTCGTCGAGGGGGAACTCACCGCAGAGCGCGACCAGTTCGGGCAGCGCCTCCTCCGCGCGCCCCAGCGCGAGCGCCGCCGCGAGCCGGGTCCTGCGGGCCTCCAGCCGGCGGATCTCCCAGCGGGCCGCCTCGGGCGCCCCCGTACGGCCGGGCAGATCGGCCAGCGCCGGACCGCGCCAGAGCGCGAGCGCGTCGTCGAGGAGGCCCGCCGCCTTGGCCGCGTCGCCCTCGCCCAGGGCCCGCGCCCCCTCCGCGGCCAGCCGGCCGAACCGGTGGAGGTCCACATCGTCCTCGTCCGCGCACAGCCCGTATCCGCCGTCCGCCGAGGACACCGCGGCGGGCCCGAGCGCCCGCCGCAGCCGCCCGACGAGGGCCTGGAGCGCACCCACCGCGTCGGCGGGCGGATCGCCGTCCCAGACGCCGGCGACCAGCTCCCCGACCGGGACCGTACGGCCGGGCCGCAGCGCGAGAACCGTCAGCAGCGCACGCAGCCGCGCCCCGCCGAGCGCGACGGGCGTGCCGTCGTCGTGCAGGGCCCGGGTGGTGCCGAGAAGGCGGTAGCGCATCCGCCCATTGTCCGCGACGCCCGCGGGACCGGCCGCCCCGCGTCCCACGTCCGGCGCCGTGAGCCCCGACCGCCAGACCGGAACGGAACGGGCCGCGGACCGGAACTCGGACCGGCCCGTTAAACGTTTTCGACGCGGCAAGCACGGCGGCTATACGGTCGGGCAGGCCCGATCGCCCACCTCACCCTCCCGGGGAGCGCTACCCATGACCACCGCCACCACCCGCGCCGGCGACCGGCGGATCTCCCCCGTCTTCCTGGGCATCGCCGCCATCACGGCCGTCGCGGCCTGGGCCACCTGGACGGACTTCGCCGCGGACATCCGGATCGCCGTCTTCCTGTTCGTCACCGGCGCCTGGGTCGTCTCGCTCTGTCTGCACGAGTACGCGCACGCCCGCACCGCGCTGCACGGCGGGGACATCTCGATCGGCGCGAAGGGCTATCTCACCCTCAATCCGCTCAAATACACCCATGGCATGCTCAGCATCGTGCTGCCGGTGATCTTTGTGATCATGGGCGGTATCGGTCTGCCGGGCGGCGCGGTCTTCATCGAGCGGAACCGTATCCAGGGCCGCTGGAAGCACAGCCTGATCTCGGCGGCGGGCCCGCTCACGAACGTACTGTTCGCGATCGTCTGCACCGCCCCCTTCTGGCTCGGCGCGCTCTCGGGCGTCCCGACGGGCTTCCGCTACGCGCTCGGTTTCCTCGCCCTTCTCCAGGTCACGGCGGCGATCCTGAACTTCCTGCCGGTGCCGGGCCTGGACGGGTACGGGGTGATCGAGCCGTGGCTGTCGTACCGGATCCGCCGCCAGGTCGAGCCGTACGCGCCGTTCGGACTGCTCGCCGTCTTTGTGATCATCCTGATCCCCGGCGTGAACACGGTCTTCTTCGACGCGATAGACGCGGTGCTGCGGGCCCTCGGCGTGACCGACCTGGACACCTACTGCGGGCGGAACTTCTTCACGTTCTGGGAGTCCCGCGACGAGTTCATCTGCGGCCCGGCCAACTCCTAGCAGGAGGCCGACTCCTGGGCAGAGGCCAACTCCCGGGCGGCGATCAGCTCGTGGTGCTCGGGGACTGCCTCGGGGACTGCTGGGCGCGTTCCAGCCTGGCCCGGCGCAGGTAGTACCAGGCCATGTTGGAGGAGAGTCCGGCGAGCAGGATCCAGACGACGCCGAGCCAGTTGCCCTGGACGAAGGAGACCACCGCCGCGATGGCGGCCAGGGCGCAGACGGTGATGGCGTAGAGGGCGAGGCGGGGCATGGAGGCGGCTCCTGTCGGGATTCCTGGGCGGGCCTGGGACTTTCCGGGTGCGCCGTCCAGTGTCCCCCATGCCCGGCGCGCGCCCGGCCGCCGGTGGGGCGGCGGGCCGGGGACGCCAGGGGGCGGCGGGTCAGATGTCCGTCACGCGCAGTCCGGCGTGTGCCTTGTAACGGCGGTTGACCGAGATCAGGTTGGCCACCAGCGACTCCACCTGGTGCGCGTTGCGCAGCCGGCCCGCGAAAATGCCGCGCATGCCCGGGATACGGGCCGCCAGCGCCTGTACGAGGTCCGTGTCCGCCCGTACCTCGCCCAGCACCATCACATCGGTGTCGATCCGCTCCACGGACGGATCCTGGAGCAGTACGGCGGACAGATGGTGGAACGCGGCGGTCACCCGGGACTCCGGGAGCAGCGCGACGGCCTGCTCGGCCGCGCTGCCTTCCTCGGGAGTGATCGCGTACGCGCCCTTCTTGTCGAAACCGATCGGGTTGACGCAGTCGATGACCAGTTTCCCCGCCAGCGCGTCCTTGAGGGACTCCAGGGTCTTGGCATGCCCCTCCCACGGCACCGCGACGATCACCACATCGCTGGCCCGGGCGCACGCCGCGTTGTCCAGCCCCTCGACCCCTTCGACCCCCATGTCGGCGAGCCCGGCGGCGGCCGTCTCGGCGCGTTCGGCCACCCGGGATCCGATGATCACTTTCTGTCCGGCCCTGGCCAGCCGGTAGGCGAGGCCGCGCCCCTGGTCGCCGGTGCCGCCGAGGACGCCGACGACGAGCCCGGAGACATCGGGGAGGTCCCAGGGGTCCCGGGCGGGGGGCTTGGGGGTGGAGCCACTGTCGGTTGAAGTCATGGAACCGACCCTACTGGGCGGTACGGGATCCCGTTCGGGTGAGCCGTCGGCCATCGCCTCTCCCGGCGCCCCGCGCTGCGGCAGGATGCGGGCCCATGGATGCCGTACGCGTCGCACTGCTGCGTGAAGTCCTCGCGGGTACGGAGTGGCCGGCCGCGACCCGCCGGTTCGCCGGGGCCCTGCGCTCGTCCGTCGTACCGCAGGGGGGCGGGCTGCTGCTGGTCGGTACGGAGGAGTACGAGCCGTGGCACCTGGCGGCGCATCTCGTGGACGAGGCGGCGTGGTCGGGACAGCCGGAGCTGAACCCCACGCTCGTACGGCACCAGGTGCGGCCCGGCGACCCGGCGCACCTCGCCGTCGGTCTTGGCCGGCTCGAAGCGGCGGGGCGGGGCGAGACGCTGCTGGTCGTGGCGCCGAAGCAGCCGGGCTCCAGGCTTCTCGAACGGGTGTACGGTGCGAGGCGCGCCGGGGCGATGGTGCTGTCGCTGGGCGACGGGGACACGGAGCTGAGCGGGCTCGCGCATGAGGCGCTGGCGGCCGACGGGGACGGTGTGGACCTCGACACGGTGCAGCACCTGGTGAGCGCGGCGGCCGGCGAGAACGCGCTTCCGCCGACCCGGGGCCGCCGCCGTTTCCGCGACCGCCTCTCCCGCCTGACCGACCACCTGACGGCCCCACCGCCGTCCCGCTGGTGACGTCCCGCCGGACGGGCTTGCTGTGCTGTGTCCTCAAACGCCGGACCGGCTCAGTGCACTGTGTCCTCAAACACCCGACGGGCTCGATATGCGCCCACACCACGGATTTCGCGCACCGTCGCCCCGTAAATCCGGTTGCCCGGTCCGGCTGCCGGCGCCGAACATGGCCCCTCGTGGCCATGAAGCTCAGCGCGATCCTGCCGGATCTCTCACCCCTGCGTTCGTCCCGGGACTTCCGGTTGCTCTGGGTGCAGGGGCTGGTGACCACCATCGGCAGTTTCATGGCGCTGATCGCGCTGCCGCTCCAGATCAAGGACCTGACCGGTTCACCGTTCGCCGTCGGCGTGATGGGCGCGGTGGAACTCGTGCCCCTGGTCGTCTTCGGGCTGTACGGCGGCGCCCTCGCCGATGCCGTCGACCGGCGCAAGGTCATCCTGCTCACCGAGGCCGGGCTCGGGCTGCTGGCCGTCGTCCTGCTGCTGAACGCGCTGCTGCCACGGCCGATGCTGTGGCCCCTCTATCTCGTCGCGGGCGGTGTGTCCGCGCTGGTGGGCCTCCAGCGCCCGGCGCTGGACTCGATGCTGGCCCGGATCGTGCCGCACGACCAGCTCACCGCCGCGGCCGCGCTCAACGGCCTGCGCTGGCAGGCCGGCTCGATCGTGGGGCCTTCGCTGGCGGGGGTCGTCGTCGCGTACGCCGGTCACGCCGCCGCGTACGGCGCCACCGTCATGGGCTTCCTCGCCTCCGTACTGCTCTGCACGCGGCTGTCGGCGGCACCCGCCGCGCATGACGCGGAGAAACCGTCCCTGCGGGGCATCGCCGAGGGTGCGCGGTATGCCTGGAGCAGGCCCGTGCTGCTGGGGACGTACGCGATCGATCTGGCCGCGATGTTCTTCGCGTTCCCGAACTCGGTCTTCCCGTTCCTCGCGGACGATCTGAACGCCGAGTGGGCGCTGGGGCTGATGTACGCGGCCGGGTCGGCCGGGTCGGCGGTGCTCGGGCTGACCAGCGGCTGGACCTCGCGGGTGCGGCGGCACGGGCTGTTCGTGGTGTTCGGCGCGGCGGCGTGGGGGCTGGCGATCACGGCCGCGGGGTGGTTCTCAAACATCTGGGTGGTGCTGGTGTGCCTGGCGTTCGCGGGCGCGGGCGACATGCTCAGCGGTCTGGGCCGCGCGACGATCTGGAACCAGACGATCCCGGAGGAGCTGCGCGGCCGGCTCGCGGGGATCGAGGTGCTCTCGTACAGCGTGGGACCGCAGCTCGGGCAGGTACGCGCGGGCACGATGGCGGGCTGGACGGGGACGCGCCCCGCGATCTGGAGCGGCGGCCTGGCGTGCGTGGCCTCGGTGGGGCTGCTGGCGGCGGTCCTGCCGAAGCTCCTGACGTACGACGCGACGACGGACGAGGACGCGGTGCGGCGCCGCGCCGCGAAGGAAGCGGCGGCCGCGGCCTGATGTCCCGGGCCCGCCCGAGCACCCGGCACCGGGGCCGGCGGTTCCGTCCTCAAACGCCGGACGGGCTGGAGCTGCCCGCACCCGGCGTCGCCGAGCAGAACCAAGCCCGTCCGGCGCTTGAGGACGAACCGGCACCGGACGGACCCGGGTGATCCGTGCACCGGCACCACCGGACCGCACCGCGCGCCGGTCAGTCGTCGGAAGCGGCGTCTCCCTGCTTGTCGTGCCACTTCGGGTCCGTCTCCCACTCCAGATTGCGCTCCTGCGCGATGGACATCGCCTGCGATGCCTCCTCCGGCGTCGGATACGGACCGAACCGGTCCGCCGCGCGGCACTGGGGGCCCTCTTCCACCGTCCGGTGGCGGAGGCAGTAGTACCACTCGCCGGGTTTGCCGGCCGTGCGCTTCTTGAACAGGGCCATCGTCGGCTCCTTCCTCTCCCGCCATGCTGCCCCACACCCGCTGGTTAGACTCGCTGGCATGTCTGGCCAGTCACTGCTCGTACCGGGGGAGATCTCCCCCCTCCGTTCCGTACCCGGAAGAATCCGGCGCCCCGAGTACGTCGGGAAGCCCGCGCCCGCCCCGTACAACGGGCCCGAGGTGCAGACCGACGAAACGATCGAGCTGATGCGGATCGCGGGCCGTATCGCCGCGCAGGCGATGGAGGAGGCCGCCAAGCACATCGCGCCCGGCGTGACCACGGACGAACTGGACCGGGTCGCGCACGAGTTCATGTGCGACCACGGCGCCTATCCGTCCACGCTCGGCTACCGCGGATTCCCCAAGTCGCTCTGCACCTCCGTCAATGAAGTGATCTGCCACGGGATCCCCGACTCCACGGTGCTCCGTGACGGGGACATCGTGAACCTGGACGTCACCGCGTACATCAACGGCGTCCACGGCGACAACAACGCGACCTATTTCTGCGGCGATGTGGACGAGGAGTCGAGGCTCCTGGTGGAGCGGACCCGTGAGGCGCTGAACCGTGCGATCAAGGCGGTACGGCCCGGGCGGCGGCTCAATGTGATCGGGCGGGTCATCGAGTCGTACGCCCAGCGGTTCGGGTACGGAGTCGTCAGGGACTTCACCGGGCACGGGATCAACTCGTCCTTCCACTCCGGGCTGATCGTCCCGCACTACGACAGCCCGCACGCCACCACCGTCATCGAGCGGGGCATGACCTTCACCATCGAGCCGATGCTGACGCTGGGCACGTACGAGCACGACATGTGGGACGACGGCTGGACCGTGGTCACAAAGGACAGGAAACGGACCGCGCAATTCGAACACACGCTGGTGGTGACGGATACGGGGGCGGAGATTCTCACTCTTCCGTGAGGTTGCCGCGCGGCTGACGCGGGGTAGCGTTTTTACCGACAGGACGTCGGGAACCAGTTGACTTAGGTAAGCCTAAGTAAGAGTATCGCGGTAACGCCGTGACGGCTGCCCGTGGGCTGCCGCCGCCGTCGGAATCCGCCTGTTTCCCTTCCGTTCCGTCCCCTCTCGCCTCCGGAGGCCCGCCTTGGACGCAACCGCCGCCACCGCCACGCCCTTCCCCACGCCTCCCCCCACGCCGTTCTCGACGCTCATCCGGGTCGCCTCGCACGAACAGCACACCGCGGCGGAGACCTCCGCCTTCATGAGCGATCTGCTGGGCGGGCGGCTCGGTGTGGATGCCTTCACGCGCTATACGGAGCAGCTCTGGTTCGTCTACAGAGCGCTGGAAGGCGCCATGGACACGCTCAGAACGGACCCGGTGGCCGGGCCCTTCATCCAGCCGGAGCTGGCGCGTACGCCGGAGCTGGAGCGGGACCTGGCGCATCTGCGGGGGGAGCGGTGGCGGGAGGGGCTGGAGCCGCTGCCCGCGACGGCCGCGTACGCCGCGCGGGTCGAGGAGTGCGCGCGCACCTGGCCGGGCGGGTATGTGGCGCACCACTACACGCGCTATCTCGGCGATCTCTCCGGCGGCCAGATCATCCGCGACAAGGCGGAGAAGACGTGGGGCTTCTCGCGCAAGGGCGACGGCGTCCGGTTCTATGTCTTCGAGGGGATCCCCAACCCGGCGGCGTTCAAGCGGGGTTACCGGGAGCTGCTGGACGGGGTGGCGGTGGACGACTTGGAGAAGCAGCGGATCATCGACGAGTGCAAGCGGGCGTTCGACTTCAACGGGGCGGTGTTCCGTGAACTGGGCGCGCACTTCCCGCTGACGGCCTGAGCGAAACGGGGGCACGCAGGCCGGTACGGGCCGCTGGTGCGCCGTCAGCAGTGGCTAGGGCGCCGTCAGCAGCCTTACGCGGCCGCCCATTTCGATCGTGCCGTCCGGGCCGGGCGCGGTGATCAGCTGAGAGCCCCGGCCCTGGATGATGTTCAGGGCGCGGCCCAGTTCCGCGGTGAGCAGCAGGGCCGCCGCGCCGGTCGCCTCGTCCTCCGCGATGCCGTCGTCGCGCCGGGGGAACGCGCGGGCCCTGACCCGGCCCGCCGCCTCGTCCTCCCAGGCCCAGGCGTAGAGCCCGCCCTCGCCGG
Organism: Streptomyces sp. NPDC057617; assembly: GCF_042800555.1. Taxonomy (NCBI): domain Bacteria; kingdom Bacillati; phylum Actinomycetota; class Actinomycetes; order Kitasatosporales; family Streptomycetaceae; genus Streptomyces; species Streptomyces sp. NPDC057617. The sequence continues at coordinate 243,429 of NZ_JBHVGV010000003.1, read as the reverse complement.
GCGGCGGGGCGGGCAGCGCGTCGACCTCGGCGACGGTCGCGTACCGCCGGAGCGTACGCGGCGGGGCCCACTCGGGGCGGGCGGTGATCCAGGTGAATTCGCCGTCCTGACGCACCCATACCTCGCCCGCGGGCGGGTTCACGGTCTCCAGATCGAGCAGCCAGGCCGCGCCGACGAGCGGATGCCCGGCGAACGGGAGGCGCAGCCCAGGGGTGTAGATGTCGACCACCCCGCGCTCCGGGTCGTCGACGAACACGGTCTCGCTGTATCCGAGCCGGGCCGCGAGCGCCTGCCGCCCCGCCTGGTCGGGGTGCCGGCGCCCGTCGCGGACGACGCCGAGCGTATTGCCGTACCGCCCGTCGGCCGCGCAGAAGACGCTGAGTACGTCGATGTCAGTCACCCGCGCATTCAAGCACCACGGCCCGGGCGCGCCGAATCGGGCGGGCAGGGCACGCGAGTGGGGCCGTACCGGCCGCTCCTCGCGGTCGTACGGCCCCGCTCGGTCCGTTCTCACGCGTTACGCCGGCTCCTCCAGCTCCGTACGGCGGAGCCTCGCCGCGAAGACCGCCGCAGCTCCGGCCGCGGCGATCGCGGCGGCGGCGGTGAGCAGGGCGCCCGTCGGGAGGTCGGAGCCGGTGGAGGCGAGGGAGCCGGGGCCGCCGACCGTACCGCCGCCGGCCGTTCCCGAACCGCCCGCGGTGCCGGACCCGGCCGTGCCGCCCGTACCACCGTCGGAGCCGCCCGTGCCATCCGTACCGCCGTCCGAACCGCCCGTACCGCCCGGCAGGTTCGCGTCCTCGTCCAGCGACACGGCGACCGTCAGCGGGTCGAGCGCCGTGCCCGCCGGGTACATGCCGCCGAAGGCCTTCGTACCGTCCGCCGTGAGCGTCGCCGGGACCGCGTCCAGGGTCACGACACCGTCCTCGGCCGTCAGCGCGCCCGCCGGGAGGTCCAGCGCCGCGAGGCTCAAGTCCTGGTACGTGGCGACCTCGTGCGTCTCGCGGTCCTTGGTGCTGACGTCCGCGACGAGCGTGCCCTTGCCGTCTGCCACCTCCACCCGCAGCCCGCCGATCTTGAGGTCGAGTACGTACGCGCCGTCCTCCTCGTGCCCGAGGAAGCGGACCGTACCGCCGAAGGCCGCGGACAGGGTCCCCGCGTCCGCGTCGAAGGAGCCGGTGCCCTCGGGGAAGCGGTACGCCGGCCCCGACTGCGCCGCGCCGTCGCCGAGTTCGACCTTGCCGTGCGCGATCGGGCCCGTGACGTACGAGCGGAAGGACTCCTTGACTCCCCAGTCCAGATTGCCGTCGACGATCGCGCCGTCCTCGGCCGCCGGGTCCTCGGGGGCGGTGGCGGTCGGCGAGGGGGTGGGCTCACCGGTCGGCGGCTCGGTGGGCGGCGTCACCGAAGGCGTCGGGGTCGGGGTGGGCGTAGGCGTGGGCGTGGGGCTCGGCGGCGGTGTGGAGGTGGAGTACGAGACGCCGAGTGTCGCCTTGTCCAGTTCCGTGCCCTCCGCGTACATCCCGTTGAACGCCTTCGCACCGTCCGCCGTCAGCTTGGCCGGGATGTCCTTGAAGACCATCGAGCCGTTCCCGGTCTCCGGCCGGATGCCCGCCAGATCGATCGAGGCGAGCGCGATGTCGTTCTGCGTCGCGCCGTTGAGGCTGACATCCGCCTCGATCGCCCCGCCCGTACCCTCCGTCACGAACTTCACATCGGCGATGCTGATGTCGAAGCCGTGGGCCGTGGAGACGAACCGGACGCTGCCGTCGAAGTCCGTGGTCACATTGTGCGTCGCCGGGTCATAGGTGCCGGTGCCGTTGGTGAAGGTGAAGGGGCCGTTGCCCGCGGCCTGGGTGGCACCGTCGGCGGCGGTGACGGTGCCCCCGGCGATGCCCGTGACGTACCTGCGGAAGGACTCCTTCAGCCCCCATTCCAGGGTGCCGTCCTTGAGTTCGAGCACCGGCGCGGCGGCGAGTGCGGCCGGTGCAGCCACGGGTCTGCCTTCGGGGGCGGTGGCGGGGGCGCCTGCGGCGAGGGCCGGAAGCGCGAAGGCGGATGCGCCGAGGGCGGCGGCCGTCGCGATGGCGGCGGCGAGGGTGATGGGGCGGCGTATGGCTGCCATGGGCGGTGTTCTCCTCGATGGTGTGGTACGTGGAGTGGTGGTACGGGGGGTGCACGGGGACGCCCGTGCGATGCGCGGGGGGGGTCAGCTCTCGTCGGAGGCGGACGTGGGGGCGGACGCGGTGTCGGCAGCGGACGCCGGCGCGGACGTGTCGTGGCGCCCGCGGGCCCGGGCCGTACGGACCACGAGGACCGCGGCTCCCGCGACGACGAGGACACCCGCGCAGATCGCCGCGTACGCCCCCGCGCCGATGGACGACGAGGACCGCGAGGCCGCGGCTTCCGCGACGGGGGCGGTGGGGCTGTCCGTGGCGGCGGCCGAGGCCGTGGGCATCGGCTCCGCTCCGGCCGAGGCGTCGCTGCCCAGATCGGGCAGGGCGGGCAGTTGGGCCTTGCCGTCGACGGCGACCGCGAGTGAGACCGGGTCCATCGCCGTACCCGCCGCGTAGAGGTCGCCGAAGGCCGTGGCGCCCTGGGGCGTCAGGGTCGCGGGCACCTCGGTGAGTACGGCGAGGCCCTTCTCCGGCGTGAAGTCCTTGGCCGCGAAGGTGATGAGCGGCACGCCCTTGCGCGGCGGACTGCCCTCGGCCGCGTCCGTGACATCGGCGTACAGCGTGCCCTTGCCGCCTCCGACCCGGACGGCGACCCGGGTCAGCGTCAGATCGAGGCCGGTGCCGGTGAAGCGGACCGTACCCGCGAAGCCCGCGTCGAGCGTGCCCTTCCGGGCGTCGTACGAGCCGGTGCCGCGCGGGAAGCGGAAGAACGCGCCGCCGTCCTGGGCGCCGCCGCTCAGGGTCCACTGTCCCTTCGCGATGGGGCCGGTGACGTACTCGCGGTAGGTCCGGCGCACGCCCCAGTCGACGGCGGCGGACCGGAAACGCCCGGCGGCCTCGCCCTGCTTCCCGGGTGACGTGCTCTCGGCCGGCTTGCTCCCCGGCTGCTGGCTCCCGGGCGGCTCGCTCGTGGCCGGGCTCGCGGGCTTCTCCGCCGCCGCCACATCCACGGACAGGCTCACCGGATCGAGCGGCGTACCGGCCGTGTAGTACCCGGCGAAGGCGGTGGCGCCCTGCGAAGTGAGCGTCGCCGGAACGCTGTTGAGGGTTACGGGACTGCCGCCGCCCCGCATGTCGATCCCCGAGAGATCGAGCGAGGCGAGCGGCACCTGCGAGGACCGGGTGAGCTTGCCCGAGCCCTTCGCCCTGCTCGTCATATCGGCGAGGAGCGTGCCACGGCCGCCGGATATACGGACGGCGGGACGGCTGATCGTGAGGTCCAGCTCGTACGTACCGTCCGCCTTCTGATGGCCGGTGAAGCGCACCCCGCCGGAGAAACCGGCCCGGAACGCGCCGGTCTCCGGGTCGTACGAACCGTTCGCCGAGTGGAACCGGAACACGCTGCCCACCGTCGCCGCGCCCCCGGTGAGCGCCCAGCTTCCCTGCGCGATCGGCCCGGTGATGTAGCTCAGGAACGACGACTTGATCCCCCAGTCGAGCCGCCCGCCCCGCACCGTACGGTCCGCGGCCTGCGCGCCGGCGGCCGGCAGCAGGGCCACCGGAAGCGCCAGCAGGAGCAGGGCGAGACAGAGGCGCACGGGTCTGAAGGGCGGCATGGGGTGACTCCCGCAGAGGAACGGACTGCACGAACGGACCGGAATACGGCTGGCCAGACCGGAATACGGCCGACCCGGGGCTGGGCAAGCAAGGTAAGGCTAACCTAAGCTACATTCGCCGGGAGAAACAACAGTCAGAACGAACAGGACGGTGCACTCCGTGCGCAGATCACGCCTGACGAGTGCGCTCCCCTCTGCGCTCGTCCTCGTTTTCGCCTTGGCTCTGACCGGCTGTGGCAGCGACAACAGCGCCAACGGCAACGGCGGTACAACGGCCGCGGCGGCGGCCGCCGACCGGGTCGAGCCCCTCGCCGGTACGCCCCGGCCCGCCCTCCCGGTCACCGTCGAGTCGGCGGACGGCCGCGACGTCACCGTCACTTCGGCCGACCGGATCGTCCCGCTGACCGGTTCACTGAGCGAGATCGTCTTCACCCTCGGCCTCGGCGACCGGGTCGTGGCCCGCGACATCACCGCCACCTTCGAACAGGCCGCGGAACTGCCCGTGGTGACCCGGGCGCACGATGTCTCGGCGGAGGGCGTGCTGTCGCTCGAACCGACCCTCGTCCTCGCCGACACCACCACCGGCCCCGCCGAGGCCATCGGCCAGATTCGCGACGCGGGCATTCCGCTCGTGGTCGTCGAACCGGCGAAGAGCCTCGCCGACATCGCCCGCCGCATCGACGCGGTGGCCGGAGCGCTGGGGGTACAGGCGGCCGGCGCGGAGCTGAAGGAGCGTACGGCCGCGCGGATCGCCGCCGTACAGAAGGACATTCCGGCGCGCGAGGGCCGGCAGGCAGGCCATCGCGAGGACGAGCGGAAACCACGTGTCGCGTTCCTCTATCTGCGCGGCTCGGCCTCGGTCTATCTGCTCGGGGGCGCCGACTCGGGGGCGAGTTCCCTGCTGGAGGCGGCCGGTGCGGTGGACGCGGGCAAGGAGTCGGGGCTGCGGAAGGACTTCACCGCGATCACCAGTGAGGCACTCGCCAAGGCCGCGCCGGACGCGATCCTGGTGATGACCAAGGGACTTGAGTCCGTGGGCGGGCTGGACGGGCTGGTCAAGATCCCGGGGGTCGCGGAGACACCGGCGGGGATGGACCGCAGGGTGATCTCGGTCGACGACGGGGTGCTGCTGAACTACGGGCCGCGTACGGACGAGGTGCTGCGGTCGATCGTCGAGCAGCTCTACCCGAGCGGGAGTTGAGGTGACGGCGACACCGACCGTACACGCGCAACCACCGGAAACCCCGGCTCCGGCGCCACCGCGCGCAGGCAGAAAGCAACCCCCCGCGCGCGCCGCCCTGTTGACCGGCGGGCTGCTCGCCGCCCTCGTCCTGCTCTGTCTGCTCTCCGCCGGGATCGGCGCGTACGGGATCCCGCTCGGCGATGTCCTCTCCTCCGTACTGCACCGCACCGGGCTCGGCGGCACCGCGCTCGACCGCGTCGGCGAGAGCGTCCTGTGGAACGTCCGGCTGCCCCGGGTCGTCCTCGCACTGCTCGTCGGCTCCTCGCTGGGCTGCGCGGGCGCGCTGACGCAGGGCGTGTTCGGCAATCCCCTCGCCGAGCCGGGCGTCATCGGGATCTCGTCGGGCGCGGCGGTCGGCGCGGTGGCCTCGATCGCGCTGGGGCTGAGCTTCTTCGGCAACTGGACGGTGACGGTCTGCGCGTTCGTCGCGGGGCTCGCGACGGTCCTGCTGGTGTACGCGCTGTCCCGCTCGGGCGGCCGTACGGAAGTGATCACGCTCATCCTCACCGGCATCGCGGTGAACGCGTTCGCCGGGGCGCTGATCGGGCTGTTCATCTTCTTCGCCGACAACGCGCAGATCACCCAGATCACCTTCTGGCAGCTCGGTTCGCTGGCGCAGGCGACCTGGCCGAAGGTGCTGGCGGTGCTGCCGTGCGCGGTGGCGGGCCTGGCGGTGGCGCCCTTCTACGCACGGAAGCTGGACCTGCTCGCACTCGGTGAACGGCCGGCCCGGCATCTCGGGGTGGATGTGGAGCGGCTGCGTGTTGTGCTGGTGCTGGTGGTGGCGCTGCTGACGGCGGCGGCGGTCGCGGTGGCCGGGGTCATCACGTTCATGGGGCTGCTCGTACCGCATCTGCTGCGCATGGCGAACGGTCCGGGACATCGCTTCCTGGTCCCGGGCAGCGCGCTCGGCGGCGCGCTGGTGCTGCTCGCGGGCGACCTGGCGGCCCGTACGGTCGCGGCCCCGGCGGAACTCCCCCTGGGCGTCCTGACCGCGCTCTTCGGCAGCCCGTTCTTCTTCTGGTTGCTGCGCAGAACGCGCCGCCGACAGGGAGGCTGGGCATGAGCACGCGCCGCACCCCCGGCCGGGGGTCCGGGGGTTGTCCCCCGGGCAAGCACAGTTGGCTGCTGCGCAGAACCCGCCGCCGACAGGGAGGCTGGGCATGAACACGCGCCGGACCCTCGGCTGGGGGTCCGGGGGTTGTCCCCCGGGCAAGCACAGTTGGCTGCTGCGCAGAACGCGCCGCACGCAAGGCGGTTGGGCATGAGCATCAAGACTTTCTTCGCCGCGCGTCGTCGCTCCCTGCCCGCCCCCGTCCCCGCCGGCGCCCCCCTCGCCGAAATCCGGGACCTCCATCTCCGGCTCGGGCAGCGCGAGGTGCTCGCCGGGGTCGGGCTGGTCGCGCGTGCCGGTGAGGTGCTCGCGCTCGTCGGGCCGAACGGGGCCGGGAAGTCGACCCTGCTCGCCGCGCTGGCCGCGGATCTGCGGCCCGACCGCGGCGAGGTACGGATCGACGGCCGCCCCGCGCACGAGTGGTCCGCACCCGAACTCGCCCTGCGCCGCGCCGTACTGCCCCAGGCCGCCACGCTCTCCTTCCCCTTCCCGGTCGCCGAGGTCGTACGGATGGGCCGCGCGCCCTGGGCCGGAACACCTCTGGAGGACGAGGACGAGGCGGCCGTAGCGGCGGCGATGGCGGCGACCGAGGTCGCCGGGTTCGCCGCGCGCCCCTTCTCCGCGCTGTCCGGCGGCGAACGGGCCCGTGTCGCGCTCGCCCGGGTCCTCGCCCAGCGCGCCCCGCTGCTGCTGCTCGACGAACCGACCGCCGCGCTCGATCTGCGCCATCAGGAACTGGTGCTGCGGATCTGCCGGGAGCGGGCCGCTGCGGGCGACGCCGTCGTGGTCGTCCTGCACGATCTGGGGCTCGCCGCCGCGCACGCGGACCGGGCCGCCGTACTCCACGAAGGGGGCGTCGCGGCCGAGGGCCCGCCGGCCGAGGTGTTCGGCGCCGGACTGCTGAGCCGTGTCTACCGGCAGCCCGTCGAAGTGCTTCCGCACCCCCGCACGGGCGTCCCTCTCGTCATTCCAGAACGGTGACAACGGTGCCCCATCCCGGAACACCCCCCGGAACACACCGCCCCCGAAACCGACCACTTGACTCGCCCTTTACTCAACCCGGGTCTACCGAAAAGCCCCCCGTGACCTCTCCGTATCCGCGCCGGACCCCATACGAAGAGTGAGAGCTGAATCACTGGACTAACGAGCACCACCCAGGTAAGCCTCAGTTAAGTTAGGCCCGCCTGACTTCCGCACTCCGGCCATCGTCACCTCACATTCCAGCCACCGTGGAGCCCCGCATGCGACCTGCCCGTCTCTCCGTCGTCACCGCCGTCACCGCGGTGGCCGCCCTGACCGCCGTCACGGGCTGCGCCGAGAAGAGCGACGCCAAGGCCGGCTCGGGCGCCGGCACCGTCGAGGTGACCGCGAAGGACGACGCCTGCGAGCTGTCCACGAACGAGTTCCCCGCCGGCCATGTCGAACTGGCCGTCGAGAACAAGGGCTCCAAGGTCACCGAGGTCTATGTCCTCTTCCCGGACGACCGCATCGTCACCGAGCGCGAGAACATCGGCCCCGGCACCAAGGCGAAGGTCACCGCCGAGGTGAAGGCCGGTTCGTACGAGATCGTGTGCAAGCCCGGGATGAAGGGCGACGGCATCCGCCAGAAGGTCACGGCCACCGGCGGTACGCCCGTCAAGCGCAGCCCGGAGATGGACGCCGCGGTCGCCGCGTACCGTACGTACGTCCAGACGCAGGCCGACGAGACGCTGCCGAAGGTCAAGGCCTTCACCGACGCCGTGCGCGCCGGTGATCTGGAGGCGGCGAAGAAGGCGTACGCCCCCTCGCGCATCGGCTGGGAGCGCACCGAGCCGGTCGCCGAGTCCTTCGGCGACATCGACCCGAAGGTCGACGTCCGCGCCGACGGTCTGGAGCCCGGCCAGGAGTGGACCGGCTGGCACCGTCTGGAGAAGGCGCTCTGGCAGGACAAGAAGCTGGGCCCGGACACGACGGCCCTCGCGGACACGCTCGACAAGGACCTCGCCGACTGGCAGAAGCGCGTCGGCAAGGCGGAGATCACCCCGACCTCCATGGCCAACGGCGCCAAGGAACTGCTCGACGAGGTCGCCGCGGGCAAGGTCACCGGCGAGGAGGAGCGCTACAGCCACACCGACCTGGTCGACTTCAAGGCCAATGTGGAGGGCGCGCAGAAGTCGTACGAGCTGCTCAAGCCGGTCGCGTCGAAGAACGACCCGGCGCTGGTGACCGAGCTGGACAAGCAGTTCGCCGCGCTGAACACGCTGCTCGACAAGTACCGCGGCGCCCCGGACTCGTACGACTTCACCTCGTACGAGAAGGTCGGCAAGGCGCAGCGCAAGGAGCTGTCGGACGGTGTGAACGCGCTGGCCGAACCGCTCTCCAAGCTCGCCGCCGCCGTCGTCAAGTAGGGCTCGCGCCATGACGGACGACACGCAGAACCAGCACAGCACCCAGAACAAGGGCGACGCTCAGGCCGTCGACAGGACCGGTCAGGACAAGAGGGACAAGAGCCCGTCCCGCCGCTCCCTCCTCGGCTGGGGCGGTGCCGGCCTCGCCCTCGGCGCGGTCGCCGCCGGGGGCGCGGTCGCGGCCGTCCGGGACGGCGACTCCGCGACGCCCGCCGCCGACACCGGCGCGGCCGTCCCCTTCCACGGTCCGCACCAGTCCGGGATCGCCACCGCCGTCCAGGACCGGCTCCACTTCGCCGCGTTCGACGTGACCACCAAGGACCGTGCGGAACTGGCCCAGTTGCTGAAGGACTGGACGCGGGCCGCCGAGCGGATGACCGCCGGGCACGCGGTGGGCGAGGGGGCGTACGGCGGGCTGCCCGAGGCCCCGCCCGACGACACCGGCGAGGCCCTCGGTCTGAAGCCGTCCCGGCTCACCCTGACCCTGGGCGTCGGCCCCGGCCTCTTCGCCGAGGACCGCTTCGGTCTCGCCGCCCGCCGCCCCGCCGCCCTCGTCGACCTCCCCAAGTTCCCCGGCGACAATCTCGACCCGGCGCGCGGTGGCGGCGATCTCTGTGTCCAGGCCTGCGCGGACGACCCCCAGGTCGCCGTGCACGCGATCCGCAATCTGGCCAGGATCGGCTTCGGCAAGGTCGCGGTCCGCTGGTCGCAGCTCGGTTTCGGCAAGACCTCGTCGACCACGCCGGACGCGCAGACCCCCCGTAACCTCTTCGGTTTCAAGGACGGCACCAACAACATCGCCGGCACCGACACCGCCGCGCTCGACAAGCATGTGTGGGTGGCGGAGAAGGACGGTCCCGGCTGGATGGCGGGCGGTTCGTATCTGGTTGCCCGCCGGATCTCGATGCGGATCGAGACCTGGGACCGTACGTCCCTCCAGGAGCAGGAGGACGTCTTCGGCCGGGACAAGGGCGAGGGCGCGGCGGTCGGCAGGGCGCGCGAGCACGACAAGCCCGATCTGCGCGCGATGCTGCCGACCTCGCATGTACGGCTGGCGCACCCGGACTCCCACCACGGGGCGCGGATGCTGCGGCGCGGCTACTCCTTCACGGACGGTACGGACGGTCTGGGCCGGCTCGACGCGGGGCTGTTCTTCCTGGCGTACCAGCGGGACATCCGCGACGCCTTCATCCCCGTACAGCGGTCTCTCGCGCGCTCCGACGCGCTCAACGAGTACATCCAGCACGTGGGTTCAGCGGTCTTCGCGATCCCGCCGGGCGTCCGGGACAAGGACGACTGGTGGGGCCGGGCCCTGATCTCCTAATCCTGCGAAGGGAGTTCCGACGTGTTCGGAAACTATCTGATCGGTCTGCGCGAGGGTCTTGAGGCCAGTCTCGTCGTCTGCATCCTGGTCGCGTATCTGGTGAAGACGGAGCGCCGCGACGCGCTGCGCCCGATCTGGGCCGGTATCGGCGTGGCGGTCGCTCTCGCGCTCGCCTTCGGCTTCGGGCTCGAATTCGGCTCGCAGGAGCTGACGTTCGAGGCGAAGGAGGCGCTCGGCGGTTCGCTGTCGATCCTCGCTGTGGTGCTGGTGACCTGGATGGTCTTCTGGATGCGGCGTACGGCACGGCACTTGAGGTCGGAGCTGCACGGCAGGCTGGACGCGGCGCTCCAGATGGGTACGGGCGCGCTGGTGGCGACGGCCTTCCTGGCGGTGGGCCGGGAGGGTCTGGAGACGGCGCTGTTCGTCTGGGCGTCGGTCCGCGCCTCCTCGGACGGCACCCACGCCCCGCTGATCGGCGTCCTGTTGGGGATCGCCAGCGCGGTGGTGCTGGGCTGGCTCTTCTACCGGGGCGCGCTGCGGATCAATCTGGCCAAGTTCTTCACCTGGACCGGCGGGATGCTGGTGATCGTCGCGGCGGGTGTGCTGGCGTACGGTGTGCACGACCTCCAGGAGGCGCGCTTCCTCGGCGGTCTCGCGGACAAGGCGTTCGACATCAGCGCGACGATTCCGCCGGACAGCTGGTACGGGACGCTGCTGAAGGGCGTGTTCAACTTCCAGCCGGACCCGACGGTGCTTCAGGTCATTGTCTGGGGCCTGTATCTGGTCCCGACGCTCGCGCTGTTCCTGGCCCCGGTAGGGTTCGGACGGTCAGTGGGGGTCAAGACCGACCGGTCTCAGAAGCAGAAGGCGACCGATGAGCAGGCTGAGCAGGCCGATCCGGGCAGCGGCGGGGCTCGCGACGGTGATGGTGCTGTCGCTGACGGCGAGCGGGTGCGTGACGGTGCACGGGGAGCTGGCGGTCGTACCGTCGGCGAAGCGAAGTGAGGCCGCGCAGGCGCTGAAGGACTTCACCGACGCGTACAACAAGGCGGACAAGGCGTACGATCCGGCCCTCGACGCGGACCATGTCACGGGCGCGCTCGGCCTGATCAACCAGGCCAGCCTCAAGGCGCGGAGCATCACCAACCCGGACGGCAACTCCGCGCACCAGCCGCTGGAGCTGACCGACGCGAAGTTCACGATCCCCAAGAAGGCGGGCTGGCCGCGCTGGTTCGTCGCGGACACCAGGAGCAACCGCGACACGGCGGACGGCCCGGCCTTCCGGTGGCTGGTGGTCTTTCTGCGCTCCGCCCCCGAAAAGCGCTGGGAAGCGGCCTATCTGACGATCCTCGCCCCCGACCAGGTGCCTGAGTTCAAGACGGACAAGGACGGCTGGGGCGAGGCGGTGGAGCCGGACAGTACGAAGGTGTCGGTGGCGCCCCGCGATCTGAGCAAGGAGTACGCCTCGTACCTCTCGACCGGCAAACCGGAGCACTTCGCGGCGGGCCCGCACACCGACGCCTGGCGCAAGGAGCGCGCGGACAAGGCCCGGCTGCCGGGCCTCACCACCCAGTACATCGACCAGCCGGTCACCGAGGGCGACTTCGCGCCGCTGGGCCTGCGGACGAAGGAGGGCGACGCGCTGGTCTTCTTCGCGACGCGCTTCTTCGAGCGGCAGACGGCGGCGAAGGAGGTGCGGCTCCAGCTGAACGACGACGTACGGGCGCTGCTGGAGGGCCAGGTGACGGACACGATCACCAAGGAGTGGCTCTCCAGCCAGACGGTCCTGGTGCCGGGGAGCGATGCGGCGGCCCCGGAAGTGGTGGTGGAGGGCCGCCTCCAGGGAGTGACGGCGGCGAAGGGGTCGTAGGGCGCGGATCCCGGGCAGGGCGGCGCGGGGCGGTCTCCGGGCGCGCCCCGGCCGGACCTCAGGGCCGAGGGGCCAGGCGGCCGGGGGCCAGGCTGCCAGGGCTCGGTGCTTCGGCCGACGTCGGCCGGGGCCGGGGCTCAGCGGCTTCGGCCGGCACCGGGCTCTCGGCCTCGCCGGGGCTCAGCGGCTTGCGGCTTCGGCCGGGGCGGCTCAGCGGCCCAGGGGCCAGGCGACCGCGTGGTGGTCGAGTTCCTCGTTCTCGACCGCGTACCACGCACACGCGTCCGTGAGGGTCTCCAGCAGGGTCAGCGGATCCGGAAGCGGGTGTTCCGGGCCGCGCAGCCACCGTACGGACAGCTCCCCCGGCAGCCGCGCCGGCGGTACGAGCACATAGCTGCCCCGGCAGTGCCACCGCAGCCCCGGGTGCTCGTCCATGGTCTCGGGGTGGCAGTCCAGCTCACAGGGCCACCACTCGTCCTCGTCCTCCGGGGTGCCCCGGGTGGCGGTGAAGAAGAGCATCCGGTCGTCGCCGGAGTCCGCCACGGGACCCACCTCGACGGACTGCTCAAGCAGCCGCTCCAACGCCCGGCTGCCCGCCTCCAGCGGTACGTCCAGCACGTCGTGGACCATGCCGGTCGCGGTGATGAAGTTGGCCTCGGGCTGGCTGCGCGCCCAGCGCTCGATCTGCGCCCGGTCGGTCGTGGACTGGGTCTGCCAGGCGAAGGACAGGGGGTGTCTGGCCGGGGTGGGACAGCCGATCCGCTCGCAGGAACATCGGTAACCGACCGGATGCGCGGCGGGCGAGAGGGGCATACCGGCGTCGGCGACGGCGAGGAGCAGCGCCTCCCGGCCGGCCGTGTCGCCGTCGGGCGCGGAGTTCGCGGCGGTCTTCTTCGGACGCCTGCGCAGCCACTGGGGAAACCTGCTCTCCGTGCCGCGGTAGCGGCCGAAATCCTCGCCCATCTATCCCCTCCACACTTCACGCTCGGCCCCTGCGGACATTTCCATGGTCCCACCATCCTGCTCCCCGGGTGGACGGAGTTCCCCACCGGGGTATGAGAGCGGGGCGGCTCATTGCCACGTATGTACTGGTATGCAGGGCCAGTACGGTGCCCCGGAACCCCCGCGTCCGAGCCCACCCGCCCCACATGCCTCCACGCGCCCCCACCGCGCCCCCTGCGGCGTGCCCGACGCCGGGGCGGGCGATTCGTCCTCAATCGCCGGACGGGCTGGAGTTCGTGGCCCGCGCCGAAAGTGACCCTCCGGGCGGGAGGGGAACGGGGTCGGAGGAGGTGCGTGGCCGGACACCAAAGCGTGATTTGTGGCGCCAGGCCGCGTGACACTCCGTACGCCCAAGGGCGCCGTAAATCATGCCGTCCGGACATCCGCCTCCGGAGGCCCCGGGCCCCGGCACCACCCACCGAACCCGCGCCGCAGGCGCACCCGCACCCCGGTGCCGGGTGCGCAAAATCAAGCCCGTCCGGCGATTGAGGACACAGAACCGCTCACCCCCGCGGCGGCCACTCGTCCCCCCAAGCCGCATCCCGCGCCGCCCGGTACAGCGCGCCCTGCCGCTTCGTCACCGTCTCCCTGCGCGCCCCGCCATCCCCATCCCCATCCCCATCCCCCTCGCACAGATCCAGCAGCACCTGCCCCTTCCGGATCTGCGGCTTGCGCACCACCCGCGCCCGCCCCGGCACCCCCGGCGCCTCCAGAACGCCCACCCGCACCCCCACCACATAGCTGAACTTCTCGTCCTCGTAAGGCAGCGACCCGCCCTTCACCTGCCGGTGCAGCGACGACCGGCTCACCCGCGCCGCGAAGTGGCACCAGTCCGTGCCCCGCTCGATCGGGCACGCGCCGCTGTGCGGACAGGGCGCGGCGATCCGCAGCCCCGCCCCGGTCAGCCCGTCACGCGCCGCCATGATCCGCAGATACCCGTCCGGCGTCCCCGGCTCCACGATCACCACGGCCTGCGCGGCCCGCGCCGCCTCGGCGACCAGGGCGGCGCGGTCCGGCTCGGTGAGTTCGTTCAGGACGTACGAGACGGTCACCAGGTCACTGTCCGGCAGCCGCAGCGCCGCGCCGATCCTGGCCCGGCGCCACTCGGCGGCGCGCAGTCCGGCCGTACCCGAAGCGGCCAGTTCACGGCCGAGGGCAAGGGCGGGTTCGGCCCAGTCCAGGACGGTGGTGGTACGAGCCCCAGCCCCCACCGCCCCGGCCCCGGCCCCGACCGCCCCGGCCGCCCGCACCGCGTCCGCCCCCCACACCGCATCCGCCGCCCAAACCCCCGCTCCCGTCCCCCCGCCCACGTCCACATGGCTCCCCGGCACCCACGAAGGCGCCGCGTCCGCCAGCCCCGCCAGCGCCGCCCGTACCGCTTCGAAGGTCGCGGGCATGCGGTACGCGGCGTACGCGGCCACGTCCGACCGGTCGCGCAGCACCGGCGCGTCCGTCGGGGTCGCGCCCCGGTAGCTGGCGATCAGCCGCTCGACGGCCTGGGCGGCCTGCCGCGGCGGCAGCCCGTCGAGCAGCCCGGCAAGCGCGGCCCGCAGGGCCTCGGCGGTGGTGGGAAGGGTTGCACTCACCGGCCGAATTCTAGGCCTGCGACCAGTTCGCACCGGGCGCGGCCCACAATGCGGAAGCGAACTGCGAACCGTTCAGACGGTGTTGCTACGCTGACGCCCGTTGTCCGGCAACCGCTCTCCACGGGGGGACCATGCGACCTCACTGGTCTCACTGGGGCACCACGCGTTTTCGCCAGGGGCCCGTGAGGACCGTGAGACAGCGCGTCGTACGCATGATCCTGCTGTCCGGGATCGTCGTGCTGGCACTGCTGCTCCTCCTCGCGACCTGCGGCGGCAAGCAGCAGAAGGCCAAGGGCGACGAGAAGCCCGGCACCGGCAAGCCTCCGCAGAGCAGTTCCGTCTCGACGCACCGCCCCGTCGTACCGCCCGCGTACGACACCGCGCGCGGCTGGGAAATCCTCGGCGGCTCCCCCGACTACGCGGTCGCCGAAGCCACCAGCCGTCTCGCGTATCTGGAGCGGGTCGGCGAGACCCGGTTCCGGGTCCGTACGCTCAACCCCGCGACCGGCGAGCGCGGCTGGGACGGCGAGCCCTGGCGGCCGCTGTTCACGCCCGACCGCTTCCCGCGACTGCTCTCGGTCACCAAGGACGGGGTGGAGTACTTCGTCACCTGGTCGTACGGAAAGCTCGACCCGGAGGCGCTGCGCCCGGCCGACTCCATCGTCTCCCTCGATGTGTACACGGCGGCCGACGGCACTCGTACCCGTGTCGAGGTCCCCTGGGTGGACGCGCCGACCGTCAGCGCGGCCGGGCCCGGCATCCTGATCAGCGACGGCAAGGCGGTCAGCGCGGTCGTCGACCCGGCGAACGGCGATGTGGTGAAGGTCCCGCCGGGCCAGCTCGGCTACCCCAAGGACTGTACGAACTGCCGCAAGCTGACCGAGGTGCGCGCGGTGACGGGCAAGGGGCTGCTGGTGAGCGGCGCCAAGGAGTTCTGGGTGCGCGGCGGCTGGTACAGCCGGAAGGTCGCGCCGAAGGACACCGACCCGGCCTCCGGGGTGCCCGCCTCGATGGCGCGTGACTACATCCTCGCCAAGTGGCACAAGAAGAAGGGCGCCAAGGACGCGGCCACGCACGACGTCTGGGCGCTGCACGAGGCGGCGACGGGCAAGGCGGTGGCGCAGGTACGGTGCCGGAGGCCGGCGATCGTACCGGCCGACGACCCGAAGCTCATCGCCTCACCTGACGGCCGTTTCCTGGTCGCGGGACGGCTCGCCTTCGATCTGGACGCGAAGAAGGCGTACTGCTTCGAGGAGCCGGACGGCACGCAGCCGCTGACCCTGACGAGCGTGGGCAACGACGGTACGGCGTACGGCGCGATGAACGCCCGCAATACGACGGACGCGCTGGCGGGGCGCGGCAGCCCGGTCATCGTCGACCTGACCACCGCGACTCCGGAACCGCTGGAGCCCAATGTCGGCCTGCCCACCGGCGAGACGTCCTCGGCCGGCCTCTTCCGCTGGACGGACGCGAAGGACATCCAGCACCTGATGGGCTACCCGTACCGCGAAACAAACTAAGCCCGTCCACCCGGCTCCGCAAACCCGCCCGGCGGTTTTCCCAAGCCCGTCCGGCGATTGAGGACACAGCACGACAGCCCGTCCTGCGCGGTCCCCTCAAGCCCGTCCGGCGATTGAGGACGGAACGACCCGCCCCGGTGCCGGGCGCACAAAACCAAGCCCGTCCGGCGATTGAGGACGAACCGGCAGCCGGCCGGACCCGGCGACCCAACGCACCCGGGCTCACACACCACCCGCGTCGTACTTCATCGGCGGCTGATGCCGCCAAGGCCGCACCATCCCCACAAAACACCCAATCGCCCCCACCGAGCACACCACCTGCACCAGCGCCATCGGCACCGCCGTCTCCTCCCCCGCGATCCCCACCAGCGGTGAGGCGACCGCCCCGATCAGGAACGACGACGTACCGATCAAGGCCGAAGCCGACCCCGCCGCGTGCGGCGTACGCATCAGCCCCAGCGCGTTGGTGTTGGGCAGCGCCAGCCCCATCGCGGACATCAGCACGAACAGCCCCGCCGCGACCGGCACCAGCCCCACCTCCCCGAACACCCCGGCCGTCATCAGCAGCAGCGCCACCGCGGCGACGGCGATGACCGCGAGGCCGAAGCCCAGTACCCGGTCCATGCTGACCCGCCCGACCAGCACCTTGCCGTTGATCTGGCCGGTGGCGATCAGACCGATGGAGTTGATGCCGAAGAGCAGGCTGAAGGTCTGCGGCGAGGCGCCGTAGATCTCCTGCACCACAAACGGCGAGGCCGAGACGTACGCGAACAGCGCCGCGAAGGCGAGTCCGCCGGCCAGGGTGTAGCCGGTGAAGATCCGGTCGGCGAGCAGCCCCCGCATCGTACGGAGTGCCGCGCCGACCCCGCCGCTGTGCCGCCGCTCCGGCGGCAGCGTCTCGTGCAGCCACTTCCATACGACGAGGGTGAGGACGACACCGACCATGGTCAGAACGACGAAGATGCCGCGCCAGTCCGTGAGCCGCAGCACCTGTCCGCCGATCACCGGCGCGATGACCGGTGCGACCCCGGAGATCAGCATCAGGGTGGAGAAGAAGCGGGCCATCTCGTCGCCGTCGTACAGATCGCGTACCACCGCGCGGGCGATCACGATGCCCGCCGCGCCCGCGAGGCCCTGCAACAGCCGGAAGGCGATGAGGAGTTCGGCGGTGGGGGCCAGCGCGCAGATCGCGGTGGCGAGGACGTACACGGCCATTCCGAGCAGCAGCGGCCGGCGCCGGCCCCATTTGTCGCTCATGGGTCCGACGACGATCTGGCCGAGGGCCATGCCCGCGAGGCAGGCGGTGAGGGTGATCTGGACGGTCGCCGCAGGGGAGCTGAGCGAGCGGGTGACCTCCGGCAGGGCCGGCAGGTACATGTCCATGGAGAGCGGTGGCAGGGCGGTGAGCCCGCCGAGTACGAGGGTGACGAGCAGCCCGGCCCGGCGTGCGGCGGCGACGGGGGCGGGCGGGGAGGCGTGTACGGGAATGTGCTCCTGGGGCGACGCGGACCGCTGCCCAGGAACCGGCGCCGAGGGACGCAACCCAGACGAGCGGGGCAAACCTGTCGATACATCCCCTCCGCTCGCTATATGTCCTTCTGTCGTCCGACCGCCGTCCGGCATCCCTGTCTCCATATCGTTGAATCCTTATCTATGCTCTCAGCTCAACCGGAACGGCCGAGACCTATTAAATGGGGCAGCGATGACAGCGGGACAGAGAGCACAAGAAGCGCAGGGGCGCGCTGTGCGCTGGGGCGTACTGGCGACCGGCGGGATCGCCGCCCGCTTCACGGCCGAGGTACGGGAACTGCCGGACGCCGAGGTCGTCGCGGTGGCCTCACGCTCCGAGGCGTCGGCGAAGGAGTTCGCCGGCCGGTTCGGCATCCCGCGCGCGTACGGCGAGTGGGCCGGGCTCGTCAACGACCCGGAGGTGGACGTGGTCTACGTGGCGACGCCGCATTCCGCGCACCGGACCGCGGCCGGGCTCGCACTGGCTGCCGGAAAGCCGGTGCTGTGCGAGAAGCCGTTCACCCTCAACGCCCGGGAGGCCGGCGAACTGGTCAACCTCGCCCGGGAGCACGGCCTCTTCCTGATGGAGGCCATGTGGACGTACTGCAACCCGGTGATCCGGCGCCTGACCGAGCTGGTACGCGACGGCGCGATCGGCGACATCCAGACCGTCCAGGCCGACTTCGGCTTCCCCGGCCCCACCGACCCCACCCACCGCCTCCGCGACCCGGCCCTCGGCGGCGGCGCCCTGCTCGACCTCGGCGTCTACCCGGTCTCCTTCGCCCAGCTTCTGCTGGGCGAACCCGACCGCGTACAGGCGGAGGCACTGCTCTCACCCGAGGGCATCGATCTCAACACCGGCATCCTGCTGGGCTGGAACTCCGGCGCCACCGCCCTCCTGACCTGCTCCCTGACCGCCCCCACCCCGGTCACCGCGACGATCTCCGGCACAACGGGCCGCATCGAACTCCCCTCCGGCTTCTTCGCCGCGGACCGCTTCACCCTCCACCGCGAGAACGCGGCCCCGGAGGAATTCACCACGGACACCCCCCTCTACGGCCTCCAGCACGAAGCAACCGAGGTAATGCGCTGCCTCCGCACAGGAGAAACAGAATCCCCCTTGGTCCCCCTGGACGGCACCCTTGCGGTCATGCGAACCCTGGACGCCGTACGCGACCGCATAGGCGTCCGCTTCCCCGCCGACGCGTAGCGGGCGGGGATCGGGGACCGGTCAGGGCTTGCGGGCGTACAGGAATTGGTGTTCTTCCGCGCCCATGCCGGGGAAGTCGGGGTGGAAAACGCTGAGCTGGTTGTGTACGACCTCCAGTCCGGCCGTGCGCAGCAGCTCGGGGTAGACCTCCGCGGGGTAACTGGTGGCCCGGATGGTCAGTCCCATCCACTCGATCTCGGTGCTGTCCAGGTCCAGGGGAACGGCCGCGAGGACGAACAGGCCCCCGGGAGCGAGCCAGTTCGCGATCCGCGCGTACGTGGTGACCAGATCGGCGCGCGGCATCTGGTGCAGCGAGAAGAACGCGGTGATCGCGTCCCAGGCCCCCGGCATCTCGGGCAGGGCGCGCACATCCGCCAGTTCGAAGCGGGCGGCGGGGACCTGGGTGCGGGCCAGGTCCACCATGGTCTGTGAGACGTCGTATCCCGAGACGTGGTGGCCGGCCGCCGAGAGCCGCTCCGCGGTCGGCCGCCCGGTGCCCGAGCCGATGTCCAGCACCCGTGCACCCTGGGGCAGTTGGGCCAGCAGCCAGTCGATCGCCGCGAGCTGCTCGGGCAGGCGCGAGTACGTTTTCTCGTACGTCAGCCCCAGAGCGTCGAAGGGCCGGGCCGCCTCCTCCGAGCCGTCGACCTTGACGCCCGGTACTGGTACGGCCGCTGGTTCCTGGGTCATTGCGCGTGCTCCTGTTCCGCTGCAGAGGCATGGCGGTCGCCGCACCCGGGACATCACATTGTGAAATCGTTCCACCACATCTTGTAGTCAATAACGAGCCAGGGCATCCCGGGGCCGGATCCGGGGCCAGGGCCGGGGCCAGTCCTCGATCCCCGAGCCGGACCCAGGATCCGGGCCCCAGGATCCCCGTCCCGGACCCGGGACCCGGGACCCGGGACCCGGGACCCGGGACCCCGGACGCCCGGACTCCCGGACGCCCGGACCCCCGAGGGGCCCTAGCCCAACTGGCCGGGCCGGTAGTCGCCCGCGGGCTGCCGGGTGATCACGTTCAACCGGTTGAAGGCGTTGATGAGGGCGATCAGGGACACCAGCGAGGCGAGCTGCTCCTCGTCGTAATGCTTGGCGGCATTCGCCCAGACCCCGTCCGGGACCCCGCCCGCCGCGTCCGCGATACGGGTCCCCTCCTCCGTCAGCTCCAGCGCGGCGCGCTCGGCCTCGGTGAAAACCGTGGCCTCCCGCCACACCGCGACGAGGCTGAGCCGTACCGCCGACTCACCGGCGGCGACGGCCTCCTTGGTGTGCATGTCGGTGCAGGCACCGCACCCGTTGATCTGACTGGCCCGGATCTTCACCAGCTCCTGCGTCGCGGCGGGCAGCCCCGAGTCCGAGACCACCTGCCCCGCCGAGACGATGTGCTTCAGAAACTTGCCTGCGGTCGGACTGCCGAAGACGTTCAGACGGGCATCCATAGCCGGCCTCCTCTGCCGTTGCGGTCACCTACACCCCCACGACGGCCCGCCCCCACCCCAACGTGACACCCCCAACTGTGACCCGCGTCTCCCTCTCCCGCTCCCTCCCCGTCTCGATTCGCCGCGAGAATTGGTCTCGATCAATTCGAGTTCCGATCCAGCAGGCCCGCATAGTAGCGATACCTTTCAGGATCTCGCTCCACAACCTCCAAGATGTCACTTGCGTAACTTGCACATTCGACATCGCCGCCGGACAGTAGCTCTCTATAGATGACCCAAATACCGTCCCGGATAAGCCCGACACATCTCCAATAGAGACTGGACTCCACTGAATCGCCATATTCCTCACACCCAACAAAACCGCAAAGCAGCCAAAGAATCTCCCTCTTGTTCAGCATCTCCTTCTCAGCATCAGCAAGCACGGCCATGGCCACCGCACAGACAGCAGGGGCGGACGGCATAAGATTGGACTGGATAAATACGTGATTATCCAGCGCCCGCACCGCACTCCTGGACTGCCCATTGACGGCCACGTCAAGGATGGAAAGAAGATGCTGCGCCGATTGACCGCAGCCGCATTCGATAGAGTTCCAGTCGTGCCGTTGAATTTCCATGCGTACGAGGTTCAAGCGAATCGACCTTTCCAGGGCCGGCGATCTCCGCGCCAAAATGGGTCTTCGATCCAGTGAGGGGTGGCTGCCGCCGGGCGTGCCGGGAGTCCTGGGCATCACGCAGCGGGTCCTCTCTGCGACTACGGGTGCAGCTTTTCGCCCTTGGCCAGCATCGCTACGTACTTCTCGATCCGGCGCGCCCGGGTTTCGGGCTTCTTGGCGTCCTGGATCCGGTAGAGGATCGAGAAGCGGTTCTGCCGGTCCAGTGTCTCGAAGAACGCCGCCGCGGCCGGGTCGGCGGTCAGGGCCGCCATGAGATCGTCCGGCACCGTGGCGGTTTTCGCGCCGTCGTAGGCCGCCTCCCAGCGGCCGTCCGCCTTGGCGCGGTCGACCTCGGCCTGCCCCGGCGGACGCATCCGGCCCTGCTCGGTCAGGGCGGCCACCTTGCCCCGGTTGACCTTGGACCACTTGCTGCCCGGCTTGCGCGGGGTGAACCGCTGGAGCCACCACTGGTCGTCGAACTTGCCCTTCTGGCCGTCGATCCAGCCGTAGCAGAGTGCCACGTCGAGTGCCTGGGCGTAGTCCAGCGCGACGATTCCGGGGCCCTTCTTGCGAAGCTTGAGCCAGACGCCGGGCGAGACGGCGTGGTTCTCGCCGAGCCATGCCTCGAATGCCTCGGCGGATTCGAATGCGACGGTCTCCAAGTCCTGGGTCATGCCGGCAGCGAACCACACCCGGCCGATTGCCATGACACGGGCACGGCCCCCGGATCCAGGATGCCCGTGGACCTGCCTGATCATCTCTGTTCTCTACGCAGAACGATCAGGCAGGAGCCACAGGCCTGCTCAACGACACGACGTTGCTGCCCGGCCCCGATTGGTGGTGCCGGGAGCCCTGCTGCCCGCGCCGGTCGTTCACCGAGCAGATCCCCCACATACTGGCCCGCGCGCGGCTCACCGCCCCGCTGCGCACCGCGGTCGGGCGCCAGGTACGCGACACGGGATCCACCGTCCTCCCGGCCGCCCGCGACCTGCGCCTGTCCTGGCCGACCGTGATGGACGCCTTCCGCGTCCAGGCCCGTGAGGTCACCGCGCAGCCGCTGCCCGAGGTGAAGGTCCCGGGCATCGACGAGACCCAGCGGGGCAAGACGAAGTGGGCACAAACCGCCCCGGCACGCCCACGCAAAAGGGCCCCGCCCCCAGCCGAAGCCGGGCGGGGCCCCCTCGCTGGCCGCTGACCGCCGGCCGCTGGCCAGATCAGGCCGGGTTCAGGCCCGGGTGGCCCGACTCCGTCACAAAAGACGCCGCCGTCGTGATCGGTGCTCCCGGTGTCGTCACCGCGTTCACCGTCTTGAAGTCCGCCCGCGCACGCGCGGCACTCAGCGACACCGTCACGTACCCGCGGCGCCCGTTGTAGAACTTCATGTGCGGGTTCGCCGTCATGAAGGTCTCCCAGTTGGACGGACGTTCAGCGCCGTCCTTGCCGCTGGAGATCGACGTGGCCACGATCTCCGTGCCCAGCGTCCGCGACGCCGCGTTGTTCCAGTCCTTCTTGATGTCGTACGCGTACGCCGTGTGCACGTCGCCCGTCAGCACCATGAAGTTCTTGATGCCCGCCGCCTCGACGCCCTTCAACAGCCGCTGCCGCGACGCCGGATATCCGTCCCACGAGTCCATCGACAGCTTGAAGTCAGGGGTCGTGAGATTGCGCCGCTGCGAGAAAGTCACCTGCTGCGGTACGACGTTCCACGTCGCCGCCGACTTCTTCCAGCCGTCCAGCAGCCACCTTTCCTGCGCCCCGCCCGTCAGCGTGCGCGACGGGTCCTCCGACTCCGGTCCCGGCGTCTGCCAGCCGTCGCCGTACGCCTGGTCCGAGCGGTACTGCCGGGTGTCGAGGATGTCGAACTGCGCCAGCCGCCCGAACTCCAGCCGCCGATACAGCCGCATGTCCGCGCCCTGGGGCCGCTGCGGGGCGCGCAGCGGCTGGTTCTCCCAGTACGCGCGGTACGCCGAGGCCCTGCGCAGCAGGAACTCCTCCGGCGGTACGTCGTTCTCCGGGATGTCCCCCGCATAGTTGTTCTCGGTCTCGTGGTCGTCCCACGTCACCACGAACGGGTGCGCGGCGTGCGCGGCCCGCAGATCGGGGTCCGACTTGTAGAGGCCGTACCGCAGCCGGTAGTCCTCCAGCGTCGTCGTCTCCCGGTTGAAGTGCGCGGGAAGCTGGATGTCGGTGTAGTTGCGGGAGCCGCCGACCGCGCTCACGGCGTACTCGTACAGATAGTCGCCGAGGTGGAAGACCACATCCAGGTCCTCCTTGGCGAGGTGCCCGTACGCGGTGAAGTACCCGTCGTGGTACGCCTGGCAGGAGACAGCCGCGAACTTCAGCGAGCCGGGCTTGGCGGTACGGGCGGGAGCGGTACGGGTACGGCCCACCGGGCTGATCCAACTACCCGCGCGGAAGCGGAAGTAGTACACCCGGCCCGCGGCCAGCCCCGGGACGTCCACATGCACACTGTGGTCGAACTCCGGGTGCGCGTCCGCGTTTCCGTGCTTGACGATCTTGGTGAAGCGGGCGTCGTGCGCCAACTCCCAGCGAACGGACACCCTGTTCGCCGGCAGGCCGCTGCCCGGCTCGTACGGGCGTGGCGCCAGCCGGGTCCAGAGCAGCACGCTGTCGGGGCGCGGGTCGCCCGAGGCGACGCCGAGGGTGAACGGGTCCTCGTCGATCTTCCGCCCGTCCAGCTCCGCGGCGCCCGCGACGCCCGCGGTCGGCAGGTTGACGGAGAAGGCGAGCGCGGCGGCGGCAGCGGTACCGGTGAGGAACCGGCGCCGGCCCAGATGTGCGGCGGCGGCTCTCAGTTCGGCGGAATGGTCGTCCCGGTGGTGAACGGGTGTCATGTGCCCCTCCCCTGACGGCGGCTGTCACTGACTCACTGGCAATTGCAGTCGGGGGCGGCGGCGCCCTGCTGTCGCGTACACAACACGCGTATGGCGGAGTGATGAGAACCGTGTGCTCACTGTGTTCGCCGTACTCGCCATGTTCATACCTCACGTACGCTCCGCCGCATGGACGCCATGCGGAACTTCAACACCATCCGGGGAACGACGGGAACGGCGGGAACTGCGAGGGCGGAGGACGGTACGGAGGCGGGTACGGCAGCGGGTACCGAGGCGGGTACGGCGGGCTTCCCGGCCCGTACGGTACGGACAGCCGTCGTGACCGGCGCCGGTTCCGGTATCGGCCGGGCGGTCTCCCTCGCGCTCGCCGACGCGGGCTGGTCGGTCGTCCTGGCAGGCCGCCGTAAGGAGACCCTGGCTGTGACGGCGGCGGCGATGGGCGGCGAGGCGCAGGCGCTGCCCGTACGTACGGATGTGTCCCAACCGGCTGACGTGGCAGCCCTGTTCGCGACCGTACGCGAGCGGTACGGCCGGCTCGACCTGCTCTTCAACAACGCGGGCACCTTCGGCCCCGGCGGCACGCCGCTGGAGGACCTGCCGCTGTCGGCGTGGCAGAAGGTCGTGGACACGAATCTGACGGGCGCGTTCCTGTGCGCACAGGCCGCGTTCCGTCTGATGAAGGCTCAGAACCCGCAGGGCGGCCGGATCATCAACAACGGTTCCATCTCGGCCCACACCCCGAGGCCCGACTCGGTCGCGTACACCGCCACCAAGCACGCCCTGACCGGCCTCACCAAGTCCCTCTCCCTCGACGGCCGTCCCTACCGCATCGCCTGCGGCCAGATCGACATCGGCAACGCGGCGACGGACATGACGGAACGCATGCGGCGGGGCGTCAAGCAGGCCAACGGCGAACTGGCGGTGGAACCGGTGATGGATGTGACGGATGTGGCCACGACGGTGTTGCACATGGCCGAACTCCCCCTGGAGGCGAATGTCCAGTTCGCGACGGTACTGGCGACGACGATGCCGTACGTGGGGCGGGGGTGACCCCCCGGGGGAGACATCAGCCCGTCCAGCGATTAAGGACAAAGCACAGCTGGCCCGTCCGGCGCTTGAGGACGAACCGGCAGCCGGACGAACCGGCAACCGGACGGACCGGCGGCCGGACAAACCGGCAACCGGACGGCCCCGGCACGCCCATGCGGGCGCGGGAATGCGCGTCGGCGTCCACGCCGTTACGCAAGGCATGAGCCAGCACCCGACCCACGCCGAGGTCCTCCGCTACACCGCCTTCTCGGCCGACCCCGACGGCGGCAATCCCGCCGGTGTCGTCCTGGACGCGTCCGGCCTCGGGGACGACGAGATGCTCGCGATCGCCGCGGAGCTGGGGTACAGCGAGACCGCGTTTCTGACCGCGCCGCCCGAGGGGCTCGGCGAACCGGGCGGCGGCCGCGCCTTCACCATCCGCTACTTCAGCCCCAAGGCGGAGGTCCCGTTCTGCGGGCACGCCACCGTCGCCACCGCCGTCGCGCTGGCGGACCGCGACGGCCCCGGTGACCTGGTCTTCGCGACCCGCGCCGGGACCGTACCGGTGACGGTCACGGCCGCCGGCGCGGACGGCGCGCCGCGGGCCACGCTCACCAGCGTCGTACCGTACGTCGCCGACGCGGACGAGCAGGATGTACGGGAGGCCCTCGCCGCGCTGGGCTGGCCGGCCGGCGATCTGGACCCGGCCCTGCCGCCCCGTATCGCCTTCGCGGGAGCCCGCCACCTGGTCCTCGCCGCCGCGACCCGGGAACGGCTGGCGGACCTCTCGTACGACTTCCAGCACCTCGAAACGCTCATGCGCGGACTGGATCTGACGACCCTTCAGCTCGTCTGGCGCGAGTCCCCGACGGTCTTCCATGTCCGTGACCCGTTCCCGGTGGGCGGTGTCGTCGAGGACCCGGCGACGGGCGCCGCGGCGGCCGCGTTCGGCGCGTACGCCCGCGAACTCGGCCTCGTACCCGAGGAGTCGGTCCTCACCCTCCACCAGGGCGACGACATGGGCCGCCCCGGTGTCCTGACGGTGGAGCTACGGGCGGGCGACCCGCGCGTCCGGGTGAGCGGTACGGGCACCCGCATCCCGGACAGGACCTGAACCGGACAGGCCGCGCCGGAGCACGCTCACGGCTCCCGGACTACTCGTCCCAGGAGCCATGAGCGTCTCCCCCCGTATCCCCCGCTGTCCCCCGTTATCCGCGGCCTCCCCTGCCGGTGCTGCGGCCGCGGACGTTCGCCATGTCCTCAATCACCGGACGGACCCGGTGAGCTGAACTGTCAGCAGGGTGCGGTGACGTTCCCGCAGTAGATCCAGCCCCAGCTGGGAGAGTCGAGTTCGTACCAGCGGTTGCCCGCGGAGTTGATCTCCCAGTTGTACCAGTACAGATCCTGCCCGGCGCCGGAC
This sequence comes from Streptomyces sp. NPDC057617, assembly GCF_042800555.1. Lineage (NCBI taxonomy): Bacteria > Bacillati > Actinomycetota > Actinomycetes > Kitasatosporales > Streptomycetaceae > Streptomyces > Streptomyces sp. NPDC057617. Next base: position 217,538 of record NZ_JBHVGV010000003.1, on the reverse strand, counting down.
GTCCGCCAGAGCACGGAGCAGGACGCGGCGGGGCATGACCTGACCGGAGAGCCCGCGCTGAGGGCTTCGGTCCAGCCGGCGGCCGCCGGGGCGGAGGTCCGGTCCGGTACGGCGCTGGGGGCCGCGGCCGCCGTTGTGGCGGCTTCGGACACCGCCTGCGCCGGGGCGGTGATCCCGCCGGCGAGAAGGGCGGCGCCCATGGTGACGCCGGCGAGGAGAGTGCGTATGCGCACGGTGATGTCTCCGTTCGTGTCGGTCGAGCACGACGCTTGCCGTTCCGGGACGGCGGACCGCGGACTGCGAACTGCGGACCGGCGTCCCGGAGTGGAGTGGCACAGAGACTGCTGACCGCCGGCGGGCCGGAGCAAGGGAATCCCGCTGTCCCGGACAGACGCGGGCTGTCCGGGCCGGTCAGGGCCTTGTCCGGATCGCGGCCCGGACAGCGCGTACCGGACATCGGGGCATGGCGGAATCCGCCGTTGTCCTTGCATCAAGGCCGCAGCAAGATGACGTTCATGGGGAACCTGGGGGAATTGTCGCCGTACGAAGCCCGGGACGCCGCAGGCTTCGTCGAGTCGATGCGGCGGCTCAAGGAGCGTTCGGGGCTGACGTATCGCGAGCTGGAGGAGCGGGCCGCCCGGAACGGTGATGTGCTGGCGCGCAGCACGCTGGCCGACATCCTGCGACGGACGAGCCTGCCGCGACCCGATGTGCTGACCGCGTTCGTCCGCGCCTGCGGGGACGGGCAGCGGGTCGGCGCCTGGCTGGACGCCAGGAACCGGATCGCCGCGGGTATCGCCCTGCCCCTGCCTGCCGAGGTGCCGACCCCTGAGCCGGACGCCTCAGCCGCAGCCCCGGGCGCACTCTCGGGCCTGGGCGCGCCCTCGGGCCCGGGCGCACCCTCAGGCCCGAACTCAACCTCGGGCTCAGCCCCAGCCTCTGGCTCAACCTCGGCCCCGGGCCCAGCCTCAGACACAGGCCCGGGCTCAACCCCGGCTCCGGGCTCGGCCTCGGCTCCGGCTCCGGGCTCAGCTCCGGCTCCGGCCTCAGCCTCAGGCCCCGCCGGGGCAGGGCCGTGGACCGTTGACCCCACCGCCTCGCGGCCACCCCGCACCAAGGCCCGCGCCGTCGCGCTCGCGATCTCGGTCATCGTCCTGCCGCTCGCCCTGGCCGCCTGGGCGTTGTTCCCCGACGGCTCCGGCAATCCGGCCACACCGGCCGCCTCGGGCTCATCGGCTGTGCCGGGCCCATCGGCTGCTCCGGCCGCCGCTTCCCAGGCTCCCGCCGACGGCTGGGTCACCATCCGCCCCGCCCGTACCCCCAGCCTCTGCCTGACCGACGGACGCGACCGCGACGGCACCTACGCCAGCGCCGTCGCCGTCCAACTCCCCTGCACCCAGGCCACTGTGCCGCGTACCTACCTGGAACCGGTCGGCGAAGGCCTGTACCGCATCCAGTGGCATCACCCCCAGGAGGGGAGGGGATGTCTTACGGTCATGAGCACCGGCCCGGTCAAGGGCATGCTCGAACCCCGGAACGACTGTGCCCCGGCCACCCTGTTCCGTCTGCAACCCGCCGCCGACAGCACCGGGGGGTTCCAGCTCCGTCCCGCCAACAGCAGCCGGTGCATCGGCATCGTCGACAACGACATCGCCAAGGGCGCCGAGGCCACCGAAGAGCCTTGCACCGGCGCGGCCGACCAACGCTTCCTCGTCCGGGCGGGCTGACCGCCCTCACACGAACTGGACCCGAGCGCTTCGCCCCTCGACTACTACGGCAGCGAGCTGCGACGACAGCGCGAAGCGGCCGGCCTCAACCAGCGGCAGGTGGCGCGGCTACCGTGGGTGTACGGCGTAGGTCAGGTGCGTCACCCGTGACGACGGCTCCGAACGGACCGGCTCCAGTGCGATCCTGGACGCGTCCACGCCGTCGAACAGGCGGGTGCCGACGCCGAAAAGCACGGGTGACAGTGTGATCGAGAACTCGTCGACCAGTCCGGCGTTCAGGTGCTCCAGGATTGTCGGGGGGGGGGGGGGAGAGCGGGACGTGGAACGCACA
>NZ_JBHVGV010000003.1:199780-215470 GCF_042800555.1 Streptomyces sp. NPDC057617 | reverse complement strand
GTGTGCTTTTTTCCTGTTCCTTCTCTTCGCGCTGGTAGGCCTTTCTGGTTCTCTGCCCCGTCTCCTCCCGGGCCTGGTCAACGGCGTGCTCGATGCCGTCGTTGACGAAGTGGAACGTGGTGCCGCCGGGCCGCTCCCACGGGTCACGCTTGGTGTGTGTCACAACGAAGACCGGGGTACGGAACGGCGCCTCCTCCGGCCATGACTGCTCGCCGAGGTCGAACATGCGCTTGCCCATGACGCTCGCTCCGGTGCGCTCGAACGTCTCCCGCGCGACGTCGTTGTCGCGCCCCTCCTCGCCGCCCTCGCCCATCTTCAGGTTCTCCCGGAAGAACCGCAGCGGGAAGGCCCACTGCTGCAACTCCATCCACTGCGCCATCCAGCGCTGAACGTCCGGGTCGTCCTGCCTGTCGGGTGCGAAGAGTTCGTCCTCAACGGGCACGGACTCGGGCGCGATGAAGCCGTCCAGCGACATCGACACGCTGAAGAACACCTTCCCGGCCATCAGCCCTCCGCCCCCTTCCGCGCGAGATCGGTGACGTAAGCCGCCAGTCCGTTCAGGGTCTGCCGGCCGCCCTCGATCGCGTGGTACTTCTCGACCGCCTCGTCGCGCTGTTCCTTGGTGGGGAACACCGTGCGCATCACGATCCGGGTCGCCGCGCCGTCCGGCGCGAAGGTCAGGACCGACTCGAAGGCGTTCGGGTCGTCGCGGGACTCACCGTGCAGCAGCGCGATCCGCTCCGGCGGGACGATCTCGGTCCAGGTGATCCACTCGGAGTAGTCGGTCCCGTCCGGCCCGTGCAACACGAAGTCCCAGACTCCGCCCTCGCGGAACTCGAAGGACCGCGTGGTGGTGGTGAACCCCTCCGGACCCCACCACCGCGACAGGTGCCGGACCTCGGTGAACGCCTCGAACACCAGCTCCCGCGGGGCGTCGATGACCCGGGAGATCACGATCTCCCGGTCGGCCGTCGCCGACTCCGCCCCCGTTTCTTGTCTCGCCCTTGCCATCGGTCATTCCTCCTGCTGTGTCTGCTTGAGGTCCTGCACGTAGGTGTCCAGCCGGTCGAAACTCTCGTTCCAGAACCGCTCGAATCCGCCGGCCCACTCATGGACCGGCCGCAGCCCGCGGGCGTCCAGGCCGTAGAGGCGCTGCTTGCCCGCCCCGCGGACCCGCACCAGCCCCACCTCCCGGAGCACCCGCAGGTGCTTGGACGCCCGCGGCTGGCTCATCCCCAGCTCCTCGGCCAGGTCGGTCACCGGCCGCTCACCCGCCCGCAGCAGCACCAGGATGTCCCGGCGCTGCGGCTCGGCGATCGCGTTGAACGCATCCGACGTCGTCGCTGCTCGTGCCATGGCAGCGATCATATTCCCATAACGGAATACGTCAAGCCGGCACAGACCAAGACTGACGAGCCCCGCCAGAGTGTCAACCACGGGTTGACGCATGGGCGACTGTCAACCTAGGGTTGCCTCATGGCAGATCCCACTCAGGTAAACAATCCCGTCCGCCTCGACGACCTCATCCAGGCGATCAAAAACGTGCACGGCAACGCCCTCGACCAGCTCCAGAGCGCCGTCGTCGCCGCCGACCATCTCGGCGACGTCGCCGACCACCTCATCGGCCACTTCGTCGACCAGGCCCGTCGCTCCGGCGCGTCATGGACCGAGATCGGCAAGTCCATGGGCGTCACGCGGCAGGCCGCCCAGAAGCGGTTCGTGACGAAGGACGAGCCGGCGCCCGGCGCGAACCAGGACTTCGGCAGGTTCACCGAGCGGGCCAGGAGCGTTGTCGTCGCGTCGCAGAACAAGGCCCGCGAAGGCGGTCATACACAGATCGGCACAGGGCATCTTGTGCTCGGCCTGCTCGACGACCCGGAGGGGCTGGCCGCACGGGCGCTTGTCGCCCGGGGCGTACAACTGGCGACGGTCAAGGAGGCCGTGACCGAGGCGCTGCCGGCGCCCTCCGGTGAGCCCGTGCCCGACCTCGTACCGTTCGACGCACAGGCGAAGAAGGTCCTCGAACTCACCTTCCGCGAGGCGCTGCGGCTGGGCCACAACTACATCGGTACGGAGCACCTGTTGCTGGCGCTGCTGGAGCAGGAGGACGGCGCGGGCGTGCTCAGCGGGCTCGGCCTCGACAAGACGAGCACCGAGGAGTACGTGTCGGCCGTTCTGAGCGCGATCGGCGAGAAGCTCCAGGGGTAGGCGAGAAGCTCCAGGGATTGCAGGGGGACATCGGCCCCGCCCGTAGCCGGCGGGCGGGGCCGGCGCGTACCTACGCGGTCAACGCGCCGCGACGCCCCTGGTCGGACGGGTGTGTGAACCAGCCGCCCCAGCCGCCCCGGCCGCGAGAAAGCATGTAATGTGACCGGCCGTGCACACTTGGTGCCAGGGGCCTGAAGTCCGCCCATATCGACATCTCAACCACAGGAGTCGGCTTGGCACTTCGCACGGGCACCGGCCGTTGTGCCGCGCTGCTGCTGGCAGTTGCACTGGCGGCCGGAACTCTCACCGGATGCGATTCCCTCCTTCTGGACGCCGCGCTCGACGGAGGCTGCGAGAACACCGAGAGCCGGGTCAAGGAGCTGGCGTCGTACGGCATCCTCGACTCCCGGCCCGAAGGAACCGTCGTACCCCAGGGCTTCGAGGATCTTGAGTCCGGCTGCTGGGCGGACAGCGGCGACGCGTGGGTGTACGCCGATCGGACCTACGTATTCCCCGGTGACAAGGCCCAAGTGATCCCGTACTACCGGGCGGCGGCGGAGCGCGACGGCTGGGAGCTGTCTCCGGCCTCCGCGAAACCGTCGACAGCGGAGCTGCCCGCGGACCTGTGCTTCACCCCCGGCAAGGGGGACAGCACGACGACGCTGGAGGTCTACTTCCTGACCGCGGAAGTCCTCGATATGGAAGGGCGCAAGCCCGGGCCCGAATTCGACTCCGGATCCGCCTACCGTGTGGCCGTCACCTCCCCGGCAGACGGTTCTGCCACCAGTTGCTCGGACTGAGGACTGAGGACTGAGGCCGACCCGCCGCGCGGAAGGAGCCGGGGTGCGGGGGATCCGGCTTGCGCACGCCCCCGAACCGCGGCCGCAGCCGCTCGAGGTACGGGCCGTAGCCGCCGATCGGCAGGTACGGCCCGATGAACTCCCACTCCGCGACAGTCAGTTGCTCCGCGTAAGTCAGTTGCACTAGTTGGCCGTCGTCAGCTCCGCGATCTCCGCCAACTGGTCCGCGCTCAGCGGGCCGTACGCGCGCGCTCCCGCGTTCTCCTCGGCCTGGGCGACCGAGCGGAAGCCGGGGATCGGCACCGTCTGCGGGCTGCGCGCCCAGAGCCAGGCGAGCGCGCCCTGCGCCAGGGTGCGGCCGTCGCTGGTCAGGACGGACCGTACGGCGTCCACCCGTGCCGCCCACTCCGGCGCCGGCACCCCGCCCTCCCCGAACCACCGGAGCCACGACGGCGGTACGGCCCGGATGTCACCGGTGGTGCCCCGGCTGCCGGAGCCGTGCTTGCCGGTGAGCAGACCCATCGCGAGCGGGCTCCGGTTGACGCTCGCGAGACCGCGTTCCGCGCACAGCGCGAGCATCTCGGGCGCGTCCTCCAGCACATTGCAGGCGTGCTGCACGGCCGCGCAGTGCTCCCCCTCGGCGAAGAACGCCGCCCGCTCGGGGTCGTCGGTGGACCAGGCGTACGTACGGATCAGCCCCTCCCGTACGAACTCCTCGCAGGCGTCCCGGAGTTCGGCGGCCGACTCCAACGACGCGTCGGAGAGGTGGAGTTGGTAGAGGTCGATGTAGTCGGTGCCGAGGCGGCCGAGGGAGGCGGTGAGGGCCTGCCGGGCGTACGCGGGGGTGGCGTCGGAGCCGGTGAGAGTGCGGGTGGACTCGTCGAAGAGGTTGCCCCACTTGGTGGCGATGACGGCCTCGTCCCGCCGCCCCCGCAGCGCCCGCCCGACAACGCGTTCGCTGTGGCCCGCACCGTACACATCGGCGGTGTCGAAGAAGGTGATGCCGAGGTCGAGGGCCCGGTGGAGCGCGGCGACGGACTCGTCGTCGTCGACCTTGCCCCAGCCCAGGGGGTTGCCCGCGGTGTCCTGCCACTCGCCCCCGATGGCCCAGCAGCCGAAGCCGAGGGCGCCGACGGTGATACCGCTCTGTCCGAGAGTCCTGCTCTCCAAGGTGGTCATGGGGCGAACGGTAGGAGTTGGAGCGCACTCCAAGGCAAGCCGGGGCGGGCGGGGGTGGCCGGATCATGACCGGATCGCCGGTACGGCGCGGCGTTCCGGCGCTCATATCCGGCCAATGGTCGGCGAGTTGGGGCCGGTCGGGCAACCCGGTCCGGCGGCTTCTGCTCTCACAGGTCACTCAGAACTGTGAGTTACCTGTGAGAGACGAGGAATCGATGCGCAGACACCTCCAGCAACACCGCGGCCGTGCCCGCCGTTCGGTGATAGCCGCCGCGGCGGCGCTCTCCGTGGTGGCCGGCGTGGCCGGGGCGGCACCCGTCGCCGGAGCCACGACCCCGGCCGGCCCCCGGCTGAGCCTGATCGCCGCGTCCGGCTCGGTGACGATCGACCGGTGGGAGGGCGAACCGGGGATCTATCTGGACCTCGGCACCTATGTGACGGCGGACGGCGCGCCCCTGGAGTTCCGGGTGACGCGCAAGTCGTACAAGGACCCGGTGGTCGCGGAGCAGATCATCCGGGACGGTACGAAGACGACGAAGGCGAAGACGAAGACCAGGGTCCTGCCCGAGGGGCTGGTGAAGGACTTCACCGGACTGCCGGACTTCCTGCGGGTGACGCTGACGGACGCGGCGGGTACGAAGGTCCTGGAGCGTATGGAGACGTTCTGCCCGAACAACGCCTCGGGCCGCGTACGGCCCGACGCCCCGGCCACCTCGAAGTATCCGGAGAGCTGCCCGACGAACCCGTTCACACTGGGTTCGGTGTGGGGCATCGAGAACGGCTGGGCCACCAACACGAACCTGGGCTACTACGCGGAGCCGGTCGATGTCCCGGCGGGCGAGTACACGGCACAGGTGGAGGTGACGAAGCCGTACCGCGACCTGTTCGGCATGCCGGAGGAGCAGCGGACGCTCAAGCTGACTGTGCGGGAACGCAGTTGGGACGAGGGCGAGGGACGGGGAGTCGCGGGGGCGGCTGACGGCGCGGGGGCTGGGGCGGCTGGGGCGGCCGGGGCCGGTAAGGCCGCCGCCGGGGGTACGGACCACAGCGCCCACGGCGCGCAGTCCGCTCACGGCGCGCACTCCACGCACGGCTCGCACTCCGCGCACTCCGGTGCCGCTCTGCCCGGGTTCATGGTGAACTCGCAGGGCCACGCCTACCACGAAGGCCGCGGAGCCGACGCGCCCGCGCCGCCCGCGCACCCGCACGCCCTCGCCGCCGGGCCGACAGGAGCTGCCGGGGCCTCCGGTGCCGCCGGAGCCGCCAGGGCCGGCGTTCCGGGTGACGGGCCCGGCCGTACCGACGGTTCCCGTATCGCACCCGCCCTCACTGCGAACGCCAAGCGCCCCACCGGCCGCGCCTCCGTCCCCGACGTACCCAAGCCCGACCTCCGCGCCCTGCCCGCCTGGGACATCTCCGTCACGGACGGCGAGGACGGCGACGTCCCCGGCAAGGACTACCTCGCCTTCAGCGCCAATGTATGGAACGCCGGTCCGGCACCCCTCGTCGTGGACGGTTTCCGTACCCCCGGCAAGGACCTGATGGACGCGTACCAGTACTTCTACGACGCGAAGGGCACCCAGGTCGGCTACTCCCCCGCCGGCACCATGGAGTGGGACGCCCGCGTGGGCCACGAGCACTGGCACTTCACCGACTTCGCCAGCTACCGCCTGCTCCGCGCCGACCAGAAGGAGATCGTGCGCAGCGAGAAGGAGGCGTTCTGCCTGGCCAATACCGACGCCATCGACTACACGGTGAAGAACGCCAACTGGCACCCGAACAACACCGATCTGTCGACCGCCTGCGGAATCGAGAGCTCCATCTCCGTGCGCGAGGTGCTGGACGTCGGCTCCGGTGACACGTACACGCAGTACCGTCCGGGCCAGTCCTTCGACATCACCGACCTGCCGAACGGTACGTACTACATCGAGGTCATCGCCAACCCCGAGAACCGGCTGTACGAGACGTCGCTGACGAACAATGTCGCCCTGCGCGAGGTCGTCCTGTCGGGTACGCCGGGCGCGCGCGAGGTGACCGTACCGCCGCACGACCTGATCGACGCTCCGTGAGCCGTAGGCCGTAGCCGCAGGCAGTAACACGTAAGCCGTAAACCATGAATCGCTGTCCGGGCCCCCGACGCCGGCCGGGGCCCGGACAGCGCGGCCCGAACAGCGGGGCCGGGCGCCGGGCCCGGACAGCCGGGGTTACGACGCTTCGGCTGCCTTCTTGATCCGTCCCCCGAACGCGGGCGCGTCCTTCCGCGCCGCGCTCAGCGCGAAACCGACCAGCAGCTTGCCGATCCCGTGCCCCTCAAGAGCGTTGAAGATCCGCACCTTCGTCTTGCCCTCGCCGACGCTCTCCAGGTCGTAGCCGCCCTCCGACGAGGTGACGAGGTTCTTGGACGTCTCGGTCCAGCGGATCCTGACGGGCGACTCCAGCTCGGTGATCCGGATCTCCCGCCTGGTCGTCATCCCGGCGTCCTTGACCGTGCTGCGGAAGACGGTCCCGACCGCGGTGGGCCCGTCCGGGGTCTTCTGGATCGCCTGTACGCGGGGGCTGAACTTCGGGTCGTTCGTACCGTCGGCGAGAAAGGCGAACACCTCCTCGATGGGCCGGTCGATCTCCGTGGTCGCCTCGAACTGTCCAGCCATGGTCGCTCCTCGCGCAGTCGGCCGGCGTGACGTGGGGTACGCGGAACCTGCCCGTCGTACGCGAGGGCCGCCGCCGGTACCGGGCCGCCGTCGCGTCCCCATTGTCATGGCTCGGCAGCCCCTCCCACCACTGGAGGATCACACCTTTCACGCAGTCACACGCGTCGCACGGATCACGGGTGTCGCACGCGTCATGCGCGTCACGGGTGTCGCAGGCGCTGCCGCTCGCCACACCGGCGCCTACGACATGCCCGCCGTACGGTCACACCCGTCGTACCGTCACACCCGCCGCGGCCATCGCGCCCGTCTCCTCGTGCGGCGCCCCCTCGTCCGTCACCACTGCGTGCAGCGCCGAGACCGGTGCGACGAAGGCGAGCGCAGTACGGGAGAACTTCGCGGCGTCCGCCACCGCGATGACCCGGCGGGCCGAGGCGATCGCGGCGCGTTTGACCGCGGCGTCGGACAGGTCGTACGCGGTCAGACCGTCGGCGGCGGTCAGTCCGCAGCAGCCGATGACGGCGGTGTCGAAGCGCAGCGCGGCCAGTGACGCCTCGGTCAGGGGGCCGGTCAGGGCGAGTTCGCCCGTACGGGGCTCGCCGCCGGGCAGCAGCAGTTTCAGGCGGGGGGCGCCGGTCAGCGCGTTGGCGGCGTGCAGGGAGAGCGGCATGACGGTCAGCCTGCGGTGCTCCAGCGCGCGGGCCACTTCCAGGCAGGTGGTGCCGCTGTCGACGACGACCGACTCGCCGTCGGCGATCAGCTCGGCGACGGCGGCGGCAATGCGCCGCTTCGCCTCCGACCCCTCCTGCGCCCGGAGCGCGAAGGGCGGCTCCTCGCCGCGCAGCAGCAGACTTCTGGCGCCGCCGCGGTAGCGCTCCAGGACGCCCTGGTCGCTGAGGGCTTCGAGATCGCGGCGGACCGTCATCTCCGAGGCCCCGGTCAGCTCGGCCAGCTCGGCCACGCTCGCCCGCCCGCTCGCGCGTACGGCATCGGTGATCTGCCTCAGTCGGTCTGTGCTCGCCATGCCCACATTGGACATGAACAGCGTGCGAAAGGCAACCTTTCGAACAGCGACTTTGTTTGTTACGTTCGCTCGCATGGAGAAAAGCAGCATGGAGAAAACCGGCGGGAAGAAAGCCGGCGCGGAGGGATCGCGCGTGGAGACACCGCGCGTGGAGAGGGCGCTGCGGGCCGCCCGGCTGGCCACCTTCGGCTTCTTCACCCTCAACGGCTTTGTGCTGGGCATGTGGGTGGTCCACATCCCGGTCGTGGAACACCGGGCCGGGGTCAGCCACGCCGTGCTCGGCTGGCTCCTGCTGCTGCTCGGCGCCGGTGCGCTCGCGGGCATGCAGCTCGTCGGGCCGCTCACCGACCGCTACGGCGCGCGGAAGGCCGTACCGGTGAGCGCGGCGCTGTGCGGGGCGGCGCTGGTCCTGCCGGGACTGGCCACCAACGCCTGGACGCTGGGCGCGGCGCTGCTGGTGCTCGGCTTCGGCAACGGCTGTCTGGACGTCAGCATGAACACCCATGCCGTCCAGGTCGAACGCGGCTATGGACGGCCTGTCATGTCCGCCTTCCATGCCTTCTTCTCGGTCGGCGGAGTCCTGGCCGCGCTGGTGGGCGCCCGCACACTGAACTGGGACTGGAGCGCGCCCATGACGCTGGCGGTGGTGAGCGTGTTCGCGCTGGCGGTGACGGCCTTGGCGGGGCCCGCACTGCTGGGGCAGTCGGCTGAAAGGAATCCCGTCCGGCGCACGAGGACACGGCGAGGTCGTCGACCGCGCGACACGGCACCGCGCAGCGCTGTGTCGCGCAGCACGCCGCCGCGCATCTGGGCCCTCGCCGCACTCGCCCTGATGCTCATGCTCTGCGAAGGCGTCGCCAACGACTGGAGCGTGCTGGCCCTGCAGGACGTCCTCGACGCCCCGGCCGCCACCGCGGCCTTCGCGTACGGCGCGTTCTCGACGGCCATGACCGTCGGCCGGCTGCTCACGGACCGGGTGGCGGCACGCTTCGGCCCGGTGGCCGTCGTACGGTACGGCGCAGCCCTGGGAGCCGTCGGTCTGACCGCGGTCGCGCTCTCCCCGTGGATCCCGCTGGCCCTGGCCGGGTGGGCGGTCTTCGGGATCGGCCTCTCGGGCTGTGTGCCCCAGCTCTTCAGCGCGGCGGGCCACGCCGACCAGGAGAGCGCGGGTACGAACGTCTCCCGCGTGGCCGGCCTCGGTTATCTCGGCATGCTCGCGGGCCCGGCCATCATCGGACCGCTCACCCACTTCATCCCGCTGAACCTCGCCTTCTTCCTCCCGGTGGCCTTCTGCGTCGTCGCGGCCGGCACGGCGGCTCGTATCCTCCGGCCGTCGGCCGCGAGCGGGCCGACCGGGCCGAGCGTCAGCGGCCAGGCCCAGGGCCTGGGCGGGGGCTTGGGCGGGGACATGGGCGTGAGCCCGGAGGGTGCCAGCGGTCTGGAGGGTGCCGAGGGCCTGGGGGGCGTCAGCGGCCTGGGGGGCGTCAGTCCCGTACCTCCCAAGTGACCCCGTGGGGCGCGAGGCCGTCCAGGAAGTCCGCCGGGTCGTACGCCTGGGCAGGGGTCAGTACGCCCGCGCGCGCCGTCCCTTCCACCGAGAGCCGGCGCGCGCCCTCGACGGCGATGACGGCGGTCAGCCCGTACGGGTCGGCCCCGGTGACCCAGCCCCTGGCGCGGCGGCCGTCCGTGCCCGTGGCCTCGGCCAGCATCAGCCACCGGCCCGCCCGCCGAGCCTCCTCCGGCACCGCTTCGGGCACGCTGTCGACAATGTCCGGGGTGAGCGCCGAGAACATCGCGGCCGCATCGGTCCTGATGGCGCTGTGCACCCGGCGCGCGCCCGTGTGCCGGGGGACGGTCACCACGCCCGGGAGCGCGAACGCCGTCACCGGTACGGCGGCCGGTTCACCCGGCGGGGTGATCGGCTCCAACGGCGCGGCGCTCGCGGGCCGCCACGCGCCGTCCTCGTACTCCCGCGCGCCCTCGGCGAAGACCGAGGCCATCGAACGGGCGGTGCCGCGCGACGCCCCGCCCCCGGGTCGGCGCAGATCGGCGATGAGTATCTCGTCGACCGGCTCGACCCGGGCGGCCGTCAGGCTCGCGATCAGATCGCCGGGTCCGCCGTCGTCCGCCATGGCGGGGACGACGCTCACGCCCGCGCGCTCGGCCTCCTTGGAGAAGGTGTCAAAAACGCGCTGGATATAGCCCTGTTCGCCGGTGGTGTCGACATAGTTGGTCCCGGCGGCGATGGCGGCTCGTACGACCGGTTCTCCCCAACGGGTGAATGGCCCCGCGCAGTTGACGACGGCATCGCAGTCGGCGAAGGCGGTGGCCAGCCCCGTCGAATCCGCCAGTCCCGCGACCCTCAACTCGGCCTCGGCCTCGGCCGCGCCCGCTTCCCTGGCGGCGGCCTTCAGGCGCTGCGCGTCGCGGCCCACCAGTACGGGCGTGAACCCGCGGCGGCGCACCTCGGCGACGGCAAGCCGCCCGGTGAACCCGCTCGCGCCGTATACGGCAATCCTCATGCGATCTCCCCCTGGAGCTGTGTAGCTGTACGTCTGCAGCTGTACGTCGTGCGGCGGCTTACGTGGTCGCGCGCTGATCACGCGATCACCTGATCACCGTAGGAGCGCGCGGTGGGACGTCCTATGCTTTGGGATCCGTGTCGGATGTCCGTTCGTCCGGCGGGGCCGGCTCGGACCGTACGTCCTGACCTGGCGACCGGACCGTACGGTGGGCCCGCCCATGGACGTACTCAGCGACGCCGTCGCCGCGATGCGCACCGGCATCCCCCACTCGAAGCGGAACCGGTTCCGCGCCCCGTGGGGCATCCGTTTCGCGCCGCAGGAGGGCGCGGGCTTCCATGTGATCCTCCAGGGATCGTGCGCACTGATCCCCGCGAGCGGCGAGGCGATCACGCTGGGGGTGGGCGATGTGGCGTTCCTGCCGCGGGAGTTGGGCCATGCGGTAGCGGACGGGCCGACGACCCCGCTGAGGGAGGCGACGACCGGACTCCTGACCGCGCAGGCCCTGGCGGACTTCCGGGCCCCCGGAAACCGAACGGATCCCGGAAGCCCAACCGACCCCGGAAGCCCGGCGGACCCCCGTCCGGCGCGACGACGGTCATGCTGTGCGGTGCGTACCGACTCGACCAGTCCCGGGCCCATCCGCTCCTCGCCGAACTGCCCGATGTCGTACACCTCCCGGCCCACGTCGGACAGCACCCGTCGCTGCGCGGCGCGACCGACCTCCTGCTCCGCTCAGTGGCCGAACGGACCGGCTACACCTCCGAATACGCCTTCGCCGAACGTGAGCACGACCAGGCTGACCGGGCGGTCGGCAACCGGGCTGAACATGCCGGTCACCATGCTCCAGCAGGACCAGCGAGCATGGCTGTGTGACGGGAGCGGTCAGCGACGTCGGCCGCTTTGAGCGGTGCTGGTCGGCCGACGTGGACCGCGTCACCTCGTTCGCTCGTTCGCTCATTCGCTCGCTCGTCCGGCCGACAGCGGTCGCTGGCGGTCATCAGTCGCGATGTCATGACAGTGCGCCCCGCGCCCGAAGCGGATCTGCGGCGGCCGGACCCACCGCCTGACCCTGTTCCCGACCCTCCTCGGGGAATCGAGCCTCCATCAGTCCTGGATTGCGACACGGAGCGGCGCCGCCGCAGGCGAGACAAGGGGAGACAATATGGTGCAAAAGAAACGAAATTGAACGGAGTGGGCAATGGCGCGTCCCTGGCTGAACGTGCTGGCTCAGGTGGTGCCCGTTCCGCTCGGGTTACTGCTCAGCGGTGCTCTGGTCTGGGGTGCCACCAATGCCGACTGGAGCGGGACCAGCAGCAACAGCGGCAACAGGTGGACCTCCAGCTCGCTGGGGCTGGCCAACGACAGCAGGGTGCCCATGTTCCGCGTCAACGACATGCACCCCGGCGAGACAGGCTTCAACTGCATCAGGATCAAGTCGAACGCCGACTTTCCCACCGCGCTCAAGCTGTACAGCGAAGCAGAGAACTGGCCCAGCAACTTCCAGTCCTTCATCAACCTCAAAATCGACGTGGGCAGCGGCGGCGGCTCCGGAAACTGCAAAGGCTTCACGCCGCACAGGTCCGCGTTCGACGGCACCCTGGACACCTTCATTTCCTTGCACACCGACTTCCGCACCGGGCTGGGTCCCTGGACCCTGCCCGGCAAGCCGCCCAACTCGCTGACCTTCCGCTTCGCGTGGCAGTTCAGCCCGAGCGCACCCGACACCGCGCAGAACGAGGACACCGACGACGTGACCGTGACGTGGGAAGCGCGGAATCACGAGTGACTCTCCCGAGTGACCTGGCCATCGGCGTGCTCCGCCGGCCCGCGGACAAGGGCGCCCCGCACCCGGTCCGCGTGGTCGCCTCGGTCACCTCACGTACCGTGCTCGGCTCGATGCTCGGACTGCTGGTGTGGGCGCAACTGCCCGTGATGACGCTGGGCTGGACAGCGGGCGTGGTGCAGTCCGGCTCCATGCGTCCCGCCATCGCGCCGGGCGACGTCGTTCTCTACCAGCCACCACCGCGCGACCGCACACCGGCGGTGGGCCAGATCGTGCTGGTCGAGGACCCCACCCGACCCGGCCGTCTGCTCACCCACCGGGTCCACGGGGTGCTTCCCAACAACCACCTGATCACCAAAGGCGACGCCAACTCCACACCGGACTCCACACCGGTACGGCCCACGGCACTCAAGGGCGTAGCACGATTGCGCGTGCCCTGGATCGGGCTGCCGGTCCAGCTCTGGCGCGCCAAGCAGCCCGTGCCCGAGGCGATGATGCTGCTCGGACTTGCCATGCTGCTCACGCTTGCCGCTCTGCCACTGCACAGCCGCAGCGACAGCCACAGCCACAGCCACAGCGATACCGACAGCCGGCACACCTAGCCCCGGTCCGGCGCGTGCGCTCGCCTGGCTGCGCGGCTGGTACTCGATCAGCGGATCAAGGTCCTGGCACGGGCGAGGGCTTCTCGGTTGGTTCTGCGTCACGGCTCGGCGCGTGAAGGGCCCGTCACGCGGTTTCGGCGTTGAGGGCGCGTCCCGCGGGCTTGCGGGTGTGGGCCCAGGCGGGGAGCGCGGTCAGTGCCGTGATGGCCAGCAGGGTGGCGAGCGCGGCGGTGAGCAGCCACGGTCCCGGGGGCGTGACCTGCGTACCGAAGAACCAGTACAGGCCGAGCCCGACCGGGATGCCCGCCGCCACTCCGGGCACCGCGGGCAGGAGTTGCGCGACGCAGAGCGCCGCGACGACCTGGCCGGGTGTGGCGCCGAGGGTACGGGCGACGGTCAGGGCGCGCCGGGCCTGTACGGCGGTGCTCCAGCCGAGGAGCACGGTGTTGAGCGTGGACAGTGCCACCAGCGCGAGGGTGACGGCGAGCAGCACCTGACCGGTCTGGTCGGTGCGCACTTCGATGGGGCCGAACCGCCTGAAGTCGGGGGCCGCGGCCAGCTCGGCGTGGAAGGTGAGCACCGCGGTGACCATGACGGTGGTGGCGGCGGTGCCGGCGGAGGCCAGGACGGCGCGGCCGGGCCGACGGGCGAGCAGCCGGATGCCGAGCAGCAGCGGCGTGGGCAGATACGCCGTCACGGCGTTCAGGTGCGGGTGGTGCGTGAGCAGATGCGCCGGGTCGGCCAGGGCGTGGACGGTGCTGGTGCGGGCGGCACGCACGGCGGGGCCGAGTACGCCGGTCAGGGCGACCACGACGGCGAGGAGGAGCGCGGCGGTGACGGTGCCGGAGTCCGGAGGGCCGACGGTGTTGAGCAGCCCGTCGCTGGGGTCGACGAGGTGGGGTGCGGCCAGCGTCCCTGCGGTCAGTCCCAGCGCGGTGGCCAGGAGGGTCAGGAGCAGGTGCTGCGCCAGCAGTACGGCGGTGACGGTGCCGGGGCCGGCGCCCACGGCCTTGAGCAGTGCGGCACGCCGGTTGTCGCGAACGGCGCGAGCGGTGGCGAGCGCGGCGAGGGTGACGGTCGCGGCGAGGGCGAGGAGCCAGCCGCCGATGACCAGGGCGGGCTGGGTGTCCTCGATCATGTTCGTATTCGTCCGGAGGACGGTCTGCCAGTTGTGGGTGTTGACCCAGGAGTCGCCCCTACGGTCGTGGGTGAACACGGTGTCGCGCCATCGGAGGGGTGCGTTGGGGTCGGTCAGCTTCAGATGGATCAGATGGACACCGGAGGCGTTGCCCGCTGCCGCGCGGGTGTCGGCGGTGGTGAGCCAGATCCTGCCGCCGTAGTCGGACGGCCCGGGCCCCTGGGTCCAGTCGCTCCACGGATACACCGGGGTGGCCGCGCTGATCGCGGTTCCTACGACCGGATAGCCGCGACCGCTGATGGTGACGCGGTCGCCGACGCGCACACCGATCGCCTGCGCGAAGCCCCGTTCGACCACCGCGCCGCCGGGACGCACCCAGGTGCCGGAGGTCACCAGTGGCCGGTCCACGGCGGACGGTGAGTTGTCGCGCCCCTCGACCGAGGAGTGCGCGGTCCGGCCGTGTGCCCGGACGGTGGCGTCGAACGCGAAGACCGGGGCGGCCTGCACGGCCACGCCGGGCGTGTCCGCGAGGCGTTCGGCCAGATCGGACGGGTCGGTGGCCGTCGTGATGGCGGTGACGTCGGGACCGGCGGTGGCCGCGCGGGTCTTCAGGTACGCGGTGGTCACGGCGTTGCCGGTCGCCATTCCGAGGCTCAGGGCGGCGGTGGCGACGGTGACGGCGAGCAGGAACATGAGGGCCTCGCCGGGACGGCGGCGCATGTCGTGCAGGACCGGACGCCATATCAGCAGCAGGTGTCCCATGGTCAGTCCTCCCAGCGCAGCAGCGTGCCGAGGCCTGTGCCGGTTCCGCCCTGCCCGGGCCCTGTACCGCCGCCGTCGTCGCCGCCGTCGTCGTCGCCGTCGTCGTCGTCGCCGCCGAGTCCCGTACCGCTCCCGTGGCCGTGCCCCGTACCTCCACCATGGCCGTGCCCTGTGCCGCCGCCGTTTCCGTAGCCGCCGCCGTACAGGCGGGTGTCGTCGGCCAGCGTCCCGTCGCGCAGGGAGACGACGCGGTCGGCCGTGGCGGCGACGCGCTCGTCATGGGTGACCATGACCAGGGTCTGGCCGGCGGCGCGCAGTTCGTCGAAGAGCCGGAGGATGTCGAGGGTCGCGGCGCTGTCGAGGTTTCCGGTGGGCTCGTCCGCGAGGACGACCAGCGGCTCGTTGGCCAGGGCGCGGGCGATGGCGACCCGCTGCCGCTGCCCGCCGGACAGCTCGGAGGGCAGATGCCGGGCCCGGTCGGCGAGCCCGACCTGATCGAGAAGTTCGGCGGCACGGATGCGGGCGGTACGCGGTGAGGCGCCGGCGAGCAGCGCGGGCAGCTCGACGTTCTGCGCCGCGGTCAGCTCGTGCATCAGGTGGTACGCCTGGAAGACGAAGCCCACCGCGCGGCGCCGCATCCTGGCCAGCGCCCGTTCGCCGAGGTGGTCGATGCGCCGCCCGCCGAGCCACATCTCGCCCTCGGTGGGCCGGTCAAGACCGCCGAGGAGCTGGAGCAGCGTCGACTTGCCGCAGCCACTGGGCCCGGTGACGGCGAGCGTCTGCCCGGCGGGAACGTCGAGATCGACCCCGTCGACAGCCCACACCAGGCTCTCGTCCTCCCCGTACACACGCGACAGGCCGACGGCCCGCAGCACCGGCGCACGCGCGTCGCCGGGTTCGCGGTCCCACACGTCTCTCGTCATCCGCTTCCTCCGCTTTCCCCACGCGGCGGGGGGGGGGGGGAGGGAGGAGGAGAGGGACGAGGGGAGAAACAGGGGAGGTGGAGAGGAAGGGAGAGCGG
>NZ_JBHVGV010000003.1:0-199770 GCF_042800555.1 Streptomyces sp. NPDC057617 | reverse complement strand
CTGCTCCTGTCGCCTCCGCCCCCCCCCCCCCCCCCCACGCCTCCAACCAGCGCAGATCGGCCTGCAGCCGGAGCGCGATGCCCTCCAGAAGCAGCCCGGCCCGCGAGTCCGTGTCATGAGCGAGGGCGGCGCGCTGGGCCTCGGCGAGGCTGTGCATCAGCTCTCGCCGCCGCGCGTCCACGAGCGCGAGCGGATCGGCCAGACCCGATTCGGCGGCGGCCACCAGCTTCAGGTGGAACTCCGTCACATCCGCTCTGGCCCCGGCGCTCTCGGCCATCCACGCGGCCACCCGCTCCTGCCCGTCACCGGTCAGCGCGTACACCTTGCGCCGCGGACCGCGCACCGGCACGTCCACACGCTCAAGGACGACCAGCCCCGCCTTTTCGAGCCGGGTGAGCGTCACGTAGATCTGCCCGGCGTTCAGCGTCTCCCCCAACGGTCCGAGCGCCGCCGCCAACCGGCTGCGCAGCTCGTACCCGTGCGACGGCTCCTTGACCAGCAGCGCCAGCACCACGTCCTGCACGGACCGCCCTCCTCTACGACAACCAATAGATAGCGGTTATCCATTGAGGCGTCAAACCGGTATCCATCGGGGCGTCAAACCGGCGCCCCGACAAGCCGGCCCCTTGACGCGGAGAAGCCCCCGACTCTTGCGGTCGGGGGCTTCGTGCCGCTGCTCAACGCCCAGAACTCGACAGGGAACTCACCGCCAGGCAGGCCACGTCTTCGTCACAGCGCCTGGGGCGGGTGACCGTCCACGAGGTGCTCCAGCCCTGTGACGAGGAGGGCGAGGCCGAAGCGGAACTCTTCGTCGAGGGGTGTGCGGGTGAGTGTCCGGGCGGCCGTGGTGATGGCGGGGTACGTGGCGGTGTCGAGGCCGCGGTAGAACGCGGCCAGGGCGGGGGCGCTGTCGGGGTCCGCGGAGCCGGGGCCGTGCTGCTGGGCGACGAAGCCGATCACGTAGTGGCTCACGGCGGTGAAGGCGCGCGCCGCCAGGTCGGCGGGGAAGCCGTGCGCCAGCAGGAGTTGGAGGACGCGTTCGCGCTGCGCGAGGCCGTTGGGACCGATCGGGACCTGGGCGATGAGCAGGGGAAGGACATGGGGGTGCCGCCGCAGGGTGAGGTACAGGGCATCGGCGACAGCCGTGAGGGACTCCCGCCAGGTCGCGGTGGCCCCGGGGGCGGGTGTGCCGACATCGCCCAGAACGTGATCCACGACGTGAACGAGGAGTTCGTCCTTGCCGGCGAAGTGGCGGTAGAGCGTCGCGGTGCCCGAGCCCAGGGCGTCGGCGAGCATCCGCAGGGTGAACGCCTGTACGCCCACCTCGTCCACCAGCCGCAGCGCGGTGGCCACGATCCGGCCGAAGTCGACCGGGGGGCGCCCGCGGCGCGGCGCCTCGGCCGCCGCCGCCGGCGTACGGGGGCGCGCCGCCCACCAGGCGGGGCTTCCCGGGATCAGGCGCGGTTCCATGACCACTACAGCGGCGGCGTCATGAGCGCGACAGCCCGGTGCAGCTCTGTAAGGTCGCATGCCTCCGAGCCGAGCGCCTCCGAGCCGAGTGCCTCCGAAGGGCCGGGGGACAAAGACCCGCTGGACGACTCGCCGTACGTCACGATGTGCCCGATGTAGCCGTCGGGCCGCACCAGGACCAGTGTGTCGGAGGTGATCCCGTACGTCGCCAGGACCGCCCGCTCGGCCGTCCCGCCGGAGGTGGTCCGTTCCGTGAGCCGGTGCCGGTGCAGCGCCGCGCCGCGCGACGGCCACGCCACCTTCTCCAGTTCGGCCCCCGCCCGCTCCCCGAACGCCAGCAGCGTGAAGTGCGGGCCACGCAACAGGTCGAACAGCCGCTCCTGTGCCAGCGCGGCGTCCGGCGCCCGGTCGCCCACCTCCAGCGTGCCGGTCCGGGCGACCGGGCCCGAGCTCCGGGCGAGCGGTCCGCCGGCGTACGTCAGCGAGAGCTGCCGCTCGTCGGCGCCCCGCCTGAGCGCCCCGGGCCTGGCCTTCTTGGCACCCGCGTACAGCTCCGAGGACCGGCCCAGCACGGCGGCAGCGATCGGACGCCGCTCGCCCTCGTAACTGTCCAGGAGGTCGTCCGGCGCGCCGGCCAGCGTCTGGCCGAGCTTCCAGCCCAGGTTGTAGGCATCCTGCACCCCGGTGTTCAGGCCCTGCGCCCCGGCCGGGGTGTGCACGTGCGCGGCGTCCCCCGCCACCAGTACCCGCCCCTGCCGGTATGCCGAGGCCAGCCGTACATTCGGCCGGAACACCGACGCCCAGGTCACGTCCGTCAACCGCATCCCCCGGCCGGCGAGCCGGCCGAACAACTCCGCCAGCGCGGGCTCCGAGAGGTCGACCGGATCGTCCGGCCTGATCTTGATCATCACCTGGAAGTTCTCGCCGCCCGGAAGCGGGCACGCCGCGACCGTCCGGCCGCCGAGTCGCGGGAACACATGCCACCGGTCCCGGGACAGGCCCGCCACCCGCCCGTCCACGACAAGCATCCGGTCCGCCTCGTCGGTGGATCCCGTGAATGCCAGCCCGGCCGACTTGCGGACGACGCTGCTCGCGCCGTCCGTGCCGACCACGTACCGGGCCCGCACGCACGTCCCGTCGGCCAGCTCCGCGGTGACCGACGCGGCGTCCTGGGTGACGCCGGTGACCTCGGCGCCGAACTCGATCGCCACACCGGCCTCCTCGACCGCGCCGCGCAGGATCTCGGTGGTGGCGTACTGCGGCAGCAGCAGGATGTCCGGGTACGGCGTGCCCGGGTCGGGCGCCGCGGGCTTCTGCATCACCCACTTCACCGACGCCGGCCCCACATGCAGGCCCATCGGCGGGTACGGGCCGCCCGCCGCGCGTGCGGCATCCACGATGCCGAAATCGTCGAACACTTCGAGCGTGCGCGGTTGTACCCCCTTGGCCCGCGACCCGGGGAACGTATCCGCTCCCCGTTCCACCAGCCGCACCCGCACCCCACGGCGGACCAGATCCAGCGCGAGCGCCATCCCGACCGGCCCCGCACCCACCACCAGCACGTCGGTGTCGTCACACACGTTCTCTTCCACGGACACGGACGCCTCCTTCGACGGAGCAATCAACCGGCGGAGCAATTAACGGCTACACCGTAGCCGATAATCGAGGAAGAGGCAGCTCCCGCCCGGGAAACCCCAGAGGTGTCGGGCTTCTGGAATGGGTCGAGCCCTGCTCGTCAGGTGTCCGGATGCCGGCGGTCCGTATCAGCGGGCGGTACGGCGCGGCCTGGTATCGCTACGCGGCCTGGTACCGCTTGGCCGGCGGGTGCCCAGGAGATGAGGATGCGCAGCGCGTCGTGCGATGTCGAGCCGGGTTCCGCGGTGAGGACCATGAGGCGTTGGCCGGAGCCGTCGGGGCTGTCCCAGGTGTCGCAGTCGAGGGTGAGGTCGCCCGCGGTGGGGTGCCGGTAGTGCTTGGTGCCGTAGCCGCCGGAGTTGACGTGGTGTTCGGCCCACCAGGTGCGGAAGTCGGTGTCTTGCAGGGAGAGTTCGCCCACGAGTCGGGCGAGGGCCGGGTCGTCGGAGCCGTTGGCTGCTTCCATGCGCAGGGCTGCGACCGCGTCACGGGCGTCGTGTTCCCATTCGAGGTGCATGCCGCGGAAGGCGGGGTCGGTGAACAGCATGTACACGTAGTTGCGCCGTGCGGCGGGGATGCGGGCGAAGTCGGTGTAGAGCGCGGTGGCGGCGTGGTTCCAGGCAAGGATGTCCATGCGTTTGCCGAGAACGAGGGCGGGGGTCTCGGTGAGCTGCTGGAGCAGGCGGCGGGCGGCCGGGCGTACACGTTGGGCGGCACGCCGGCGACGCGGTCCGGCGTCGGTCTTGCCCGCGATCCCGAAGAGGTAGGTCTGCTGGTCGTCATCGAGGCGCAGCGCACGTGCGAGAGTGGCGAGCACGGATGCCGATGCCTGGACCCGGCCCTGCTCCAGCCGTGTGTAGTAGTCGACACTGATCGCGGCGAGCCGGGCGACTTCCTCGCGGCGCAGCCCCGCGACCTTGCGGTGGCTGTCGGTCTCGGGCAGGCCGACTTCGTGTGGGGTGAGCTGGGCGCGGCGGGCCTTGAGGAAGGCGCCGAGCTCGCCGAGTCCGGAGGGCGGGGTCATATGCCCATTCTGTGCGCTGCCCGCTGTCCGCTGAGGGGGCAGGTTTCTTCCCGGGCAGGAGTCTGTCTCTGTTGCCCGCGCGGGAGCAGGGCGACGGTGGGATCAGGCCGCGGCACGGCGCCCGGCCGGAACCCCACTCGCCCGGCCGGAACCCAGCTCGCCCTGGGTTCTGTCCCGACAGCGCAACGGAGCACTCCGTGATGAGAACCGACGTCACCTTCGACAGTGCCGGCATCACCCTCGCCGGTCACCTCTACGCCCCGCCGGCCACCGACGACCGCCCCCGTCCGGCGATCGTCGTCGGCCACCCCGGCAGCGGGGTCAAGGAGCAGACGGCCGGGCTCTACGCGAGCCGGCTCGCCGAGCGGGGTTTCGTCACCCTCGCCTTCGACGCCGCCTACCAGGGCGAGAGCGGGGGGATCCCGCGCGGACTGGAGGACCCGGCCCAGCGCATCGAGGATCTCAAGGCCGGTGTCTCCTGCCTCACCGCCCGTCCCGAGGTGGATGCCGACCGGATCGGCGCGCTCGGTATCTGTGCCGCCGGCGGCTACGTCCTGCCCGCCACGGGCGGCGACCACCGGATCAAGGCCGTCGCCACGGTGAGCGCAGTGGACATCGCCCGCCAGTTCCGTCACGGCGCCGAGGGTACGCAGGACCCGACGGTGTTCCGGAGCATGCTGGACGCGGCGGCGAACGCCCGTACCACCACGGCTGCCGGCGGGAAACCGCCGGTACTCACCCTCTTCCCCGAGTCGATCGAGCAGGCCCGCGCGCTGGGCGGCGAGCACGGCGCCGAGGGCTTCGAGTACTACCGCACCCCGCGCGCGCAGCACCCGCGCTCGGCGTCCTTCTTCGACTGGACCAGTATCGACAAGATGGCCGCCTTCGATGCCTTCGCGCCCATGCCGCTCATCGGGCGGCGTCCGCTGCTGATGGTCGTCGGGACCCGCGCGGTGACCTCGTGGATGAGCATCGAGGCGTTCCAGAAGGCGGTCGGCCCCAAGCAGATCCACTGGGTCGAGGGCGCGAGCCATGTCGACCTCTACGACAAGGAGCAGTACGTCGGCCCGGTCGTGGAGAAGCTGACCGGTTTCTTCACCGCACAGCTCGGCCGGGCCGCCTGAGACTCAAGGCGCTTTCGTGCCTGCGCCGGCGTCCTCTGTCCTTCTGCGCCGGCGTCCTCTGTCCTTGACGCCCTTGACGTCCTTGGCCCGATCCGGGAGCGGTTCTCGACGCTGCTGCCGGCGCGGTGTGCTCGCTCCGGCGAACCGGCACGGCTCGGTGCCGTGTCAGCCCGTCGAGGTATCAGCTCCGAGTGCCCTCAGAGGGGGGCATGAGGCGTGATGTGACACGGGGCGGACGGCGATCGTGCACAGTCTCTTGGTGGCACGGGTGAGGGCGACGTACAGGTCACGTTCGCCGCTCGGGCGGGCCGCGGCGATCTCTTCCGGGGCGACGACGACGCTGGCGTCGAACTCCAGCCCGCGGGCCTCGGACGCCGGCACGAGGCGCGCCCACTGTGCGACACCGGCGGATGCCATGTCCTTGATTCGGGCATCCGCGCAGATCACGGCGAGCAGTTCGCCCGGGTGCGCCGCGGCCTGTGCCTGGAGTTCCGCGGCCACAGTGGCGGCGAGTGTGTGCGGGCACGCGGTGAGGTTGCGGGGATGTTCGCCATGGCGGATCGACCGGCCCGGCGTCCGACCGGGGGCGATCCGGGCGAGCAGGTCGCGGGTGGTCGCCAGGATTTCCCGCGTCGTACGGTAACTGACGGTCAAGGTGTGCAGGGTGAACCGGCTGCCGAGATGCGGGTCCAGCGCCTGGGACCAGTCCCTCGCTGCCGTCGCGGGACCTGCCTGGGCGAAGTCGCCCACCAGCGTCATCGACCTGGCCGGGCACCGGCGCATCACCATCCGCCACTGCATGGCGGTCAGCTCCTGGGCCTCGTCGACGACGACGTGCCCGAACGTCCGCTCCGGCGGCCCGTCCACCAGATGTGCCGCCTCGTCCAACAGCGGTGCGTCGGCATCGGTCCACGCGGCGTCAGGAGAGCGCAGCAGCCGGGAGCGGCCGTCACCGGTGAGCGACGGCAGATGTGCGGCCATGGTGCGGGTGTCCGTCAGCAGGTCCCGTACGAGCGCTTCGGGCGCGAGCCGTGGCCAGAGAACCTCCACCGCACGGTCGACGTGCGCGTCCCCCATGAGGTTCGCGCGGAGGGCGTCCGCGTCGAACATCTCGGCCGGGTCGGCGGCCGGTGCGTCATGGAAGCCGAGCGCCCGCAGGTCGGCCTCGGCCGCGGCATCGAGGTCGAGACCCGTGCTCTCGGCGATCTCGGCGTCGATGTGATCGAGGGCCTCGACGGTGCCGCGTTCCAGCGCGCTCGTGAGCGTGCCGATCAGATGCTCCTTGAACACGTCCCGCGCACGATTGTGCGCCAGGCCGCTCGCTGCCGCGGCCTCTCGTGCCGCCGCGACATCCGCGCCTTCGAGACGGACCCACTCCTGCGCCACACGCACCGCGAACCCCGCGTCCGGCGGCGCCTGCCGGGAGCGCACCAGGTCCACCAGCGCCTCGGCCATTGCGGAACTCCCCTTGAGCCGTGCGACATCGGACGGCTCCGCCGCGACGGGGATCACTCCGGCCAGTTCCCCGCACGTCGCCAGGTCCACGTCGTTCTCCCCGAGCGAAGGGAGCACCCGGGAGACGTAGTCGAGGAACCGCGCGTTCGGCCCGAGCACCAGGACACCACGCTCGGCAGCGCGCGAGAACGCGTACAGCACGTACGCCGCCCGGTGCAGCGCGACGACGGTCTTGCCCGTGCCGGGGCCGCCCTGCACCACCGTCACCCCCTGATGCGCGGACCGGACGATCGCGTCCTGCTCCGCCTGCAACGTCGCCACCGCCGCGCGCATCCGCCCCGTGCGCCGCGCCTCCAGCGCCTCCGCCAACGGACCGTCACCGACGATGTCACCGACCGCGGGCGCGGATCCGTCCAGCAGTTCGTCGCTCACCGCGCGTACCGCACGTTCCTCGACCCGCAGGTGACGGCGGCGCCGCAGTCCCATCGGGTGGACGCCCGTCGCCGCGTAGAAGGGCCGCGCCGCTTCCGCCCGCCAGTCGACGAGCAGCGGCAGGTCCCGGTCACCCACGTACAGGCCGAGCCGTCCGATGTGCAGGACGGTTCCGTTCGCACCGTCGATCCGGCCGAACGCCAGCCCCTCCTCGGCCCCCTCAAGCCGGCGAACCTGCCGCGCCAGACGCTCCGCGGCGACATCGCGCGCGTACACCTCGCCCGCACTGCCGGCGGACGACCTCAGCACGTCCGCCAACTGGGCCCGTACGTCTGCCAATCGCTCATCGAGCAGCGCGTACATGGCCGTTACGTGCGCCTGCTCGGCCTCGACCTGTCCTGCTGCACCCTGATCCACCTGCGGCAACGGCCGACCCCCTCTCGACTCGGCCCTCCACTATGCAGAAAAATATCCATGAAAGTAAGGCTTGACTTACTTGTCGGCTTCAGCCGCCCAGGCCCGGTTCGCCGGTGCATGCCCCCGCCGACGGCACCGGCACCACCGCGGCGGCGATGCGTGCACCTCGGGTCCAGGGGCTGGCGGATCGCGGCGTAGTGCACCACACGGGTGGCCTCGCAGTCGGGCACGTCGTCCTCCGGGCGATCACGCGCGTCCGGGCCGCGGCCCGGAGGAGTGCGCCCCATAAGCACCACAAGAGCACTTGTTTTCCTTGCGTATTCCTGTCATGGAAATGCTTGCGCAAGGGCCTACCGCATAAATATGGCTCGTCTTACGATGAATTGCATGGACCCGGTGGTGTTTCTTCTGGCTCTCGGCGCGATTTGTCGTATCACCAGATTCATAACCAAGGACGTACTGGCTGCCGGATTGCGCACGTGGGTGGCCGATCGCTTCGGGGACGAATCCGGTCCCGCCTATCTGGTCACCTGCGGTTGGTGCACGGGGATCTGGGTCGCCGCATCGGTCGTGCCGCTCGCCTTTCTGGCTGGCGACACCACCGTCTTCCAGGCGGTCGCCATGGTCCTGACGCTGTCCTACCTGGCGGGCCTGGCATCCACCTGGCTCGACTGAAGGAAGTACGACGGAGCACGAAGGAGGAGTTCCCATGGGATGCAACTGCGGTGCACGTGGCGGCGGACGAGCGACCATCTACCGGCTGGTCCTGCCGAACGGAGCAATGCGCGACTACCCCACCCGCCAGGAGGCCGAGGCCGCGCGGCGGCGCGGCGGCGGCACCGTCATCGTCGTCAACCAGTAGTCGCCGTACCGCCGGTGCGCTTTCCGTGAGCGGGGCGGACGGCCTTTATGTATTCCCGCGCCGGTGGGTACCGGAGAATATCTGAATTACGCCCCCGCCCCCCCCTGGGCGCTCCGCCATACGGGTGAAATTGCGTGCACCCGTATGGCGGATGAATGGGACCAGGGCGCCTACTGGGAAACGCTGGAGAGTGATTCCCCGGCGCCCGCGTGACCAGGTGAGTAATGCGCCGACACAGCTTCTTTCATTGCGGCGTGCCATTTCCGCTGTCACCCGGAGGGCGTCGGGTCGCTCTGGCCTCGTACACTCCCAAAGGAGGCTGCGCCATGGCCAGTTCCATCACCACGCTGACATCGTCTCCCAATCCCTCGGTCTGCGGGGAGTCGGTCACCTTTACCGTTCAGGTCTCCCCGGTACCGCCGGAGACCACCACCCCGACCGGCACCGTCAGCGTCATCATCAGCGACGACGGGCCCACGCTCGTCGGCACCCTGGACGCCACCGGCCAGACCCAGGTCACCATCGACGACCTGAGCGTCGGCACCCACCAGGCGATCGCCGCCTACAGCGGCGACAGCACCTTCGACCCGTCGTCGTCCGGCCTCGTGAACCAGGTCGTCAACGCCGCGGACACCACCACCGTCGTGACGGCCAGCCCGAACCCCTCGGTCTGCGGCGAGACCGTCACCCTCTGCGCAACCGTCACCATCGACCCGCCCGGCACGGGCACCCCGACCGGCACCGTCACCTTCACCGGTCCCGGCGGGCTCAACCAGACCGCCGTGCTCGACGGCAGCGGCCACGCCTGCGTGACGACGGCGGTGCTGATCACCGGCACCGTCACGGTCACCTACAGCGGTGACGACTGCGCCGCGAGCTCCACGGGCAGCGTCGACGTCACGGTCAACCAGGCGGACACGACGACGGTGGTGACGGCCAGCCCTGACTCGTCGGTCTGTGGCCAGCCGGTCACCCTTTGCGCGACGGTCACGATCGAGCCGCCCGGCGCCGGCGTCCCCACGGGCACGGTGACCTTCACCGGTCCCGGCGGCTTCAGCCAGACCGCCGTGCTGGACCCCGCCGGCCAGGTCTGCGTGACGACCGGCTCGCTGGCCACCGGCACGGTGACCGCCGCCTACAACGGCGACTCCTGTGCCGCGCCGTCGACCGGCACGGTCGACGTGACGGTGAACGAGGCACTGACGAACATCGACGTCACAGTCGCCCCCGACCCGTCCGTGTGCAGACAGAGCGTCACCATCTGTGCGACGGTCACCGCCCAGCCACCGGGTTCGGGCACACCGACGGGCACGGTGACCTTCACGGCCGACGGCGGTCTCAACCAGACCGTCCCCCTCGACGCCGGTGGCCAGGCCTGTGTCACCACCACCACACTGGTCACCGGAGAGGTCTCCGCCGTCTACAACGGCGAGGACCCGTGCTTCGCGGGCTCAGCCGAAGCGGTCGCGGTCACGGTCGACCAGGCCACGACCACCACCTTGGTCACCGCCGTCCCCGATCCGTCGGTCTGCGGCGAGCTCGTGACGGTCTGTGCGACGGTCACCATCGACCCGCCCGGTTCGGGTACGCCCACGGGGACGGTGACCTTCACCGGCCCGGGCGGGCTGAACCAGACAGTCACCCTGGACGCCACCGGCGAGGCGTGCGTCACGACCACCGCGCTGGCCACCGGTACGATCACGGCCACCTACAACGGCGACAGCTGCGCACTGAGTTCGACCGGCAGCACGGACGTGACAGTCAACCCGGCAGACACCACGACCACTCTCGCCGTCACGCCGGACCCGTCGGTGTGCGGTCAGTTGGTGACGTTCTGCGCGACGGTCACCACCGACGCCCCCGGTTCCGGCGTTCCGACGGGCACGGTGACGTTCACAGCTCCGGGCGGTTTCAGCCAGACCGCCGTGCTCGACCCCACCGGACAGGCCTGCGTGACCACCACCACGCTGACCACCGGGACGGTCACGGCCGTCTACAACGGCGCGGCGTGCTTCAACCCGTCCACCGGCACGGCAGATGTGACAGTGAACGAGGCGTCGACGACCACGGTGGTCACCGCCACCCCGAACCCGTCCGTCTGCGGCCAGACGGTGAGCCTGTGCGCCACGGTGACGACCGACCCGCCAGGTTCGGGCACCCCGACCGGCACCGTCACCTTCACCGGGCCCGGCGGGCTCAACCAGACGGTGGCTCTGAACGCCGCCGGCCAGGCCTGCATCACCACGACGTCGCTGTCCACCGGCACGGTCACCGCCACATACAACGGTGAGGGACCCTGCTTCGCCGGCTCGTCCGGCACCGTCGCCGTCACGGTCAACCCCGCCGACACCACCACCACGGTGACGGCAGTGCCCGACCCCTCGGTCTGCGGTGAGCTGGTGACGGTGTGCGCGAGCGTTACCGTCGACCCACCCGGTTCGGGTACGCCCACGGGGACCGTGACCTTCACCGGCCCGGGCGGGCTGAACCAGACAGTCACCCTGGACGCCACCGGCGGGGCCTGTCTGACCACCACCTCGCTGGAGACCGGCACGATCACGGCCACCTACAACGGCAGCTCCTGCGCCAACCCGTCCACCGGCACCGTCGACGTCACGGTCAACCAGGCGGCGACCACCACGACCGTGACCGCGACCCCCGACCCGTCGGTGTGCGGCCAGACGGTCACATTCTGCGCGAGCGTCACCATCGACCCGCCCGGTTCGGGTACGCCCACGGGGACGGTGACCTTCACCGGCCCGGGCGGGCTGAACCAGACGGTGCCGTTGGACGCCGCCGGCGAGGCCTGCTTCACCGCCCCCGCCACGCTCTCCGGCACCGTCACGGCCACCTACAGCGGTGACGACTGCGCCGCGCCGTCCACCGGCACGGTCGACGTGACGGTGAACGAGGCGTTGACGACCACGGTGGTCACCGCGACCCCCGACCCGTCGGTGTGCGGGCAGACGGTGACGCTGTGCGCGACGGTGACGACGAACGCGCCAGGTTCGGGTACGCCCACGGGCACGGTGACGTTCACCGGCCCCGGCGGGCTCAACCAGACGGTGGCTCTGAACGCTGCCGGCCAGGCCTGCCTGACCACCACCACCCTGGCCTCGGGCACCGTCACCGCCGTCTACAACGGCGAGGGCCCGTGCTTCGCCGCGTCCAGCGACACCGTCACGGTCACGGTCAACCCGGCCTCGACCAGCACCGCGGTCTCGCTCACCCCGAACCCGTCGGTGTGCGGGCAGACGGTGACGGTCTGCGCGACCGTAACGACGAACGCGCCCGGTTCGGGCACACCCACCGGCACAGTGACATTCACCGGCCCCGGCGGGCTCAACCAGACAGTGCCACTGAACGCGAGTGGTCAGGCCTGCATCACCACGACGTCGCTGACCACCGGCACGGTCACCGCCACGTACAACGGCGCAGCCTGCTTCACCGCGTCGAGCGGCACCGCCACCGCAACGGTCAACCCGGCCTCGACCAGCACCGCAGTCTCGCTCACGCCGAACCCGTCGGTTTGCGGGCAGACGGTGACGGTCTGCGCGACCGTAACGACAAACGCGCCCGGTTCGGGCACACCCACCGGCACAGTGACATTCACCGGTCCGGGCGGGCTCAACCAGACAGTGCCGCTGAACGCGAGTGGTCAGGCCTGCATCACCACCACCTCCCTCTCCACTGGCACGGTCACCGCCACATACAACGGCGCAGCCTGCTTCACCGCGTCAAGCGGCACCGCCACCGCCACGGTGAACGAGGCGGCGACCACCACGACAGTGACCGCGACGCCGAACCCGTCTGTCTGCGGGCAGTCGGTGACGGTGTGTGCGACGGTGACGACGAACGCGCCGGGTTCGGGTACACCCACCGGCACGGTGACGTTCACCGGCCCCGGCGGCCTGAACGTGACGGTGCCGCTGAACGCCGGCGGACAGGCATGCTTGAGCAGTACGTCCCTGGCCTCCGGCACGATCACCGCCACGTACAACGGTGAGGGTCCCTGCTTCGCGGCATCCGCGGGCTCCGTCGTCCTCGTCGTCAATCCGGCCGCCACCACCACGACCGTGACGGCCACGCCGAACCCGTCCGTCTGCGGCCAGTCGGTCACGCTCTGCGCAACCGTCACCGCCAACGCGCCGGGCTCCGGTACGCCGACCGGCTCCGTCACCTTCACCGCACCCGGCGGGCTGAACGTGACGGTGCCGCTGAACGCGAGTGGCCAGGCGTGCTTCTCCAGCACCTCGCTGATCACCGGCACCGTCACCGCCGTCTACAACGGCAGCAGCTGCTTCCTGCCGTCCACCGGCGCCGCCTCCCTCACGGTCAATCCGGCCGCCAGCACCACGACGGTGACGGCGACACCGGCGACATCGGTGTGCGGCCAGTCCGTCACAATCTGCGCGACGGTCACCATCACCCCACCGGGTTCGGGCACGCCCACCGGGACGGTGACGTTCACGGGTCCGGGCGGGCTCAACCAGACAGTGCCGCTGAACGCGAGTGGTCAGGCCTGCATCACCACCACCTCCCTGTCCACCGGCGCGGTCACCGCCACGTACAACGGCAGCAGCTGCGCCGGCGGCTCCAGCGGCTCCGTCGCCGTCACCGTGAACGAGGCGGCGACCACCACGACCGTGACCGCGACCCCCGGCACGTCCGTCTGCGGTCAGTCGGTGACGGTCTGCGCCAACGTCACCACCAACGCGCCAGGTTCGGGCACCCCGACCGGCACCGTCACCTTCACCGGGCCCGGCGGGCTCAACCAGACGGTGGCTCTGAACGCCGCCGGCCAGGCCTGCATCACGACGACCTCCCTGTCCACCGGCACAATCACCGCCACATACAACGGTGAGGGACCCTGCTTCGCCGGCTCGTCCGGCACCGTCGCCGTCACGGTCAACCCCGCCGCCACCACCACCACGGTCTCGCTCACGCCGAACCCGTCGGTATGCGGGCAGTCGGTGACGGTGTGTGCGACGGTGACGACGAACGCGCCAGGTTCGGGCACACCCACCGGCACAGTGACATTCACCGGCCCCGGCGGGCTCAACCAGACGGTCGCCGTCAACGCCGCCGGCCAAGCCTGCTTCAGCTCCACCAGCCTGTCCTCCGGCACCATCACCGCCCACTACAACGGCGCGCCGTGCTTCACCGGCTCCACCGGTACGGCCACCGCCACGGTCAACCCGGCGGCGACCACCACGACGGTGACCGCGACGCCGAACCCGTCTGTCTGCGGGCAGTCAGTGACGGTGTGTGCGACGGTGACGACGAACGCGCCAGGTTCGGGCACACCCACCGGCACAGTGACATTCACCGGCCCCGGCGGCCTTAACGCGACGGTCGCCGTCAACGCCGCCGGCCAAGCCTGCTTCAGCTCCACCAGCCTGTCCTCCGGCACCATCACCGCCCACTACAACGGCGCGCCGTGCTTCGGGGCGTCAACGGGCTCCGTGGTCATCAACGCGACGAGCGTGGCCACCACTCTCACGGCCGCACCCCGGCAGGTCCGGCTGCGGCTCAATGGCACCTTCGTCATCCAGACCATGAACGCGACGCTGAGGAACGCCGCGACCAACGCACCGATCCCCGGCATGACGGTGACCTTCACCGCCAACGCAGTGACCGGGCCGATCCTGATCGGCACGGCCGTCACCGACGCCAGCGGCGTGGCGACCCTCGCCCCGCCCACCGTCACCGTTCCCGCCACCATCGTGACGGCGGCCAGCTACACGGCGTCGTTCGCCGCAGCGGGCTGCTTCGCACGGTCCTCGGTCACGGCGGGCCTGACCTTCGTCCCGGTCCCGCCGGTCCCGTAACCCACCCGGCCGCACAGACCGCGTCGGGCCGCACACCGCGGCCCGACGCGGGCGTGCAGCCGCCGAACAGATCGGCACCGCCCGCCCACCGGCCGGCCCGCTGCCCGGAGACCAGGACAAGGCCCCACGGTCAGGTGCCCGACCTGGCGAAGGAGCTGGGCGAGGCCGGGTCTCCCTGGCCATCTACACCAACCAGTTCACCCGGGCCGCGTTCGCGGCGATGACGGCCGCTGCCACGCACTTCACCGCGACCGGATCGTCCAGCGCGCCCGGCGACCCGCCGCCGGCCGACGTCGTCAAGGCATCCAGCGGGAAGCGTCAACGGACGCAATGTGGCCCCAACCAGGTCGTTGTCCCTGGTCAGGGCCGTAAAAGCAGACGAGTCGGGCTGTACGCCGGGTTCTGCCCCGCCCAGGGAGCAATCAAGCTCCGACCTGCACGTTTACGGGCATCCGGCGGCTGGTCCCGCCCTCTGGGACTTCTCAGGGACTTTCAGCCGAGTCCGTGAACCACGCCTCGATGGCAGACAGCCCACGCGCGCCGGCCTGCGGCATGAAATGCGTGTACGTCCGGAGCGTGAACGCCGGGTCGGAATGCCCCAGCCACTTCGCGAGCGAGACAATCGACTCACCGGCTTCGAGCATCACCGCGGCGTACGTATGGCGCAAAACGTGGAAGCCGTGCTCTCGGCTCGGCTCCCATACACGCGACGGCTTCTCGCCCGGCTGTCGCTCGGGCAGCGGCGGGATGACTCCCGCAGTCGCGAGCGCGGGCTCCCACGCCTTGGTGTTCCAGGTGGTGCGGTTGATCGCGCCGCGCCGCCCCGTGTAAACGAGCAGCCGAACCGTCACCTTGCGCCGGTCCTCTCGTGCGAGGTCGGGCTCCTCGGGATCCAGCCATGTGACCTGCTGTCACCATTCCCCGCATCTCGGGGGCTTCGCCAGACGCTTCTCACGCCGATCCAGCTCGGCGGGTAGGTCCGCCTCCTTGCCGTCCACGCCGAAGGTCTGGTCCTCAGCAGCGACTGCGCGAACAGGCCGGCGAGCGCATCGAGGTGGCGGCGACGGAACCGGGCGATGGAACGGAAGTCCGGTTCCTGCCCGGCGGCCAGGAACCGGAAGGCGACGTCGTCGGCCAGGCGGCGCTCGATCGCCCGGGAGGAGCGGACGCCGGTGGTGTAGCCGTAGATCAGGAGACGCACCATGAGCCGCGGATCGTAGGGCGGGTAGCCGTGCTTTTCGGTGTAGGGCTCGACCTCAAACAGCCCATCCCCATCACGCATACCGAGATCATCCCGCATGAATGATCACGAACCGCAACCGGGTTACCGGTAACCGAGACACCCTCCTAGTCAGTACCTCCCGTGCAGCGGGGGAACCTCACACCTCCAGAACGAACCGAGAACCGCCAAGCAAAAAGCCCCCGCCAACATCGAACGAGGGCTCATGCAAGATCGAGGCTAAACAGTCACAATCACACAGACACCCCCAGAATATGCACACCAATCAGTTACGAACAATTAGGACAGCCGATGCGCCACAGGACGGGAAGGCAAAGAACTCCGTACCGGAAGGCAATGAAGGCGCGCACCGTTCCTCGCGGATGCGGCCCTGCCTCAGAATTGGCCGACGGGTCGCGCGTGATCCCGGGGGCACCCCATTCGTATCGAATAGGATTAATTTTCTATGTACTTGTTTTTTCCGCTGGAGCGATGTCATATCGACGTCGGAGCCAAAGCGAACCGTCTGCGGAGAATGCTCAGCGCTGGATTTCCAGTACCTACCGCTTATGTAATCAGCGAGGAAGGATATTCCAAGGCCAGTGCCGAAGAGCTCGCCGAGGACGTGGGGGAGCTGATGGAAACGGTCTTCGCCGGATCTCCGGTGGTAGTGCGCAGTTCCTCGGCCGATGAAGACTCGCCGCTCGCGAGTGCCGCCGGTGTGTACGAGTCTTACCTGAACCGCCGCACGACGGACGAGGTCCTCACTGCCATCCAAGCGTGCCGGGACAGTGCGGACTCCGTGGACGCGAAGGCATACCGCTCGATGCATGGCGCGACCGAACGCGCGCCGATGAACGTACTGATCCAGCGTATGGTGCCCTGCGAGGTCTCGGGCGTCCTGTACAGCAGGAACCCGATCGCGGAGAACGCCACGATGCTGGTGGAGTCCAGCAAGGGGCTGGGCACCCGGGTGGTAGCGGGGCTCGGGGCGATGGATCGCTTCACTCTCTCGCGCAGCGGTGGAGCCGCCTCCCCCGCTGGTCGCCGGGACTGGGCCGTGACCGAGGGCACGTTGAGCGAGGTCCTGGCGACACTCGGGCACAGCCTGGAAGCCGAATTCGGCAGCCCACAGGACGTTGAGTGGGGTTTGCACGAGGGGCAGCTGTACATCTTCCAGTCCCGCGACATCGTTGTTCCACCGGTGGCGCAGCCACTGCGCATGACCCGGCCCGAAACCGCCGGAGCTGTCGCCGTCGACGAGGTGCTCTCACCGGGATACGGCGTAGGTGTGCTCACGCCGGCAGGTGAAGGTCCGGCGCGTCTGGGCCAGGTAGTCATCCTTGACGGTATGCCCACGGCCGGTGAACTCGACCGCTTGCGGGACGCGTCGGCACTGGTCGTCCGTGTGGGTAACGCGCTCTCCCATTCAGCTGCCCTGACCCGTGAACTCGCCATCCCCGCTGTGCTGTTGGCTGATGTTGATACACCCAGCAGCCTTGTCGGTGTGCCGGTCCTGGTGGACGCGGTAGCCGGCCGTCTGGCGCCTCTGCTCGAACTTCCTCCCGTCGAGCGCAAGAAGGCGATCTTCGCAGCGATGCGCCAGGCCGGTCTGCGGGGCACCACGGGACATCAGTATCAGGGGCGCTATGAAACCGTGCTCTTCGACCCTGTGTTCCAGGACCGGGTACGTGCCTATTTGAGCACTCATGATGTCGAGATCATGGATCGCGTGCAGAGCATCCTGCCCTTCGACGATCCCGACCGCTCGTACTGCGGGATCAGCGCCCGGATCCAGAGCAGTGGGGACGCATGCCGGGTGCAGTTCAAGCGGGCGAATCTGCTGCCGGACCGGCCGTTCCGGTTCGACGAGGAAGTTCACGTCGGCGTGGAGTCGACGGATGTCGGTGCCGAACTGCTGCGGTCTTTGCATTACGTCGACCGTCCCGTCCAGGAGCGGCGCATCGAAACGGCCGAGGTGAACGGGGTACGGCTTCAGTTCAACTTCTGGCCCGGCGCGAATCAGTCCTATCTCGGACTGGAGAGCGAAAATGCGGAAGCTGTCGAGAACTTCTTGGTGCTCTGTGATGTCCCGCTCGCTGAGATAGCACCGCTCGACGGCAAGGACCTGTTCGACATGCTCGGACTGGGCCTCGATGCAGTGCATTTCACCCAGAAGTCCTGACGCAGGCACTGGCCATCCCCGTACATTGATCCGCCCCACCTGAGGAGTATTTGTGTCCATCAAGCGCATTGTCGTAGTCTCCGACTGTACCGATGTGGCTTTCGTTGAAATGCGATCCTCCATCTTCCGCGCCGCTGAGGCATACAACCCGGACGCGGACATCCGAATTGAGCCGCTGGTACCCGTCCAGCCCTTCTCCGTCCTCAACGCCGGTTTCATGGTGCGGCTGGTGGCGGAGATATCCACACCCGACACCATGATCATGTTCATCATGAACAGCATCCAGGAGCGCACCGAGCGCATCATCGGCCGAACCGAGAACGGGTTCGTCTTCGAAGGGACGAACACCGGGGCGGCGGGCTGGCTCGTCGACGAGTTCGGCGTGGCGGAGTGCTATGAGGTCCACGACCCCGGTTTCGTGCCGTTCGGTGGGAAGTTCGTCCACGGTCCCGCCGTCGGGCAGTTCGCGGCCGGCAAGCCGATGTCGGAGATCGGTAAGCCGTTCCCGGCCGACAAGATCCGCCGCACGCTGCCCACCGAAGGCACCATCGTGCACGTCGACAACTTCGGCAACGCCAAGTTCCCCATGCGAAAGCAGAGCTTCGAGTACGGCGACAAGCTCGTCGTCGAAGTCGGCGGAGAGACGTTCGACGCCGTGTACTGGAAGCGAATGATGGAGCTGGAAGACGGCACCTGGGTCGTCTACCCGGGCAGCTCTTTCGACCTGCACGAGTTCGGCGAAGTCCGAGGCAAGGGTGTGCTGCCTTACGGAGTGGGTGCGGGAC
Source organism: Streptomyces sp. NPDC057617 (assembly GCF_042800555.1). Taxonomy (NCBI): domain Bacteria; kingdom Bacillati; phylum Actinomycetota; class Actinomycetes; order Kitasatosporales; family Streptomycetaceae; genus Streptomyces; species Streptomyces sp. NPDC057617. Next base: position 181,331 of record NZ_JBHVGV010000003.1, on the reverse strand, counting down.
ACGAGATCACGGTCAAGCCGGCCACCTGAGGCAGCCTGATCACCCGGTGCCGGAGGCCCTACCGACTCCGGCACCGGCCCCTACCGGTACGGCGTGCTCCCGCGCGGGAGCCCCCGTCGGCCGGGGCAGCAGGGGGTCACGGTTGTGTGCCATCCATCATCACAGGAAGATTCGATGTCTCGTCTGCTGACCAGTGCTCCGCCGACCGGCCCTCTGCATTTCGGGCACTATCGGGGTGCGGTGGCCCCCTTCGGCCAGGAGATGGAGGGGTGCGACGAGGCATTTTTCACCGTCGCGGACCTCCACATGCTCGCGCCTCGCGCAGAGCGCACGGTCACCGCCGACATTCCGCACCGCTGCCGCATGCTGGTCGCCGAGTGCATAGCCTCGGGCATCGACCCCCTGCAGTGCGTCTTCTACCGGCAGTCGGAAGTCCCGGAGCTCTCCCTGATCCACACTCTGCTCCAGAACTTCGCCAGCGTCGATGAGCTTTCCGCCCAGGCCGGCTTCCTCCGCCGCGAAACGGGGCCCGGAAACCCCGCGTCCCTCGGCCTGCTCGGCTGGCCTGTCCTGGAATCCGCAGACATCATCGGCATCGGTGCCACGCGCGTGACCGTCGGTGAGGGCAACGCAGGTCACGTCGCCCTTGCCCGTACACTGCTTGACCGCCTCCGGGAACAATGGGATGTGGTTCTCCCGGGGCCGGTCGCCGTGGTCTCCACCCTCGACCTGCCCGGCTTGGACGGCGGACGGAAGATGAGCCGCAGCCGGGGCAACACCATTCCGCTGCGCTCCGGCAGGGCAGAACTCCGCACAATCGTCGCCCACACGAAGATGTGGGCAGAAGACGGCCGCTGCGTTCCTCAGGTTTACCTTGAGGCCCTCGACCGCACCGAGGACGGTAATCGGATCGCTGACGCTCTGCGCCGGCGCGAGATGACTCCGGAGCAAGCCCAGGAACTGCTGCTGACCAGGCTCACCGAAGTGATCGTCCCCATAAGCGAGCGGATCAAGGAACTCGAAAAGGACCCGCTCTCCCTCGACCTCCTGCTGGACGAGGGCACCGAACGCGCACGCGACCTGGCCTCAAACGCCCTCCGTATCCTGCGCCGGAGCCTGGGATTCAACCGTGACTGACAGGCAGCCGGCTTCCGCGCACTTCACTGCCGGTCATATCACCGGTGCGTCCGACGCGGTCAGGCACCACGACTTCGCTTCCACACCAGGGACCACCGCGCCGGGACAGCTCATCGGCCTCGACATCGCCGACATGGATTTCTCCAGCCCTCCTGCTGCCCTGGAAGCCGTACACGCGCGGGCGAACCGGGACAACATCCGCTACACCCTTGCCTCCGAGATGCTGCGCGGCCGGATCCGTGACTGGTACGCGGACCGGCACGACTGGCAGGTGAGGGAAGACGAGATCCTGCTCCTGCCCTTCGGCGTCAAAGCAGCCCTGCGCATGGCACTGGAAACGTGCGCCGACCTGAGCCGCCCCGTCGTGGTCTGTACCCCGGTTTACAGCGGCATCCTGAAGGTGACCCGCGCGGTGGGAGCCGTCGTAAGAACCGTGCCCCTGACGCATGACCCCGATCTGCGTTACACCCTGGACCCGCAGAGGCTCGCGGACGAATTCCGTGCATCCGGCGCCGGGACGCTGGTCCTGTGCAGCCCACACAACCCGGTCGGACGGGTATGGCTTCCCGAAGAGCTGGCCGGCGTCGCCGCCGCAGCCGAACAGGCGGGGGTCCTCGTCATGAGTGACGAGGTGCACAGCGACCTCACCTACCCCGGCGTGCGGCACCGCCCCTGGGCCACCGTGGCCGACAACCGCAACTGGATCGTCCTGCACTCTGCCGGTAAGACCTTCAACGTCTCAGGGCTGCAGACATCGTTCGCGGTGACCGGCACTCCTGTCCAACGCCGGGCCATCTTGAGCGGACTCAGTTCCTGGGGATACTACGAAGGCAGCTTCTTCGGCGACGCCGTCGCCCAAGCCGTCCTGGCCCCCAGCAGTCATGACTGGCTGGACGCACGTGTGCGTCACCTCGCCGGGACTGCGGCTGTCACCCGCCAGGCCTTGACGGAGTTTTCCCTCCCACTGCCGAGCAGTGAGCCGGAGGCCGGGTTCCTCCTGTGGATCGACGCTCGCGCCTTGCGGCTGACCGGAGAAGTACCGGAGCTGGCCGAGCGGATAAGACTGCACACCGGGGTACGCCTCCTGGACGGCACTCGGTTCGGCGCATCCCCGGGATTCCTACGTCTCAACTTCGCCACCGCCCCACAGTCGCTGTTCACAGCCATGGAACGACTCAGCTGCATCGCCACACGTCCCGGGCCGGTCGCTCCCACTGACTTCGCAGGGAAAACAACATGACCGAAGTGGAAATCTCCGGCACAGGCAAAGGAACCAGGACTCGCTCCAGGAATGGTGCACTGGCCCTGCTCTGCATCGCACAGCTGATGCTGATGATCGACTTCTCGGTCGTCAATCTCGCACTTCCCGATATCGAATCCTCCCTGACGATCACGACGAATGCCTCGCTGTGGACCGTGACGGTCTACGCCGTGGCCTTCGGCGGTCTTCTGCCACTTGGCGGCCGGCTGGCCGACCTCGTCGGCCGCCGCCGGATGTTCGTTCTGGGACTCACTGTCTTCGGCGTGGCGTCCCTGATCGGCGGCGTCGCCCAGGGCTTCCCACTTCTCCTCGTCATGCGCGCCGCGCAGGGAGCCGCGGCAGCCTTGATCGCACCCGCCCTCCTCTCCCTCATCACTACGTCGTTCCCCGACCCCGTCTTCAGGCAGCGGGCCTTGGGCTGGTTCGGCTCAGCCACAGCGAGCGGCTTCTCCATCGGTGTCATCCTCGGCGGGCTCCTCACGGAACTCGTCTCGTGGCGTGCCGTCCTGCTCATCAACGTCCCCTTCGTCGCGATCGTCGCGCCCCTCGCTCTCGTGCTCCTCACCGAATCAGGGGTCGTGCCCAAACCCCGCCGCTACGACATCCCCGGCGCTGTTCTCGCCACGCTCGGCTCGGGGGCCCTGCTGCTCGGCATCAGCGAAGCCGGCGCCATAGGCTGGGACCCGGTAAAGACCGGTCTTCCTCTCATCCTGGGTGCTGTCCTCAGCACTTGCTTCATCCTTGTCGAGCGGCGTTCGGTCGCCCCGCTCGTACCGCTGCGCATCTTCCGCATCCGTTCCGTCAGCGCCGTCAACACCGTGGTGCTGTTCGTAACCGGCATCATGGGCGCGTTGACACTGCTGCTGTCCCTGCTCTTCCAGAACGTCCGGCTGAACGGGCCGATCGACGCCGGAGTCTCCGTACTCCCCCTCGGTATCGTCACCGCGGTGGTCTCGCAGTTCACGCCCCGCCTCGCGGCGGCGTTCACAGCACGGCGTGTTCTGATCACTGGTATCGCCGTCTTCGCCGTCGGCCTCGTCATACTCGGAACGGCCGACGCCAACAGCGGATACGGCTATGTCGTGGTAGGCATGGTCATCTGCGGCCTCGGCTTCGGCCCTTTCTTCGTAACGGCCGCGATGACGGCGACCGCCGATGTTCCCGACGCCGATCAGGGTCTGGCCGGCGGCCTGATCAATACCGCCACCCAGATCGGAACCGCCCTGGGTATCGCCTTTCTCGTTTCGCTCGCCGACCACCACACCGTCAAACAGGGCGCGCACGCGACACCGGGATCCATCGCTGACGGAATCAGCCTGGCCATGCTGACCGCTGCGGCCGCCCTGGCAGCGGTGGCCGTATTCGCGCTGGCAACGATCAAGCGGCACAAGGCGCTCCGCTGATCGTGTTGTCCGCCACGCCGCAACGCATCTCGCCAGCTCAGCCGAAACGGACCCTCGGAGTGTCACCGCCATGCGGTTCCCCCGGTGTGCGGGTGTGGCTGACTAGCTGGTCAGGGCGGGCTGACGTGGTTTCAGGTTCACGGGTTCGGTCGCTGCCTGGTCGGCGTAGTGCTGCTCCTCATACTCGATTGGGCTGAGGTGGCCGAGCCGTTTTTGGATGCGGCGGGGGTTGTACATGAGTTCACCGGGCGCGACTTCGCGGCTGGCGAGGGCGTATTCCAGCAAGGTCAGCACCAGGTCTGCGTCCGCGCGGGCGGAGGTTTCCCAGGCCACTACCCGGCGGGAGAATGTGTCGCGGATCGCGGACAGCCACAGCGGTCCCTCCAGCGTCGCGATCACCGTCAGATCAGTGACCCCCAATCGGTTCGGCCCCTTCGCGGTGAAGTCGCTTTGCACCAGGTCAGGAGCGAAGTCGGCGTCGGGGTCCCGGCGGGTGAAGCCCTTGCCCGTCCGGCGCGGGCTGATCCCGGCCAGGGCCGGCCTGGCGCATGAGCCGCCCGACGCGCTTGCAGCCGACGTGGACGCCCTCGCGCTCCCGGGCTTCGCGCCGGTCAAGGGGATATGGAGTGAGTTCGCCAAGGACGTCGCGGCCATGGCGAACACCCGCATGCGGTGCCGTCCGCGCGATCAGCCGTTGCCGGGCCTGCCGGGCGGAGACGCCGGAGCCGTTGAGGACCGCCACCAGTGCGTCGGTGACGTCCGGGAGGGAGGGACGGTCGGCCGGGTCGAAGGCGAGCATCGAAGACACGACGGGCGTCAGTTCCGTGGGCAATCCTGTCAGGTCCGGGGCCTGGTGCGGGTCGCCGATCCGGGCCGCGACCGCGAGCCAGTTGTCACCGTCGTACGGGTAGTGGCCGGTGGCGGCGAAGAGCAGCACCACGCCGAGGGCGTACACGTCCGCCGCCGGGGTCAGTTGGTGAGTGCCCTCCGCCTGCTCGGGCGGCATGCACAGGACGCTGCCGACCACGACACCCGTCGCGGTCAGTGTCGTACGGCGTTCCGCGAGCACCGCGAGGCCGAAGTCGATCACCTTGGGGCCGTCGGGGCCGAGCAGGATGTTCTGCGGCTTGAGGTCCCGGTGCAGGAGCTGAGCCTGGTGGACAGAGGTGAGTCCCTCGGCGAGCAGCGCGCCGAGGCTCGCAGTCTCGACGAGCGGGAGCGTGCCGTGGTCGCGAACGTGGTGCAGGAGGTCGGGGCCGGGGACGTAGTCGACGGCGAGCCAGGGTTGGTCAGCGAGCGGGTCGGCACCTGCGAAGGCTGCCACCCGGGGGCCGAAGACCTTCCTGAGGTTCTCCACTTCGAGGACGAACCTGCTGCGGGTCTCGGTGTCCAGAACGGACGTCTTGATGACCTTGACGGCGACCTGCTGTCCGGCGGGTGACTCGCCGAGATATACCCGGCCCATACCGCCGGAGCCGATATGGCCGCGCAGCGTAAAGCCCGCGATGTGAGTGGGGTCGTCACCCCTCAGCGGTTCCACGGCGTCCTCGCTCCCCCTCGGCGTCCGGCGTCCGGCGCGCGGCCCGCGCATGTCCATGCTGGCCGTAGCTCTCCCCGGCGGTGTGTCCCGCCACGCGGTGCAGACTACCCAACGATCCAAATGAGGCGACGTCCCATCCGAGGACGCCCCAGAACCTGGAGAAACACCGGCGTAGCCAGAAGGAGTCAACACTCCGCTCGCTCCGCCGTAGAAGGCCCTGGATCAGGCAGGCGCCCTCCACGGTTCCCCGACTCGCCGACCCGCAAGGGATGGCTACCTTCGTGGCTGCATACGTCGACGCGCGATCCCGTTTGAACCAGTGCGGACCAGGGTCCAGCGAGACCCACACATACATGGAGAAGGCCTCTGATCTCCGTTTCTACTGATCAGAAGCCCTAAGCGGCAGACGAGTCGGGCTGTACGCCGGGTTCTGTTCGCCCGGTGCCTTGCGGCGGCCGGGGAGACGGCCATCCATCTAGGGCCGACGTTGCCGTCGGCCTCGTGCGGTCTACCCGCGGACTCGGGCGGGCAGCCCTCGAACGTCCGCGCAGAGCACGTTTTACGGCGCTCCTCTTGACCTTGCTCCGGGTGGGGTTTACCTAGCTGCCCAGGTCACCCTGGGCACTGGTGGTCTCTTACACCACCGTTTCACCCTTACCGGGGACCTAGGTCCCCGGCGGTCTGTTTTCTGTGGCACTGTCCCGCGGGTCACCCCGGGTGGGCGTTACCCACCACCCTGCCGTGTGGAGCCCGGACGTTCCTCGGGAAGCCCCTGGGGGACCTCACGCGGCCGTCCGCCCGGCTCGTCTGCCGTATTGACCATGGTACCCGCCGGGGCCGGGCCCGATCACCTCGGTGCGCCTCGGTGGGGGTCGCCTACGCTGACGCGGAGCCGTCCCCGTACCCCTGAGGAGAAGTCACGTGCTCGTGCTGTTGCCGCCGTCGGAAGGCAAGGCCCCTTCCGGGCGCGGTGCTTCGCTGAAGCTTGAATCCCTGTCGCTGCCCGGGCTCGCCCCGGCCAGGGCCGCCGTGCTCGACGGGCTGGTCGAGTTGTGTGCGGGTGATGGGGAGAAGGCACGCGAGGTGCTCGGGCTGAGTGAGGGGCTGCGGGGCGAGGTCGCGAAGAACGCGGAGCTGCGGACCGCCGGTACGCGGCCGGCCGGGGAGATCTACACCGGGGTGCTGTACGACGCGCTGGGCCTGGCCACGCTCGACACCGCCGCGCGCCGCAGGGCCGGGAAGTCGCTGCTGGTGTTCTCCGGGCTCTGGGGTGCGGTACGGATCGGCGACCGCATCCCCCCGTACCGCTGCTCGATGGGGGTCAGGCTGCCGGGGCTCGGCGCGCTGGGCTCGTACTGGCGCGAGCCCATGGAGACCGTACTGCCCGAGGCGGCGGGCGGCGGGATGGTGCTCGACCTGCGGTCGTCCGCGTACGCGGCGGCCTGGCGGCCGACCGGCGAACTGGCCGCTCGTACCGCGACCGTACGGGTCCTCCACTCGCAGACCGACCCGGTGACCGGCGCCGAGAAGCGGTCCGTGGTGAGCCACTTCAACAAGGCGACGAAGGGCCGGATCGTACGGGATCTGCTGACGGCCGGCGCCCGGCCGAAGAATCCCGCCGCACTGGTGGAGACGCTCCGGGACCTCGGCCATACGGTCGAGGCGACGGCTCCGGCCAAGGCGGGCCGGACCTGGGCCCTGGATGTGGTCGTCACGGAAATCCATTGAGGGAGATCCACTGAGCAGGACAGCCCTGTTGCGTTGCATCATGCGCAACGATCATTGCGGAGGATAGTGGGCGCACGGCAGGATGAGCGCCATGACCTCCGTGCTCGACCTCGCCCCCGTCATCCCCGTTGTCGTCCTCGACGACGCCGCCGACGCCGTACCCCTCGCCCGCGCCCTGGTCAACGGCGGGCTGCCCGCCATCGAGGTGACCCTGCGGACCGCGGCCGCGCAGGACGCGATCCGCGCGATCGCGGCCGGGGTGCCGGACGCGGTGGTCGGAGCGGGTACGGTCCTCTCGGCCGCGGCCGTGACCGACGCCGTATCGGCGGGCGCGCGTTTCCTGGTCAGTCCGGGGTGGACGGACGCGCTGCTCAACGCCCTGCGGGACTCCGGAGTGCCGTTCCTGCCGGGCGTCTCGACGGCCTCGGAGGTGGTGGCGCTGCTGGAGCGCGGGGTGACGGAGATGAAGTTCTTCCCGGCGGAGGCTGCGGGCGGTACGGCGTATCTCTCGTCCCTCGCGGGCCCGCTCCCCCGCGCCCGCTTCTGCCCCACGGGCGGGATCACCGCCGCCAAGGCCCCGTCGTATCTCGCCCTGCCGAACGTGGGGTGCGTCGGCGGTACGTGGATGATCCCGCCGGACGCGCTCGCCGCGAAGGACTGGGACCGGGTGGAGGCGCTGGCCCGGGAGGCGTCGGCAGTGCGTGGGGCGGTCTGAGCCTCTGAGCCCTGGCCTTGCCCCGGACGTCAGTGGCGCAGGTGGGACGTGTCGTTCAGCAGCCGCACCGACGCGTTGCCGTCCGCGTAGTACGCCACCGCCGACAGCGAGGCCGCCGACAGCTCCATCCGGAACAGCGATTCGGGCGGTGCCCCCAGCGCCAGTCTGACCAGCGTCTTCACCGGCGTGACATGGGTGACGAGCAGTACCGTACGTCCCTGGTACCGCTCCAGCAGCCGGTCCCGCGCCGCCCTGACCCGGCGGCCGACCGCGGTGAAACTCTCGCCGCCGCCCGTCGGCGCGACGGTGGGTGAGGCGAGCCAGGCGCTGAGGTCGTCGGGGTAGCGCTCCCGTACCTCGGCGAAGGTCAGCCCCTCCCACGCGCCGAAGTCCGTCTCGCGCAGGCCCTCTTCGACCGTGACGTCCAGGCCGAGCCGGGCGGCGACGGCGCCCGCCGTCTCGCGGCAGCGCCTGAGCGGCGAGGAGACGATGGCCTGTACGGTGCCGCGCGCGGCCAGTGCGGCGGCGACGGCCTCGGCCTGGCGACGGCCCACGGCGGACAGTTCGGGGTCGCTGCCGCCGCTGCCGGAGAAGCGCTTCTCGGGGGTGAGGGCGGTCTCGCCGTGCCGGAGGAGGACGAAGGTGGCGGGGGTGCCGAGGTCGGCGGAGGCGCCCCAGCCGACGGTGGGGGCGGCCTTGGCGCCGGCCGCCGCGGCCGGGGCGGCGGTCGCGGTCTCGGCCACGGTCATCAGGTCGCCGTCGGTCGCGGCGGTCTCATCGGGAGCGCCGGGCTCGGCGTAACCGGCACCGCCACCGCCACCGGCGGACACACCAGATGTACCGGACGTACCCGGCTCACCGGCCGCGAGCGTCCCCGCGGAACCCTGCCCCTGCGCCCGCCCCGCCGCGCCGGATGTTCCCGGCCGCCCCGGTCCCGTACCCCCGCCCGAGAGTGCCGCCCGCGCCTTCGCCGCGCCGGCCGCCGCATCACCCGGCGTACGCGAAGCCCCCGCCGTACCCGCCGAAGCACCCCCGGAAGCCGAAGCACCCGCCGAAGCACCCGAAGCGCGCGCCGCCGATCTCGCCGCTGCCGCGTCCAGCGCCGCCGTGGACGACGACGGCTCCCACTGCTTGCCCTTCCGGCCCGCGTCCATCGCCTCGTTCGCCAGCCGGTCCGCGTGCTTGTTCTTCTCGCGCGGGATCCACTCGTAACTGACCTGCCCCGCCGGGAAGATCCGCCCCGCCTCCGCCGCCAGCGGCTTCATGTCCGGGTGCTTGATCTTCCAGCGCCCCGACATCTGCTCGACGACCAGCTTGGAGTCCATCCTGACCCGTACCGACGCGTCCGCGTCCAGCGCCTTCGCCGCCTTCAGGCCCGCGATCAGCCCCTTGTACTCGGCGACGTTGTTCGTCGCGATCCCGATGTACTCGGCCGCCTCCGCCAGCGCCTCGCCGGTGACCGGGTCGAGGACGACCGCGCCGTACCCCGCGGGCCCCGGGTTGCCCCGGGAGCCGCCGTCGGCCTCCACGACGAAGCGTGCGACCCGTGCCATCACAGACCCGATTCGGCGGTACGGACCAGGATCCGGCGGCAGTTCTCGCAGCGCAGCACCGTGTCCGGCGCCGCCGCCCTGACCTCGTTGACCTCGGTGATGTTCAGTTCGAGCCGGCATCCCTCGCAGCGGCGCTGGTAGAGCCGGGCCGCGCCCACCCCGCCCTGCTGGACGCGCAGCTTCTCGTACAGCTTGAGCAGATCGGCCGGTACGGACGCGGCGATGACCTCGCGCTCCTTCGTGACGGCAGCGACCTGCCCGTCGAACTCCTGGAGCGCGGCGTCGCGGCGTGCGGCGGCGTCGTCGGACTTGGCCTGGACGGCGGAGACACGTTCCGTCAGCTCGGCGACCCGCTCCTGCGCGGACTCGCGGCGCTCCATGACTTCGAGGACGACGTCCTCCAGGTCGCCCTGGCGCTTGGCGAGCGAGACGATCTCGCGCTGGAGGTTCTCCAGGTCCTTGGGCGAGGTGACCGCGCCGGAGTCCAGGCGCTGCTGGTCGCGTACGGCGCGCTGGCGGACCTGGTCGACATCCTGCTCCGCCTTGGTCTGCTCGCGGGCGGTGTCGCTCTCCTCGGTGGTGGCCGCGACCAGCAGGTCGCGGAGTTGCGCGAGGTCCTTGGTGAGCGACTCGATCTCGGCGTGCTCGGGCAGCGAGCCGCGCTTGTGGGCGAGCTGGGAGAGTCGTACGTCCAGGGCCTGGACGTCGAGGAGTCGGATCTGGTCGGCGGGCGCGGCGTTCAGTTGGGGGCTCCTGAAGAGTGGTGGTGGGCGGACCAGGAAGAGGACTGGTGGTGGGCGGACCAGGGGTCGGTGACCGTCTTCGAGACATGGACCCGCAGGTCCCAGCCATGGCGGTCGGAGATCTCGTCGAGCTGGGCGGCGGCCTGCTCGCACCAGGGCCATTCGGTGGCCCAGTGCGCGGCGTCGACCAGTCCCAGCGGGGAGCGCTGAGTGGCCTCGGAGGCGGGGTGGTGGCGGAGGTCCGCGGTGAGGAACGCGTCCACGCCGGCGGCTCTGACCTGGTCGAACAGGCCGTCCCCTGAACCGCCGCTGACCGCGACCGTACGGATGGGAGCCTCCGGGTCGCCGGCCAGCCGTACGCCCTGCGCGGTGGCGGGCAGCCGGTGCGCGACGCGGGCGGCGAAGTCGCGGAGGGTGGCGGGGTGGTCGAGTTCGCAGATCCGGCCGAGTCCGCGCCGTCCCGCCGGATCGGTGGGGTCAGGTACGAGGGGCCGTACGATCCGCAGGTCGAGCGCGCCCGCGAGGGCGTCGGAGACTCCGGGGTCTGCGGTGTCGGCGTTGGTGTGGGCGACGTGGAGCGCGATGTCGTGCTTGATGAGGGTGTGTACGACCCGGCCCTTGAAGGTGGCGGCGGAGACCGTTGTCGTACCGCGCAGATAGAGCGGGTGGTGGGTGACGATCAGCTCGGCGCCCAGCTCGACGGCCTCGTCGGCGATCTCCTGGACGGGGTCGACGGCGAAGAGGACCCGGGTGACCGTGGCGTCCGGGTCGCCGCAGACCGTACCGACGGCGTCCCACTCCTCGGCCCGCTCGGGGGGCCACAGGGCGTCGAGGGCGGTGATCACTTCGGACAGTCGGGGCACGGGGGGCACGGAGCAAAGGCTACCTGTCCTCCGTGCCCCACCGGCCATGAGCGATCGGCTTCTTCGCGGCTCGGGCCGGACGCCTGTCCGGCTCCCGCGTAGCTCCTGCCTGGCTCCTGCCCGGCTCCCACCTGGCTCCTGTCCGGCTCCTACCTGGCTCCCGCCTGCCGGGCGCAGGCCCGGCCGGGCCGCTGCGCCCCGCCTTGTCCTGCGCAGGCCGCTACTTGACCGCTACTTGACCAGGTACCCGCGGAGGTCGTCCAGGACCAGGCCCGCCGCCGTCACGCCGAGGCCCAGGTACCAGGTCTCGTCCTTGACGTCCTTGGCCCGGCCCTCCTTGACCGCCTTCAGGTTCTTCCAGAGCGGGTTGGAGCGCGCGGTGTCCCGCTCGGTCTTGGAGGGGTCGCCGTACACCCCGGTGAAGATCCAGTCGGCGTCCGCGTCGTCGATCTTCTCCGGGCTGATCTCCACGGCCAGATCCTCGATCTGCTGGTTCTTCGGCCGCGGCAGGCCGACGTCGTCCAGGATCGTGCCGATGAAGGACGCCTTCGCGTACAGCCGCAGCTTGTCCGGCATGTAGCGCACCATCGAGACGGTCGGCTTGTCGGGGCCGAAGTCCGCGGCGAGGGCCGCCGCCTTCTTGTCGTACGCGGCGAGCGCGGCCTTCGCCTCGGCGGTACGGTCCAGCGCCTGGGCGTTGAGGAGGTAGTTCTCCTTCCAGGGGAAGCCGGGCCTGATGGAGAAGACCGTCGGGGCGATCGCGGACAGCTCCTTGTACTTGTCGGCGGCGCGGAGCTGGCTGCCCAGGATGAGATCGGGCTTGAGCGCGGCGATCGCCTCAAGGTTGAGGCTGTTGATGGTGCCGACGTCCTTGGGGTTCCCGGCGCCCTGCTTCAGATAGCTCGGGATGCCGTCGTCGCCCTCGGTGGGCGCGTAACCGACCGGCTTGACGCCGAGCGATACGACGTTGTCGAACTCGCCGACGTCCAGGACGACGACCCGCTCGGGGCGCGCCTTCAGCTCGGTCGTGCCCATGGCGTGGGTGATGGTGCGCGGGAACTGGCCGGGGGCGGCGTCGGTGCCGAAGGTGGCCGTCTTCCTGGCGGCGTCGGCGAAGTCCTTGCCGCCGGTGGCGACGGCGGCCTTCTTCCCCGCGTCGTTCTCCGCGCCGCCCGAGGCGGAGCCGCTGCCGGAGCCGGCGGAGTCGCCGCCGCTGCCGCAGGCCGCGAGGGTGAGCGCGGCGGCGAGAGCGACCACGGCGGCGGTGCCACGGCGTACTGCGGCTGAGCCACGGCGTCGTATGGACATCTTGATCTGCTCCTAAGAGGTACTGGCCGGGGTGCCGGCTCTGGCCCTGGCACCGGGCCGGCACCGGCCTGGTCGCCGGTGCCGGATCCGGAGGCGGAGCCGGGTCCGGAGGCGGAGCCGGGTCCGGTGTCGGCCCGGATGCCGACTTAGGTGTGCCTAACTTTATCCATGCCTCTCCTCGGCCAGCACACCCGCCCCCGCACCTCGCGCCAAATCCCTTCATGGCCACCCATATAGGTGAAGTGGTCGACCTCGTGTTGTTCGGCAGGAAGTGCGAAAACTAGCTTCGTCGCCGGAGGTGACGAACCGATGACGGTCTGTGCCATCGAGACAGCTGCGGAGGTCGGAGCGCCACGGCGTACGGGGTTCGCGATCACGGCGGACGGAACCTACGCGGCGCGACTGACGCTCGGAAGCGGGAACGGGAGCGGCGGGAACGGAAACGGGAGCGGCAACGGAGGCGGGACCGGCGCAAACGGAGACGGGAGGGACGGGACCGGCGGGAGGGAGGAAGGAGGCGGGACCGGCGGCGCGGACGCCTGGTTCCCCGAGCGGTGGACCCTCGACGGCCCCGAACCGTACGCCGTACCGCTCCCCCTCGACCAGCCCGAGGAGCCCGACACGGATGTCCTGCCGCTGACCGACGGACGCGTGCTCATCCGCCGCCGGGTCGCGGACCGCCATGACTTCTCGCTGCTCTATCCGACCGGCCCCGGTACGGGCCAGGTGCCGGTGGGCGCCCTCGGCTGCGACCGGCTGACGCTGCTGCCGCCCTCCCCGGACGGCCGCAGCGCGTACGCCCTGGTCCCCGGCGAACACTCCACCACGGTCTGGCTGGTGGCGGGCGGCGCGTTCGGACCCGAGCGGGTGGCGGAGATCGCGGGCCGCTGTTCCGGGGGCGTCTGGCTCGACCGTACGGGCCGGATACTGGCCCTGGACCGGGAGCGGGACGGTGTGGTGAAGGCCGTCGCCGTCGATCTGGGGCGCGGTGGCGAGGTGACGCCCCTGCTCCAGATCACCGAGGAGAGCAATGACCGGCTGCTGCTGGCCGACCCCGACAGCGGGCTGCTGCTGATCCGCTCGGACGCGCCGGGCCACGACCGGCTGGGCTGGGGGGTGCTGGGCAGTCTGCGTCCGGTGCGCTTCCCGGAGTGCCTGCGCCTCGCGGACTGCGCGGTGACCCCGTTCGCCGTACAGCCGGGGCAGGTGCTGATGCCCGAGAGCTGCGCGGTGGCACTGCGGATCGACGGCGCGGCGGGCAGCGGTCTTGGGGTGTGGCGTCCGATGGGCCGTCAGCTCCACCGGCTGCCCGTGCCCCAGGGGTGGTTGGCGGGGGCCGGGCTGTGGACCCGGGACGGGGTGTTGCGGCTGCCGTACGCGACGAGGGAGGTGCCGTGCGGCGTGGCCGGCATCGCGGCGCCTCCCGAGCCGGTGACCTCGGCGGCGTCCCTGGAGCCCGTCCGGCCGGCGGCATTGAGGCCGGCGGTATCGAGGCCGATCGCGTCGAGGCCGGCCGCGTCGGCGGAACTCTCACAAACGGAATCCCTGGGTATGGAACCATCCGCACCACCACGAACTCCTGTGATGTGCAGGCCGGTTCCCTTGCAGCAGGCGCCTCTCAGCGGGCGCGAGGCACCTGGATAGACTTTCGTCCGGGGCTGCGCGGCCGTACCGACCGGGCACTGTCGGGGGCTGTGATGTGTGGACGGTGACCGTCACTCTGCCGGGGCGGTACAGGGAAAGCCGGAGCCCTGCGTCACAACAGAAGCGATCACGACGGGGTGACTTCCCACATGTCTGAAGCCCGAACCGACACGACTCAGCAGCGCCCGCAGGGGACGGCCGCCGACCAGGGCGAGCTGAGCAGCCTCGGAAAGCACCGGGGCGGCGCGGCGTCGACGGAGGACTCGATGTCTCCGGCCCACGGCCGCCACCGCCGCCCTGCGGAGGGGGAACACAGCAACGCGGCCTAGGCCGTGTCCGACACACGAGAAGAGGCCGCCGCGGCTCGTACGCGGCGGCCTCTTCCTGTACGGACTTATGCACTAGGACATTTGTACTGGGCGAGTCCGTACATCCGCATCTGCCGGGTCAACGGGGTTGCTCCGTAGCGTCGTTGGCATGACGCACATGGAACACGCGCAGCCTGTTGCGGTGAGTTTCGACGGGGTGAGCAAGGCCTTCGGGGCGGTTCTGGCCGTCGACGGGGTCGGGCTCGATATTCCGCGAGGTGAGACCGTCGCGCTTCTCGGGCGCAATGGCGCCGGGAAGTCCACCGCCATTGCCCTGCTCCTCGGGCTCGACGAGCCGGACGCGGGTACGGTACGGCTCTTCGGCGGGCCGCCGGCGCGGGCTGTCGCGGCCGGACGGGTGGGGGCGATGCTTCAGGACGGGCGGCCCATCAGACGGGTGACCGTACGGGAGTTGGTCACCTTCGTGGCGAGCGCCTTTCCGCGCCCGCTGCCCGTCGCCGAGGCGCTCGCGCTCGCCGGGCTCACCGATCTCGCCGACCGCCGTGTCGACAAGCTGTCCGGCGGCCAGACCCAACGCGTCCGGTTCGCGGTCGCGCTGGCCGGCGGCCCCGAGCTGGTCGTCCTGGACGAACCCACCGCCGCCCTCGATGTCGAGGCCCGGCGCGCCTGCTGGGCGTCCATGCGGGCCTATGCCGACCGCGGCAACACCGTGCTCTTCTCCACCCACTATCTGGAGGAGGCCGACACCTATGCCGACCGGATCGTCGTCCTCGACCACGGCCGGATCGTCGCCGACGGCACCAGCGAACTGATCAAGGGCACGGTCGGCGGGCATCTCGTCTCCTTCGACCTGGCCCCGGCGGCCGGCCTCCGTCCCGAAGACCTCCCCGTCCGTGCTGAAGAACTCCCCCTGCTGCCCGGTGTTGTGTCGGCCGAGGTACGCGGGGGCCGCGCCCTGCTCCGTACCGACGACTCCGACGCCACGGTCCTCGCCCTCGCCCGGCTCGGCGCGGTCCGCCGGCTCGAAGTGGTCCCGGCGACGCTCGAAGACGCCTTCCTCGCTCTCACTCGGGACGCCCTGTCCCAGGACAAGGAGGCGGCGCGATGAGGACTCCCGTACTGCTGCGCTACGTCGCACTCGAAGTGCGCAGGACCCTCCGCGACCCCGGCTTTGTGATCTTCGGGACGGCGATGCCGGTCGTGATGTATCTGCTGTTCACCAATGTGGGCGGCGCCGGGGGCGCGGACGGCGGTACGGACTGGGAGATCGCCTCCATGGTCGGCATGGCCGCGTACGGAGCGCTCGGCTCGGCCGTCGGCACCGGTACCGGTATCGCCGAGGACAAGTCGCTCGGCTGGCTCCGCCAGTTGCGGATCACTCCGATACCGCCCCGGCAGGTGGTGCTCGGCCGGGCGCTCGCCGGGTCCGTGACCGTCCTGCCCGCGCTGCTGGCGGTCCTCGCGGCGGGCGGTCTGGTCAACGGCGTACGGCTCGGGGCCGGGCAGTGGGCCGCGCTGGTCGTGCTGCTCTGGGCGGGCGCGCTGCCCTTCACCCTGCTGGGCATCGGCAACGGCTACCGGCTCTCCGCGCAGACGACCGGCGTGGTGAATGTGGGCTGCCTGATGGGCATGGCGGTGGTGGGCGGGCTCTGGTTCCCGGTCGAGCTGTTCCCCGGCTGGCTGCGCTCGCTGGCCGGCTACACCCCGGCCAACCGGTTCGCCGACCTCGGCTGGTCCGTCACCCGGGGCTCGGCCCCCGGCGCCCTGACCGTCGCCGTTCTGCTGGGCTGGCTGTTCGTGTTCGGTTCGTACGCTGTGGTCTCGTACCGCAAGTCGGCGAGGACGGTATGACACTGATCAGAGACCGATGGGTCAAGCGGACCAAGGTCCGGCACGGAGACGCCCACGGAAACCAGGACCACGGAGACCAGGACCCCGGCGGCCACAACTGTGAAGCGCTGGGCAAGGACGGTGAGCGGCCAGGACCGCCCAACGGTTACGCCATGCTGCCCTGGCTGCTCCTCGGCCTCGGCTCCTTCTCCAATCTCGTACAGGGCAGGACCCCGAACCCGTGGTTCGGCGGCATCGGTCTGCTGGTCTTCAACTCCCTTTATGTCTCGGTGGTGTTCAGGTCCTTCGTGCCCGCCCACCGGAAGAGCGCCGCCACCAGGTGGTCGCTCGTCGGCATGGGGCTGATGACCTTCGGCCTCGGCGGTCTCTACGGCGGGAGCTGGCTGCTGTTCTTCCCGCTCTTCGGGCTGGCCTGCGGCAGTGTGGTGCGCGGGCGCGCCCTCCTCTGGGTGAGCGTGCCGCTGGCCGCCGCCTCCGGGGCGATCGGCGCGTACCACGACGGCTGGGACGCGATCACGATCGCGTACGGCACCTTCATCTCGATGATGGTGACCGCCGCGATCCTCACGCTCGCCGAGACGGTGATGGAGCTGCGCGCCACCCGCCAGGAGCTGGCCCGCTCGGCGGTGGAGCGGGAGCGGCTGCGTTTCTCGCGCGATCTGCACGATCTGCTCGGCCACACCCTGTCGGTGATCGTGGTCAAGGCGGAGGCCGCGCGCAGGCTGGGGCCGCACGATCAGGCCGCGGCGATGGCGCAGGTCTCCGACATCGAGTCCGTCGGCAGACAGGCCCTGACCGAGATCCGGGAGGCGGTCACCGGCTATCGCGAGGGCAGCCTCGCCACGGATCTGGACCGGGCGCGCTCGGCCCTGACGGCCGCGGGGATCGAACCGGTCGTACGGCAGTCCGGGCCGCCGCTGGAACCCTGGGCGGAGGTGCTGCTCGGCTGGGTGGTACGGGAGGCCGTCACCAATGCCGTACGGCACAGCGCCGCGACCCACTGCGTGATCGCGGTGGACGGCTCGCCGGAGCGGGTCAGACTGACGGTCACGGACGACGGCGTCGGTACGGGTACGGGTACAGGTACAGGTACGGACGTTGGTACCGGCGGCCCGGCGTACGGCGGCACCGGCCTGAAAGGCCTCACCGAACGCCTCGCCGCCGCGGGCGGCTCCCTCGAAGCGGGCCCGGCACAGGCCGGGGGCAAGGGCTTTCAGGTCACCGCCCTCCTCCCCGTGGACAACGTGGGCAACGTGGACGACATGGACACCGTGGGCACCTGAGCAGCACTCCGCGCGCCCCCTCGTGCGCCCGATCGCGCCTGATCACGAGCGCCCCCGCCGCCCTACCCTGAGCACGTGACAGAGATGCCCCGGGACCACAGGCCGGCCACGTCCGTACGCGTCCTTCTCGCCGAGGACCAGGGGATGTTGCGGGGCGCGCTCGCCCTGCTGCTGGGCATGGAGCCGGACATGGAGGTGGTCTCGCAGGTCGCGAGCGGTGACGCGATCGTGGACGCCGCGCACCACTCGCGCCCCGATGTGGCGCTGCTGGACATCGAACTGCCCGGGATCAGCGGTCTCGACGCCGCCGCGCTGCTCCGGGACGAGGTGCCCGGCTGCCGGGTGCTGATCCTGACCACCTTCGGCCGGCCCGGTTATCTGCGCCGCGCCATGGAGGCGGGGGCCGCGGGCTTTCTGGTCAAGGACGGCCCGGTGGAGGAGCTGGCCGCCGCGATCCGCCGGGTGCTGACCGGCGAGACCGTCATCGACCCCGCCCTCGCGGCGGCCGCCCTGAGCGCGGGCCCGAGCCCGCTCACCGCCCGGGAGCGCGACGTACTGAACGCCTCGGCGGACGGCGCGGTGGTCGCCGACATCGCGGCCAGGCTGCGGCTGTCCGAGTCGACCGTACGGAACTACCTCTCGTCGGCCATCGGCAAGACCGGCACCCGCAACCGGATGGAGGCGGTACGGGCCGCCCGCCGCCAGGGCTGGCTCTGAGCGGCCAGGCTCTCAGCCGCCGGCTCTGAGCGCCCGTATCAGAAGACCTGCCCCGGATCGGGAGACCCGCCCCGTATCAAAGACCTGCCCCGGGTCAGGAGCCCCGCCCCGGATCAGGCCCGCACAAACGCACCTCACGCCTCCGACGAACCGCGCGGCAGCCACAGCACCGTCAGCAGCGTCCCCGCCAGCAGCACCGTGCCGGCCGTTCTGAAGGCCAGCGCGTATCCGTCCGTCAGCGCCTGCGGGCTCGTCCCGCCCGCCGTACGGGACGCCGCCACCGTGGTCAGGACCGCCAGCCCGAGCGCCCCGCCCATGGTCCGCGAGGTGTTGATCAGGCCCGAGACCAGACCGGCGTCGCCCGGCTCCGCGCCCGCCGTGGCCAGCGCCGCCAGCGTGGTGCCAGCCACCCCCAGACCGGTCATGATCAGCAGGCCTGGGCCGAGGATCACCGAGAAGTACGGTCCGTCCGCCGTCATCATCGACTGCCAGCCGAAGCCGGCCACCGCCACCAGCGCCCCCGTCACCGCGAGCGCGCGGGCGCCGGTCACCGGGATCAGCCGGGGCGCCAGCTTCGAGCCGAACACAATGCTCAGCGAGCTGGGCACCAGCGCGAGACCCGCCTCCAGCGGCCCGTACCCCAGCACGTTCTGCGCGTACATCGTCATGAAGAACCACACCGTGAAGGACGTGGAACCGTTGATGAACATCGCCGCGTTGGCCGCGGACACACTCCGTACCCGGAACAGCCCCAGCGGCATCAGCGGCACCCTCGCCCGCGACTCCACCGCCACGAACACGCTGAGCAGCACCACTCCCCCGGCCAGCGGCAGCAGCGTGGCCGCCGCGCCCCAGCCGCGCTCCTCGGTCTGCACGATGCCGTACGCGACCGCCGCCAGACCGGCCGTGACCAGGATCGCGCCGGGCAGATCGACGCGCCGCCGCGCCACGTCCGTGCGGCTCTCCGCCAGCCACACCGCGGCCCCGGCCAGCAGCAGCACCCCGACCGGCACATTGATGAGCAGCACCCAGCGCCAGGACAGCAGATCGGTGAGCGCGCCGCCGACCAGCCCGCCGGCCGCCCCGCCGCCCGCGCCGACCGCCGTCCAGGTGCCCACGGCCCGGGTCCTGGCGGGTCCGTCCGGTACGGCGGAGGTCAGCAGCGTGAGCGTCGCGGGCGCAAGGACGGCCGCGCCGAGCCCCTGTACGGCGCGGGCGGTGATCAACTGCCAGCCCTCCTGCGCGAGTCCGCCCACGACGGACGCGAGGGTGAAGACCGCGAGCCCGGTCAGGAACATCCGCTTCCTGCCGAAGAGATCCGCCGCCCGGCCGCCGAGCAGCATGAAGCCGGCGAAGGCGATCGAGTAGGCGTTGAGCACCCACTGCAGACCGGCGGCGGAGAGTCCGAGGTCCGCGCGCAGCGAGGGCAGCGCGACATTCATCACGGACACATCGAGGACGACGAGGAACTGTCCCGCGCAGGCGGCGAGGACCACCGCCCAGGTACGGGTACGAGTGCGGGTGCGGGGCCCGGCGGGACCGGATATGTGGGCGGGCTCGGCTTCTTCGGCGACTCGGACCATGCGCGTCATGGTCGCAGCCCAGGAGCGGTCCGTACATCGGGTTATCCGGCCACCTCGCGAACGTAATAGACATAACGGACATGACGGCCCGTCTGAGAAACCCGCCCTGCCTGTCGCCGGAATAACCGGACGGCCGGGAAGGTTTCACACTGCACCCACCTGGCGATCCGTACGGTCCGCCGGTGGGTATCCCTCTGCCGTCACACGCAACCCGCACACCGTCACTTCGTCCTGCCCGGAGGCCGCACGTATGCAACAGACGCCGACCGATCAGCCCGCCGGGGCACTCCCGGATCCGCAGACCCGCCAGGCCGGGAACGGCGGTGCCGGCCGCGGCATCGTCCCCGTACTCGCCTTCGCGGGCATCACGGTCGCGGTCATGCAGACCCTGCTCGTTCCCGTCATCAAGGACCTGCCCGAACTTCTGCACACCGCGCCGGCCAACGCCACCTGGGTCATGACGGCGACCCTGCTCGCCGGTGCCATCTCCACCCCGATCATGGGCCGCCTCGGCGATCTCTTCGGCAAGCGCCGGATGCTGCTCGCCAGCCTCGCCGTGATGGTGATCGGCTCGCTGATCTGCGGATTCACCGATGACCTCGTGATCATGATCGTCGGCCGGGCCCTCCAGGGCTTCGCCATGGGCGCGATACCCCTCGGCATCGGCATCATGCGCGACGAGCTGCCGCGCGAGCGCCTCGGCTCCGCGATGGGGCTGATGAGTTCCTCGATCGGCGTGGGCGGCGGACTGGCCCTGCCCGGCGCGGCGCTGGTCGCGCAGAACGCCGACTGGCACGCACTGTTCTTCTGCGCGGCCGGGCTCGGTGTGCTGTCGATGCTGCTCACCGTCCGTTTCGTACCGGAGTCGTCGATACGGGCCACCGGCCGGTTCGACTGGCTCGGCGCGATCGGGCTCTCCGCGGGGCTCGTCGCCCTGCTGCTGCCCATCACCAAGGGCAGCGACTGGGGCTGGGGTTCGGCCACCACCCTCGGACTGTTCGGTCTGGCGGTGGTGATCCTGCTGCTCTGGGGCCTGATGGAGCTGCGGAGTTCCGCGCCGCTGGTGGATCTCCGTACCACCGCGCGCCGTGAGGTGCTGCTCACCAACCTCGCCTCGATCATGGTCGGGGTCGCCTTCTACGCGATCTCGCTCGTACTCCCGCAGCTCCTCCAGTTGCCCAAGGCCACCGGCTACGGTCTCGGTCAGTCGATGGTGGTGGCGGGGCTGTGCGTGGCACCGCTCGGGCTGGCGATGATGTTCACCGCGCCGGTGTACGCCCGGATCTCCGCCCGGCGCGGCCCCAAAGTCTCGCTGATGATCGGCATGCTCGTCATCGGTGTCGGGTACGGGGCGGGCCTCGGCCTGATGAGCGCCGCCTGGCAGACCGTTGTCATCTCGGTGGTCGTCGGCGCGGGCATCGGTCTCGCGTACTCCTCGCTCCCCGCCCTGATCATCGGTGCCGTCGACCCGTCGGAGACCGGCGCGGCCAACGGTCTGAACACGCTGATGCGCTCCATCGGCACCTCGGTGTCCAGCGCGGTGATCGGCATGGTGCTGGCCCACACCTCGGTCGTCTCGGGCGGGGTGGCTGTGCCCACGCTGCACGGCTTCCGTATCTCGTTCGCCATCGCCACGGGAGCGGTGGTCATCGGTCTGGCGCTGGCGGTGTTCCTGCCGTCGCAGCGGTCGGCGAAGTCCGCCGCGGGTCTCAGGGCTGTTACGGCGGATGCGGTTGCGGTTGCGGATGCGGACGAGCGGGGCAGGCCGCGCACGCTCGTCGCCGGGTCCGGCGGATTCCGGGGGCGGGTGCTGGACCCGGACGGTACGCCGGTGGCGCGGGCCAATGTCACACTCATCGACGGCGGGGGCCGGCAGGCGGGGCTCACCACCAGCGACGAGGACGGCCGGTACGCACTGCTCCCGCCGGCCGGCGGGCACTACGTACTGGCGGGGACGGCCACGGGGTACGCGCCGCACGCGCGCCCGGCGGTGTATCCGGGGGACGGGGTGCCGGTCGAGGCGGATCTGGTGCTGACGCAGAGCGCGCCGTCACCGGAGCGGACGGCGGCGGTGCCGTCGGTCTGACCGGCGGCCCGTACGGGCAGGAACAAGCGACCTGTACGGGCGGCAGGAGCAGGCGGCCTGTACGAGCAGGAACGGCAGGACACGAACGGCAGAAGCAGCAGAATCAGCAGCAACACCAGCAGGATCAGCCCGAGGAGAGCCGCCGCCCATGTCCACCGGGACCGCCGGGACCGTACCCGCAGCCGATGTCCTCGCCGCCTTCGAGGCCGCCAAGGGGTTCATGCCCGTACACGAAGGGCTCGCCCTGTACGCGGCGGCGGCCGACGCGGCGGCCCTCGGCCTGCCCCTCCTGGAGGTGGGCACGTACTGCGGGCGCTCGACCCTGCTGCTGGCGGGCGCGGCCCGGGAGGCCGGCACGGTCGCGGTCACCGTCGACCACCACCGCGGCAGCGAGGAGCAGCAGCCGGGCTGGGAGTACCACGACCCGAGCCTGGTCGACCCGGACTCCGGCCTGATGGACACGCTCCCCGCCTTCCGCCGCACGCTCCAGCGGGCAGGTCTGGAGGAGCACGTGATCGCGGTCGTCGGCCGCTCGCCCCAGGTCGCGAAGGTCTGGGGCGGCCCGCTCGGGCTGGTCTTCATCGACGGCGGCCACACCGACGAGCACGCGACCGGGGACTACGAGGGCTGGGTGCCGCATCTCGCCGAGGGCGGACTGCTCGTGATCCACGACGTGTTCCCGGACCCGGCGGACGGCGGACAGGCACCCTACCGCGTGTACGTACGGGCCCTCGCGTCCGGCGCCTTCACGGAACTCCCCGCGACCGGCTCCCTCCGCGTACTGCGCCGCACGCGGTTGAAAACGAGCCCGTCCGGCGGTTGAGGACACAACGCAGCAGCCCGTCCGGCGCCCGAGGACACAGCACAGCAGCCCGTTCGGCGCCTGAGGACACAGCACAGCGGCACACACCACGGCGGCACACACCGCAGCACCCCCTCCCACGCCCGGCGTACGCACTAGCATCGCAACGGTGTCGTACGACGAGAGCCCGCAGTCCGTCCGCCGCCGTTCAGGCCGGAGCAGTCTCACCGTCGCGGTCGCCGCGCTGGTGCCCGGCGCGCTGGCGGGGTGGCTCGTCTACCAGGGCACGAGCGGAGCGGAAAGCGGAGGTCCACCCTCCGCCGCGGCCGCCGGAACCCCCTCCGTAGCCACCGCCCCCGCCACCCCTACGCCGAGTCCTTCCGCCGACGCTTCGGCCGATCCTTCGGCCGATCCCGATCCCGGCCCTCCCGGCTCCCCGCTCCCGCCGGGCCGGCCCCTCACCGGCAAGGTCGTCGTGATCGACCCCGGGCACAATCCCACCAATCGCGACCACCCCGCCGAGATCAATAAACCGGTAGATATCGGAACGACCAGCAAGGAATGCGACACCACCGGCACTGCCACCGATTCCGGTTACGCCGAGGCCGCATTCACCCTCGATGTGTCCCACCGGCTGCGCACCCTGCTCCGGGAACTCGGCGCGACGGTCACCCTCACCCAGGACGCCGACCGCCCCTTCGGCCCCTGCGTCGACGAGCGTGCCCGTATCGGCAACAAGGCGAAGGCTGACGCCGTCATCTCCGTACACGCCGACGGTTCGGCGTCCGGAAACCGCGGATTCCATGTCATCCTTCCCGCCCTGGTGAAGGGCGGCGCGGCCGACACCGCCGCCATCGTCGGCCCGTCCCGCGAACTCGGCGAGCGGATCGCCGGGAATTTCGCCCGCGAGACCGGCAGCGCCCCCGCCAACTACCTGGGCGGCGGTACGGGCCTTGACGTCCGCGAGGATCTCGGCGGACTGAACCTGTCAAAGGTTCCCAAGGTCTTCGTGGAATGCGGCAACATGCGCGATTCACACGATGCCGCCCTGCTCACCGCCCCGGAGTGGCGGCAGAAGGCGGCGCAGGGGCTCGCGGACGGAATCAAGGGATTTCTCATGAAGTGACCATGGGAGATCCATGAAGTGATCGTGAAGGTCCTGCCGCGGCCCTGACCAGGTAACAGCCTGGCCATCGGACCCGTAACAGCCCTGCTACCGGGCCCGATACCGGGCGGACGGCCCGACCGGGCAGACGATACATTCATCCGTACGATACGGAGCCGCCCCCGGGCTTCACACCGCGCACCGCCGCATTCCGGCGTGCGCGTCGACCGCCCCGACCGCACCCGACCGCCTGACGAGACGACAACGAAGGACTTTTCACGTGAACATCCGCTCCCTCACTCGAGGCGACGGCGTGGTGATCGGAGCAGCGGTGTTGCTGTTCATCGCCTCGTTCCTCAATCTGTACGATTCCAGCGTCCTCGGGTCCTCGGCCCCGAACGCCTGGGACTCGCTGGGCACCGTGATGAGCATCCACCTGGCCGGGGTCATCGCCGCGGGACTGATCGTCGCCGCCCGCGCGCTTCCGCAGCCGCGGAAGATCGTGGGGCTCGACCTCGGGCAGTTCGGTGTGGCGCTCGCGATATTCGCGGCCTGGACGGCGCTCTGGTCGCTGATCGGCCTGGACGGCATCGACGCGGGCAGCGGTCTGATCCTCGGCTTCATCGCCGCGCTGGTGCTGGCCGGCGCGGCCGTCGCGACTCCGCTCGTACCGGCGCTGAAGGGCGCGCTCATCGGCGCGCCGAGGCCGCGGACGCCGCAGCCGTACGGCGGACAGCCGGGCGGTCCGCAGCAGGGGTACGGATATCCGGGCGGCCAGCAGCCGTACGGTACGCAGGGCCAGGCCCAGCCGTTCGGCGCGCAGGGCGGCCAGGGCGGGCAGGCCGGTCTGTTCGGCGGCGGCCAGCCGGGCCAGCCGCCGGCGGGCGGCACGGCGCCGGCCGGGGACTTCGCGCCGTTCTGGTTCGCGGTGCCGGTGGCGCGTCCGCTGTTCGGCGAGGACGGTTCGCCGTCCCCGATCGCGGAACTGGCGCCCGGCACGTGGTACCTCGCGGTCGAACAGCGCGGCCAGGGCCTGGTGGCCCAGACCCAGGACGGCCGCCGGGGCGTACTCCAGGACACCTCAGGCATCCAGCGCGGCTGAACCCGAACCGCTTCCCGCGGCTCACACCACGACGACGGCCCTTCGCCTCACGGCGGGGGCCGTCGTCGTGTACGGGTGAGACGGCGGTACGCCGTACGGACAACCCACCGCGCTCCGTCCCGGCCTCAGCCGAACGACGCCCTCTCCAGCCAGAAGTCCAGCAGCTTCGCGTCCCCCAGCACCTCCACCGGCTCGCTGTCCGCCGGCAGCCGCCGGTAGAAGACCCGCAGCACCTCCGTGAGCGGGCCCCGGAGCGCGACCGTCGCCTTCTCGTGCCCGCGCCGCCAGGTGAACCCGTCGTCCGCGAACTCGATCAGCCACTCGGCGTCCGGCACGTCCGTCGCGTGCAGATGGATGCTGCGGCCCGCGCCGCGCAGTTCGGCGGCCTCCGGGTCACCGGCGGCCAGGGCGAAGGTCATGCACTGGAGGAACTCGTCGATCGTGTCGGCCGCGACCGCCGGATCCACCTCGTACGGCACCCCCGCGGCCAGCGCCGCGTCCGCCCGGTGGATCACCGTCTCATGGGTCATCCGGCGCGCCCAGAATCCGGCGTTCCGCTCCCAGCCCCAGCTCCACACCCCCGCTCCGGGACCGGCCGCCCGCAGCGTGGCGGCGGTCGTCCCGGCCCCCTCCGCGAGCCAGGCGGCCAGCGCGGCCGGATCGGAGTCGTCAGGACCCTCGAACTCGGGCACCCCTTCGTCGGGGATCTCTTCCTGCGCCCGCGTCCGTACGATCTCCTCGACCCAGCGGTGGGCCGCGCCGACATGCCGTACGAGCTGCCCGAGGGTCCAGTCGGGACAGCTCGGTACGGTCACGGAGAGATCGGCGCCGGCGAGTACGGCCCGCAGCCGGTCGGTCTGCGCCACGATCTCGTCGCAGTAGCGGTCATGTCCGAGAAGCGTCATGCGCGCACCCTAGGCAGCGGGAGCCCCGCGCGGCCAACGGATATGGCACTCACCCGCCACTGAGCTGCGACACCGACGGGACCTTGTCCTTCACCGTCGCGCCCGCGCTGCTCCCCGCGTCCTTCACATCACCGATGACCTTCTCGACCGTACGGACCTCCGCGCTCCCCGCCTCCCCCTTGCCGAGCTTCGCGCCGATCCCCTTGAGCGAGGCGATCCCGGCCTCCAGCGGGGCCACCGCCTTGGCCAGCAGCGGATCGCCCTTGGCGTTCTCGGCCGCGGCCTTCAGCCGGTTGTACGCGAAGGCACCGGCGAGCCCCGCCTTGATCAGCGCGAGCTTCCGGCCGCTCGCGCCCTTCTTGAACTTGCCCTCGCGGTACGGCTTGACGATCCACTGGTACGCGGCGCCCGCCGCCAGCCCGGCGTTGGCGACGAAGCGGGTCTTGGCCAACTTCTGCGCCTGCGCGGAACTCGTCGCCGCCACCGGTCTCGCCGTCGCCCGGTCGCCCGTACTGTCCCGCCCGTCACCGCCGCAGGCGGCCGTGGACAGCACCAGGGCACAGGACAGCAGAACCGCCACAACGGCGCGGCGAATCCGGGCGCGTATCGGGGCGTCACCGGCAGCGGTGTCTCTGGGGGCCATCACAGACACGGCGGACCTCCCTGAGGGATTCCCTGAAGCGTCCCCCCACCGCCGTACCGGCACCACCGGGCCTGGCCCATCCGGGTTCCGCTCACTGTCCGCACCCGCCCAGGCGTCCGCTCCCGCCCCGGCGTCCGGTCAGCGGCAGCAGTCCGGCTCCAGGCCCCGCGGCAGGCGTTCACCGCCGAAGACCGCCGTGGTCGCCTCGTCACCGCCCAGCGCGGCCACCGCCAGCAGCAGTGAGCCGGCCGTCCAGGTGGTGCGTTCCTCCGGCCAGACGGCGCGGTTGCCCTCGAAGACGTAGCCCGTCCAGTACATCCCGTCCTCCGCGCGCAGATGCTGGATGGACTGGAGCACCTCCAGCGCCCGGTCGGATTCGCCCATCACCCAGAGCGCCAGGGCGAGTTCACAGCTCTCGCCGCCGGTCACCCAGGGGTTGGGCACCACACAGCGAACCCCCAGGCCCGGCACGACGAAGCGGTCCCAGCCGGCGTCGATGCGCGCGGTGGCCTGCGCGCCTGTCACCGCGCCGCCCAGCACCGGGTAGTACCAGTCCATCGAGTAGCGGCTCTTGTCGAGGAACCGCTCGGGGTGGCTGCGGATCGCGTGGCCGAGCGCGCCCGCCGCCAACTCCCAGTCGGGCTGCGGCTCTTCGCGTTCCTCGGCGATCGCGAGCGCGCAGCGCAGGGCCTGGTGTACGGACGAACAGCCGGTGAGCAGCGCGTCGTTGAGGGGCGTGCCGTCGGCCTCGCGCTTCCAGCCGATCTGCCCGCCGGGCCGCTGGAGTACGAGGACGAACTCGATCGCCGCGTGCACGACGGGCCACATGCGGTCGAGGAACGCGTCGTCGCCGGTGGCGAGATAGTGGTGCCAGATGCCAACGGCCGCGTAGGCGACGAAGTTCGACTCGCGCCCGAGGTCGCGGGGGACGAGCACCGAAGCCGAAGCCGCACCAGCGCCAGCACCCGCGTCGTCGTACGCCGCGTACCACGACCCGTCCTCGTTCTGGTGCCGGGCGAGCCACTCGTACGCCCGCGCCGCCGCCCCGTGTTCGCCCGCCGCGTCGAGCGCCATCGCCGCCTCGACATGGTCCCAGGGGTCGAGATGGTGCCCCCGGAACCAGGGGATCGCGCCGTCCCTCCGCTGTACGGCGAGGATCCCGGCGACCGTCTCGGCGGCCTGTTCCGCCGTGAGCACTCCGGGCAGGACAAGGTGTTCCGTGGCATCGGGACCACGGCTGGGCAAGGTCACTTGGCGTCCGCCGGGCGGCGCGGCTTCGTCGCGTACACAACAAGGCTCTTGCCCACCACAGGGTTCAGCAACTGCTCCGTGACCCGGGTGACGGCCGGTTTTTTCATGATGTCCCAGACCAGCAGTTTGTGGTACGCACGGACCGGCAGCGCCTTGTCGTTGTCCACCCCGAACGCGCACTTGAGCCACCAGTACGGCGCGTGCAGTGCGTGCGCGTGGTGCGTACCGTACGGCCTGAGCCCCGACTCCCGTATCCTGCCCAGCAGTTCGTCGGCCTTGTAGATCCGGATGTGGCCGCCCTCGACCTGGTGGTACGCGTCGGAGAGCGCCCAGCAGACCTTCTCCGGGCCGTACCGCGGGACGGTGACCGCGATCCGTCCGCCGGGCCGCAGTATCCGTACCACTTCGGCGAGCACCCCCTTGTCGTCCGGTATGTGCTCCATCACCTCGGAGACGATGACGACGTCGAACGAGGCGTCGGGGAAGGGGAGTTGGAGTGCGTCGCCCTGCATGGCGGTGGCGGTGGCGCCCTGCGGGGCCTCCCCCGCCTCCCTCATCGCGGCGAACCACTTGGCGACCTCGCGGACCTCGTCGCCGTTCCGGTCGAGCGCCACGACCCTGGCCCCCCGCCGGTAACACTCGAAGGCGTGCCGGCCCCCGCCGCACCCCAGATCGAGCACACGGTCGCCCGCGGCGAGCGGAAAACGGGTGAAGTCCACGGTCAGCACAGGGTCGTCCTGCTTTCGCGGTCGGATCGAGTCGATTCGGTTCGGGTCGGGTCGGTTCGGGTCGGGTTGCGTCGGTTCGAGTCGCGGTCGCTTCGAGTCGCGGTCGGTTCGGATCGCGTCGGTTCGGAGCGGGGGTACGGGCGTACGTGTACGGGCGTACGGGTACGGCGTGCGCGGTTATCGCGCGGCGGGTAACGCGGGCACGGGCGACCGGTACGGCATCGGCATCAACGGGCGCCGCTGCGGGCCGTCCGATCACGGTCCCGGTTCCGATTCCGCGACTGCGACCGGCGGGCCATCGCCTCGCGGTACAGCTCCGCCGTCCCCCGCGCGGCCTGCGCCCAGGTGAACCGGTTCAGCACCCGCTCGCGCCCCGCCGCCCCCAGCCGGGCGCGCAGCTCCGCGTCCCCGAGCAGCCGTCCCAGCGCGGCGGCCAGCGCACCCGCGTCACCGGGCGGTACGGCCAGACAGGTCTCCCCGTCCACGCCCGCGACCTCGGGGATCGCGCCTCCGGTGGTGGCGACCAGCGGCGTACCGGTGGCCATCGCCTCCGCCGCCGGCA
Organism: Streptomyces sp. NPDC057617; assembly: GCF_042800555.1. NCBI lineage: Bacteria > Bacillati > Actinomycetota > Actinomycetes > Kitasatosporales > Streptomycetaceae > Streptomyces > Streptomyces sp. NPDC057617. Next base: position 152,489 of record NZ_JBHVGV010000003.1, on the reverse strand, counting down.
GCGAGAACCCCTCGTACAGCGACGGCACACAGGCGATCCGCGCGCCCCGCACCAGCCCCACCAACTCCGCGTCGGAGATGCCCTTGACGAACTCGACGGCGCCTTCGAGCCCGTACCGTTCGATGGCCCGTGCGACCGGCCCGGACTCGGGGCGTGTGCCGACGACGACGAGATGTGCGGCGGGGTGTTCGGTGCGGACCTTGGCGAGGGCCTCGACGAGATGTACGAGACCCTTGAGCGGGACGTCCGCGCTGGCGGTGGTGACGATACGGCCGGGGATCTCCGGCACGGCCGGGTCCGGCGAGAACAGCTCGGTGTCGGCACCGATGTGCACGACATCGATACGGTCGGGCCGTACCCCGAGATGTTCGGTGATCTCCTGCTTCGACGAGCCGGAGACGGTCAGGACGGACGGCAGCCGGCGCGCGACGCGCTTCTGCATGCGGGTGAAGCCGTACCAGCGTCGTACGGAGGCGCGTCTGCGCCAGTCCTCGGCGGCGTCGAGATCGAGCCGCCGGTCGACGGTGATGGGGTGATGGATGGTGGTGACCAGCGGGGCGCCGAGGTCGCCGAGGAGTCCGTAACCGAGCGTCTGGTTGTCGTGCACGATGTCGAACTGCCCCGCGCGGGCGGCGAGATGGCGCCGGGCGCGCAGTGAGAAGGTCAGGGGTTCGGGAAAACCGCCCGTCCACATCGTGGCGACCTCAAGGGTGTCTATCCAGTCCCGGAACTCGTCGCGCTTCGGCGTACGGAACGGGTCGGGCTGCCGGTAGAGGTCGAGGCTGGGCAGTTCGGTGAGCCGTACGCCCTCGCCGTCGTCGAGTACGGGGTAGGGCTGGGCGCCGATGACCTCCACGCTGTGGCCGAGGCGGGCGAGTTCGCGGGAGAGATGGCGGACGTAGACGCCCTGGCCGCCGCAGAAAGGATTGCCCTTGTAGCTGAGAAGAGCGATACGGAGAGGCCGTTCGCTGTCCGGGGCGAAGTCCTGTCCGGTGGCTCGCCACGGGCCTCCGCGCCGGGCAGGGCCTGGGGCTCCGGTGCCCGCCTCCATGGCCTCAGCGGTCACTCCGGCCCCCTTCTCCCAGCACGAATTCACCGCGCGGTCCACGTTTCGCCGGAGCGTAACCGCCGGCGCCAATCTAGAACAAGTTTCAGACTTGTCCGGTCACGGGTTTCGAATTTACCGGCAAGTAGCGTGGCTGTACCGGCCGGATCGGGTGATTCGCGCCACGGCGCGCGCCCCTGCCATGCTGTGCGGTCCGGAGGCGGTGAGGCGCGACGGGGCTTACGGGCGAGGCGCGATGGGGCTGGAGGACGGACGGATGACAGCGGAAGCAGCCGGAGCGGCGTCAGGTCCTCCGGCGGCTGCGACTCTGACGGTACGTCAGGAAGCCCGCCGCAGGGACATCCTGACCGCCACGCACCAACTGGCCTGCCGGGGCGGCTTCGACGCGGTCCAGATGCGCGAGGTGGCCGAGGAGGCAGGGGTCGCCCTGGGCACGCTGTACCGCTACTTCCCGTCCAAGATCCATCTGTTGGTCGCCACGATGCAGGACCGGCTGGACCATCTGCACGCCACCCTCCGCAAACGCCCGCCGAGCGCGGACGACCCCGCGGAACGGGTCGCCGAGACCCTGATGCGCGCCTTCCGCGCCCTCCAGCGCGACCCGCACCTCGCGGAGGCGATGGTCCGCGCCCTGACCTTCGCGGACCGCAGCGTCAGCCGCGAGGTGGACGAGGTCTCGCGCCGTACGACGGCGATCATCCTGGACGCCATGGCCCCGCCCCCGTCCCGCACACCCCCCACCCTCGAACAGCTCTCCGCGATCCGCGTCATCGAACACACCTGGCACGCGACACTCATCACCTGGCTCTCGGGCCGCGCCACGATCGCCCAGGTAAAGACGGACATCGAAACAGCCTGCCGCCTCCTCCCGCCACCGGAGCGGTAGCGGTCCGGGCTGGCGCCCCGGTCAGTAGTGCTTGACCTTTTCGCCCTCCGGGACCTGGAAGCAGCCCGAGACGACAGTCACCACCAGGGACGGCGGATTGTCGTTGCCGGAGGTGCCCTTTTCCCAGAACTCGACATTGACGCCGAACTTCTTGCCGGTGTGGTCCGCCGTCAGTTCCAGGCTCTTCGCCGGGCTGTTGTTCCTTCCGTACCGGGTGATCTTCCAGCCCTGCTCGGGGAGACCCTCCTTGAGGCGGGTCATGGCCTGGGCGAGTTCCGCGTCGGTGGCGGCGGTGAGACTCCAGGGGTGCCGGACGGGGATGTCCTGCGCGCCGGCATAGCCGCGGGCGGCCTGCTGGAGGCGTCGGGTGTCCTGCGCCGCATCGGCAAACATGCTGTCGTCGACGGTGAGGCCACCCGTGGTGTTCAGCTCACGCAGGACGCCCGCGTACCGGCCGTCGATCTCGGTGGCCTCGCGCACCGCGGCCGCGATCCGCTCCGCGAGCTCCTCCGCCCGCGCTCTGTTGGGGTCGCCGTTTCCCTCCGCCAGGCCGGGGAGCAGCGGGACGGGGGCGCCGGGGCGCGCGGTGCCGCCGCGGCCGGGTGCCAGCGGTACGGGTACGTCGGCGGAGGCCGGGTATTCGACGGAGCCGTCGGGGTGGACGGTGAACCGTGCGTTCTCGGCGTCTTCGAGCGCCTGTCCGAGTTTCCGCTGCGGGGCGGCGAGTTCGGCGGCCAGGCCGTTGAGGGCGGTCCTGATGAGCCCGCACTCGGTGTGGATGTACTGGTAGTTGCGGCTGAGCCGCTCAAGGTCGGCCACCGCCCCGGTGGCGGCCTCGCCCCGCTGGGTCCCGCGGATCCCGGCGAGCATCTCGTTGTCGACGCGGTCCTTGGCGGCGTTGGCCCGGCTGGACACCCTGCCCCAGCCGTCGGCGGCGTCCTCGTACTCGTTCAGCTTCGCGTCGCGCAGTTGCTGCCAGGTCGGCACGGCCGGTTCAGCCCCCGCTCGTGGGCTGCTCGGGGACCGCGGACCGCATCGTGTCCCTGGTCGTGGTCTCGCGCTCGCCGAAGTCGCGGCCGGCGCTTCTCAGCGCGCCGTCGAGCCGCCCGCACTCGTCCCGTACGGAAGTGAGCCGGTCCTTCCAGCCGGTACGGATCCCCTCCACCGCGGCCGTCGCGCCAAAGCCCGCCGTGGCGGCGGCGAGACCTTCGAGGGCTGTCTCCAGGTCGGTGACGGAGGCGGCGGCGGAGGTTCGCAGCGTGCCCGCGACACCGCCCGCGGTGGTCCAGGACACCGGGTCGGCCTGAAGACCGGCGCCCGGGCCTGCTTGTGGAGCACCGGCGGAAGCCAGACGCATACCGGCTCCGGGGTCCCCCTCCTCGCCCACCACACCGCGCCATTTCTCATTGAGTTCCATGCGCCCCCGTCCCCGCCGAGTCGATGATGGCCGATCGCTTCGTTCCGTTGCTCCCGTGAACCTAGCAACAGCAAACATGACTGTGGCGTGTACGCGAGGCCCGGAACAGGGACTGCCGCGCACACGCCACAGATGTAAAAGCGGGCCGCTCAGGCGGAGTTACTTGAAGCGGACCACCTGCGGGTCGTGGTCGCTCGCCTGGTCGGCGAATTCCGCGTTGATGTGGACCACGTCGTACTCGGGGTTCTTGATGCCCTTGCTGACCAGGATGTGGTCCAGGGTCTGCGAGTTGCCGTCGTAGACGTAGCTGTAGCGCTCGTTCTTCGGGAGCGTGTTGATCAGGTCCTTGAGGACCTTGCCCGTCAGGACGTCCAGCGGGGCCGAGAACTGGTAGTCGTTGATGTCACCCAGGACCACGACCTTGGCGTTCTTGTCCTTGTCGACCAGGTCGGAGACGAAGGCGTTGACCTCCCTGGCCTGGGCCAGGCGCTGGGTCTCGGAGCTGAGGACCGGGGGCTGGAAGCGGCCGTGGACCGGCTGGTCGCCGCCCTTGGAGTTGAAGTGGTTGCCGATCACGAAGACCTGCGAACCGCGGAACCAGAACTCGCCGACCAGCGGCTTGCGGCTGCTGCGCCAGGCGTCCGAGCCCGGGTTGATGCGGCCCGGGGAGACGGACAGCGTGATGTCCTGGTTCTTCCGGTCGCCGGACGTGACGACCTCGACGCCGGTCGTGGCGTTGCCGCCCGGGCGGTCCACGAAGGTGACACGCAGCGGGTTGTAGAGGAAGGAGGTACGGATGTTGCCGCCCGGCTCACCGCCGTCCGTCCCGTCCTGCGGGTCGATCGAGCGCCACTCGTACGCCGGGCCGCCCGCGGCCTTGATGGCCTGGATGAACTTAGCGAGGGTCTGGTCGGCCGCGACCGTACCGTCGTTCTTCGCGCCGTTGTTGTCCTGGATCTCCTCCAGGCTCACGATGTCGGGCGAGGCGAGGTTCTTGACGATGCCCTGGGCCAGCCGGTCGAACTTGTCCTGCGGGTCCGTCGGGTCGAGGTTCTCGACGTTGTACGTGCCGACCGACAGCTCGTCCGAGTCGCCCTTCTCCGCGACCTCCGGCTGGATACCGCCCTTGGTGACCGCGCCGAGAGCGGTCGCCTGGATGCTGTAGCCGCCGTACGTGCCGTAGTCGACCGGACCGGTCGCGCCCTTGAGGGTGTCGCCCACATTGGCCACCGGCTTGTCGGCGGTCAGCGCGGTGACCAGCAGACGGCCCGGGTTCGGGTCGTCGTAGTCGGTGTAGATCACACCGCCGCGCGGCGTCGGGTTCTTGGTGGGGTGCGTGGTGATCCAGGTCTCGCCGTACGAGTTGGAGGCACCCACCACCCGGCTGTCGCCGACCTGGATGACCATGCCCTCACGGGACTCCAGCCAGTCCATCGCGTACACCGAGGGCTGGAGCGTCAGCGGGTCGATGCTCTCGCCGCCGACGTTCGGCGCGTACTCCTTGGGCAGCGTCTTGGAGCTGACCAGCTCGACCGACGGCACCGCGTTGCCGGAGGACAGCACGACCGTGGTCGGGCCGCTCAGCTCGGTGAGGGACTGCGCGCCGGAGGAGGCGCCGCCCGGGTAGTACTCGGCGACCTTCGCGGAGACCAGCACCGAGTCGCCGACCTTGACCTGCGGGGTGGTCGAGCCGGTGAAGACGAAGACGCCCTCGCTGGTGACCGGGTCGTTGTCCGGCTGCGTGTCCTGGATCCAGAAACCGCGCGAGGAGCCGGTGGAGCGTACGCCGGTGACCACACCGGGGACATTGGTGACGGTCTCGCCGTTGTGCGGGGAGATCCGGGTGTTGCCCTGGATGTCATGGATCCGCAGCGGGCCCGGGGTCGGGTCCGGCGCCGGCTCCGAGGTGCTGGGGCTCGGCGACGGCGACGGGTCGCCCGGGTCGCTGCCGCCGCCCGCGGCGTTGCGCGGGGTGGGCGCGCCCGCGGTCAGGTCGGCGCCGTTGTTGTCGGTGTCGGCGAGGGCCGCGTTGCGGGAGACCGAGGCGGTGTTGCTCGCGCCGGCGGCCGGCGAGGTCTCACGGACCGCCGCGGTACCGAAGCCCACCAGGTCCTTGATGGTGCCGTCGGCCGCGCAGTCGGCGGCGTTGAGGCAGGCCAGCGGGGTGGTGGAGTGGACGAGCGCGACCGTGCCGGTGGTCGCGGACATCGCGATGGCGCCGCTCGCGTCGGGGGTGGGCAGCGGGGTGTCGCCGCCGGTGCCCTTGCTCTCCGCGACGAGGTAGCTGCCGCCGGCCGGGATGGCGCCGGACAGCGGGGTGACCTGCCACTTCGAGCTGGCGGTCGGCGCACCGGGCAGGTACTGCACGGACCAGCCGGTGAGGTCGAAGGCCCCGCTGCCGGCGTTGCCCAGCTCGATGAAGTCATTGGTCAGGGAAGCGCCGGAGTTACCGCCGCCGCCGTAGACCTCTGCGATCACGGCGTCGGCCGACGGGGCCGCCTGCGCGGTGAACGGGAGCGCGATGAGCGTTCCGACGAGGCCGACGGGGAGCGCCAGGGCGATACGGCGGGCGCGCCGACCGCGCGGGGCCGGGGGTATGGACTGGGGCACGATGGGCTCTTTCTGCTACGGGTTCTGTCGGGTGCGTGCTGGCGCGGGGGGTGCGGTCAAAGGCGTGGCGGTAGGGCGGACATGGTGTGAAGGAGTGGTACGAGAAGCCAGAAAGCCGGCTCAAGATACGCGCGTAGACACACTGCCAACAAGAGGGGCCACGCCGCAACGGGCAAGTGTTTCCCCACTGTTCGCCGGACTTAACCCGCCCGTCGGACGACATGGCGCACCGGGTACGGAGATGTCGGACTCGCCCCGGAGTGGGGCGCGTGTGCGGGCCGGGGTGCGGTGCGCGTACGAGTCGGGGTACGGGATGAGTGCGCGCCGGAAGCGGTACGGGGTGCCCCGGCGCAGGCCGCGCGCCCGCCGGAAGCGGTACGGGGTGCCCCCGGCCCGTACGCCCAGCGGTCCCAGCCGCACCCGGCCCGTACCCCCAGCGGTCCCGGCACCAGCGTGTCCTGTGCGGCCGATAGAGTGGGCGGGTCGTCATCATGCCCGTACGGGGGAAAGCCGGTGCGAAACCGGCGCTGACCCGCAACCGTGAGCCGCCCTCGCCCGGCGGCGCAGCCGGAACGCCCCGTACGCGGTCGTGACCGGCTCGTGCCACCGGAAACCGCCGGTGGCCGGCATCGTCGAGGATTACGGAGCCGGAGTCTGGTGCCCAATGCCGCGACCGGCAGGGGTGGATGGCCCGCCGTGGCGCGGGCCGGCCCCCGCCGGAAGGGGCGGTGGTGTGCCCGCGCCGGCTCCCGCAGGAGAGGGCCCTAGCCGCATGACCACCGTTCGCCGCTGTGCAGCGGCGCTCGCCGTATCGGCCCTGCTCGGCGTGGCGTTCGCGCCGGCCGCCGTGGCGGGAGGCGATGTCCCCGTCTCCCCGGCCCCTTCCCCGGCCTCCTCCGCCGACGCCTCTTCCGGCGCCTCCCCCGAAGCCTCGCCCTCGCCCTCCGTACCGTCCCCCGCGCCCGCCGCCCTCCCGCCAGGGCTTTACGGCGAGAAGGACCCCACCTACGACGGTGTGTGGCGCCAGTCCCTGTCGATGATGGGGCAGTTCGCGGCCGGGGTGCGCCCGGCGGACCAGGCCGTCGCGTGGCTGAAGGGCCAGCAGTGCGCGAACGGTGCGTTCCCCGCGTACCGCCCCGATCCCGCCGTCCCCTGCGACGCGAAGACGGCGGTCGACACCAACGCCACCGCCGCCGCCATCCAGGCGCTCTCCACGCTCGGCGGTCAACGGCCCGCCATAGAAAAGGCGATGGGCTGGCTCCGGTCCGTACAGAACAAGGACGGCGGCTGGGGCTATCTCCCCGGCACACCGACCGACGCGAACTCCACCTCGCTGGTGATCGGCGCGCTGACCACCTCCGGGGTACGGCCCAGCTCCCTCCGGTCGTCCGAGGACAGGAACGCGTACGACGCGCTGGTCGCCCTCGCGATTCCGTGCGACGCGGCGGAGGGCGCGGACGCGGGGGCCTTCGCGTACCAGCCGGACAAGGCAGGCGGGTTGACCGCCAATGACGATGCCACCGCGGCGGCGGTCCTCGGCGGGCTCGGCAAGCGGATGATGGCCTGGCCGGTGCACGCGGGCCCCGCGCCGAGTTGCGTACCGACGGCCGATCCCGGTCCTGAGCGGGTCGCCAGGAACGGCGCCGCCTATCTGGCGTCCGCGCTCGCCGCGAAGGGCCATCTCGACCAGCCGCCGATGCCGGGCGCGGAGGAGAGCGAGCCGCTGCCGGACACCGGCAATACGGCGGACGCCGTCGTCGCGCTGACGGCCGCCGGATACGGGGACCAGGCCTCGGGCGCCCTGGAGTGGCTGAAGCGGAACTCGGGCGCCTGGGCCCAGGAGAACGGTCCCGCGGCCTACGCGCAGCTCATCTTCGCCGCGCACGCCACGGGCACGGACCCGCGCAACTTCGGCGGGATCGACCTCGTCGAACGGCTGAACGCGACCGGGCCCAGGCCGAAGGCCATGGCCTCCGCGCCCGCTCCCGCGGCGGCGGTCACCAGCAGCGTCGGGAACAGCGGCCGCGACGGCGGGATTCTGTGGATACTCGGGATCGCGGTGGTGGTCTGCGCGGGCATGCCCTTCCTGATCAACGGGCGCAAGAGAAGCGAGCAGCCGTGACCGGCACGCGGCGCTTCCGGCTGTTGGTGAACGCGGCTCCGGTGGTGTACGCGGCTCTGGTCGGCGCGTTCGTCCTGGGTACCGCGTTGGTCCTGGGGACGGGGAACGCCCAGGCGGCGGGCTACCGTTACTGGTCGTTCTGGGAGAGCGACGGCGGCGCCTGGACCTATGCCGCCGAGGGCCCGGCCACGGCCCGGCCCGCCGACGGCACCGTCGTGGGCTTCCGCTTCGCGGTGAGCGCGGACAGCGCGGACGCGTCCCGGCCGCGCGAAGAGGCCGGCTTCGCGGCGGTCTGCGGTGCCACGCCCGAGGAGACCGGGCGCAAGCGGATCGCCGTGGTCGTCGATTACGGTACGGCCGCCGATGCCCCGGACGGCGAGCGCCCGCCCGCTCCCCGCACCGGGTGCGCCAGGCTCGGGGAGGACGCGACGGCGGCGGAGGCGCTGGCGGCGATCGCGAAGCCGCTGCGGTACGACTCCAACGCCCTGCTCTGCGCGATATCCGGCTACCCGGAGTCGGGGTGCGGTGAGCAGGTGGCGGACGACGGTACGGACCGGACCGGCGCGCCGACCGCTCCGGCGGACTCCGGCGCTCCTACGGACTCCGGCGCTCCGACGTCCAGCGGCGCCCCGGCCCCCACCGAGCCCGGCAGCCATCCCGAACCCGAGGGCGACAGCGGTCCTTCCATCGGTCTTCTCGCCGGAGCCGCCGCCGTTCTCGTCCTCGCCGCCGCCGGTCTGCGCCGGGCCCGCCGCCGGCGCGGATGACCGGCCCGCGACGCGTCCGCGATGAGCCCGAGCCGTACGCCATGACCCGGCCCGCCACGCCGCGTACCACCGCGCCCCGCGCGGCGACCCGTACCGCGAGCCGTTCCGCGGACCGTTCCGCGAGCCGCGGCACGAGCCGCACCATGGACCGTCCTGGCCGTCCTGGCCGTCCCTCCGCGCTGCGCGCGCCCGAGGCCACCCGCTCCAACGCCCTGCACGCCGGGGCCTGGTGGCTCTGGGCGCTCGGTCTGGCCACCGCCGCGTCCCGTACGGCCAACCCTCTCCTCCTCGCCCTGCTCGTGGGGGTCGCGGGCTATGTGGTGGCGGCCCGCCGTACCGACGCGCCCTGGGCCCGTTCGTACGCCGCGTTCGTCAGGCTCGGGCTGGCGGTCCTGGTCATCCGGCTGCTGTTCTCGGTGCTGCTCGGCTCGCCGGTCCCCGGTTCGCATCCGCTGTTCACGCTGCCCGAAGTGCCGTTGCCCAACTGGGCGGCGGGGATTCGGATCGGCGGCCGGGTGACCGCCGAGCAGCTCGTCTTCGCGCTGTACGACGGCGCCAAGCTGGCCACCCTGCTGATCTGCGTCGGCGCGGCGAACGCGCTCGCCAACCCGGCCCGGCTGCTCAAGTCGCTGCCGGGCGCGCTGTACGAGGCGGGGGTGGCGGTCGTGGTGGCCATGACCTTCGCGCCGAACATGGTCGCCGACGCGGTCCGGCTGCGCACCGCCCGCAGGCTGCGCGGCCGGACGGCCGGCGGGTTCGGGGCGCTCCTGCGGATCGGACTGCCGGTGCTGGAAGGGGCGTTGGAGCGTTCGGTGGCGGTCGCGGCGTCGATGGACGCGCGGGGGTACGGGCGTACGGCCCAGGTCCCTCCCCTCGTACGGCACACCACCACCGCGCTCACCCTCGGCGGACTGCTGGGCGTCTGCGCCGGATCGTACGGTCTGCTCGCCACGGCGGGCGCGGGGTACGGGCTGCCGCTGCTGGGCGCGGGGCTCGCCGCGGCGGTGGGCGGGCTGTGGCTGGGCGGCCGGCGGTCGGTCCGTACCCGCTACCGGCCCGACCGGTGGGGCGTACGCGCCTGGCTCGTCGCCGGGTCGGGCGCGGCGGTCGCGGCGCTGATGGCCGTCGCGGACGCGGTGGACCCCGGCGCACTGCACCCGGGTGTCGTACCGCTGACGGCGCCGGCGCTGCCGCTGTGGCCGGCGGCGGGGGTGCTGCTGGGGCTGCTGCCGGCGTGGATCGCGCCTGCGCCTGCGCCCCTGTCTGTGCCTGTGTCTGCGCCCGTGTCTCTGGTCGAGGAGAGTGGACCGTGATCCGGTTCGATCAGGTGTCGGTGGTGTACGGGGACGCCTCCGCGCCCGCGGTCAGCGGGGTCGATCTCACGGTCCCCGAGGGCGAACTGGTGCTGCTGGTGGGGCAGTCGGGGTCCGGGAAGTCGACGCTGCTCGGTACGGTGTCCGGCCTCGTCCCGCACTTCACCGGCGGCACCCTGCGCGGCCGGGTCACGGTCGGCGGGCGCGACACCCGTACCCACCGGCCGCGTGAACTCGCCGATCTCGTCGGCACGGTGGGCCAGGACCCGCTCGCCCATTTCGTCACCGACACGGTCGAGGACGAACTCGCCTACGGCATGGAGTCGTTGGGCCTGCCGTCCGATGTGATGCGCCGCAGGGTCGAGGAGACGCTCGACCTGCTGGGCCTGGCCGACCTCCGCGACCGCCCGATCGCCACGCTCTCCGGCGGCCAGCGGCAGCGCGTGGCGATCGGCTCGGTCCTGACCCCGCACCCCAGGGTCCTGGTCCTCGACGAACCGACCTCGGCGCTGGACCCCGCGGCGGCGGAAGAGGTCCTGTCGGTCCTCCAGCGCCTGGTACACGACCTGGGCACAACGGTCCTGCTCGCCGAACACCGCCTGGAACGCGTGGTCCAGTACGCCGACCAGATCATCCTGCTCCCGGGCCCCGGCCGGGCCCCGGTGGCAGGCACCCCGGCCGACATCATGGCGATGTCCCCGGTACACCCCCCGGTGGTGGCCCTGGGCCGCCTGACCGGCTGGGACCCGCTGCCGCTGTCGGTACGGGACGCGAGACGCAGGGCGGAGGGGCTGCGGGAACGCCTGGCGGGGCGGGAGCCGGAACCGGGCACGGCACCCAGGACGCCGACGGCCGCGACCGTGCGTGCCGGCCAGGCACCTGCCTCCGAGGGCTCTCCGGCGGGTGCTGCGCCGCCCTTCGGGTTGGCGCCCGCCGAGGTGGCACCCGCTGGGAAGGCACCGGCCGGTCCTGCCCCGGACGGGGTGGCGCCCGCCAGGAAGGCATCCGCCCGGGCCAGCTCCTTCGACGCGCCGACCGGCGAGACCGCCACCGGCGAGACCGCCACCGGCGAAGCACCACGTGACGGGGCCCCACCCGCCGCAGCACCCCCGGGCGGGGCAGCGCCCAGCGGGCCTGCCCCGGCCGGGGGTGCACCGTCCGGGACGGCTCCCGCCGACGTGGCACCCGACGGGGTGGCGCCGGGCGGGGTGGCAGCCGCCGGGAAGGCACCCCATGAGGTGGCACCCGACGGCGTGGCGCCCGACAAGGTGGCTCCGGGCGGCGGGTCCCGCGTCGTCTCCGGCCGGACCCGGTTCGGACGGCTGTTGCGGCGCCGCGGCGCCGCCACGGCCCCGACCGCGCGCCCGGGAGAACCCCTCGCCGACGTCGCCGGGCTCACCGTCCGGCATGGGCGCGTCGAGGCTCTCCGCAAGGTGTCGCTGACCGTCGAGGCCGGGGAGGCCGTCGCCTTGATGGGGCGTAACGGGGCCGGGAAGTCGACCCTCCTCGGCGCCCTGGTCGGGATGGTCGCACCCGCGACCGGCTCCGTGCTCGTCGCGGGCCGCGCCCCGCACCGTACCCCGCCGCGTGAGCTGATCCGCGAGGTCGGGCTCGTACCGCAGGAGCCGCGCGATCTGCTGTACGCCGACACCGTCGCCGCAGAGTGCGCGGCGGCGGACCGGGACGCGGGGGCCGTGGCGGGCAGTTGCCGGGCGTTAGTGCGGGAGTTGCTGCCGGAGGTGGCGGACGGGACGCATCCGCGTGATCTGTCCGAGGGGCAGCGGCTCGCGCTGGCCCTCGCCGTCGTACTGACCGGGCGGCCCCGCCTGGTGCTCCTCGACGAGCCGACCCGCGGTCTGGACTACGCCGCGAAGGCCCGACTGGTCGGCGTGCTGCGCGGGCTCGCCGCCGAGGGGCACGCCATCGTCCTGGCCACGCACGATGTCGAACTGGCCGCCGAACTGGCCCACCGCGTGGTCATCCTGGCCGACGGCGAGATCGTGGCGGACGGTCCGACAGCCCAGGTGGTGGTGTCGTCACCGGCGTTCGCGCCCCAGGTCGCGAAGGTCATGGCGCCGAGCGCATGGCTGACGGTGAGTCAGATACGTACGGCCCTGCGCGAATACGGCGAGGCCGCCGAGTGACCCCGACCCCGGGGGCCCGCCCAGTCCGCCCCGTCCGTCTCGGCCCCCGCGCCGTCTGCGCCCTCGTCCTCGTCACCGCGATCGGGATCGCCGCCTTCGGCTGGCCGCTGCTCGCCGATCCGTCGTCCGGCCTCGCCCACTCCCAGGACGCGCCCTGGCTCTTCGCCGCCCTGCTCCCCCTCCTCGTCGCGGTCGTGGTCGCGACGATCGCCGACTCCGGCCTGGACGCCAAGGCCGTCGCGATGCTCGGCGTACTGGCCGCGGTGGGCGCGGCGCTGCGTCCGCTCGGGGCGGGCACGGCCGGCCTGGAACCGATGTTCTTCCTGATGGTGCTGAGCGGCCGGGTCCTCGGCCCCGGATTCGGCTTCGTACTCGGCTCGGTCACCCTCTTCGCGTCCGCGCTGCTGACCGGCGGGGTGGGGCCGTGGATGCCGTTCCAGATGCTGGCGATGGGCTGGTTCACCATGGGCGCGGGGCTGCTGCCGGGGCCGGACCGGCTGCGCGGGCGCGGTGAGCTGCTGATGCTGGCGCTGTACGGGGCGGCCGCGGCGTTCGCGTACGGTACGGTCACCAACCTCCAGGGCTGGACGACCATCGGCGGGCTCGGCGGGCCCTCGTCCGGGATCTCCTTCCACCCTGGCGACCCGCTGCACGAGAACCTGGTCCGCTTCCTGGCGTACTGCGCGGTGACCTCTCTGGGCTGGGACCTGGGCCGGGCCGTGCTCACGGTCGTACTGACGCTGACGGTCGGCGCGACCGTACTGAAGGCGCTGCGCCGGGCGACCCGCAGGGCGGTGTTCGACGCGGAACCGGTCTTCGAGCCGCCCGAGCCGCCCGAGCCGCCGGCCGGGCCACGCTGAGCCCGAGCCGCGCTAAGACCCGCGTCTACTGGGCTTCCCGTACCGCTCCCCGCGCCGGCACGGCCGTATCCGCCCCCTTCGGGAACGGATCCGACCGCGCCACCTCCTTCGGCAGCAGCCTCCTCGGCCCCGCCAGTACGTATGTCAGCCCGAAGCCCGCCCCCACCACCGCCGCCCCGCCCACCGCGTCCAGCACCCAGTGGTTGGCCGTGGCCACGATCGCGCAGACCGTGAAGAGCGGATGGAGCAGCCCGAGAAGCTTCATCCAGGTCTTCGGCGCCAGCACGACGATCACAAGACCGCACCACAGCGACCACCCGAAGTGCAGCGAGGGCATCGCCGCGTACTGGTTGGTGAGCGCGGTCAGCGCCCCGTAGTCCGGGTTCGTCAGATCCTGCGGCCCGTGCACCGTGTCGATGAAGCCCATCCCCGGCATCAGCCGCGGCGGCGCCAGCGGATAGAGCCAGAAGCCGAGCAGCGCGAGGACGGTGGCGAAGCCGAGCGAGGAGCGCGCCCAGCGGTAGTCGGCGGGCCGGCGTACGTACAGGACGCCGAGGATCGTCAGCGGCACCACGAAGTGGAAGGACGTGTAGTAGAAGTTGAAGAAGCTCCCCACCCACTCCGCCTTCACGGCCGCGTGGTTGAGCGTGTGCTCGATGTCGATGCCCAGCGCACGCTCGACGGCGACGATCTCGCGGCCGTGCGCCTCGGCGGCCTCGCGGCCCCCGGTCGCGGCGAGCCGGATATGGGAGTAGACGGAGTAGCCGACGCGGATGGCGAGCAGTTCGAGCAGCAGATTGGGGCGGCCGAGCAGCCGCCGCCAGAACGGCAGCAGCGGGATCCGGCGCCAGCGCGCGGGCACCGGCCGCGCGTACTCGGTCGCGACGGGCTGTTCGAAATACGGCGAGGCGCGGGTCAGGAACGGCACCGCGCAGGCCGCCGCGAGCGCCGCGAGCAGCGGCACGTTGTCCCGCAGCGGATACAGCACCTCCAGGTTCGGCAGCAGCATCTTCCCCGGCAGGGTCATCACCAGCACCACCACCGCCGGCCACACCAGCCGGTCCCTGGCCCGCGTACCGACCCGGCCGACGAGCGCCAGCAGCACCCACAGAAGCTGGTGCTGCCAGGCGGTGGGCGAGACCGCGATCGCGGCACAGCCGGTCAGCGCGACGGCGAGCAGTAGCTGTCCGTCGCGGGCGTAACGGACCGCGCGGCGCAGCCCGAAGAAGACGACGGCCGCGGCGAGGGCGACGAAGAGGACGATCTCCAGCGGGCCGGTCAGGCCCAGCCGGAGCAGCGCGCCGTGCAGGGACTGGTTGGCGAGGCTGTCGGGGCGCTCGCCGAGGCCCGCTCCCGCGACATGGTGCACCCAGTACGCCCAGGAGTCGCTCGGCAGTGCCGCCCAGGCCAGCGTCGTACAGACCGCGAAGGTCCCCGCCGATGACACGGCCGCCTTCTTGCGGCCCGTCAGCCAGAGCAGGGGCGCGAAGAGCAGGACGGCGGGCTGGAGGGCCGCGCCGATCCCCACGAGGACGCCGGAGCCGCGTTCGCCCCGTACGACGAAGCAGCCGACCAGCACCAGCAGGACGGGGATGATGCTGGTCTGGCCGAGGTAGAAGCTGTTGCGCACCGGCAGGGACAGCATGAGCAGGCTGATCGTGACGGGCGCGGCGAGCAGTCCCGTACGGCGGGAGATCCGGCCGGGGAGCGCGCGGGCGACGACGAGGCCGAGGGCGACGACCAGCAGCAGCGTCCCGAAGGTCCAGGCGATGCCGAGGCTCTCCTGGGCCGCGCGCGACAGCGGTTTGAGCACCAGCCCGGCGAACGGCGTCCCGGTGAACTTCCCGGTGTCGTACAGCGAGCCCGTCATGTGCAGCACGCCGTTCTCGCCGATCCAGGTCTCCAGATCGGTGAGCCGCCGGCCGGGCGGCTGCCTCAGGACGGCCGCCGCCTGTCTGACCGCCAGTACGGCGGCGAGCAGCCAGAGCACCGCGCGGGCCGTGCCGAAGCCCGTTCCCGCGCCGCCCGCCGCCGCACCGCCGTGCACGCTGTGCTCCGCATTCACCACGCCGCGCCGACCCTCCGTCCGAAACCGCCGAAACCGCCGTGACGGCCGGCCATGACCGCCGTGCCTGCCGGCCGTGACCGCCGTCTCTGGGGCAAGAGCCTCGCACTGCCCCCTCGGGAAGACTCAGGCAACCCCCTCTTCGCCTGACTGTCACCCCTGTTTCGCGCCGATGACCCTCGCTTCGGGGTTTAGGAGGGCTACGGGGACGGTACGCGAGTCGGCGCCGCGGCTCCCGGGGAGCTGCGGCGCCGTCCGGCGGTGCGTGAGCGGGCCTTCGCGGGCCCTGTGCGGTAGGTCGATCGATCGGGGCCTTCGCAGGCCGTGCGGTCAGTCAGTCTCAGCCGGTCAGCCGGTCAGTCGGACCGTCAGTCGCAGTTCGGCTTGAGCCGCTCGGCGGCGAGGGCCCGTACGGTCCCGGGCTCGGGCGTCTCACCGCAGGTGACGTAACCCTCGTCCGGCACGAGCGCATAGGTCCGGTAGTACTGGTCGTCGTTGATGTCCCGCCACACCGTGCCGTCCGGGCACCAGGAGCGCCCGTACGTCCCCTCCACCACACGCACCCCCTTGTAGAAGCCGTAACCGCCCGGGGGAACCGTGGCCGAGACCGTGTTCGACAGGGTGTCGGTGGTGGCGTAGGACTTCTGCACCCCGAATCCCACCTCCGCCTCGACATTCCAGAAGAGGCTGGTCGGTTCCGACAGGGTCGTACTGACCGTCACGGTCCGCACCTTCTACGCGGGCGTGCTCATCGCCCCCGACATCGCGACGGCCGCCCCCAGCGCGGCGGCCCCCGCCACCAGACGCCTTCTTGCGGCACCGATTCCCGAAACACCGAATGAACGCATGCCGATGACCCCCCAGCCATGTACGCCATATATGCCATGCACGCCCCGCCCGGCGGCGGGCACGAACACACTAGGCAGGTCACATGCCGGGGTAAATAGGCACCTTTCGGCCACCGATCGGTACGCCGAGCGGCCACCCGCCCGTACGAGAAGGGCCGTTGCCCGCGCCCCGAGGGCCATTGCCGCGCCCAGGCCCTGAGGTATGTTCCCAGCGGAAACTAACTCGGCACACCCGCACACGGACGAGAGGCCCCCATGTCCCACATGTCCCAGGAGCAGTGGACCGCAGTCGACCGTTACTTCACCGATCAGCTCGCCCCCGCCGACGAAGCGCTCACCGCGGCGCTGACCACCGCGGACGCGGCCGGCCTGCCCGCCATCAACGTCGCCCCGAACCAGGGCAAGCTGCTGCACCTCCTCGCCCGCATCCAGGGCGCCCGCACGGTCCTGGAGATCGGCACGCTCGGCGGCTACAGCACCATCTGGCTGGGCCGTGCGCTGCCCGACGACGGCCGGCTGATCTCCCTGGAGTACGACCCGGTCCACGCCGAGGTCGCCCGCGCCAGCCTCGCCAGGGCCGGGCTCGACAAGATCGCCGAGGTCAGGACGGGGCCGGCGCTGGAGACGCTGCCGGTGCTGGAGGCCGAGGGCGCGGGCCCGTTCGACTTCGTCTTCATCGACGCGGACAAGCGGAACAATCCGCACTATCTGGAGTGGTCGCTGAAGCTGACCCGCCCGGGCAGTGTCATCGTCGTGGACAACGTCGTACGAAACGGAGCCGTCGCCGACCCGTCGAGCGACGACCCCTCGGTGGTGGGCACCCGCCGTATGACCGAACTGATGGCGGCCAACCCCCGCCTCTCCGCGACCGCGGTCCAGACGGTGGGCACCAAGGGGTACGACGGCTTCGCGCTGGCGCGGGTGCTGGCCTGAGCCTGAGCCGTCCGGGAGCGCGGCGAGGGTGCCCGTAATCCGGTGGCCCGACAGCCCCACCTGCTGGTACCGATTCCGCCATGACCTGGTCCGTACGCCCCGAACCCTTCACCACCCCCGACGCCACCCGCCTCCGCCGCGCCTACTACGCCGAGGTCGCCGGCCGTTACTGGGGACGCCCCGCGACCGACGCCGAGATCGACCAGGGACTCACAGACGACGCGGCCGACCCGGCCGACCGACTCGTACCGCCCACCGGGGAGTTCGTCGTCGGCCGGTACGGCGGCCGGGCCGAGGCCTGCGGCGGGCTGCGGCTGCTGGACGGGGACGGGGAGACGGCGGAGCTGACCCGGGTGTATGTGAGCCCCGCCGTACGCGGCACCGGAGGCGGCGGGGCGCTGCTGGCCGCCCTGGAGGAGGCGGCGGTACGGCTCGGGGCCCGGCGGCTCGTACTCGACACCCGGCTCGATCTGGTCGAGGCGCGGGGGTTGTACGTGAAGCACGGCTTCCGGGAGATCCCGCCGTACGGCGAGCCGGGCCCGTACAGCGAGATCTGGTACGGCAGGGACATCCCGGGACGGGAGCGGGTCCGGTGAACCGGCAGGCGGTCCGGCTCAGGCCGCGTGGTCCCTCGGCGGGGCCGGGGCCGGGGGGCGTTCGCCGGTGGAGCCGCACAGTTCGCTGTTGAGGTTCCGTACCAGCCGCTCCAGCTCCGCCGCCGGCCGGTCCGGCTGCCACCAGTCCCCCAGCAGCTCCGTCAGGGACTCCTCGCGCGCTTTCGCCAGCGCCTCGGCGGTCTCCGCGCCCCGTGCGGTCAGGGTCAGTTCGAGGCCCTCGCGCCTGGCCAGGCCGCGCTCCTCCACCTGCCGGGACGCGTCGGTGACGGACCTGAGCGGTACGGTCAGGCGCTCCACCAGCAGCCCGGGCCGTACGGAGCCCTGCCGCCGGATGCGCAGCAGCAGCCAACTGGCCGCGGGGAGCAGGTCGTACCCCGCCTTCGCGGTGATCTTCTCGTAGATCCGGCGGCGGCCCTCACGCGTGCCGAGCACCGAGAGCGCGCGGGCGACCTCGTCGTGGGAGGAGCGCTCGACCGGGTTGGCCGCCAGGGTCTCGCTGGCCTCGGGCGCGGTCACCGAACCGCGCAGCGGCTCCTCCTTGAGGAAGCAGGCGACGACAAAGGCGAGCACCACGACCGGCACGGCATAGAGGAAGACATCGGTGATGGACGTCGAGAACGCGCGCAGTACGTCGGCGCGCAGCGCGGGCGGCAGCAGTTCGATGGCCCGCGGATCGGCGGACAGCCGGCCAGGACCGACACCGGGCGGCAGCGGCTGGCCGGCCAGGGTATGGGTCAGCCGGGCGGCGAGCAGATTGCTGAAGACCGTACCGAATATCGCGACACCGAAGGACGCGCCGATCGAGCGGAAGAAGGTCGCGCCCGAGGTGGCGACGCCCAGGTCCCGGTAGCTGGCGGCGTTCTGCACGACCACGACCAGAACCTGCATGACCAGTCCGAGGCCCGCGCCGAAGACGAAGAGATACGCGCTGGTCTCCCAGGTGGAGCTGGTCACGGTGAGCTGATGGAGCAGCAGCAGTCCCACGGCGGTGACGGCCGCGCCCAGCACGGGTATCGCCTTCCAGCGGCCGGTCCGGCTGACAAGATGCCCGGACACGGTGGAGGTGATCAGCAGCCCGGCCACCAGGGGCAGCAGATGCACCCCCGACATGGTGGGGGTGACGCCCTGGACGACCTGAAGGAACGTCGGCAGATAGGTCATCGCGCCGAACATCGCGAAGCCGACGACAAAGCTGATGACCGCGACGAGTGTGAAGGTCCTGAGCCGGAAGAGCCGTGGCGGCAGGACGGGTTCGGCCGCGCGCCGCTCGACTTCCATGAACAGAAGGAGCAGTACGGCGCCGAGCGCGGCGAGGCCGATGATCTCGGCGGAGCCCCAGGCCCAGGTCGTACCGCCGAGCGAGGCGACGAGGACCAGACAGGTGGCGACGGAGGCGATCAGGAAGGTGCCGGGGTAGTCGATGGTGTGCCGGGTCGCGTGCACCGGTATGCGCAGGACGGCGGCGATGACCGCGAGCGCGACCACGCCGATCGGCAGATTGACGTAGAAGACCCACCGCCAGCTCAGCTCCTGGGTGAAGAAGCCGCCGAGCAGCGGGCCGAGCACACTGGTCACGCCGAAGACCGCGCCGAACAGCCCTTGGTACCGGCCGCGTTCGCGCGGCGGGACGATATCGCCGACGATCGCCATCGACAGCACGATCAGCCCGCCGCCGCCGAGGCCCTGGAGCGCGCGGAAGGCGATGAGCTGGGGCATGTCCTGGGCCGTGCCGCAGAGCGCGGAACCGGCGAGGAATATGACGATGGCTATCTGGAAGAGCCTTTTGCGGCCGTACTGGTCGCCGAGCTTGCCCCAGAGCGGGGTGGCGGCGGTCGACGCCAGCAGATAGGCGGTGACCACCCAGGACAGATGTTCAAGACCGCCGAGGTCGCTGACTATGGTCGGCAGCGCGGTGGAGACGATGGTCTGATCGAGCGAGGCGAGCAGCAGGCCCAGCAGCAGGGCGCCGATGATGACCAGAACGGTGGGCTGGCTCCGGTCCTCGGCTGGGACCGGACGCATGACGGGGGTGCTCACATGCTGAACCATCGGGACATCTCCTTGGATCCACCGGGGGTTTCCATCCTGACCGTTGTGTCCCGTTATGGCCCGCTGAGTGCGGCCGGAGGACTGCCAGAGGACTGCCGGAGGGCGACCGAAGGGCTTGGGGGCGCGCACACAGTTCTCACACGGCCTGCATAATCGGCGGCAGTTCAAGGGGAGGGGACCCACGTTGACCGGACAGCTCTGTCCCGAATGCGGTACGCCGCGCACCGCCGGAGGCGGACCCGGCTGCGGGTGCGAGGCGATACGGAAGGAACCGGCGGAGGCGCGGCGGCGGGACGCGGAGGCGCAGGGGGCGCGGCCGACGGAGGCGCAGGCGCAGCCGGACGCCGAGACGACGATGGTGCTGCGGGCGGTGGTGCCGGGGGTGGTGCCGCCGGTGGCTGGGGCAGGGGCTTCGGGGGAGGCATCGGCGGCCGGCGCGGGGGCTGCTGCCGCGACTTCGGCCAAGGCCGCCAGTACGGAGGCACAGGCCGCCGGAGCGGCCGGCGCCGGGACCGCCGAAGCGACCGCCGCCCGAGCCGGGGCCGAAGGCAACGCCGCGGCGGAAGCCGAGGCCGCCCGGCAGGCGGGCCTCCAGCGCGCCGCCGCCGAAGAGATCGCCGAGGCCGAGGACTTCAACCCGCTGCGCGTACGGCCGTACGTGACACTCGACGCGGACGACGACAGCGCCGGGCCGCCGCCGGCCTTCCGTACCGCGGGCCCGATGCCGCCCCTCGCGCCCGCAGCCGGCTCACCCGTACCGCCTCCCGCGAGCTTCTACCCGGCGCCGCCGCCACCGCGCCGCAAGCGGTACCGGGCCCTGGTGATCGGCGCGGCGGCGCTGGCGGTGATCGGGACGGCGGCGTTCGCGGGCGGGCTGTTCTCGCGGGACGAGCCGGCGGAACAGGCATTGCCCGAGCAGACGCGCGACCGGCCGACCGTGGGTGTCGCGGCACCGAGGGGGCCGTCGAGGTCCTTGGCGTCCCCGACCCGCTCCGCCTTCCCCAGCCCCAGCGCCACGCCCTCCCCCTCCCCAACACCCACCCTCAGCGAGGTCCCGCCCGCCGCCGACCCGCCGCCGACCTCCGCCCCGCGCCCGTCCAGCACCCCGCCGAAGACCCCCTCGTCCCAGCCGCCCCCGCCCCCGCGCCGCCCCTCTCAGGCACCGCAGGGCGGGTCGCTCGGGCCGGGGGACTCGGGCCCCGAGGTGGTGGAGCTGCAATACCGGCTCCAGGAGGTCTGGCTGTTCCGCGGCCAGGCAGATGGGCAGTACGACGACCGCGTCGAGCGCGCCGTACACATCTACCAGTCGTACAAGAGCATCGAGGGCGACCCGGAGGGCATCTACGGACCGAACACCCGGCGGGCTCTGGAGGCCGAGACGAGGGGCCACGGTCGACGGAACTGAGCTCGCTTTGTATAGTGTCGAAACAAAGTGGTTCCGCCCGTATACCCTGACCGGCGGGCGGAGCCGCTTCTGTCTGCTCTGCCTGCCTTGTTCCGCCCGCCCGCCCTGCTCCGTCTGCCCACCCTGTTCCGTCCGCGCGTCACGCCCGGTCGCTGCCGTTGCCCCTGTCCCGTTTGTCTCCGCTCCCGCACCTCTGGAGTCACGCCGATGACGGCCACCACCGCCACCACGACGACGACCGTGTCCGTCCTGACCACCCGCGCCCTCCTGCTCGACATGGACGGCACCCTCGTCAACTCCGACGCGGCCGTGGAGCGCATCTGGCGACGCTGGGCGGTCGGCCAGGGGCTGGACCCGGAGGAGGTGCTCAAGGTGGTCCACGGCCGCCAGGGGTACGCGACGATGGCCGCCCTGCTGCCCGACCGGCCCATGGAACTGAACCTCGCCGACAACGAGCGGATGCTGGCCGAGGAGACCGCGGACACCGAGGGCGTCGTCCCGATCCCCGGCGCGCCCGCCTTCATGGCGGCCATCGCCGCCCTTCCCCACGCCCTGGTCACCTCGGCGAACGTCCCCCTGGCCGAGGCCCGTATGACCGCGGCCGCACTCCCGATGCCCAAGACCCGTGTCACCGCCGAGAGCGTCGCCGCGAGCAAGCCGCACCCGGAGGGCTTCCTGCTGGGCGCGGCCGAGTTGGGCTTCGCACCGGAGGACTGCGTGGCGCTGGAGGACTCGGAAGCGGGCATCACGGCGGCCCGCGCGGCGGGCATGCGCGTGGTGGGCGTGGGCCCGCGGGCGGCGGCACTGACCCCGGACATCCACGTCCAGGACCTGACCGAACTACGAGTGGAAGCACTCCCGACGGGCGAAATCCGCCTGCACACGAGGTCGTAGGCCCCCCTCACTCGGGCCTGTACGGCCCGTACGACCTGCTGCGCACAAGCCGCCGACGCCTCAATCGGCGGCGGCTCCTTCGTCGGCGGCGAGGCGGTCCAGCCACTCCTTCAGCAGCTGCCGCTCCGCGCCGCTGAGGGCCATCTGTTCGGGCAGCGCGGCGCGCAATGCGCGGGCAGCACCGGCCGGCCCCGCGTCCCGCACGGCCGGCTGCTGGTTGGTCACGGCGCCGACCATGGACTCCCGCAGAGTGGTCAACAGGGCCGGGTCGCGCCGGTGTTCCGGCAGGGACAGCCAGGTGAGCACCGCGCCGCGCGCCG
The DNA here is from genome assembly GCF_042800555.1 of Streptomyces sp. NPDC057617. Taxonomy (NCBI): domain Bacteria; kingdom Bacillati; phylum Actinomycetota; class Actinomycetes; order Kitasatosporales; family Streptomycetaceae; genus Streptomyces; species Streptomyces sp. NPDC057617. Next base: position 130,173 of record NZ_JBHVGV010000003.1, on the reverse strand, counting down.
TCGCATGGATGATCTGGGCCGCGAGTTCCTCGTCGACGCGGAGCCAGCCGCCGGCGGCGAGGCGCCGGATACGGCCCATCAGAATCTCCATGCCGGCCTTGAAGGCGGCCGAGCCGGCTCTCGTGGGCTCGCCGTACATCAGCGTGTACAGCACGGGATTGGCCAGACCGAACTCGACCGCGACGTCCCAGCCGGCTCTCAGGTCCTCGATGAGGTCCCGCGGGTCGGGGTCGATGTGCTTGGTGGCGAGAAACGCGGCGAAGCCGTGCTCGGCCACCGCGTCGAGCAGCCCGTCCTTGTCACCGAACAGCCGGTAGATGGCCGGCGGCTGCAGGCCCGCCGCATCAGCGACCGCGCGGGTGGTGACCGCGTCGCGGCCCCCGCGCGTCAGCAGGTCGATGGCAGCGTCGATGACCCGCTGCCGGGTCTGTTCGCGACCGATGGCCGCGGCGTCGGAAGCGCCGCTCCCGCTCTGTGGACGTGGTGACATGTATCAACGATACCGCGTGCACGCTTCCGACGTTATTATCAATGATACTCTTCAAGTGATTCCACTGGAAACAGCTCACTGGAGGGCATCATGATCATCGTGACCGGAGCCACCGGACAGCTCGGGCACCAGATCGTCGAGAGGCTGTTGACACGCGTGCCGGCGGACCGGGTCGGCGTCAGTGTCCGCGACCCGCAGAAGGCACAGGCTCTCGCCGACCGGGGAGTGCGGGTACGGCAAGGCAGCTTCACCGACACCGCCGGCCTCGCCCACGCCTTCGAGGGCGCCTCGCAGGTGCTGATCGTTTCTGTTGACACGCTGGGCGAGGAGGCCGTACGGCAGCACCGCGCCGCGATCGACGGAGCTGTCGCGGCCGGCGCCCGCCGCATCCTCTACACCAGCCACATGGGCGCCGGCCCCTCGTCGCGTTTCCAGGCCTGCCGCGACCACGCCGCCACCGAGGAAGCACTGCGCGCCTCCGGCGTGCCGTTCACCTCGCTGCGCAATGGCTTCTACGCGGCCAGCGCGGTGCGGTTCCTGGGCCATGCCATGGAGTCCGGCCAGATCACGCTCCCCGCCGACGGTCCGGTCAGTTGGACCGCGCACCCCGACCTCGCCGACGCGGCCGCCGCCATCCTGGCCGCCGAAGGCCTCTTCGACGGCCCCACGCCACCGCTCACCGCGGCACAGGCGCTCACCTTCGACGACATCGCCGCCATCGCCACCGAAGTCACCGGCCGCACCATCACAAGGACCACCACACCCGACGACCAGTTCCGCAAGCAGTTGGTGAGCAACGGCGCCCCCGCAGAAACGGCGGATCAGCTACTGGGCATCTTCGCCGCCGGCCGCGCCGGCGAATTCGCCGCCGTGGACCCGACCCTGGCCACCCTGCTCGGCCGCGAACCCATAGCCCTGGACACGGTGCTGCGCACGCATCTGTCCGGCAAGTGACGCATTGACCGCGCCCCATTCGCCGTGGACCCGCGTTTCGCCGACGAGATGGAACTCGTCGCCGGCCCGGGGGTCACCCGCCGTTCGACGCCGCTCCAGGCCGACGCGCGAGCCGAGGGCGGCACCACGCGGGCCGCCGACCTCGTCGGGCACATGGTGAACTGACGCCGGTCCGCGCCTGCCGCCGAACGGACGCGGTGAGCAGCACCTCGCTGTTCACCGCCTCTGCGGGTCTTCCGTTTCATCCCGGTTCAGCCGCCCCCTGGCGACCAGTTCCAGCACCGTACCCACCGCCACCGCCTGAACCGCCATCAGTGCCACCAGCACGAAGAGCTGTACCGCGCCCGCCTGTACGGGGGACGCGCCACCCAGGAGCATGCCGACGAAGGCGCCCGGGAGGGTGACCAGGCCGACCGTTCTCGTCTGGTCCAGGCCCGGCAGCAGCGCGTCCGCCGCCGCGGGCCGGGCCACCTCCATCCGGGCGTCCCGTTCCGGCAGCCCGAGTGCGAACCCGGCCTCGACCTCGCCGCGCCGCGCGTGCAGTTCGTCGAGCGCGCGGCGACCGCTCAGCACCGTCGCGGTGAGCGCGCCGCCGATCAGGATGCCGACGACCGGGATCACCGCGATGCCCTTGAGCGGTACGACGCCGGTCAGCAGCAGTACGGTCATGACGGGCGCCACCCCCGCCCCGATGGGCAGGGCGGCCCACCACCAGGTCCGGTTACGGGTGACCCGCCGCCCCGCGGTCCATACGGCGACGCCGTACATCAGCGCCACAAAGCCGAGCAGGGGCGCGACCGCCCCGATCACCCAGCCGATCACCAGCGAGACCGCGCCGAGCTGGACCGCGGCCCGTATCCCCGCGACCGCGATCTCACGGGCCCGCCCCAGCCGCGCGAACGCGGCCACGCCCACGGCCGCGACCAGCAGCAGCCCGAGCACGACCCAGAAGGTGACATCGACCCGCAGCAGCACGCCCCCAGCCTAAGTGGTCGGGTTCGCAAGTCCCTCGGGGTTGATCATGTAGCGGGCCCGGCGGAGGATTCTTCCTGGTGAGCGGCGGTGTGCCGGTCGAGTCCGGTCAGTAGACCGTCCAGGTCGGAGGTGGTCCCTGACCTGGGCGAGGTCGCCGGGTGCGACAGGCGGAACTTTGCCGTCCCACCTGAAGTTGTCGGCAGAGCGGGAAGGGCGGTCTCCCCTTCGCGCGGGGCTTGTGCTGGACTGTCCCGACATCATCCGTACACGACGATGGGGTGAATGCGATGCCTCTTGAGGGCGAGTACGAGCCGAGTCCGGCGCAGTGGGTGCGCGACCAGGTCGAGCTGTATGAGAGTTCGGGCGGCACACAGGGCACAACGCTCTGGGACACGGGCCTGCCGGTCGTCATTGTCACGATGCGCGGCGCGAAGAGCGGCAGGATCCGCAAGATTCCGCTGATGCGCGTGGAGCACGAGGGGCGGTACGCGGCGGTGGCCTCGAAGGGCGGCTTCCCGAGCCACCCGGTCTGGTACTTCAACCTCAAGACCGACCCGCGGGTGGATCTCCAGGACGGCCCCGAACGCCAGGGCATGACGGCCCGTGAACTCACCGGGGACGAGAGGGCCCAGTGGTGGCAGCGCGCGGTCGCCGCGTATCCGCCGTACGCCGAATACCAGGAGAAGACCGACCGCGTGATCCCCGTCTTCGTACTCGAACCCGAGCACCCGGCCGGGCCGGCGAACGCCCCGGCGCCGACGGGGAACTGAGCTCCGGACCCCACCCCCACCGGCCACGCACAGATCAAGACACCGGCCCCGGCCCGCTCGGCGCGTACGGCACCCCGGCACCCGGCACCCGGCACCCGGCACCCGGCACCCGGCCGACCCTGCACGTACAGCGCTCCGGCCCGTCGGCCCACCGCCGGCCCGGCGCGTACGGCATCCCGGCCCCGCCCGTCCGGGGCGTACAGCACCCCCGAACCCCGCGCCGTACCCCCGCGCCCCGCGCACCGCGCCGCGCCCCCGCGTGCGCAGCCGCCTCCGCAGCGTCAACTTTGCCCCGATTGAGGCGAGTTGCCCACCAGCCAGGAACTACCCGGCGGCCATAGCCTCTTGATGTGACGTGCTCATGTCGCCACCCTGTTACCTGGTACCCACCCCACGGAAACCCGCCACGACCACGATGGCGGCCGGATCCGCGCGATCTCGCGCGGCCCGGCCCGTACACCCCACCCCCCACACGGTCCCGTCAGCTTCCCCCCACCTCAAGGGAGTTCGCATGTCTGGTATCTACGCGCGTCGAATGCCCCGTATCGCCGTCCTCGCCGCTTCGGCCGCCCTCGCCACCGCCACCACCCTGCTCACCGCGCCCTCGGCGCAGGCGGCCATGCCCACCCCGGTCAGCGCGGCGACCGCCCGCAGCTACCTCGGCCAGCTCACCGTCCGGGCGGAAGGTTCCACCAGCGGTTACAGCCGTGACCTGTTCCCGCACTGGATCACCCAGTCCGGCTCCTGCGACACCCGCGAGGTCGTGCTGAAGCGCGACGGCACGAACGTCGTGCAGAACTCGAGCTGCCAGGCCACCAGCGGCAGTTGGTACTCCCAGTACGACGGCGCCACCTGGAGCGCCGCGTCCGACGTCGACATCGACCACATGGTGCCGCTCGCCGAGGCCTGGACCTCCGGCGCCAGCAGCTGGTCCACCTCGCAGCGCCAGTCCTTCGCCAACGACCTCACCCGCCCGCAGCTCATCGCCGTCACCGACAACGTGAACCAGTCGAAGAGCGACCGCGACCCGGCCGAGTGGCTGCCGCCGCGCACCGCGTACCGCTGCACCTATGTCCGCGCCTGGGTCCAGGTGAAGTACTACTACAACCTCAGCGTCGACTCGGCCGAGAAGAGCGCGCTCACCAGCGTCCTGAACGGCTGCTGACACCCGGCCACTGAGATCTGGCTGCCGACACCCGGCCGCCAGCGCCTCACCGACCCACTGCCGCACTGACCCGGCGGCTCGGCTCCCGGCCCTTCCCCGCCCCCCACACCGGCCGGGACCGCCTCCCCGCCCTCCTCCGCCGTTCCGTACCCTACGGTGCGACGGAGGAGGGCAATCATGACCGGACTGCGCCTGGGACCGCTGCTGCGGTACGTGGACTTCGGCGGCGGCGGTACGGCGAGCGTGTGGGTCGAGGCCGACCGGCCCGCCGAGGCCGAGGTCCGGTGCGCGGACGGCGCGTACGGAACGTCCCGTACGTTCCAGGTCGCCGGCCACCACTACGCGCTCGTCCAGGTGACCGGCCTCACCCCCGGCACCGCCACCACGTACGACGTGCTCCTCGACGGCCGCCGGGTCTGGCCGCCGGAGGACCCGGCCTTCGCGGCCTTCCCGCCGAGCGTGATCCACAGCCCGGACCCCGCAGCCGAAGCCGCGGAGCTGCGCGTCTCGTTCGGGTCCTGCCGGTGGGCGTCACCCGCGCAGGGCGAGCCCGATCCGATCGGCCCCGACGCGCTGGGCACCCTCGCCGGACACCTGGCGGCCGATCCCACGGCCGCCCGGCCCGACGTACTGCTCCTCCTCGGCGACCAGGTGTACGCCGACGAGACCTCGGAGGCGACCCGCGCCAAGCTGGCGGAGCAGCGCGATCCTGCCGAGCCGCCGGGCGCCGAGGTCGCGGACTACGAGGAATACACCTATCTGTACGACGAGTCCTGGGGCGACCCGGACGTACGGTGGCTGCTCTCCACCGTACCGAGCTGCATGATCTTCGACGACCACGACCTGGTCGACGACTGGAACACCAGCGCCGCGTGGCTCGCCGACATGCGGGCGACGCCCTGGTGGCAGGAGCGGGTGCTCAGCGGGCTGATGTCGTACTGGGTCTACCAGCACCTCGGCAATCTCTCCCCGGCGGAGCTGGCGGCGGACCCGCTGTACGCGGCGGTACGGGCGGAGCCGGACGGGACCGTACCGCTACGGCAGTTCGCCACCGAGGCCGACCGCGACCCGGCGTGTGTGCGCTGGAGCTACCGGCGCGACTTCGGCCGCACCCGGCTGCTGATGGTCGACTCGCGGGGCGCCCGGGTCCTGGAGGAGTCGCGCCGCGCGATGCTCGACAAGAGCGAGGAGCAGTGGGTGCGCGACCAGATAATGGACGGCCGCGCCACGGCCGGGCCCCCGGCGGACCGGGCCTCGGTGGCGCCGCTTCCGGCCGGGGCGGGCCCGTACCCGTCCGCAACGAGTCCGTCCGCACCGGGCTCGTACGTCACGGAGCCCGGCCCGTACGACCATCTCCTCATCGGCACCTCGCTCCCCTGGCTGCTGCCGCCCTTCATCCACGACGTGGAGTCCTGGGACGCGGCGCTCTGCCGGGGCGAACGCGGCCCGCGCTGGGCCCGGTTCGGGGAGAAGCTGCGGCGCGCGGCGGATCTGGAGCACTGGGCCGCCTTCCCCGCCTCGTTCGAGCGGCTGTCCGCCCTGATCGCGGAGGCCGGCCGCGGGCCCGGCGCCCCGGCGACGGTGTCCGTACTGTCCGGCGATGTCCACCACGCGTACGTGGCCGAGCCCACCTGGCCGGCCGACGCCACACCCGACGCGAGGATCCTCCAGCTCACCTGCTCCCCGGTCCACAACTCCGTCCCCGGCTGGATCAAGCTGGGCTTCCGCCTCGGCTGGAGCCGCGCGGCCCGTCGCCTGGGCCACTCCCTGACCCGCCACGGCCGGATCGGCGCTTCCGCGATGACCTGGCGTAAAACAGGCGGCCCCTGGTTCGCCAACCAGCTCATGACCCTGGCCTTGCGCGGCCGTTCAGCCGAGCTGACCCTCGACCAGGCCCGCACCGGCGCCACCGACGACGAGCTGACAACAGCAGAGAAGCGCTCTCTGACTCCCTGAACACCTGACCTCGAACGACGGGTGAGCCTGAACGACGGGTGGGTTTGCCCGGTCAGCCCAGCGACGCGCTCGCCGCGCGCAGCTCGTCCAGGGCCGCCAGGGCGTACCCGGCGAGTTCGTCCTTGCCGTCACGGTCGCCCTCGGACCATTCGGCGTACCCCCGTTTGAAGGCGAGGACGCCCAGCTCGCCCGCGAGAGCCGCGGTCGGACCGGGTACGCCGCGGGCGACCAGAGCGGCTGTCATCGCGGCCGCGAGGCTGACGCTTTTGAGGGCGTCCCGCTCCTGAAGTTCGGCGCTGGCGGCGACGGCCGCCTTCAAGCGAGGAGCGAGCTCGCGATTCATGGCGCCCATCGCGCTCGACGCGCGCTCAAGACCGGCAGCGACCGCCTCAAGCGCGCTGGCGTTGCCGGGCGCCTCGGCGATCCCCTCGGCCAGCAGCCGGCTCAGCGTCTCCTGTCCGGCCACCAGCAGCTCGCGCTTGTCGGGGAAGTGCCGGAAGAAGGTGCTTTTGGTGACTCCGGCGCGTTCGGCGATCTGCGCGACCGTCGTGGCGTCGTACCCCTGCTCGGTGAACAGGTCGACAGCAGCCACGACAAGGCGTTCGCGCGCGCCTGGTTCCCACCGACCCATGAGGCCATCATACGTGATGGGACTCTTGTCCCATCACCCTGCTATGGTGACGGGACAAGAGTCCCATCACTTGCGGGAGATCTCCATGCATGTCTTTGTCACGGGTGGCACCGGTCTGATCGGTTCCGCCGTCGTCGCCGAACTGCTCGGCAACGGCCACACCGTTCTCGCGCTCGCCCGTTCCGACGCGTCCGCGCTGGCCGCCGAGGCGGCCGGCGCCGAGCCGCTCCGGGGAGCCCTCGCCGACCTGGACGTCCTTCGCGCCGGCGCCGCCCGGGCCGACGGGGTGGTCCACCTGGCATTCGCCAACGACTTCAGCAGCCCCGACGCCCTCGCAGGGGCGATCGCCGAGGAAAGCGCCGCCCTCGCGGCCCTCGGCGAGGAACTCGTCGGCAGCGACCGCCCCTTCGTCACCGTCTCGGGCACGCCCTATGTGCCGGGCCGCGTCTCCACCGAGGCCGACCCGGTGCCGACCGAGGGGCCGGTCGGCGGTCGTGGCCGTGCGGTCACGGCGGTCCTGGGCCTGGCCTCGCGCGGGGTCCGGAGCACGGCCGTACGCCTGCCGCGCACGGTCCACAACCAGGGCACGGGCGGGTTCGCGGGAATGCTGGCCGGCATCGCGCGCCGGACCGGGGTGTCCGGCTACCCGGGCGACGGCGCACAGCGCTGGCCGGCCGTGCACGCGCTCGACGCGGCAGTCCTCCTCCGGCTCGCCCTGGAGACCGCGCCGGCCGGCACCGCCTGGCATGCCGTGGCCGACGAGGGGGACAAGGTGCGTGACATCGCCGCGGTCATCGGCCGGCGGCTGGGCCTGCCGGTCGAGTCGGTGCCGGCGGAGACCTACGGCCCTCTCGGCCCGATCTTCGCAGCCGACCAGCCCTCGTCCAGCACCCACACCCGGCAGGCGCTCGGCTGGGAGCCGAAGCACCCGCGCCTTCTGGAGGACCTGGAGAACATCCAGCCCTGACCGACGGCCGGGACATCGCGGCGCTTGCGGTCCCCCCCTGATCCCGGCATACGGACCGACACCCGCGGCGCCCCCCGGCACCCCTGACAGGGATTCAGTGATCATTCACACAAGGCGTGATCCTGGGCCCAAGGCTTCGGCTGCCGGGTCGGCAGCGGCATGATGATGCGGACCATCCGCTTCCCGTACCCCACATGCCCCGGGAGTCACAGTTTTGTCCGATGCACGGCCTCCCAAGTCCCGCTCATTCGCCGTCGTCGGCGCCGGTCCCCGCGGCACCTCGGTCCTGGAAAGACTCTGCGCGTCCGTGCCCGAACTGGCGCCGGACGCGCCGCTGACCGTTCATCTCGTCGATCCCGCGCCGCCGGGCGCGGGTCTTGTGTGGCGTACGGATCAGCCGGCCGAGCTGCTGATGAACACCGTGGCCTCGCAGGTGACCGTGTTCACCGACCCCAGCGTCGAGTGCGCCGGCCCGATACGTCCGGGTCCGAGCCTGTACGAGTGGGCCGCGAGCCGTTCCGAGGAGCGGCTCGGCCCCGACGAGTATCCGAGCCGCGCCTCCTACGGCCGCTATCTGGAGTGGGCGTTCCGCACAACAGTGGAGAACGCGCCGGAAAATGTGACGGTCGAGGTCCACCGGGCCCGCGCGATCCGCCTCGACGACGGTACGGATGATGGCGCCGATGGCTTGAACTCGCCCACCGATGCGTCCTGTTCAGCCGGTACCTCCCGCTCGTCCACCCCGTACCGGCCCTCCCAGACGCTTGTCCTCGACGATGGCACCGTGATTTCCGGCCTCTCTGCGGTGGTGCTCGCGCAGGGCCATCTACCGGTGGTTTCCGGCCAGACCCAGGCGACCCTCGCGCAGTACGCCGAGCGCCACCGGCTGCGCTATCTGCCGCCCGCCAACCCCGCGGATGTCGACCTGTCCGGGGCCGCGCCGGGCGAACCGGTTCTGCTGCGGGGCCTCGGTCTCAATTTCTTCGACCACATGGCGCTGCTGACGGCCGGCCGCGGCGGCATTTTCGCGCGGGACGCCGAGGGCGTTCTCGTATACCACCCGTCCGGGCGCGAGCCGCAGTTGTACGCGGGATCGCGGCGCGGAGTCCCGTACCAGGCGCGCGGCGACAACGCGAAGGGGCCGTCGGGGCGGCATCTGCCGCTCGTGCTGACCCCGGATGTGATCGCGGTGTTCCGCAAGCGCGCGGACGAGGGCGATCCGCCGGATTTCCTGGACGAGATATGGCCGCTGGTCGCCAAGGAGGTGGAGGCGGTCTATTACGCGACGATGCTCGGCGAAAGCGCCTCGGAAAGCACCTCACAGAGCACCCCGGAACCGGAAAGCGCCTCGCGAAGCGCCTCAGCGGGGCGGGGCCACACCCGCGGCCGCGACGACTTCCTCGACCGTTTCCTCGCCGCTCCCCACGGCAGCCCCCAGGAGTCCGCGGTCCTGGACGCCGCCGGGATCGCCCCGGACGCCCGCTGGTCCTGGGACCGGATCTCGCGCCCGTACCGCGGCGAGTCCTTCCGCGACCCGGCCGATCACCGCGCCTGGCTGCTGGCCCATCTGCGGCGGGACGCGGCCGAGGCGGCGCTCGGCAATGTCGCGGGCCCGGTCAAGGCGGCCCTGGACGTGCTGCGCGACGTACGGAACGAGGTGCGCCAGATCGTGGACCACGCCGGTCTCTCCGGATCGTCCCGGCGTGACCATCTCGACCGCTGGTACACCCCGCTCAACGCGTTCCTCTCCATCGGCCCGCCGCGCCGCCGTATCGAGGAGATGGCCGCGCTGATCGAGGCGGGGGTGCTCGATGTGATCGGGCCGCGCACGGCGGTACGGGCGGTGGACGGCGCGTTCGTGGCCGAGTCCCCCGATGTGCCGGGCTCCGCCGTACGGGCCACGACCCTGATCGAGGCCCGGCTGCCGGAACCGGATCTGAGACGGAGCTGCGACCCCCTGCTCTCACGCCTTCTGAAGACCGGTCAGTGCCGGCCGCACCGGGTCGGCGGTTACGAAACCGGCGGCCTGGATGTAACACGCCGTCCGTACCACCTGATAGGCCGCCAGGGGGAACCTCACCCACGGAGGTTCGCTCTCGGGGTGCCCACGGAAGGGGTGCACTGGGTGACCGCGGCAGGGGCGCGGCCGGGCGTCGACTCGGTGATGCTCGCGGACACCGACGCGGTGGCACGGGCCATCCTGCGCACTCCGGACATCAGGGTCACGGAAGAGCCGGCGGAAGACTCGGCGCGAAATGATCCACGGCAAAATGTTGAACTTGCAAGCATTGATTAGGTCTGCCTAACGTGAGGGGGAGCTTCTCATCGGTCCAGACCAATCGATCGAAGGAGTACTACCCCCCATGTACACACGCCTCAACCATGCCCAGCCGTACGCCATAGGGCTGTTCCGTATCGTCGTCGGGCTGCTCTTCGCCTGCCACGGAGCCGCCTCGCTCTTCGGCCTCTTCGGCAAGGACACCGTTTCCGCGGGCAGTTGGCCGGGCGGAATCGCCGCGATCATCCAGCTCGTCGGCGGCAGTCTCGTCCTGCTGGGCCTCGGCACCCGGGTGGCGGCACTGGTGTCCTCGGGCTCCATGGCGTACGCCTACTTCAATGTGCACCAGCCCGAGGGCCTCTTCCCCATGCAGAACAACGGCGAGCCCGCCGCCATGTTCTGCTGGGCGTTCCTGCTGATCGTCTTCACCGGCCCCGGCGCACTCTCGCTGGACCGGCTGTTCTCCTCGCGAGGCGCCGGCGGCGAGGGCGAGCGGGCCGGCCAGGAGCGGCGTACGGCGGTGCCCGCCTGAGCCTGAGCCTTGTACAGCCTTGTGGCACGCCCGCCCGCCGGCGACCGGACCGACTCCGTACGAGGTCCGGACGCCGGCGTCGTGCGACCCGCCCTCACTCTCCGTACCGCACAGGCGTACGCTGTACGACGGCAGCCGCCCTGCCGCTTCCCTGCGACCGCGGCACTGTCACAGGCGCGGGCGGGGAACGGGCGGGGAGAGTCGAGAAGGTGCTGGAAAGTCTGGGCGCGCTCACGGGCAGCCCATGGATCTACGCGGTCGTGGGTGTCTCCGTCCTGCTGGATGTGTTCCTGCCCGTACTGCCCAGTGGCGTCCTGGTGGTGACAGCCGCGACGGCCGCGGCGGCGGGCTCGACCACCGTCGCCGAGGCGGCCGTCGCTGAAGCGGCTGACCACATGGCGCAGGTGCCCGGTGAAGTGCCCGCCGATGTGCCCTCGCTGCTCATCCTGATGCTGTGCGCGGCCGGTGCCTCCGTGCTCGGTGATCTCTTCGCGTTCCGTATCGCCCGGCGCGGCGGCCGGCTGGGCCTGGCCATCACGCGCTCGCGCTGGCTGGCCACCGCGCAGGAACGGCTCGGGACCGCGCTCGCCGGGGGCGGCGGCATCCTCGTCGTCCTCGCCCGTTTCGTCCCTGCGGGGCGCTCGATCGTCTCGATAGGCGCGGGTGTGGCGCACCGCAAGGCACGGGAGTTCCTGCCCTGGTCGGCGCTGGCGGGCGTGGCGTGGACGGGCTACAGCGCGGGCCTCGGCTACTTCGGCGGCCAGTGGCTGGGCGCGAGCTGGACCGGCACGGCGGTGTCCGTGCTGGCGCTGTTCGCGGCGGGCGCGCTGGCGGCGTACATCGTCAAGCGCCCGGACCGGACCCCGGCCCCGGCCGCCTGACGGCTCGTACCCGCACTACGTACGGCGCGAAAGCACCCGTAAGTACGGCGATCAGACCGGCTCAGGCGCTCCCCGCCGCCGTACGGGCCTGGCCCACGCCCCGTATCTCGATGTCCCGGAGCAGCCGCGCGGTCGCCTCCGCGATCTCGTCGACGGCCCGGTCGAAGACCTCGCGGTTGTGCGCGGCGGGCGCGCGGAAGCCGGAGACCTTGCGCACGTACTGGAGCGCGGCGGCCCGGATGTCCTCCTCGGTGGCCTCCTCGGGGAGGACGGGCGGACGGAGAGTCTTGATGCTTCGGCACATGCCCCAAGTGTGAACCATGGGTACGACAACGCCCCCGGCCAGCCCTTAGTCCCCCGACGGACCCGACGGCCCCGGAGTCAGCCGCGCCGTGCTGTCCCGTACCACCAGCCTCGTCCCGAACTCGATCCGCGCGTCCGCCTGGTCCGACTTCCGCAGTCTCAGCAGCATCCGCGCCGCCTCCTCCGCCATCGCCACCAGCGGCTGGTCCACCGTCGTCAGCGCCGGGCTCGACCACTGCGCCAGCGGGATGTCGTCGTACCCCACCACCGACAGGTCCGCGGGGATCCGCAGCCCCAGCACCCGGGCCGCCTCCATCACCCCCATCGCCTGGAGGTCGCTGCCCGCGAAGATCGCGGTCGGCCGGTCGGGAGCGCTGAGCAGTTCCATCGCGTGCGTACGGCCCGACTCGACATGGAAGTCGCCGAAGCGCACCAGCTCAGGATCGACGTCGAGTCCTGCCATGCTCATCGCCGAGCGGAAGCCGTCGAGCCGCGCCAGCGAGCACATCATGTCCTCGGGCCCGGTGATCACCGCGATCCTGCGGTGGCCCAGCTCGGTGAGATGCCGGGTGGCGGCGAGCCCGCCCGCCCAGTTGGCCGACCCGACCGAGGGCACATCGGGCTCGGGATCGCCCGCCGGGTCGATGATGACGAACGGGATGGCCCGGGACCACAGCTTCTTCTTGAGGTCGTCCGGGAGCGTCGAGAAGACCAGCACCACCCCGAGCGGGCGGCGCCGCAGCACGCCCTCGACCCAGTCGGCGCCCGGGGAGTGCCGCGTGCCGGTCTCGGTGAGGACCACGCTCACCCCGGTCTCCTTGGCGATGTTCTGCACGCCTCTGATCAGCTCCATCGACCAGGTGCTGTCCAGCTCGTGGAAGACGATCTCGATGAGGGGTGCCTCGGGCGCGCCGGGCGCCGAGCGCCGGTACCCGTGCTCTTCGAGCAGCGCCTCCACCTTGACCCGGGTCGGAGCCGCGACATCGGGACGCCCGTTGAGGACCTTCGAAACTGTCGAGAGCGAAACCCCGGCTTGCGTAGCCACCTGGGCCAGGGTGACCCGGCCTGCACTCCTGTCATCACGCATGGACCGAAGGATAAGCCACCGGGAGTCACCGCAAGTCGGTAACGGTTTGGTCGCGCGACGACGGGGCTGTTGACCGGTCCGTGGAGGGGTTCTACGGTCACTCGCCAGAATACTTTCGGCAATGTGGCCGATACTTTCGAAAGGTCGAGAGGTCTGTCGATGAAGACAAGCGCAGCGACGACACGCGCACGGATGACACGCGGCCGGTTCTCGAAACGCGGCCGGCTCTCGAAGGCCGTCGCGGGCGGGGTGACGCTCGTCCTGGGGCTGAGCCTCGCGGCCTGCGGCGGTGGTGACAGCTCCGCCGGCGGCGCCGGGGAGTTCCATGTCCTGGTCTACGGCGACTCCGCGAACAAGGTGGAGAAGCAGATCGTCGACACCTTCAACAAGACCTCCGAGGTGAAGGCGGTCCTGGACACCGTTCCGGGCGCCGACTACCAGCAGAAGCTCCAGACCATCATCAACACCCCGCAGGCACCCGATGTCTTCTTCAACTGGGGCGGCGGCAGCATCCAGCCCTTCGTCAAGGCGGACCTGCTGCTGCCGGTCGACGACCTGATCGCCAAGAACCCCGGCGATCTCGGCGGCCTCAAGTCGAACTTCCTGCCGTCGGTGTACGACACGGCCAAGGTGGACGGCAAGGCGTACGGCATCCCCATGCGCGGCACCCAGCCCGTGCTGCTCTTCCACAACAAGGCGGTCCTCGCGGACGCCGGTGTGCAGCCGCCGAAGACCTGGGACGAGCTGCTCGACGCGGTGCGGAAGCTGAAGGCGAAGGGCGTCACACCCATCGCGCTCGGCGGCGGCGACCGCTGGCCCACCCTGATGTGGTTCGAGTACCTGTACGACCGGATCGCCGGCCCCGGACTGCTCCAGAAGGCCCTCTCCGGCGACAAGAGCGTCTGGGAGAGCGCCGACAGCAAGAAGGCGCTGAGCATGCTCAAGGAGCTGGTCGACTCCGGCGCGTTCGGCACCAACTACGACTCCGTGAAGTTCACCGACGGCGGCTCCGCGGCGCTGCTGGCGACCGGCAAGGCGGGCTTCGAGCTGATGGGTTCGTGGGAGTTCTCGACCCACCAGAACGACAACCCTGACTTCGCGAAGAAGGATCTCGGTTACACCAGCTTCCCGACCGTCGAGGGCGGCCAGGGCGATCCGGCGTCCGTCGTCGGCAACACCAACAACTTCTACTCGGTGCTCAAGCGCACGAAGCACGCCGACGACATAGCCAAGTTCCTGAAGCTGATGTACTCCGACGAGTTCGTCAAGGCGCAGCTCGCCATCGGCAATCTGCCCACCACCACGAACACCGCCCCCTTCCTGGACTCGGCGGACAACGCGGAGTATCTGAAGTACCAGTTCGACCTGGTCGACAAGGCGCCCTCGTTCCAGCTCTCCTGGGACCAGGCGTACCTCCAGACGAACGCCACGCCCCTGCTGACGGCGGTCCAGCAGTTCTTCAACGGGCAGATCGACGCCGACGGATTCATCAAGGCCATGCAGGCCCTGACCACGTCCTGAGGCCCCTGAGCATGAAATCCGATATGGCCGCCGCCCCCGGCACCGCCTCCGGTGCCGCCGCTGCCGCCCCCCGCGAGCGCCCGTCCGGCCGGACGGGCGTCAGCCGGCCGGGGGTGGGCTGGGCCCTGCCCGCCGCACTGTTCTTCGGCCTGTTCGCGATCGTGCCGCTGGTGCTGGTCGCCGTACTGTCCCTGACCCGCTGGGGCGGTCTGGGCGCCCCGGAGTTCGCCGGTTTCGACAACTGGGTCACGCTGTTCCACGACCCCGTGATGATCAAGAGCCTCTGGCTGAGTGTGCTGCTCACCGGGCTCGGTGTGCTGGTCCAGACCCCACTGAGCATTCTGCTCGGGGTCTGGGCGGCCGGTCCCCAGCGCAACAGGGCCGTGCTGTCCGCGGTCTTCTTCGTACCGCTGCTGCTGTCCGCCACGGCGGTGTCCGTGCTGTGGCGGGCGCTGCTCGATCCCAACTTCGGGGTGCCGGCGCAGGCGCGCTGGCTCTTCGGGGACGGCAATCTGCTGGGCGACCGTACCGGGGCGATCGGAGTGCTCGTGCTGGTGAGCGCCTGGCAGTTCACGCCGCTGCACGCGCTGATCTACCAGGGGGCGACCCGGGCGATCCCCGAGGTCCTCTACCAGGCGGCGGCGATCGACGGGGCGGGGACCGTACGGCAGTTCTTCCACATCACGCTGCCGCAGCTCCGCAACTCGATCATCACGTCCGTGATCCTGATGGTGGTCGGCGGGCTCACCACCTTCGACACCGTGCTGATCCTCACCCAGGGCGGGCCCGGCACCGACACCACCATCAGCGCCTACTACATGTACACAAAGGCCTTCAAGAGCTTCGACTTCGGCGCCGGAGCGGCCATCGCGCTGCTGCTGGTCGTCGTCGCGACCATCATCTCGCTGGTCGTGGTGCGGGTTTCGGGCTACGACAAGATGGCCGGCACGAAGGACGGCCTGTCATGAGCCGTACGAACGAGACCAGGCGCGCACAGCGCGCCACGCGCCCGATCGGCCGCCGCACCCCCAACTACCTCGCCGGGCTGGGCGTTCTGCTCTGGCTCTGCGTGGTCGCGCTCCCGCTGTACGTGATGCTCGGCGCGAGCGTCCAGTCCCGCGCCGAGTACGGCAAGGGCGGCCCGCTCTCCTTCCCGGACTCCTTCACCTTCTCCAACTACGCACAGGACTTCTCCAACGGCTTCGGCCGCTACTTCCTCAACACCATGGTCGTCACCGCGAGCGTCGTCGGCATCGTGCTGCTTCTCGTACCGCCGCTGGCCTTCGCGATCGTACGGAACCGGGGCCGCGCCACCTCCAGTGTGTTCCGGCTCTTCCTGCTCGGTCTCGCCATCCCGGCGCAGGCCGTGATCGTCCCGATGTTCTATGCGATCAGCAAGGCGGGGCTGTACGACAACCTCATCGGTGTCATCCTGCCCACCGCCGCCTTCGCCCTGCCCGTCTGCACGCTCATCCTCACCGGCACCATGCGGGACATCACGGATGAGCTGTTCGAGGCCATGGCCATCGACGGGGCGAGCACCCGGCGGGTCTTCTTCCAGTTGGTCGTCCCGCTGTCGAAGAGCGGTATCGCGACCGTCGTCGTGTTCTCCGCGCTCCAGGCGTGGAACGGCTTCCTCTTCCCCCTCGTACTGACCCAGTCGGAGGAGACCAAGGTGCTCACCCTGGGCCTGTACAACTTCCAGACCCAGTACGGAATCGACATCCCCGGGCTGCTGGCGGCCGTGGTCCTGTCCACGCTGCCCGTCCTGCTCGTCTACCTGTTCGCCCGTCGTGCCCTGGTCCAGGGGCTGATGGGCGTGGGAGGAAAGTGACCCACCACACCGCGATCACCGAGCGCGACCGGCAACGCGACCGCGCGGAACGTATCGCCCACCTGATCTCCGCCATGACCCCGGAGGAGAAACTCGCCCAGCTCTACGGTCTGTGGGCGGGGGCCTCCGCCGACGGCGCCGAAGTCGCCCCGCACCAGCACGACATGGACCGTCCGCCCTCGCTCGGCGAACTCCTCCCCACCGGACTCGGCCAGCTCACCCGGCCGTTCGGCACGGTGCCCGTCGATCCGGCGCTGGGCGCGCTGTCCCTGATGCGCACTCAGGAACGTATCGTCGCCGCCAACCGGTTCGGCATACCGGCCATGGCCCATGACGAGTGCCTCGCCGGCTTCGCCGCCTGGGGCGCCACCACCTATCCCGTCCCGCTGTCCTGGGGCGCGGCCTTCGACCCGGAGCTGGTACGGGAGATGGGCGGCGCGATCGGCCGCGACATGCGGTCGGTCGGGCTGCACCAGGGGCTGGCGCCCGTCCTCGATGTGGTGCGCGACGCGCGCTGGGGGCGGGTCGAGGAGACCATCGGCGAGGACCCGTATCTGGTGGGGACCGTCGCCACCGCCTATATCCAGGGCCTGGAGTCGGCGGGGATCGTCGCGACCCTCAAGCACTTCGTGGGCTACTCCGCTTCCCGGGGCGGGCGCAATCTCGCGCCGGTGAGCATGGGCGCCAGGGAGCGGGCGGATGTGCTGCTCCCGCCGTTCGAAATGGCCGTACGGGAGAGCGGCGTACGGTCCGTCATGCACGCCTACACCGACACCGACGGGGTGCCGTGCGCGGCCGACGAGGAGCTGCTGACCGGGCTGCTCCGGGACACCTGGGGCTTCAAGGGCACGGTGGTGGCCGACTACTTCGGTGTCGCCTTCCTCAAGACCCTGCACGGAGTGGCCGCCGACTGGGGCGAAGCCGCCGCGGCGGCCCTGACGGCGGGTGTCGACATCGAACTGCCCACGGTGAAGACCTTCGGTGAGCCGCTGCGGGACGCGCTCGCGTCCGGGCTGGTGCCGAAGGAGGTCATCGACCGCGCGCTGCTCCGGGTGCTGACCCAGAAGGCGGAGCTGGGGCTGCTCGACCCGGACTGGAGCCCGGTGCCTCCGGCGCTGGCCGGGCACACGTCGTACGACACCGATCCGCTGCGCGGCACGGTCGATCTGGACTCCGCCGCGCACCGGGCCATCTCGCGCCGGCTCGCGGAGCGGTCGGTGATCCTGCTGCGCAACGAGGGGACGCTGCCGCTGGCGGTGCCGGAGGCCCGTACGGAAGACGGCGCGGGCGGCGTGGGGGGTGCGGGCGGCTCGTCCGGCGCGGGCGGCTCGTCCGGCGGCTTCCGGATCGCGCTGATCGGGCCGCAGGGCGACACCCCCACCGCGGTCCTGGGCTGCTACTCCTTCCCGGTGCATGTCGGCGCCCAGCACCCGGATACCCCCGCCGGTATCGAGCTGCCCACCCTCCGGGAGGCCCTCACCGCCGAGTTCCCCGGGGCCGAGATCGTCACCGTCGCCGGAACGGGCATCGACACGTACGACACCGGCGGTTTCCCGGAGGCGGTACGGGCGGCCCGCGACGCGGACGCGGTGATCGTCGCCCTCGGCGACCGCGCCGGGCTCTTCGGGCGCGGTACGAGCGGGGAGGGCTGCGACGCCGAAAGCCTCGATCTGCCCGGTGTGCAGGGGCAGCTCCTCGACGCCCTGCTCGACGCGGTCAGCGGCAGGGGCACCCCGCTGGTGGTGACCCTGCTGGCCGGACGCCCGTACGCGCTCGGCCGCGCCGCCGAGGAGGCCGGGGCGATCGTGCAGTCCTTCTTCCCCGGGCAGGAGGGCACGCCGGCCGTCGCCGGGGTGCTCAGCGGCCGGATCAACCCGTCGGGCCGGCTGCCGGTGAGCGTCCCGCGGCTGCCGGGCGCCCAGCCGTCCACCTATCTGGCGGCGCCGCTGGCGCGGGCCAGCGAGGTGTCCAGCATCGACCCCACCCCGGCGTTCGCGTTCGGGCACGGTCTGACGTACACCTCGTTCGACTGGTCGGACCTGGTGGCGAGCGGCTCGGCCGGTACGGACGGCTCGCTGGAGCTGTCCTTCACCGTCCGCAACACCGGGGACCGGGCGGGCGCCGAGGTCGTACAGCTCTATCTGCACGATCCGGTCGCCTCGGTCGTCCAGCCGGTGCAGCGGCTGATCGGGTACGTAAGGATCCCGCTGGAGGCGGGCGAGCGAGCCGCGGTCGCGGTGACCGTACCGGCCGATCTCGCGTCCTTCACCGGGCGGGACGGACGGCGGATCGTCGAGCCGGGCGAGCTGGAGCTGCGGCTCGGGGCGTCGAGTACGGACGTACGGCTCACCGCCACCGCCACCCTGACCGGTCCGGTACGGCGGGTCGACCACACCCGGGAGCTGCACGCGCGGTTCACGGTGGGCCGGGAAGGGGGCGAAGGGGCGGCCTGACCGCTCTTCCCGTTGTGTGCCTGCCCGTCCTCCGTCCGCGCTTGTCATGTCCTCCTGTCGTCCCTGTGGCCACCCCACGGCGCAGGCGACAGCGTGACGAAGGACGGGCAGGTCTTCAGTCGTCACCTCCGTCACGTCCGTCACGTCGTTGTGCCGTCAGATCCACGACGGGGATCCGACGACGGGGATCCGCCACCGGGACCGAGGTGAGATCTGCCACAGGGACCGGTCCGGGATCCGCGCCGGGACGCGTACGGGACCGGTGAGCGGACCCGTACAAGACCCGCCGGGATCCGTGGCGGACCGGTACGGGACCCGCGCCGGACCGCCCGGATTTCCCGTCGGGATCCGTACGGGACCCGCGCCGAGCCGCCCCGGATCCGCGACCCGATCCGTTGCCAGGACCGCTCGCCTTGTGAAGACAGGCGGTGTAGATGTAGGTACATGACCCGACATACGGGTCGATCCTGGGCTCGGGTCCTGTCTGCCCACTCCGACCGGCGCCCACGGAGTCGGCGGCCTCATGACCCGAGCGGCGGCACAGCCGGGTGGCGAGGGAAGTTCCAGCGCCTGACCCCGCGCATGCCGTCGGGGGGGCGTGCCACGTCATGGCTGAGAATGCGCACCGTCGCCGGACAGGTCTTCGTCCTGCAACTGCTGATCGTGCTGCTGCTCATCGGCGCCTCGCTGATCTCGCTCGTCGTGCTGTCCCGGCACGACAGCTCGCAGGAGGCACGCAACCGCTGCCGCGCCGTCGCCACGTCCTTCGCGAACTCACCGGGCATGGTCAAGGCCCTCCGCTCACCCGACCCGACCACGGCTCTCCAGCCGCGCGCCGAGGCGGTCCGCAAGGCCTCGGACGTCGACTTCGTCGTCGTCATGACCACCAAGGGGATCCGGCTCACCCACCCCAATCCCGAGCGCATCGGCGAGCACTTCATCGGCACCATCGGGCCGTCCCTGAAGGGCCAGACCATAACCGAGACCGTCCCGGGCACCCTCGGCCGCTCGGTAAGGGCGGTGACCCCGATCAAGGACGCCAACGGGAAGGTGGCCGGCCTGGTGTCGGCCGGGATCACCGTCGACAGGGTCAACAGCCTCGCCAACCACGAGGTCCCGCTCCTCCTGGGGGCCGCCGGCGCCTCCGTCGTCCTGGCCACGGGCGGTACGGCGCTGGTGAGCCGTCGGCTGCGGCGTCAGACCCACGGTCTGGACCCCATCGAGATGACACGGATGTACGACCACCACGACGCGGTCCTGCATGTCGTACGGGAAGGAGTACTCATCGTCGGCGGCGACGGCCGGCTCGTCCTCGCCAACGACGAGGCGATCCGGCTCCTCGGTCTGCCCCCGCGCCCGGAGGGCCGTCATGTCACCGATCTCGGCCTGGACCCGGAGATGGCCGGTCTGCTGGCCTCGGGGCGGGTCGCCAGCGACGAGGTGCTGTCCACCGGGGACCGGCTGCTCGCGGTGAACAACCGTTCCACGGACCGCAACGGCGGCCCGCCCGGCAGCGTCGCGACGCTCCGCGACTCCACCGAACTGCGCGCGCTCTCCGGTCAGGCGGAGGTGGCGCAGAAGCGCCTCAAGCTGCTGTACGACGCCGGGGTCGAGATCGGCACCACCCTCGATGTGACGAGGACCGCCGAGGAACTGGCCCGGGTGTCGGTCCCGCGCTTCGCCGACTTCGTCACGGTGGACCTGGCGGAGGCCACCCTGAGCGGCGAGGAACCGGCGGGCGCGAGCAACCGTACCGAGGTACGCCGTACCGCCATCGTCGGCATCCGCGACGACCATCCGTTCTACGAGCTGGGCACCCTTATCCTGTTCCGTCCGGACACCCCGCAGGCCTGGAGCCTGGAGCACGGACGAGGAGCGGTCGAGCCCGATCTCCGGCTGGCCGCCGGCTGGCGGGCCCAGGACGCCGAGGTCAGCGCCGGGATCATCGCGTACGGCGTGCACTCCATGGTCACGGCGCCGCTGCTGGCGCGGGGCGTTCTCCTGGGGGTCGTCAATTTCTGGCGTACGGAGCAGAGCGAGCCCTTCGAAGAGGAGGACGTGTCGCTCGCCGAGGACCTGGCCAACCACGCGGCGGTCTGTATCGACAACGCGCGCCGCTACACGCACGAGCACACCATGGCGGTGACCCTCCAGCGCAGCCTGCTCCCGCAGGTGCTGCCGGAGCAGAACGCCCTCGATGTCGCGTACCGGTATCTGCCCGCGGAGGCGGGCGTCGGCGGCGACTGGTTCGATGTGATCCCGCTGCCCGGCGCGCGGGTGGCGCTGGTGGTGGGCGATGTCGTGGGCCACGGTCTGCTGGCGGCGGCGACGATGGGCCGGCTGCGTACGGCGGTCCACAACTTCGCCTCGCTCGACCTGCCGCCCGACGAGATCCTCTCCCTGCTGGACGAGCTGGTCGCCCGTACCGACCACGACGAGGGCACCACCGACGGCGGCACCGGCACGGTGGTCACCGGGGCGACCTGTCTGTACGCGATCTACGATCCGGTGACCCGGCTCTGCTCCATGGCCCGGGCCGGCCATCCGCCGCCCGCGCTGGTCGGTACGGACGGGAGCGTGGAGTTCCTCGATCTGCCGGCCGGGACCCCGCTGGGCCTGGGCGGGCTGCCGTTCGAGACGGTGGAGCTGCGGCTGCCCGAGTCCAGCCATCTCGTGCTGTACACCGACGGGCTCATCGAGGACCGCAACCGCGAGATCGACGCCGGCCTCAGCCTTCTGCGCACCGCCCTGGCGCACCCGGCCCGGGGCCCGGAGGAGACCTGCTCGGCGGTGCTCGACGCGCTGCTGCCGGTGTGCCCGAGCGACGACATCGCGCTGATCGTCGCCCGTACGCGCGTCCTCCCGCCGGACCGGATCGCCGAGTGGGAGGTGCACCCGCACCCCTCGGAGGTCGCGCGGGTACGGGCCGAGGTGCTGCGGCGGCTGACGGAGTGGGACCTGGACGAGGTGGCGTACACGACGGAGCTGATCCTCAGCGAACTGGTCACCAATGCGATCCGCTACGCCACCGGCCCCATCCGCGTCCGCCTCCTCCGCGACCGCACCCTGATCTGCGAGGTCTCCGACTCCAGCAGCACCTCCCCCCACCTCCGCTACGCCAAAGCGACGGACGAGGGCGGCCGGGGCCTGTTCCTGGTGGCCCAGTTCACGGAACGCTGGGGTACGAGGTACACAACGGCAGGCAAGGTCATCTGGGCGGAACAGTCACTGCCGTGAGACAAATTCAAGCCCGTCCGGACGGCGGTTTCCGCACGGTGCCGACCGGCAATTCAAGCCCGTCCGGACGCCGGATCTCCGCACGGTGCCGACCGGCAAATCAAGCCCGTCCGGACGCCGGGTCTCCGCACCGTGCTGGCCGGCAATTCAAGCCCGTCCGGCGTTTGAGGACGGAACGGCCAGCCCGGACGCCGGGTACGCACACGGTGCCGGCCTGCAAATTCAGCCCGTCCGGCGATTGAGGACGGAACCGGTGCCCCCGGTGCCGGGTGCGCAAAATTCAGCCCGTCCGGCGATTGAGGACGAAACCGCCCGCCCCGGCGCCGGGTGCCCCTCCAGCGCGGCTCACGTCGTGCCGGGCCGCGCCCGATGCGGCACGGCCCCCGCCGCATCCGCATAGCGCCGCGCCAGACAGGCAAACGCCTCCCTCAGCTCAGACGGCCCCACAACCTCAATCCCCGCATCGAACCTGCCGATCGTCGCCGCCAGGCCCACCCACGACCACGCCCCCAGCACAAGCCGGCACCTGTCCGGCCCCAGTTCCTCGACGACCCCGTCGCGCACATAGCCGGACACCGCGTCGGCGGGCAGATCGAGGATCACCTCACCGCGGCACGGCCAGCCGCCCGAGCCCTCGGAACCCTGAAACCTGCCGACGACAAACGCGGCCACGTCGCCCCCGGGCAGTTCACGCGGGGTGAAGCGGGGCCCCGTCGGGATACGCGGGACGATCCGGTCCGCGCGGAACGTACGCCAGTCCTCACGGTCGAGGTCCCAGGCGACGAGGTACCACCGCCCGCCCCAGGTCACCAGATGGTGCGGCTCCACCCGGCGCGGCGGAGCCCCGGCAGGCTCCTCGACACCGGCTCCCGCCGTGGGCGCGCGGGTGTAGTCGAAGCGCAGCACCTCACACGCGTGGACAGCCGCGCTGAGCGCCACGAGCACACCGCTGTCGACCCGCGGCGCCGGCCGGGCCGCGGGCCGCTCGACCGCGGTGACCTGCAACGTATCGATCCGGCGGCGCAACCGTGCCGGCATGACCTGCCGGACAGTGGTCAGCGCACGCGCCGCCGCTTCCTCGATACCCGCGCCGGTGGTCGTGGCGATCTGGAGCGCGACCGCGAGGGCCACGGCCTGCTCGTCGTCGAACAGCAGCGGCGGCAGCTCCGTACCCGCGTCGAGCCGATACCCGCCGTCCGGCCCCTTGACCGCGACCACGGGATAGCCGAGTTCGCGCAGCCGGTCCACATCGCGACGCACCGTACGCGGGCTGACCTCCAGCCGCTCGGCCAGCAGCGCCCCCGGCCAGTCCCGGCGTGCCTGGAGCAGCGAGAGGAGTGACAGCAGCCGCGCTGAGGTCTTCTGCATGAACCCCATACTGCCCAGAGAAGCGGTCACAACCTGACCGCTTCTCCTGGAACTGTCGTCATCGAGCAGGGCCGAGAAGGCCGAAGACTCCAGCGACGAAGTTTCCAGCGACAGGGAGCCAACCATGTCCGTCAAAGCCGTGACCCATCTGAACTTCCGGGGCGACGCCCGCGCAGCGCTCACGTTCTACCAGTCCGTGTTCGGCGGGAACATGACCGTGGTCACGTACAAGGACACCGGAAACGTCCAGGACCCGTCCGAGGCCGACCAGGTGATGTGGGGCCAGGTGGCCGCCGACAGCGGTTTCGGCGTGATGGCCTACGACGTGCCCTCGCACCTGCCCTGGCACCAGGGCGAGAACGCGTTCTTCGTTTCGCTCCGCGGCGAAACGGGCGAATCGGCCGAGGAGGTCACCGCGTACTGGGAGAAGCTCTCCGACGGCGCGGCCGTCCTGCGCCCGCTGGGCCCCGCGCAGTGGGCGCCCCTCTACGGAATGCTGAGGGACCGGTTCGGCGTCACCTGGGTCGTGGACGTCGTCAGCGAATACGACGCGTCCTGACCGGCACACGGACACGACACGACGCGAATCGACACGACCCGATGACCGTTCTCAGCACCCGGGCGCTCAACCGCGCCACGCTCGCCCGGCAGTTGCTCCTCGACCGCGCCGACATCCCGCTCCTCGACGCCGTCGCGCACCTCGGCGGTCTGCAGGCACAAGAACCGCAGGAACCGTTCACCGGGCTCTGGTCCCGGCTGCGCGCGTTCGACCCGGCGGCGCTGGACGGCCTGCTGACCGGGCGGAGCGTCGTACGGACCCACCTCATGCGCCGCACCGTCCACCTCGTCACCGCCGACGACGTCCTGGCCTGGCGGGCCCGCCACGATGCCATGCTGCGCCAACGGGTGCTCGGGACCTACCGCCGCGAACTCGACGGGACCGACCTCGCCGAACTCGCCGCGGCGGGCCGGGCGGTCATGGCCGACGGCGAGCCGCGCTCGATGACCGAACTCGCGCGGGCGCTCGCCGACCGCTGGCCCGCGCCGGGCCCGCGGGCACTGGGCGAAATGCTGGTCGCCGCCCTAGTCCCGATGGCACAACTGCCGCCGCGCGGGCTGTGGCGTACGAGGGCGGGAGTCCGCAACGTACCGCTCTCGTCCTGGCTGAGCCGCGAGATCGACCCGCCGGCCACGGACGGCTCCGACCCGGTGGGCCAGACGCTGGTACGGCGCTATCTGGCCGCGTTCGGACCCGCCGCCTCGGCCGACCTGCGCGCCTGGTGCGGCCTCGCCGGACTCCCGGCCGCGGTCGCCGCGATACGCGAGGAGCTGGTCACCTTCCGCGACGAGCACGGCCGCGAACTGCTGGACCTGCCCGACGCGCCACGCCCGGACCCCGGCACACCCGCCCCGGTGCGGTTCCTGCCGGCGTTCGACAACGCGATCCTCGGCTATCACGACCGCAGCCGGATCATCGACGCCCCTCACCGCGGCCTGTCGGTCACCGGCGCCCGCATCGTCCTGGTCGACGGCCGCACCGCCGCGACCTGGACGGTCGAGGCCGGCACCGTAACGGTCACCCCACTGCGCGCCTTCACCCGCACCGAGCACACCGCCGTCACGGAGGAGGCCCAGAGCCTGGCATCGTTCCTGTCCGACAACGACAGCGACCGCGTACTGGTCAAATCGGTGGGCGCGGACGGTTTCGAACCGCCGACATCTGCTTTGTAAGAGCAGCGCTCTACCCCTGAGCTACGCACCCGTTGACGAGGGAACAGCGTACATGGCACAGGGGGCCGGGCCGCAAACCCAGGGGCGGGGGCCGGCTGCCGAGGGGAAGGGGGATACGGGGGGTAACCCCACCAGTAAGACGGTGGGCGGCCGGATCGGCCTGGGAGGGCCGCGTTCCTACGGTTGAGGGACAACAGAGACGCGCACTCCCTGGGGGACGATCACCGTGGCCGCACACCGCATCCGCATCCGTATCCGGAACACTCGCACCCGCACACTCCTCGCCGCCGGCGGGACCCTCCTGCTCGCCCTCGCCGTCAGCGGGTGCGGCGGCAGCGCGGACGCCTCGGACGCGCCCGTCGAGAAGAAGGCGTTCCCGTTCGGCGGGAAGACGCTGACCATCGACGCCGGGAATTCCCTGGTCGAGCTGGTGCCCGCGGATGTCGAGGACGTCGAGGTGGCCCGGCAGATCGACGGCTGGGTGTTCGCGGGCAACGGTCCCGACGGCATCTGGCGGATGAAGGGCGACACCCTCACGCTCAAGGTCAAGTGCCGGGCCGTAGTGAGCAATTGCGAGGCACGGCACAAGGTGAAGGTGCCGCGCGGGGTCGCGGTCACCGTCAACGGGGACAATGGCAAGATCACCGCCACCGGCTTCGCCACCGTACTGAAGCTGACGTCCGACAACGGAGCGGTCACCGTCCGGGACTCCAGCGGGCCCGTCGATCTGAAGAGCGACAACGGGACGATCACCGCGGAGGGCCTCACCGCCAGGACCGTCGCCGCCACCGCCGCCAACGGATCCGTGCGCCTCGGGCTGACCGCCGTGCCCGACTCCGTCGACACCGCCAGTGACAACGGCAGGATCGTGATCGATCTGCCCAGGTCCAAGGAGAAGTACGCGGTGACCGCGACCAGCAAGAACGGCGACGTCGATGTGACCGTACCGACCGACGGAACCAGCGCCCACATAGTGAAGGCCCGCAGCGACAACGGCGGGATCACCGTACGGAACGCGAGCTGACACACCCGCGGAACGGGCAGAAGCTGTGGCACCAAGCGCGAACTAACCGGCCCGTGTGTTCGTCCTTACCTGGTGGGAGAATGGACCAGGCAGGGCGGACTCGGTACGGGAGAGGGATGTGACGGCGACACACGCGCAGCCGCACGCAAGAGCCCAGACTAAGGCGAGTGCCGACCGCGATGTCCGCGATGTCGTCACGTTGTTGCTGCTGCCGGTGCCGCTGCTGATCGCCGCGCTGCCCGGCACGTTCTCCGGCGGGGGCGGCGGTACGCGGCGCTGGTTCGGCGGGCGCGCGGAGAGCCAGCGGGCCGACGCCCAGGCCGCCAAGGACGCCGCCGCAGCCTCCTTCTACGAGCTGGACACCGCCCAGCGCGATCTGCGGATCTCCATAGAGACGATCACCGCGGTCGACAGTTCGCCCGGCGCCCGCAAGGCCGTCGCCGACTTCGCGGCGCTGGGGCGGCGGATCGACGAGGTCAGCCATACGTACATCACCGCCGTCGACGCCCATGACCTCGACCGGGACGATCTGGAACCGTCCGTCGCGTCCAAGGCCCGCGGCGAGCTGGCCAAGGCCAAGGCCGACCTGGACCGGGTGAAGGGGGAGCTGGACCGGTTCGAGCAGGGGCTCGGGCCGCTGCTCGACAAGGCCGAGACGCAGCTCGCCCGGCTGGCACCCGCCGTGGAGCGCGCGCGGCAGGCGCTCCTTGCCGCGAGCAACGCCCTCGATGCCGCACGCGCCTCCGGACTGCGCGCCGACGATCTCGCCGCCCGCCTCGCCGCCCTCGGCCCCGATCTCACCAAGCTCAACCAGGGCGCGGGCCAGCACGGCGTCGCCGAGACCCTCCAGCGCGCCGACCGGGTGCTGCGCGATGCCGAGACCGTACGGGTCGAGGCCGAGCGGCTGCCCGAGCGCGCCCGGGAGATCGACCGCCGCCTGGTCTCGCTCCGTACCCGCGCCCAGGCCCTCACCACCCGGGCCGGCACCGTGGAACCGGTCCTCAGCGAGCTGCGCCGCCGCTTCACCGCGGCCTGCTGGCAGGACCTCCAGCAGGTCCCCGGCCATGCCGCGACCAGCGTCCGCCAGGCCGAGGAGAAGCTGAAGGAAGCGGGCGCGGCGCGCGACGAACAGCGGTGGGCGGACGCGACGTCCCTGCTCAGTACGGCACGGGCCCTGCTGAACGGTACGGACGAGGCGGTCTCCGCTGCGGGCGACCGCCTCCAGCGTCTGAACGCCGTGTCGAAGGACCCCCAGCAGGAGATCGACCGTACGCGCTTCGCGATCCGCGACGCCCAGCGGCTGGCGATGACCGGCCGCAACACGCCCGAGCCCCGGCACGCCCGGCCCCTGGACGACGCGGTGGGCAGGCTGGAGCGGGCGGTGGCCGCGCTGGAGGGGCGCCATCCCGACTACTGGCACTTCCTGACCGAGACCGAGGCGGTACGGAACACCGTGGCCCGGGTCGTCTCGGACATCCGCGAGGAGCGCGGCGCGGCGGCCGGCCACAGCGGCTGACCCATCGACCCGCCTCCGCCGAGGCACGGCGACGACGGCACTCCGGGCAGCGCGTCTCCCGCGGCTCGCCTGATTTGTCCCCGGCCCCGTGTGGGCGGATGCTGGAGTTACTCCGTACGCCACGTCACGTCACGCCGTACGCCAAAGGAGGCCGCCCATGGCCACCCAAGCGCTCCGCCGCCCCCGTCGGCGGCGTGTCAGGCTCGATGAGCAACTCCCCGTCGACCACCGGCTGAACCAGGTCTACCGGATAGGCGCGGGAGTGATGGGTCTGATCCTGATCGTCTTCGGCATTCTCGGACTGATCGACAAGATCGGTTTCTTCGACACCGGCGGCGACCGGGTCGCGGGTCTGAACACCAACGGTGCGCTGAGCGTGCTGTCCATCTGTGTCGGACTGCTGCTCCTGGCCGGGATGGTGGCCGGCGGAAATATCGCCTCGACCCTGAATATGGTCCTCGGGGTGCTCTTCATCGCCAGCGGATTCGTCAATCTGGCGCTCCTGGCGACCAGTTACAACATCCTCGCGTTCCATATCCAGAATGTGCTGTTCAGCTTTGTGGTCGGGGTGATGCTGATGTTCTTCGGCATGTACGGGAGAGTCAGCGGCAGCCTGCCGCACGACAATCCGTACTGGCGCGCCCGCCATCCCGAACAGGCGGAACACGAGGAACGCGTGCGCGCCAAGCTCGAACACGTACGGTCCCATGGGCACGGTTACGGGCATCCTCACCTGTATATGCACCCCCACCCCCACCACCCGCAGCAGGAGCATCAGACACAGCAGGCACAGCAGGCAGAGAACCAGCCGGACACCACCGGCTCATGACCGCCGGACCATCCGACCGGATAGCCTGACCCCATGCCTCGCTACGAGTACCGCTGCCGCTCCTGTGGTGACACCTTCGAGCTGAGCCGCCCGATGGCCGAGTCCTCGGCCCCGGCGTCCTGCCCCGCCGGACACGACGACACCGTCAAGCTCCTCTCGACCGTCGCCGTCGCCGGAACCGCGAAGGCCGGCGCCCCCGGCCCGGCCCCCTCGGCCGGCGGCGGAGGGGGCTGCTGCGGCGGAGGCTGCTGCAGCTGATCCGCCAAAGGCTGATCGGCCTTTCAAGCTGACCGGCCCGTCAAAAGCCGATCAGCCTGCGGCGCCGGCGTCGGCGGCCAGAGTGAGCCGCCGCAGGATCTCCTCCCCCGCCGCCACGCCCGTCTCCTCCAGTACGTCCACATGCGGTGCGCTCCAGCCGCTGTCGGCCAGTTCGCCGTGCCCCGGCCGCCACGCGCGGTCCGCGGCCAGCAGCAGATCGGCGTCGAGCAGCGAGTCCCCGGCGGCGAGGGTGAGTTCGGCCCCGGTCCTGCGGGCGACCTCGCGCATCGCGGCGCTCTTGGTGAGCGGCCGCGGTACGGCGTAGACCTTGCGCCCCTGGAGCGAGACGGCCCAGCCCCGGCCCTCCGCCCACCCGGCGAGATCCTTCACCCAGCCCTCGGGCAGCAGCGCGCGGTCGACCACCAGATAGGCGAAGAGGTCCTCCGCGATCCGCTCCTTGAGCAGCCACGCGGGGTCGGCGGCGGACAGCAGATGGGCGCGGACCTCGGCGAGAGGGGCGCACTCGTCGGCCAGCCGGGCCCCCACCCGGGCCCGCCAGCCGTCGTCGGACACTCCGTCGACCAGCAGATGCCCGCCGTTGGCACAGATCGCGAACCGCGGTTCGGGGCCCGGCAGACGGACCCGCCCGTACTGCTCCCTGGTCCGGGTAGTGGTCGGTACGAAAACGGTCGTACGGGCCAGCCGGTCCAGCAGCCCCGCCGCCGTCTCGGTCAGGTACGACAGCGGCTGGCTCCCGTACACCTCGACACAGAGCAGCCGCGGCGCCTCAGCGTCCGGCATCGACAACTGGAGGGCACCGGCCGAGTAGATGAGCGTACGGTCCAGATCGCTGGCGACCAGCGCGAGCGGCGCGCCCGAATTCCCCGAAGCTCCCGCAGGAGTGCTCACAGAAGTGCTCACAGCGCGGTCACCGCCTTGCCGTCCGCCCCGGTCGCGCCCCGGGTGTACTTCGGGTGGATCAGCCCGACGCAGGTGTACGGAAGGCCGTCCGCCTCCTCCACCGGTACGCCCCGCTGCCCGGCCAGCAGCCGCACATGGTCCAGGTCGGCCCCCGCGCCCCGCCGGGCGAGGATCTTCCAGGGCACCCGGCGCAGCAGCACCCGGGTCGTCTCGCCGACGCCCGGTTTGACCAGGTTCACATCGTGGATCCCGTACTCCTCGCTGATCCGCTCGACCGCCGCCCAGCCCTCCCAGGTGGGCGCCCGGTCCGCCGCGAGCAGCTCCTTGACCTCGGCGTCCACCGCGTCCACGACCTCGCCGAAGCGGGCCGCGACGGTGTCCAGGAAGTGCACCGAGACATCGTCGGCGGCGAGTTCGCGGTAGTGCTTCGCGCCGTGGAAGTCGTACGGTCCGACCAGGTCGGCCCGCAGGACCGTACGTGAAATCAGCCCGGACACCGTCGAGTTGAGACAGGCGGACGGGATGAGGAAGTCCTCACGGGTGCCGTACGTCCGTACGCAGCCGCCCGGGTCGGCGAGGACCGCGATCCCGGGGTCGAAGCCCTCGAACCCGGCGAGCGCGTCGGCCAGTTCGCGGGTGATCGCGCCCTTGCCGGTCCAGCCGTCGACGAAGACGACATCGGCGGGGTCGTGGTGGGCGGCCAGCCAGCGCACGGCGTTGGTGTCGATGCCCCGGCCGCGCACGATGGAGACGGCATAGTGCGGCAGGTCCAGCCCGTGCCGCCACTGGGCCCAGCGGCGCATCAGCACACCGACGGGCGTGCCGGCCCGGGCCAGCGACACCAGCACGGGCCGGGGTCCGCGCTCGGCGAGCACGGTCTCGGTGACAGTGCCGACGGCGCGCGCGATCCGGGCCGCCGAGGTCTCCAGCGCGGAGAGGAACAGCTCCTGGTACTCGGCGCTCGGCTGGTACTCGACCGGAAGCGACTCGGCGTAGTGCGCGCCGCCGCTCTGGATCGCCTCCTCGCGCTCTTCGGTCGGGGCCTCCAGCTCGACGTCGGACAGGTCCTGGAGGAGCCAGCCCACGTCCTCGGGCGCGTAGGAGGAGAAGGCGGGCCCACGGAGGGGTTCGGGCAGCATGGGGGGTTCCTGCCGTTCGGCGTGGTGCGAGGGGGTTTCGTGCGGAGGGGTGTCGTACGAAGCGGAGTTGTACGAGGGGGTGCCGGAGATGCCGGGGGTCTCGGGGGCGTCGGGGCTGCCTGGGACGTACGCGGGTACGACGGCCAGCACCACGCGCGGTATGTGCGCGGCGAGTTGGGCCAGCAGGCCGCCGGGCGCGCGCAGCTCCGGGGAGTCCGCGAGGGAGTCGACGACCAGGACGACGGCGTCGAAGCCCCCGCCCGCGACGTTGTAGGCATACCGCTCGCCGGTGCCGTCGCCGTCCGGGAACGCGGCGGTGTCATGGGCCGGGAAGACGAGGCGGCTGCGTATCGCGTATCCGGGGTCGTCCACGGCGAGCACCGGGGACCGGGTGGTGGTGGAGTAGCGCACCTCGGCGCCAGAGATATGTGTGCCGGAGACACGCGTACCGGAGATCCGTTCCAGCGCCTCGGCCAGCCGCAGCGGCGCGTACATCAGCTCCTCGAAGCCGAGGACGAGGACGCGCCGGGCGCCGTCGAGCTGCTCGGCCAGGGCGGCGGCCATACCGGGCAGCGCGGACTCCAGCCGGGCCCGGTGGGCGGGGGTGAACCCGTGCCGCCCGCCGTCCGGCACCCCGCCGGGCCAGTCCAGCACCACCCGCACCGGCTCGGACCCCGTGCCGGGACCGGCCGGACCGACCTGAGCCGGGACCCCGGCCACCGCAACCGGCTCGGACCTCACAGCCGGACCGGCCTGA
Organism: Streptomyces sp. NPDC057617; assembly: GCF_042800555.1. Lineage (NCBI taxonomy): Bacteria > Bacillati > Actinomycetota > Actinomycetes > Kitasatosporales > Streptomycetaceae > Streptomyces > Streptomyces sp. NPDC057617. Next base: position 98,596 of record NZ_JBHVGV010000003.1, on the reverse strand, counting down.
GCCGGGACCCCAACCGTCGCACCCGCACCCGGACCGGGACCCGCAGCAGACGCACCCGCACCCGCACCGGACGCACCCGGACCCGGCCCCGCAGCAGACGGCACCTCGGCCGAGGCACCCGCCGCGGCCGCCCCCTCCTGTTCCGCCACCAGCGCGCGCCCCTTCTCCAGCACCCCCTCCGGCAGCTCCACCGTCCCCGACGCCAGCGCCACCAGATCCACCCGCGCGCCGATCTCCTCCGCGAAGTCCGTCAGCCGCCCCCGGTCGGCCGCCGAGCGCATGTCGACCAGGGCGACGATCACGTACCACCTGCGCGGATAGCGGGCGTGCAGGGCGCGGATGGTGTTGAGGACGGTGTTCCCGGTGGAGAACTCGTCGTCGACCAGGACCAGCGGCCCGTCCGAGGCGAGCAGCGCCGGGTCCTCGGGCAGCAGCAGATGCGAGGTGGCGTGCGAGTGCGACTCCTCGAACCCGCCCGCCCTCGGCACCCCCGGAACCGGCCGCCGCGTGGAGTGGAGGTACGGCGCGTCCCGCACCCCGTCGGCGACCGCGTGGCCGAGGCCGGTCGCGGTCTCCGCGTACCCGAGCACAACCGCGCGGGCCACATCCGGGCCGAGCAGTTCCCGTACCCGCTCGCCGAGTTGGAGCCCTGTCCCGTATACGACTTGAGGGTGCTGCGGTACATGTTTGCCCAGCACATTCGAGACAAGGAGATGGGCCCGTTTCGGGTTGCGGCGCAGCGCCAGGCCCAGCAGTTCCGGCAGTCTCCCGTCGCCCGCGAGCCGTACACCGAGCCGCTCGGCGACCCACGTACCCGACCAGACCATCCCGCTCTTCTTTTCCTTCCGCTCCGGCCCGCTCACTCGCCGAGACCGGCCGTGAGCAGCTCCACGAACCCGACGTCCTCACGCGCCACCCCGAACACCTCGGCCCGCTGAAGGGTGCGCTCGGCCCAGGCCCGGTGAGGCTTCACCTCGTTCATCTTGTTCGTGTACGCCGAGCGCAGCACCCCGCCCCCGTCCCGCTCCGGCCGCAGGATGTCCTGCGCGTCGCTGAACTCCTCATGGCTGACCACCGACAACGCGTGCACGGGCGGCACATGGGAGGGATGGATACAGGTCTTGCCCAGCAGACCATTGGCCCGGTCCAGCTCGATCTCGCGCAGCAGCCCGTCGAGATCGTGCTCGATCAGGGCCGTACGCAGCTCCTCCGCGCGGCCTTCGAGGAAGGGGCTCCGCCGGAGCTGGGGCTTGAACATACGTTCCTGCAGACGGAAGTACTCCCATACCGGGCCGGTGATCGTGAACCCCGAGCCGTCCGCGCGCCCCAGCACATTGACCACATCCGCGATCACCCCGGCCACGATGCGCACGTCGTACGCGGTCATGTCCGGCGACCTGCGCAGCCCGTACGCCGAGCAGAAGTCGGTGACGCCGAGGCGCAGCGCCAGCACCCGGTCGCGGTACTTGTCGACGACATTCGCGATCCCGGTGAGCGTCTCGGTCCTGGTCTCCAGATGCAGCAGCTCGGGCGATTCCAGTACCGGCATCGCGTAGAGCTGGCGGCCGGTCATGCTCTCCGCCTCCGCCAGCGCCTCCAGGAACGGTGTCCCGCGCTCCTCGGTGAACTTCGGCAGTACAAATCCGGACAGCAGCCGGATCGAGGTGCCCATCCGCCGCGCGAGGTCCGGAATCTGCCCCGGCTCTCTGACCCGGATGAAGAGCAGCGGGGTCCCGGCGCCCCGCTCGTCAAGATCGGCGAACTGCCGGACCAGATTGGCCTCGGCGGCCTCGACCTCGGAGTCATGGATGGAATCCTCCAGGCAGAGCACCATGGAGACGACTCCGCACCGGGTCTGCTTCACCACGTCGTCAGCGAGTCGCGGCCGGGTGGCCGGGCAGTAGAGCGTGGCCCCGAGAGCGGCCGCCAGGAGACGGGCCGGAGAGCCCGAAGTGAACTCGCACGGCTCCTGATGGAACAGACCCTCCCGGGCAGCGGGCGGGATATGCCCGAAATGACGCATGTGAATCCCCCGTACTGCCGATGTGGCCGCTGGGCATGTGGCCGGTAATAGTACGTACGGACGGGTGTCAAGAGTTCCCACGGTTCATGAAATCCAGGTAACTCGTCCGCTTCGCGCCCATGTCCTCGCCCCTGTCCCCGGGGGAAGGCTGTACAGCTCGATGGAGTTGCAGGGATCTGTCCGCCCCGCGTTGTCCGTACGGGTCGCGGGAAGGCAGGATGACAGGCATGACGCACGCGATGCTGAAGGGCTCGAACGTCCCTCTCGACGCCATGGCCGTACGAGCCGTGCTGCGGTGGTCCCCGGGTGCCGGGATCCCGGATGTGGACGCCTCCGCCCTGCTGCTCGGCCCCGACGGGCGGGTGCGTTCCGATGAGGACTTCGTCTTCTACAACCAGCCCCGGCATCCGTCCGGGCTGGTCAGGCGGCTGCCCAAGAAACAGGCGGGTGAAGCGCTGACCGATGCGGTCGAGGCGGATCTCGCCGCGCTCGACGCCTCGGTCGACCAGGTGGTGCTCGCGGCCTCCTCCGACGGCGCGAGCTTCCAGCATGTCAGCGATCTGCGGATCCTGCTGTACGACGCGGGCGCGGCCGACGGCGAGCCGCTGGCCGTCTTCGACGTACGGCCGGAGACCGGCGAGGAGACCGCGATCATCTGCGGTGAGCTGTACCGGCGCGGGGAGGGCTGGAAATTCCGTGCGGTCGGCCAGGGCTATCCGACCGGTCTGGTGGGTCTGGCCACCGCGTTCGGCATCTCCGTGGACGAGAGCGAGGAGTCCTCCGGCGAACCCGCCGCCGCCTCCGACTCCGCCGCCGCGACGTCCGACCCCGGCGCCACGGTGGCCGCCGAGCCGCCCGTACGGGTACCGCCGCCACCGGTCCAGCCGCCCACCCAGCCGATGGCCCCCGCGTACGGCTATCCGCACCCGCATCCGCCGATGCCCGCGGCCCAGACCGGCTACGGCTATCCGCAGCCGGTGGCGGCGCCCCAGCCCCAGACCGGCTATGGCTACCCGCAGCCGGCCGCCGCGGCGGCGCCCGCGCCCGACCCGAATTTCCGGCTGCCCCCGATGGGACCGCAGTTCATCCGTCCCTAGATGCACCGGAGGCCCGTGGAGCCCCAGGGGCGGACCGGCTCCCCGAAGGCCCCGCGGAGCCCCTGAGCCCCGGCCGCCCCCGTCCATGGCCGCCCGCTCAGGTCTTCGTCTTGTAGCCGCGGCCCCAGTGGAGGCCCCAGCCGTACAGCCGGTCCAGCTCCGCCTGGAAGCCGTAGACGAACTTGACCTCGCGGCGCACGATCAGCTCGCCCTTGACGTTCTGCACCGAGAACACCGCACAGGACCGGGCCTGGGGCGCGTCCTCGTCGAGTTCGATCTCGATGCGTGGCCCGCTGCTCGGGTAGAGCGTCACATGGGCGTGCGTACGGTCAAAGGCCGGCGTCTGGTCGTAGATGTAGACGAAGAACAGCAGCCGCTTGATCTCTTCCCAGTGATCGAGATTGGCATAGATCGTCTCGCCGGAGCCCGAGCCGAACCGGTCGTCGCCGCTGAGCTTGATGTACGGCGGATCGTTGAGGTCCCCGAGGAAGCCGCCCAGCGGCTGCACCACGCCCTTGCTGCCGTCCGTCAGCTCGTACATGCAGCCCAGATCGAGGTCCACATTGACCATGCCCTGGGTATGGGCCTGGACCACGTCGGGCTTGAAGAGCTTGAAGGGATGCCGTAGCAGTGAGCTGTTCTGCCGGGACCGCCCCTCGATGTCGGAGCTGCGCATCCGCCAGGAGAGATTGACCCGCAGATTGCCCGTGGCCGCGCCCTGCTTGGTGAGCGACACCGTAGGACGCCGCCTGGTCAGCTCGATGGAGTTGGAGCCCGCGCTGCCCGAATCAAAATCCGACGCCCTTCCCTGCCACAGATTGTCCCAGAAGGCCATGCCCGCCCCACCCCTGTCTTCTACTCGGCCGCCGCCGGCCCGGTCGGCCGACGCCGGTGCCCGTCACCACACCGAACGATGGGGCGGCCGCCAGGCTTCCGCCTCACGGCCGCCCCATTCAGAGCGTTCCCGAAAACCCCTCCTGGTCACACCCGGAGGACCGGCTCACCAGAGGGCTCACCGGAGCACGCTTCAGACGTACGGCGCCACCTCAGACGTGCAGCGGCTCCTTGTCGTCGTCCGGATCCTTGCCGCCGCCCTCGGCTTCCAGCGCCTTGTTCCTGCGTACCGATGACCAGAAAGAGGCAGCAATCAGGACAACACCGATCAAACCTGTGACGACTTCATTGATCGAGTGCTCAATCGTGATCAGGAGGATCACGGCCAGCGCACCGATCGCATAGTGCGCGCCGTGCTCCAGATACACGTAGTCGTCGAGGGTGCCCTGGCGGACGAGGTAGACGGTGAGGGACCTGACGTACATCGCGCCGATGCCGAGGCCCAGCGCCATCCAGAAGATGTGGTTGGTGATGGCGAAGGCGCCGATGACCCCGTCGAAGGAGAAGGACGCGTCCAGCACCTCAAGGTAGAGGAAGAGGAAGAAGGCGGCCTTGCCGGCCAGACCGACCGCGGAGATCTGCTTGCCCTCGGCCTTGGCCTTCTCCTCCGCTTCCTGCTCCTGCTCCTCCTGCTCCTCCAGCCGGTTCTCGAAGTAGCCCGAGAGCCCGCCGACGACCAGATAGGTGATCAGCCCCGCGACACCGGCGAGCAGCACGGTCGCGGACTTGTCCGCGTAGCCCGAACTGGTGTGGGCATGGGTGGCGAAGGTGAGCGCCGTGACCAGCAGCACGATCAGCGCGATGCAGACCGACAGCATGTCGACCTTGCCGAGCTTGGCCAGCGGACGCTCCAGCCAGTTCAGCCACCTGATGTCCCGCTCCTCGAAGATGAAGTCGAGGAAGATCATCAGCAGGAACATGCCACCGAAGGCGGCGATGGCCGGGTGGGCGTCGGTGACCAGCGCCTCGTACCGGTCGGGATCGTCGAGCGCGATCTGTACGGCGTCGATCGGCCCGACCTTGGCGCTGATGGCGACGATCACGACGGGGAACACCAGTCGCATACCGAACACCGCGATGAGGATGCCGACCGTGAGGAAGATCTTCTGCCAGAAGGCATTCATCTTCTTCAACACCCCTGCGTTGACAACCGCGTTGTCGAACGACAGGGAGATCTCAAGGATCGACAGGATCAGTACGATCCCGAACGCCTCCCACCCCCACTGCCAGGCCGCGAAGGCAAGGCCGAGCGCCGTAATGGCGAACGACCAGCCGAAGGTTTTCAGGATCACTGGCTACCCCATCTGGTGATTAACGGGTATTCCCCCGCGCAGAGTACTGCTTTACGAAACGTTGACCCCGAAGTCTAGAGCGATGCCCCGCAGCCCCGACGCGTACCCCTGGCCCACGGCCCGGAACTTCCACTCGCCGCCGTACCGGTACAGCTCGCCGAAGATCATCGCCGTTTCCGTGGAGGCGTCCTCGCTGAGGTCGTACCGGGCGAGTTCCTGACCGTCGGCCTGGTTGGCGACCCGGATAAAGGCATTGCTGACCTGGCCGAATGTCTGGCCGCGATTGTCGGCCTCATGGATCGAGACCGGAAAAACGATCTTGTCGCAGTGCGCCGGCACCTTGGAGAGGTCGACCAGCAGGGATTCGTCGTCGCCCTCGCCCTCACCGGTGAGGTTGTCACCGGTGTGCTCGACGGACCCGTCCGGGCTCGTCAGATTGTTGTAGAAGATGAACCACTCGTCGCCGAGCACCCGACCCGACTGGCACAGCAGGGCGCTGGCGTCGAGGTCGAAGGGCGCTCCGGTGGTGGAGCGCGCGTCCCAGCCGAGCCCGACCAGCACCTGGGTGAGGTTAGGTGCGGCTTTGGAGAGGGAGACATTGCCTCCCTTGGCGAGTGTGACGCCCATGATGGTGAGTCCTCCCCGAGGTGATGTGGTGCTGTGCAGCGAGGTCAAGACGCGCCTGACGTCCTGCCCCTTCAAACCCTGTTCATGCCGTTCGTATCCGTACCGATGCGGCCGGTGCGCCCGTACCTGTACGGATACGGACCCTCCCGTGTACGAATACGAGACGCGTACGGCGCCGCACAGAAGTGTGCGGCGCCGGACACGGAAAGACGAGCGGTTCAGACGTTGACGCCGAAGTCCTGCGCGATGCCGCGCAGCCCCGAGGCGTACCCCTGCCCGATGGCGCGGAACTTCCACTCGGCGCCATTGCGGTACAGCTCGCCGAAGACCATCGCGGTCTCCGTGGAGGCGTCCTCGCTCAGGTCGTACCGCGCCAGCTCGTTGTTGTCGGCCTGGTTGACGACGCGGATGAACGCGTTGCGCACCTGGCCGAAGGACTGCTGGCGGCTCTCCGCCTCGTAGATCGAGACGGGGAAGACGATCTTGTCGACATCGGCGGGGACCGCGGCCAGATTGACCTTGATCGCCTCGTCGTCGCCCTCGCCCTCGCCGGTGAGGTTGTCACCGGTGTGCTCGACGGAGCCGTCCGGGCTCCTGAGGTTGTTGAAGAAGACGAAGTTGCCATCGATGGCGACCTTGCCCTCGGCGTTGGTCAGCAGGGCGCTGGCGTCGAGGTCGAAGTCACTGCCGGTGGTCGTACGGACGTCCCAGCCCAGACCCACGGTGACCGCGGTCAGGTTGGGCGCGGCCTTGGTCAGCGAGACGTTTCCGCCCTTGCTGAGGCTGACTCCCACGAGTCCTCCCTTTGGTTTCTCGGGGCGGCGCTGCCCCTGAAGCGTTGCATCGGATCAACGACTGGATCCTAGTGACCGGTTCCCGGCCACCGGGCGATTTCGGATGGTTCAGCGGGCGGCCGGCTCGGGGCGGCAGACCGCCGACCACCGGCTCAGAGCGCCCCGAGCGCCTTGATGTAGTCGTTGAGGTCCCGGGCGTCCGGCAGACCGTTGACGACGGTCCAGCGCACGACGCCCCGCTTGTCCAGGACGAACGTACCGCGCACGGCGCACCCCTTCTCCTCGTCGAAGACGCCGTACGCGCGGGAGATCTCGCCGTGCGGCCAGAAGTCCGACAGGAGCGGGTATTCGAGGCCCTCCTGTTCGGCGAAGACGCGCAGGGTGTGGATGGAGTCGTTCGAGACGGCGAGGAGCTGGGTGTCGTCGTTGACGAACGAGGGGAGCGCGTCGCGCAGGGCGCACAGCTCGCCGGTGCAGACCCCGGTGAAGGCGAAGGGGTAGAAGAGCAGCACCACGTTCTTCCCGCCGCCCGCACCGTCGGCACCGCCCCCGGCCTCCGCCTCGGCACCGGCCTCCGCCGCCCGGAAGTCGGACAGCCGCACGGTCCGCCCGTGGTTGTCCTTCAGTTCGAAGTCCGGGGCGAGAGCGCCGACCTCGATCGCCATGGGATACGTCCTTCCGCGTCGCCTGCCATACCTCTGCCATGCCGCTGAGGCCACCTGAGGGCGCCCAGCTTAGAGCGGTACAGCGACGCGCGGGGCCCCCGCCGAAAGATCGGCGGGGGCCCTCAAGGCCGCTCGGGGTGCGCTGCCGCGTCTTGCGCCTTCGATGAGGCGCCCGGGGTCAGCGCTTCGACTTCGCCGCCTTGGGGGTGACGAGCCGGCTGCCGGTCCAGTCCTTGCCTGCGTTGATGCTCTTGGTCTGGGACAGGCCCGCGGTCTGGGCGGCCTCATTGATGTCGCTCGGTTCGACGTAGCCATCACGGCCGGTCTTGGGCGTCAGCAGCCAGACCGCGCCGCCCTCCTCGATCAGACCGATGGCGTCCACCAGCGCGTCCGTAAGGTCGCCGTCCTCGTCACGGAACCACAGCAGGACGGCGTCGGCCACGTCCTCGTAGTCCTCGTCGACAAGCTCCTGGCCGATGACGGCCTCGATGGACTCGCGGAGCTCCTGCTCGACGTCGTCGTCGTAGCCGATCTCCTGGACCACCTGTCCGGGTTCGAACCCCAGCCTTGCGGCAAGGTTGGTCCGTTCCTCCGCGTGGTCCGCGGTCGCGCTCACGGATTGCCTCCTGATCATGTTTCGGAAAATGCTTCAGACCCGCGCGTACGCGGGGCATTGGCCGTAGTCCACACGGGCGGGGCGGATCGCGCAAGTACCCGGCCGCCGAGACCGCCGAAACGGTGACGTTCCGGGGCTCTTCACCGCATCTCCTGCCACTTCGCCACCGTGTCCTGTAACGCGGGCCATGCGTTTGCTCCTTCTTCGCCATGTTATGCCGGTTCCGTACGTCAATCAGGTCCGAACGGCCGAACGAAACACATAGTCGGGTTGGGCGTAAGGTTGCGATTTGACCGACGCGAAGAGCGACGCGAAACCCGGACCCGGGGCAGGATTCTCCGGATATTCCTCGTTACCCCCCGGTAGAGATGACGTTTCCTGCCCAGCGGTACACGATGGAGGCGGCGTACGTGCCCACTCCCTGGGGGGCTCCGGTGAGACACCCTCGGATGCCCGGGCCCTCGTAACAGCAGCTACCCGACGGCGTGCACCGCATCGACGTGTGCAGGGGCACGACACGACCGAACAGCGAAGGACAAGCGTGGCTTCCGGATCCGATCGCAATCCGATCATCATTGGCGGCCTGCCCAGCCAGGTCCCGGACTTCGATCCCGAAGAGACCCAGGAGTGGCTCGACTCGCTCGACGCCGCTGTCGACGAGCGGGGCCGCGAGCGCGCCCGCTATCTGATGCTCCGGCTGATCGAGCGCGCGCGGGAGAAGCGCGTGGCCGTGCCCGAGATGCGCAGCACGGACTACGTCAACACCATCGCCACCAAGGACGAGCCGTTCTTCCCCGGCAACGAGGTGATCGAGCGCAAGATCCTCAACGCGACCCGCTGGAACGCGGCCGTGATGGTCTCGCGGGCGCAGCGCCCCGGCATCGGCGTCGGCGGCCACATCGCCACCTTCGCCTCCTCCGCCTCCCTCTACGACGTGGGCTTCAACCACTTCTTCCGGGGCAAGGACCGCGGGGACGGCGGCGACCAGATCTTCTTCCAGGGCCATGCCTCCCCCGGTATCTACGCCCGCGCGTTTCTGCTGGACCGGCTGAGCGAGGCGCAGCTCGACGCGTTCCGCCAGGAGAAGTCGAAGGCTCCGTACGGACTGTCCAGCTATCCGCACCCGCGGCTGATGCCGGACTTCTGGGAGTTCCCGACCGTCTCCATGGGCCTCGGCCCGCTCGGCGCGATCTACCAGGCGCGGATGAACCGCTATATGGAGGCGCGCGGGATCGCCGACACCTCCGCCTCGCATGTCTGGGCGTACCTCGGCGACGGCGAGATGGACGAGCCCGAGTCGCTGGGCCAGCTCTCCATCGCCGCTCGCGAGGGCCTGGACAATCTGACCTTCGTCGTGAACTGCAATCTCCAGCGGCTCGACGGCCCGGTACGCGGCAATGGCAAGATCATCCAGGAGCTGGAGTCGCAGTTCCGTGGCGCCGGCTGGAATGTGATCAAGCTGGTCTGGGACCGCTCCTGGGACCCGCTGCTCGCGCAGGACCGGGACGGTGTCCTGGTCAACCGGCTGAACACCACGCCGGACGGGCAGTTCCAGACGTACGCCACGGAGACCGGCGCGTACATCCGCGAGCACTTCTTCGGTGACGACCAGCGGCTGCGCGCCATGGTCGAGCACATGACCGACGACCAGATCCTGCACCTGGGCCGCGGCGGCCATGACCACCGGAAGGTGTACGCGGCGTATGCGGCGGCCAAGGCCCACAAGGGCCAGCCGACGGTGATCCTGGCGCAGACGGTCAAGGGCTGGACGCTGGGGCCGAACTTCGAGGGCCGCAACGCCACCCACCAGATGAAGAAGCTGACGGTCTCCGACCTCAAGGGCTTCCGCGACCGGCTGCACCTGCCGATCGCGGACCGGGAGCTGGAGGACGGCGCGCCGCCGTACTACCACCCGGGCCGGGACTCGGAGGAGATCCAGTACATGCACGACCGGCGCAAGTCGCTGGGCGGGTATGTGCCGACCCGGATCGTCCGCGCGAAGCCGCTGAACCTCCCCGCGGACCCCACCTACGCGGCGGTCAAGAAGGGCTCGGGCCAGCAGGCGATCGCCAGCACCATGGCCTTCGTCCGGCTGCTCAAGGACCTGATGCGGGACAAGGAGATCGGCCGGCGCTTCGTGCTGATCGCCCCCGACGAGTACCGCACCTTCGGCATGGACTCGTTCTTCCCGAGCGCGAAGATCTACAACCCGCTGGGCCAGCAGTACGAGGCCGTGGACCGTGAGCTGCTGCTCGCGTACAAGGAGTCGCCGACCGGGCAGATGCTGCACGACGGCATCTCCGAGGCGGGCTGCACGGCGTCGCTGATCGCGGCGGGCTCGGCGTACGCGACCCATGGCGAGCCGCTGATCCCGGTCTATGTCTTCTACTCGATGTTCGGTTTCCAGCGGACCGGTGACCAGTTCTGGCAGATGTCCGACCAGCTCGCCCGCGGCTTTGTGCTGGGCGCGACCGCCGGCCGTACGACACTGACCGGTGAGGGCCTCCAGCACGCGGACGGCCATTCGCATCTGCTCGCCTCGACCAACCCGGCCTGTGTCGCCTACGACCCGGCGTACGGTTTCGAGATCGCGCATATCGTCAAGGACGGGCTGCGCCGGATGTACGGACAGCCCGAGCCCGGCGAGAGCCCGGACGTCTTCTACTACCTCACCGTGTACAACGAGCCGATCCAGCACCCCGCCGAGCCGGCCGATGTCGACGTGGAGGGCATCCTCAAGGGCATCCATCTCTTCCGGCGCGGCGACCGGGGCGCGGTCCCGGCGCAGATCATGGCGTCCGGAGTGGCCGTGCCCTGGGCGGTGGAGGCGCAGCGGCTGCTGGCCGAGGAGTGGAACGTACGGGCCGATGTCTGGTCGGCGACGTCCTGGAACGAGCTGCGCCGCGAGGCCGTCGAGGTGGAGCGGTACAACCTGCTCCACCCGGAGGAGGAGCAGCGCGTGCCGTATGTGACGCGGAAGCTCTCCGGCGCGGAGGGTCCGTTCGTGGCGGTCTCCGACTGGATGCGGTCCGTACCGGACCAGATCGCGCGCTGGGTGCCGGGCTCGTACCAGTCGCTGGGCGCGGACGGCTTCGGCTTCGCCGACACCCGCGGCGCGGCCCGCCGCTTCTTCCATATCGACGCGCAGTCGATCGTGCTCGGGGTGCTGACCGAGCTGGCGAAGGAGGGCCGGGTCGACCGGTCGGTGCTCAAGCAGGCCGTGGACCGCTACCGGCTGCTGGACGCGTCGGCCGCGGACCCCGGCACGGCGGGCGGCGACGCCTGACCACCCACCCCCACTGACGCCCCCGAGGGCAACGGGACCGGCGGCAGCACCGCCGGTCCCGTTGTCCCCGGCCCCCGTCACGACTGACTGCACGGTCAGCGCTCCCAGAGTTTGAAGGCCCGTACCCGGTACGGCGAGCCGGGCACCCAGGTGCCCTTGCCGGGGTAGGTCTCGAAGTCCCCCGTCTCGTCGCACTCGGCGGACTGATAGGTGGTCACATTCCGGCCGGTGCGGTTGGCCAGCGACTGGACGGTGGTGCCGGCCGCGAGCGGGACGCAGCTCCCGATCTCCGTACCGGCCAGTTCGTACGTGTGCCGCGTGCCGCGGAAGTCCTCGCCCGCCCAGAGGCACAGCTCGCCCTGGGCGCATGCCCCGAGGCGGGGCGGCGGAGCCGCCGAAGCGGCGCTCTGAGGCAGCAGGGCGGCGACGGCCAGCATCCCGCCGGCCGCGGTGCAGAACATGATCTTGCGCATATGGATCGGTCCCCGTTCGGTCCCCGTGTGGTGCGATATCGGTCATCAGCACTCTGACCTGCGGCGCCGGGCCATGGGAAGAGCCCCCGGCAGCTACCACCCGGAAAGGGGACAACCCTGCCGGAACGTTCCGGCAGGGCTGTTCTGGGTACGGAGTTGACGCGGGGTCACCCGGGGGCTGACGTCAGATGTGCACCCCTCCGCCCGCCGCCTCCGCATTGTCTCCACGCTTCGTCAGCAGCGCGACAAAGATCGCCACGGTCGCCACACCGGCGGCGACCAGGCAAGCAAGGCTCATACCGGACATAAAGGTGTCGTGCGCGACACCGGTGATCTTCTCGGCGATCGCGGCGGGGGTGCCGGGCGCGACGGGAGGGACACCGACCTGGACCGCCTCCGCCGCCTGGTCGGCCTGCGCGCCGGTGAGCGGGGGCAGCCCGGCACCGGTCCAGTTGCCGGGCAGGTCGTTGGAGACCTTCGAGGCCATGACCGCGCCCAGGACGGCCGTACCGAGGCTGCCGCCGATCTGCATGGCGGACTGCTGGAGCCCGCCGGCCACTCCGGACAGTTCCATCGGGGCGTTGCCCACGATGACCTCGGTGGCGCCCACCATGACCGGGGCCAGGCCCAGGCCGAGCAGCGCGAACCAGACCGACATGGTGAGGGTGCCGGTCTCGGTGCCCAGGGTGGACATACCGAACATGGCGGCCGCCGTGAGGGCCATACCGCCGGCCAGCGGGACCCGCGGCCCCACCTTGGTGATCAGCACCCCCGCCAGCGGCGAGCCGACGATCATCATGCCGGTGAGCGGCAGCAGCCGCAGACCGCTGTCGACCGCTCCCATGCCGTGCACGTTCTGCAGATAGAAGGTGACGAAGAACAGCCCGCCGAGGAAGGCGATGGCCATCAGCACCATCAGGACCACACCGGCCGAGACCGGTACGGAGCGGAAGAGCCCCAGCGGAATGAGCGGCTCCTTGACCCGGGTCTCCCAGAGGGCGAAGAGGGCGAAGCAGGCCAGCGAGACACCGATGAAGAGCCAGGTCGTACCGGACCCCCAGCCCCAGACCGGGGCCTTGATGATCGCCCAGACCAGACAGAACATCGCGGCCGAGAGCAGCACGATGCCCAGGATGTCGAAGGACCGCGGGGCGTTCTCCGCCCGGTGGTCCCTGAGGATCAGTACGCCGAAGACCAGGGCGATCACGCCCACCGGCACATTGATGAAGAAGACGGACTGCCAGCTCACATGCTCGACGAGCACACCGCCGAGGATCGGGCCGCCCGCGGTGGAGGCACCGATGACCATGCCCCAGATACCGATGGCCATGTTGAGCTTCTCGGCGGGGAAGGTGGCCCGCAGCAGGCCGAGCGCGGCCGGCATCAGCAGCGCGCCGAAGAGGCCCTGGAGCACCCGGAAGACGACGACCAGCGCGATGCTGTCGGACAGCCCGATGGCCCCCGAGGCCGCGGCGAAGCCCACGACGCCGATGAGGAAGGTCTGCCGGTGGCCGAAGCGGTCACCGAGCTTGCCCGCGGTGATCAGGGCCACGGCGAGGGCGAGGAAGTAGCCGTTGGTGATCCATTGCACATCGGCGAAAGTGGCGCCGAGGTCCTTCTGGATGGCAGGGTTCGCGATCGCGACAATGGTGCCGTCGAGCGCCACCATCATGACGCCGATCGCCACGGAGAAGAGGGTCAGCCAGGGATGCCCACGCAGTCCCTTGGTTGGCGCGGGCGCCGGGTGTTCCGGGCTCTGCGGCGCCTTGTCGACGGTCTGACTAGTCATACGGGTTACGCTAATGTCAGCCACTGACAATTGACAAACCATTTCACAAGTTGGTAACTGTCACGTAGCTCACAGATGGGCTGAGCAGGGCGAGAAAATATGGAAAGCGGTGGAATGAGGACCATTCGGTGACCCTCGGGCAGGACACAGCCGCCGGGCAGGAGCGAATGACCGCGGCCGAACAGCCGACCGGACTGCGCGCCCTCAAGAAGCAGCGCACCCGAGACGCCCTGCTGCGTGCGGCACTCGAACGGTTCACCGCCCAGGGGTACGAGCAGACCACCATCGACGAGATCACGGACGCCGTCGACGTCTCGCAGCGCACCTTCTTCCGCTACTACGCCAGCAAGGAAGAAGTCGCCCTCGCCGTGGTGGAGATGGTGGAGAACAAGTTCGTCGAGGCGCTGCGCGTACGGCCGCCCGCCGAGGGCCCCATGGAGGCCATGCGCAACGCCGTCGCCTCCGCCTGGACCACGGTCGGCGAGACGATCGAGTCGGTCGTACCGGTCGAGCTGTACATGCGGACGTACCGGATGATCGAGTCGACCCCGGCCCTGCTCGCTGTCCATCTGCGCCGATCCGTCGAGCTGGAGGAGGGGCTCTCCCGGCTCGTCGCCGACCGCGAGGGACTCGATGTGGACACCGATCCACGGCCCCGGGTGATCGTCGCCGCGTTCACCGGGGTGATGCGGATGACCGGGCGGCTCTGGGGCAAGGGGCAGGACACCGGTCTGGACGCCCTGCGCGCGATGTCCGAGTGCTTCATCGACCATCTCCGGCCCGCGCTCACCGAGGACTGGCGGACCCCGGGCCAGGCCGGCGGCCCATCCCCTTGTACGACTCGTACGTCGGCCTGAGTACGTCTGCCCGCGTACGTCTTCCTGGGTACATCCGCCCGGGTGCGTCCGCCTGAGTACATCCCGCCCGAGTACGTCCGCCCGATCCGGCGGCATCCCCCGTACGGCCGCTCCACCCCCGCTTCCGTACGCCCTTCCGCACCACCCGCGTACGCCCCTCCGAACCACCGGGCCGCGTACGCGAACTGATCCCCCGTATGCCCGTACGGGTCCGCCATCTGCCCGCAACGCGCCGAGCGTGCGCCCCCTTTGTACGCCCGGTGCGGTTACCTTCGGTTTAACCCTCACCCGTCCGTGACCCGCGTCACCCACGTCGCGAGGCCTCCCGAGCCCGTCCTAGTCTGGTAAACAGTGACCTCCTTCGACTCCTCCCCCTCCCTCAACGTATGGCGCGCCCTGCTCGCTCTCGCCGTCGTGTTCGTGTTGCTGTCGACCACCGGCTGGACCGCCGTCCAGCGCCAACGCGGTCCCGGCGAGCCCCTCCAGGCCGCGCTCGACGCCTGGGAGCGCGGCCGGACAGGCGTACGGCATCTGCCAAGCCCCCGTTCCTCGCCGAAGCGGCTCGCCGCGTTCTTCGCCTCCCTGACCGCCCCCGAACAGGAACGGCTCGCCACCACCTATCCGCTGGTCGTGGGCAATCTCAACGGCGCGCCGGTGTCGCTGCGTTACCGCGCCAACCGGCTGGCGCTGATGCGCGCGCGCACGGTGGAGGAGCGCCGTATGCACGACAGCAGACTCTCCAGCGACGGCCGCAGGCAGGCGGGCCGCCGTATGCACCGGTACGAGTCGATGCTCGGCGGCGACCGGCAGATCCTCGCCTTCGATCCGTCGGGCAAGGGCCGGGCCGCGGAGGTGCTCGGCGACCTCGAACGCGCCGAGCGGGTCTCGGTCGTGGTGCCCGGTGTCGATACGCATGTGCTGACCTTCGAGCGTACGGAGCGCTGGTACACGGCGCCGGTGGGCATGGCCGAGTCGCTCTACTCCGCGGAGCGCGCCGCCGATCCCGACGCGCGTACGGCGGTGATCGCCTGGGCCGACTACACCTCGCCCGCCGGGCTCGGCATGGACGCGGCGATCGGCAAGCTCGCCGAGGAGGGTGCCGTACGGCTTGCCGCTCTGACCCGTGCGCTGCCGGGGACCTCCAGGATCTCGCTCTTCTGCCACAGTTACGGCTCGGTGGTGTGCGGGGTCGCCGCGCGCGCCCTGCCCGCGCGGGTCGTCGATGTGGCGGTCGCGGGCAGCCCCGGGATGCGGGTGGGGAACGCGGAACAGCTCCGCACCGACGCCCGGGTGTGGGCCATGCGGGACCGAGACGACTGGATTCAGGACGTTCCGTATCTGGCGGTCGGCGGTCTCGGGCACGGCGCGGACCCGGTGGAACGCGCTTTCGGGGCCCGGGTGCTCTCGGCGTCCGGCGCGGCCGGGCACAGCGGCTACTTCGAACCGGGTACGGAGAGCCTCGACAACTTCGCGGACATCGGCGTCGGTTCGTACACCGCGGTGAGCTGCGCGGACGGCGACGAGGACTGTGTGAACGGAATCTCCGAGGAAGCCGGAAGCGGAGCGGGCCAGGCCTGACACCCGACGGGATGTACGGTCCGCCAAACCTCCCAGGGGCCTGATCCGGTGTCAGTCACTTGATCGGACAAGCGCCGGTGGCGCACACCCCACGCGCGTAGAATTCGTCCGCTGAGGCAGGCGACGCGCGGGCGCCCGCCGCCTACGATGAGGCACATGGGTGATGTGCTCGCGGGGATTCATGCCACCTGGGAGTTCGAAAGCGACTCCGTGCTCATCCGCTTCGAACGGGGGACCAGGACGCCGAAGCTGTTCCAGGCGCTCGGCGAACGCCGTATCCCCCATGAGGCGTTGTCGTCGGTGACGGTCACGCCGGGAAAGCGCGGGACGGTCGTGCTGCGCGCCGTGCCAAGGGCCGGGGCCGACCCACTGGTGGAGGCCGCGGCCGGACAGCTCAGGGAGAGCGGCGATCCGTACCGGCTGGTGCTGCCCGCGGAGCGCGACACCCTCGCGGAGTACTACGCCGATGAGCTGCGGGCCGCGCTGGCCCGGTCCGTACGGGACGTGGAGGAGCCGGCCGAGCGCTATCTGGTGGCCGCGCCGGCACCTCCGCTGCACTTCAAGGCGTTCGACGGCAAGGCCTATTTCGACGGGGACCGGGTGTCCTTCCGCTGGTTCTGGACGGGCGCGTCCACCACCAAGTGGAAAGCCGGCGACCAGAGCCTCCCGGTCGGTGATCTGCTGGGGGTCGAGTGGCGCTCCCCCGAGCTGTTCGACGGCTATCTGCGGCTGCTGCGCCGGGACGCGGCCGGGGTGGGTGCCGGGGTCGGTGCCGGTACGGGTGCGGGTGCGGGTGCGGGTGCGGGTATGGAACCGCAGCCCGCGCAGGCGGACCACGACCCGGCGGCGGTCGTCTTCGGGCTCGGCTACGGGCCGGTGCACGAATCGCTCCCCTTCGCGGCGGCCGTCCTCGCGGCGGTCCAGAACGCGGCGCCGAACCGGGCCACGGTGCCGGTGTCCGCCGTGACCTCCCTGCGCCGCGACCCGGCGGATGTCGCCGACCGGATCCGGCACCTCGGCGAGCTGCACCAGGCGGGTCTGGTGACGGACGAGGAGTTCTCGGCGAAGAAGGCGGAACTGCTGGCGGAGCTGTGAGGCGGGCGGCGGCCCCGGCCGCGGCTCAGGTGGCGGGCTCAGGTAGCGGCTCAGGTAGCGGTGCCGCCGCTCGATGGCAGGGCTGTGACGCCCGTCACCGATCCGCGACCAGACCTCTCTTGGGCCTCTACTGGCGGGAGCAGTGGCGGCGGGAGCATTGCATCTCATACCTCGGTATGACGTTCCTACCAGCTCTCCGGTATGACGCCCGCGTGACGACGGCTGCCTAGGCTGGCCCGGTCATGTCCCACACCTCGCCCCCGCCACCGCCCCCGCAGACCGACGGTCTGCTCAGTGCCGCGCGCCGTAACGCGCGCGAGCTGGCGCGGGGCCTGGCGCGCCCCTCCCATCCGCCGACGCCCCTGTTCGCGGACGCGCCGAGGCTCTGGCAGCGGCTGCTGCCGTACGGGATCGTCCTGGCCCTCACCGCCGCGCTCGTCCCGGTCACCATCTCCGTTCTCACCACCCAGTACGGGCTGAACGGCGGTGTCGCGGGAGCGATCGGCGTCGCGCAGGCAGCGCCGCTGCTCATGCTGGCGCACCGGCCGCTGCAGGCCTGGTGGATCATCTTCACCGCGGACATCCTCGGCGCCATGGCCCTGCTGACCGAACCCCAGCAGAACTACGACATCTGGCCATGGACCCCGCCGGTCATCGTCGGCTATCTCTTCGTAATGCTCGCGCTCGCGCTGCGCGAGACCCGGCGGACCGTGATCGCCGTATGGTGCGCGACCGGCCTGGCGGGACTCGTGCTGCATGCCGAGGCATCCGACCGCAGTGACGGAAGCGCGATACTGCTCTTCGTCCTCAGCGGAGTCGTCCTGCTGGTCGGCGTGGCGCTGCGGGAACGCGGTGAGGTGCAGCGGCGGCTCGCCGAGCAGGAGAACATCAGCGAGGCGGAACGCGCTCAGCGCACCCTGCTGGAGGAGCGCACCCGTATCGCCCGTGAACTCCACGATGTGGTCGCACACCATATGTCGGTGATCACCGTGCAGGCCGACTCGGCGCCGTACCGGCTACCGGACCTGTCGCCGCAGGCCCAGGAGGAGTTCGGATCGATCGCGGCGAGCGCGCGGGAGTCCCTGGCCGAGATGCGGCGGCTGCTGACGGTGCTGCGCCGGGAGGACACGGCCGGGGAGCGGGCGCCCCAGCCCGGACTCGACCGGGTGCAGCAGCTCGTGGAGGCGACGGTACGGGCCGGAGTGCCGGCCGAACTGTCGCTGCCGGCCGAGCTGGGACCCGTACCCCCGGCCGTGGATCTGTCCGCGTACCGGATCGTGCAGGAGGCCCTCGCCAATGTGGTGCGGCACGCGTCCGGCGCGCGGACCCGGGTGTCGGTAGCCTCGGACGGCGACTGGCTGACCGTCCTGGTCGTCAACGAAACCGCCGCCGCGCGCACTTCACCGCTGGAGGCCACGGGGACCGGGCACGGTCTGGTGGGTATGCGGGAACGCGTACGGCTGACCGGCGGCACCCTGGACACCGGGCCGCTGCCCGACGGCGGATTCCGGGTGGCCGCGCGGCTCCCGCTGACCGCCGACCCGACCACTGGCCCCAGCACCGGCACCACCGGTCCCGCCCGTCCCGTGGGCCCCGCCACCGGTACCACCAGTCCCACCGGCCCCATGGGTCCCACCGCTGCGAAGGACGCTCCTTGACCATCCGCGTGATCATCGTCGACGACCAGGCCATGGTGCGCGCGGGGTTCGCCGCGCTGCTGTCCGCGCAGGCCGACATCGATGTGGCGGGCGAGGCGCCGGACGGCCGCCGTGGCGTGGAGCTGAGCCGCTCCGTCCACCCGGATGTGGTCCTGATGGATGTCCGGATGCCGGAGATGGACGGGCTGGCCGCCGCCCGCGAGGTGCTGAACCCGCCCGCCGGGGTGATCCACCGGCCCAAGGTGCTGATGCTCACCACCTTCGACGTGGACGACTATGTGTACGAGGCGCTGCGTGCCGGAGCATCGGGCTTTCTGCTCAAGGACGCGCCCCCGGCCGATCTGATCGCGGCGGTACGGATCGTCGCCGCCGGAGAGGCCCTGCTCGCGCCGTCCGTGACCCGGCGGCTGATCGCGGACTTCGCCCAGCAGCGGCCCGCGCCGCGCGAGGACCGTGCCCTGCGGCTGCGCGGACTGACGCCCCGCGAGACCGAGGTGCTCGAACTGATCGCCAGGGGCCTGTCCAACCAGGAGATCGCCGGTCGGCTCGTGGTCGCCGAACAGACAGTGAAAACCCATATCGGCCGGGTCCTGGCCAAGCTCGGGCTGCGCGACCGCGCGCAGGCGGTGATCTTCGCGTACGAATCGGGGCTGGTGACCCCGGGCGACGCGACCGCCTGAGCCCCGCCCCGCACCAGACCGCACCGCGCCGGACTGCACTGCACCGGACTGCACTGCGCCGCGCCGCCGCGCACCAGACCAGACCACACCGCTCCGGCTCCGGCTCCGGCGCCACATCAGCCTCGGACCGGCACCACCCCTACCCCGGTATCACCCGCTGGTTGGCACCCCGGTGTGACGCCCCCGCGCAGACCGTCTCCTTACCTTCCTGCTCGCCCCATTCGAGGACGAGCAGCAGAAGGAGACACATATGCGGCGCTTCAAGAGGACCCTGGTCGCCGTCGCACTGGCGGCGGCCGTGGTCGGGGGGACGGCGGGCTGGGCCTCCGGCAACGCACAGCGGCCGGTGACCGGACCACCGCCCGGCAGCGCCGCCTGGCGCGCGGACGGCTCGCTCGGACGCCCGCTCCCCGATCCCGCGACGGCCTCCCCCGCCCGGGTGGCCCGCTTCTTCGCCGAACTGACACCCCGTCAGCGACAGCGGCTCCTGCACCGCCATCCGCTGGTCGTCGGCAATCTCGACGGGGTGCCGGTCGCACTGCGGTACGAGGCCAACTCCCTTGCCGTACGGGCCGAACGCGACCCCCGGTACGAGCGGCTCGCGGCGCCCGGCCGGCAGATCCTCGCCTTCGATCCGCGCGGACGCGGCCAGGTCGCCGAGGTGTACGGGGATCTGGCGGGCGCCCGCCATGTGTCGGTCGTCGTACCGGGCTCGGGCATCGACGCGGAGACCTTCGACCGTACGAAGGACCGCAACGGCACTCCGGCCGGGATGGCCGCCTCGCTGCGGGCCGCGACGGGAGGCCGTACCGCCGTGATCGCCTGGGCCGGTTACACGACCCCGGTCGGGGTCGGTCTGGACGTGGCCACCGGTGATCTCGCGGAGGCGGGGGCCGGGCGGCTCGCGCGGTTCACCCAGGGGCTGGCCGCGGTGGGGGCCGCGAAGCCTGTGCTGTTCTGCCACAGCTACGGCTCGGTGGTGTGCGGGCTCGCCGCCCATGAGGTGAACGCCTCGGACATCGTGGTGTTCGGCTCACCCGGTATGCGGGCCGGATCTGTGGTGGATCTCCACACCAACGCGCGTGTCTGGGCCGCCAAGAACTCCTCCGACTGGATCTCCCGGATCCCGAACGTCGAGTTCGCGGGCCTGGGACACGGGGCCGACCCGGCAGATCCCGCCTTCGGCGCCCGCCAAGTGCCGGCCGCCGAAGCCCGGGGCCACACCGGCTACTTGGCACCCGGCACCGACTCGCTCCGTGCCTTCGCCGCGATCGCTGAGGGCCGGGCCACATGGGCCGGGACCACATGGCGCCCCACCACACAGGCCCGCGCCACATGGCGCCGGACCACATGGCCCCGCACCACACAGGCCCGGCCCACACAGGCCGTGAACACACAGGCCCCCACCACACACACCACGACCGCCCTCACCCCGGCCGCACCCGCCCCCGCCACCCCCGGAGGGACCCGATGACGCTCGCCGGGACACTCGCGAAGATCGAGACACGGACCCCCACCCACCGCGACCGCGCGATCGACGGGCTGCGCGCGCTCGCGCTGCTCGCCGTACCGACCGGGCACTGGCTGCTCGGCGGCTTCACCCTGGACAGCGGCAGCGCCCTGCACAACGCGAGCCCGCTCTCCACCTTCGGCGGCTTCGCCCCCGTGAGCTGGGTGCTCCAGATGCTGGGCATCTTCTTCCTGGTCGGCGGCTATGCCTCCGTCCTCTCGTACCGCAGGCGCACCTCCACCACCGCCGCCTGGCTGCGGCAGCGCGTGGTGCGGCTGGGCAGGCCTGTCGTCGGTGTGACGGCCGTCTGGGCGGCGCTGATCCCGGTGCTGTACGCGCTCGGCGTGCCCGCCACGACCCTGCACACCGGATCGACGCTGGTGATCCAGCCCCTGTGGTTCGTGGGCGTCTATATCGTGGTCACAGCGCTCACTCCGTACTGTGTGCGCGCCGCACATACGCTGGGCGCTTGGGCCGCTGCCCCTTTGGTGACGACCGTCACGGTCGTCGACTTCCTGCGGTACGGACCGTATGCCGACACCATGCCGTCCTGGCTGAGCATGGTGAACATCCTGCCGGGCTGGCTCTTCGCCTATCAGCTCGGAGTCTCCTGGGGCGAGGGGAGAATCGGCCGACGCGGGGCGCGGGTCCTGCTCATCGGCGGCACGCTGCTGTTCGCCGCGCTGCTGGTGGTCTTCCACTATCCGGCGTCGATGGTCGGTGTCCCCGGCGAGGCCCGTACCAACTCGCATCCGCCGTCCCTGCTGGTCCTCGCGCTCGCCGCCGCGCAAAGCGGCGCGGCGATCCTGCTGCGCGACCGGATCGGACGCCTGCTGAAGAGGCCCGCCCTGTGGGCACCGGTCGTCGTCATCAATCTCTCCGCGATGACGATCCTGTGCTGGCACCAGACGGCGATGCTCGCCGCCGCCGTGCCCGGCTCCCTCCTCGGTACGGCGACGGGCCTCGGCACTCTGCCCGGCCTGACGTCCGCCCCGGACTCGCTCGCCTGGATCGCGGCCCGGCTGGCGTGGATGCCGCTGTTCGCCGTCCTGCTCGTACTGATCGGCCGGTACGCGCGCCGCTTCGACGGCCCCTGGGCGAGCGGCACCCGTACGACAAAGGCCCGCCGCGCGGCAGCGGGGCTGCTGGCGGCGGGCTTCGCGGTCTTCGCCCTCGGCCTGGCATGAGCCCTCGGCCCGGCATGAGCCGCCCGCGTCGGCCGAAAGCGCCACAGCCCAAAGCGCCAGAGCCGGGAGCCCCGGCCGAGCACCCGCCCGGCCGGGGCAGCGGACAGCCGGGCAACGGACAGCAGACAGCGGGGCAGCGGACAGAGACCGCTACGTACTACTCGCGCTACTCCCGCCCCGCCGAAGTGAACGCCATGTCCGCGTACCGTCCCCCCGCCACCTGCCCCGCGATCGGCTCCAGCGACCGCAGCTCGTCCTCGCTCAGAACCAGCCGCGTGGCCGCCACGTTCTCCTCCACCCGCCTCCGCCTCCGCGTCCCCGGAATCGGTACGACAGGCAGCCCGTACACCGCCGCCCGCTGCTGCACCCAAGCGAGCGCGACCTGCCCCGGCGTGGCGTCCCGCGCCGCCGCGATCTTGCGCACCGGCTCCAGCAGCGCGGCGTTCGCGGCGGCGTTGTCCCCGGTGAAGCGGGGCTGCTGTCGGCGGAAGTCGTCGGCCCCCAGCTCCTGTTCGGCGTTGACGAACGCGCCGGTCAGGAAGCCGCGGCCGAGCGGCGAGTACGGCACGAGCGTCACGCCGAGTTCGACAGCGGCCGGGACGACCTTCGCCTCGATGTCCCGGCTGAAGAGCGACCACTCGGACTGGAGCGCCGCGATCGGATGCACCGCCTGGGCCGCGCGCAGCTCGCCGCTGGTGACCTCGCTGAGCCCCAGATACTTGACCTTCCCCTCCGTCACCAGCTCGGCCATGGCGCCGACCGTCTCCTCGATGGGGACGTTCACATCACGCCGGTGCATGTAATAGAGGTCGATCTCGTCCACACCGAGACGCTGGAGGCTGCCCTCGACGCACTGCCGGAGGTACGGCCGGTCATTGCGGATCACTCGCTTGGTGCGGTCGGCCGGGTCGATACTCAGAGCGAACTTGGTCGCCACCACGATCTCGTCGCGGTGCGCCCGTACGAACGGCGCGATGAACTTCTCGTTCTCGCCCGCCCCGTAGGCGTCCGCCGTGTCGTACAGCGTCACGCCCAGTTCCAGCGCGCGTTCCAGCGTGGCGCGCGCCTCGTCCGGGTCCTCCGTCGGCCCGTACGCGAAGCTCATGCCCATGCAGCCGAGCCCCTGGACGCCGACCTCCGGGCCGCCGGCCCCGAGCCGTACCGTGTCGATCGTGTTCTCGCTCATCGGGATTCAGGACCTCTCCGACGCCCAGCGGGCGTCCGCGTAAAAGCCGATCTTGTGGTCGAGCACGGCGACGGTGTCCTGGAGTTCCGCGATCCGGTTCAGCACATCGCGCCGGGTCCGCTCCAGCAGCTCCTGCCGCTCCTCGAAGGTCTCGTCGCCCGCGCGGATCAGCTCGGCGTACCGGACCATGTCCGCGACCGGCATCCCGGTCAGCCGCAGTTTGCCGACGAAGGCCAGCCAGTCCAGGTCCTTGTTGCTGAAGCGGCGCTGCCCGGTGTGCGAGCGGTCGACATGCGGCATCAGACCGATCCGCTCGTACCAGCGCAGCGTGTGCGCGGTGAGTCCGGTGTAGGCGGCGACCTCGCTGATCGTGTAGCGGTCCTGGCCGTCGGGGCGCGGATGCCGCCGCGGCGCCGCCGCGCACTGCTCAACGCGATCGGTCCGGGCCGGGCTGCTCTCGGTCAGCGTCATATGTTCAACGCTAGATCCCTTGAGTGCACTCGAAGCAAGCGAAAAATGATACGAGTTTCGTGGCGGCGTGGACGAGACTCTGGGCCATGAGCCAAGCACGCCGGGCAGTGCCCGCAGACGCCGAAGAACTGGTCAGACTCCGCAAGGTCATGCTCGACTCCGTCCGCAGGCCGGACCCCGACACCGGCTGGCAGGCGCCCACGGCCGAGACCCTGCGGAAGAGGCTCGCGGACCCGGAGTCAGCCCTGATCGCGTTCGTCGTGGACGCCCCGGGCCGGCCGGGCGGGCTGGCCGCCTGCGCGACCGGAACGATCGAGTACCGGCTCGGTGGTCCCGGCAACCCCACGGGCGCCTTCGGTTATGTCTTCAATGTCGCCACCGATCCCGGGCTGCGCAGACGCGGGTATTCGCGGGCGTGCATGGAGGCGCTGCTCGGCTGGTACCGGGAGCGCGGTGTGCGGAAGATCGATCTGCACGCGTCCCAGGAGGGCGAGCCGCTGTATGCCTCGCTGGGGTTCGTCCGTACTCCCGATCCCTCCATGAGACTGACTTTCTGAGTCCTCTACGCTCGGTGCCATGCAGAGCCTGGCGCTGATCGAGAACTGGCCGGTGACGACCGCGGCGGCCGCCGTCGTACGAGTGGACGGCAGCGTCGCCGGGTCGTACGGCCCGACGTCGCGGCGCTTCGCGCTCGCCTCCGTGACCAAGCCGCTCGCCGCGTACGCGGTGCTGGTGGCGTACGAGGAGGGGGCCGTCGACCTGGACGAACCGGCCGGGCCCGAGGGCTCCACGGTCCGCCATCTCCTCGCGCACACCAGCGGTCTCGCCTTCGACCAGCACCGCGCGGCCGGCGCGCCCGGCGCCCGCAGGCTGTACTCGAACGCGGGCTTCGAGGTGCTCGGCGACCATGTGGCCAAGGCCACCGAGATCCCCTTCGCGGACTATCTGCGCGAGGCGGTGCTCGAACCGCTGGGTATGACGTCGACCACCTTCGAGGGCTCGCCGGCCAGGGACGCCGTCTCGACGGTCGACGACCTGGTGCGGTTCGCGGCGGAGGTCCAGGCGCCCCGGCTGCTCGATCCGCGCACGGTCCTGGAGGCGATGAGCGTCGTGCACCCGGGGCTGTCGGGCGTGCTGCCCGGCTACGGCCACCAGAAGAACAACGACTGGGGGCTGGGTTTCGAGATCCGGGACACCAAGTCCCCGCACTGGACGGGCGCGTTGTCGTCGCCGCGTACGTTCGGACACTTCGGGCAGTCCGGTACGTTCCTGTGGATCGACCCGGACGCGGGGGCGGCGTGTGTGGCGCTGGCGGACCGGGCGTTCGGGCCCTGGGCGGTGGAGGCGTGGCCGCCCTTCACGGACGCGATACTCACCGAGCTGCGTACGCCTGCGGCCTGACCCGAGCGCCGGGCCGCCGAGCCCGCCAGGCCGCTCGCCCACGAGACCGCTCGGCTGCGGGACCGCTCGGCTGCGGGACGACTCAGCCACGGGACGACTCGACTACGAACACGGGACCACGCGGCTACGAAACCGTGCAGCTACGGGACGCTCAGCCCGACATCTCCCACACCAGCACCTCCGCCGCCGGACCCGCGGCCAGTTCGAGCCCTTCCGCGTCCGTGACCCGCGCCGAATCACCAGGGGTCAGCTCGGCGCCCGCTTCGCCACCCGGCCCGCCGAGCCGTATCCCGCCGCGCACCACGTGTACGTACACGAACCGCGCGTCCGGCACCGCCGTGCGCTCGCCGTCGCACAGCCGCCGTACATGCAGCATCGCGCCGGCCTGCGGAAGGGCGTACGGCGTGGAGTCGGCGATGCCGCGGACGATCTCGTACCGCGGCTCACCACCCGGCTCCAGTGGCGCGAGCCACATCTGTACGAAGACCAGCGGGCGGTCGCCGTCGTTGCGCTCCACATGCCGCACCCCGCCGCCCGCGCTGAGCCGCTGGACATCGCCCGCGCGGACGACCGTGGCGTGCCCGGCCGAGTCGCGGTGCGTCAGCTCGCCCTCGACAACCCAGGTGACGATCTCCGTATGGCTGTGCGGGTGTTCACCGAACCCGGCCCCCGGCGCGAGCCGCTCCTCGTTGCAGGCGAGGACCGCGCCGAAGCGGAGATTGTCCGGATCGTAGAACCGCCCGAACGAGAAGGCGTGCAGGGACTCGATGCCCGCGCCGGGGTCACCACCGGCATACCGCTGCGCTGCGCGCCGTAGGAGAATCACAGCTCAACGGTAGCCCCGAGCCATCGGCGGGCTGCCGGGATGAGGCACTCTTGTCCCGTGCCTGAACCCTCGAACGAACCCCATCCGCATCCCGCGACACTGCGCCGGCTGGAGCAGTCCTCGGGACGGCTCGCCGCGAACGCCATCGCCCGCATGGACGAGACGCTGCCGTGGTACCGCGCGATGCCCCCGGAGAACCGTTCCTGGATCGGGCTGGTCGCCCAGGCCGGAATCGCCGCGTTCACCGAGTGGTTCCGCCATCCGGAGACCCCGCAGGCCATCTCCACCGATGTGTTCGGCACCGCGCCGCGCGAGCTGACCAGGGCGATCACCCTGCGCCAGACCGTCGAGATGGTGCGGACGACCATCGAGGTCATGGAGACCGCGATCGAGGAGGTCGCGGCGCCCGGCGACGAGTCCGCGCTCCGTGAGGCACTGCTCGTCTACGCGCGGGAGATCGCCTTCGCCACCGCTCAGGTGTACGCGCAGGCCGCCGAGGCCCGTGGCGCCTGGGACGCCCGGCTGGAGTCGCTCGTGGTGAACGCGGTGCTCTCCGGGGAGGCCGACGAGGGCGCGGTCTCCCGGGCCGCCGCCCTCGGCTGGAACTCCCCCGAGCATGTCTGTGTCCTGCTCGGCACCGCCCCCGACGGCGACAGCGAGCTGACCGTCGAGGCGATCAGACGGGCCGCCCGGCACGCCAAGCTCCAGGTCCTCACCGGGGTCCTCGGCGACCGGCTCGTGGTGATCGCGGGCGGCAGCGACAATCCGCTCCAGGTCGCGAAGGCGCTGATCGGCCCGTACGCTGCGGGCCCGGTCGTCGCGGGCCCGGTCGTGCCCGATCTGCTGGCCGCCACCAAGTCGGCCCAGGCCGCCGCCGCCGGACTGAAGGCGTGCTTCGCCTGGCAGGACGCGCCGCGTCCGGTGCTCGCGGACGATCTCCTGCCGGAGCGCGCCATCGCCTCCGACCCTGCTGCTCGTGAGCAGTTGGTGGAGGAGATCTACAGACCGCTTGAAGAGGCGGGCTCGGCGCTGCTGGAGACTCTGAGTGTCTATCTGGAGCAGGCGAGCAGCCTTGAGGGCGCGGCCAGGATGCTCTTCGTTCACCCCAACACCGTGCGCTACCGGCTCCGACGTGTGACTGACGTCACCGGATGGTCACCCTCCGATGTGCGATCCGCGTTCACCCTGCGGATTGCGCTCATCTTGGGGCGTCTGGCCGACGGGGACCCCCAGACCTAGACTTTTGTCGTACTCCAACAATTCCCCTGACGGTTCTTCGTCCTTGTCATCACGGGCTATCCGACCCGTCCACAAGAGAGAGTGTGAGAGTGCTCGTACTCGTCGCTCCCGGCCAAGGCGCTCAGACGCCCGGCTTCCTGACTCCCTGGCTCGAACTGCCCGGCGCCGAAGACCGGCTGCGGGCCTGGTCGGCCGCCATCGACCTGGATCTGGTCCACTACGGCACGGACGCCGACGCGGACGAGATCCGTGACACCGCGGTCGCCCAGCCGCTGCTGGTCGCCGCCGCGCTGCTGTCGGCCCGTCAGCTCTTCCCCACCACCGGGGACGTGGCGCGCGAGGTCGGCGCCACGGCCGGGCACAGCGTGGGCGAACTGGCCGCGACCGCGCTGGCCGGGGTGGTCTCCGACGACACGGCGCTGGGGCTGGTACGGGCCCGTGGCCTGGCCATGGCGGAGGCCGCGGCCATCACCGCGACCGGTATGTCGGCCCTCCTCGGCGGCGACCCCGACACCACCGTCGCCCATCTGGAGAAGCTCGGTCTGACACCGGCGAATGTGAACGGCGCCGGCCAGATCGTGGCGGCGGGCACCCTCGAACAGCTCGCCGCGCTGGAGGCCGACAAGCCCGAGGGCGTACGCAAGGTGGTGGCCCTCAAGGTCGCCGGGGCGTTCCACACGCACCACATGGCCCCCGCGGTCGCCAAGCTCGAAGTGGCCACCGCCGGTCTGGACGTCGCCGATCCGGCCGTGCCGTACGTCTCGAACCGGGACGGGCAGGCGGTCGCCACGGGCGCCGAAATCGTGACGCGCCTGGTCGGTCAGGTCGCCAATCCGGTCCGCTGGGACCTGTGCATGGAGACTTTCCAGGAGCGGGGTGTGACCGCGCTCATCGAGCTGTGCCCCGGCGGGACCCTCACCGGCCTCGCCAAGCGGGCGCTGCCCGGTGTGAAGACTCTCGCGCTGAAGACCCCGGACCATCTCGACGCGGCCCGCACGCTGATCGCCGAGCACTCCTCCACGGCCGAATAGGAGCCAGAGAGCATGTCGAAGATCAAGCCCAGCAAGGGCGCCCCGTACGCGCGCATCATGGGCGTCGGAGGCTACCGCCCGACCCGTATCGTGCCCAACGAGGTGATCCTCGAAAAGATCGACTCGTCCGACGAGTGGATCCGCTCCCGCTCCGGAATCGCCACCCGCCACTGGGCCTCGCCCGAGGAGACCGTCGCCGCGATGTCCATCGAGGCGTCCGGCAAGGCCATCGCCGACGCCGGGATCTCCCCCGGGCAGATCGACGCGGTAGTGGTGTCGACCGTCTCGCACTTCAAGCAGACCCCGGCCGTCGCGACCGAGATCGCGGACAAGATCGGCGCGGGCAAGCCTGCCGCGTTCGACATCTCCGCGGGCTGCGCCGGCTTCGGGTACGGGCTGACCCTGGCCAAGAGCATGGTCGTCGAGGGCTCGGCCGAACATGTCCTGGTGATCGGGGTGGAGCGGCTCTCCGATCTGACGGACCTTGAGGACCGCGCCACGGCCTTCCTGTTCGGCGACGGCGCGGGCGCCGTGGTGGTCGGCCCCGCCAAGGAGCCGATGATCGGACCGACGGTCTGGGGCTCGGAGGGCGACAAGTCGGACACCATCAAGCAGACCGTGCCGTGGGACGATTACCGCGACGGCACGGTGGAGAAGTTCCCGGCCATCACGCAGGAGGGCCAGGCCGTCTTCCGCTGGGCCGTCTTCGAGATGGCGAAGGTCGCCCAGCAGGCGCTGGACGCGGCCGGAATCACCTCGGAAGACCTGGATGTCTTCATTCCGCACCAGGCCAATATGCGGATCATCGACTCGATGGTGAAGACTCTGAAGCTGCCGGACAGCGTCACGGTCGCCCGTGACGTGGAGACCACCGGCAACACCTCGGCCGCCTCGATCCCGCTCGCCATGGAGCGGCTTCTGGCGACCGGACAGGCGAAGAGCGGCGACACCGCGCTCGTCATTGGCTTCGGGGCGGGTCTCGTCTATGCCGCGACGGTCGTTACCCTCCCCTAGGCACACCGGATCTTTCCGGAGCGTGTTCCGATATATCCCTCTGCGTACAATCGAAGGAGCGCCCACATGGCCGCCACCCTGGAAGAGATCGTCGACGGTCTCGCCGAGATCGTGAACGAGATCGCCGGTATCCCGGTCGAGGACGTCCAGTTGGACAAGTCCTTCACCGACGACCTGGACGTCGACTCGCTGTCCATGGTCGAGGTCGTCGTCGCCGCCGAAGAGCGCTTCGACGTCAAGATCCCCGACGACGACGTCAAGAACCTGAAGACGGTCGGCGACGCCGCCGACTACATCGCGAAGCACCAGGCCGCCTGACCCGCCTGATCGGATCGCGCGGCATCCGCCACCCGGTGGTGGCGCCGTAAAAATTCAGCACCCTCTACACGTGGAGAAAGAATTCCAGTGAGCTCGACCAATCGCACCGTGGTCGTCACCGGTATCGGCGCAACCACACCACTGGGTGGCGACAGCGCATCGACCTGGGAAGGTCTGCTCGCGGGCCGCTCCGGGGTCCGCACGCTCGAAGACGAGCGGTTCGCCGGTCTGCCGGTCCGTATCGCCGCGGTGGCGGCGGTCGACCCGGGCGATGTACTGCCCCGTCCGCTGGCCCGCAGGCTGGACCGCTCGGCGCAGTTCGCGCTGATCGCGGCCCGGGAGGCGTGGGCCGACGCGGGGTACACCGCCAAGGCCGGCGAGGACACCGCCGTCGACCCCGACCGCCTCGGCACCGTGATCGCCTCCGGAATCGGCGGCGTCACCACCCTGCTCGACCAGTACGACGTGCTGAAGGAGCGCGGCGAGCGCCGGGTGTCCCCGCACACCGTGCCGATGCTGATGCCGAACAGCCCCTCCGCCAATGTCAGTCTGGAGGTGGGCGCCCGCGCGGGCGTGCACACTCCGGTCTCCGCCTGCGCGTCGGGCGCGGAAGCCATCGGGTACGCCGTCGAGATGATCCGTACCGGCCGCGCCGATGTGGTCGTCGCCGGCGGTACGGAAGCGGCCATCCACCCGCTGCCCGTCGCCGCGTTCGCCAACATGATGGCGATGTCGAAGAACAACGACGAGCCCACCAAGGCCTCCCGCCCCTATGACACCGCGCGCGACGGCTTTGTCCTCGGTGAGGGCGCGGGCGTGATCGTCCTGGAGTCGGCCGAGCACGCCGCGGCACGCGGCGCGCGGGTCTACTGCGAGGTGCTGGGCCAGGGCCTGTCCTCCGACGCCCACCACATCGCCCAGCCCGAGCCCACCGGCCGCGGTATCGCGAAGGCCATGGAGAACCTGCTCGACAACACGGACCTGAAGCCCGCCGAGATCGCGCACCTCAACGCGCACGCGACGTCCACGCCGCAGGGCGATGTCGCCGAGGTCAAGGCGTTGCGCCGGGTCCTGGGCGACGATCTGGACCATGTCGCCGTCTCCGCCACGAAGTCGATGACGGGTCATCTGCTGGGCGGCGCGGGCGGTATCGAGACCGTGGCGACGGTCCTCGCGCTCTACCACCGGATGGCGCCGCCGACGATCAATGTGGACGACCTCGACGAGGAGGTCGACGCGGACATCGTGCGCGACACGTCCCGCGAGCTGCCGGCCGGCACGATCGCGGCGATCAACAACTCGTTCGGCTTCGGCGGCCACAACGTCGTACTGGCGCTCCGTACGGTCTGACCGCCGGACCCCACCGTTCCGATCGCCGGACGGGCTCAACGCACTGAGCCCGTCCGGCGATCGCGTGTCCGGGGATCAGCCCTTGAAGCTGGCGAAGTACGTCGCCGCCATGTCGTCCTCGCCGTGGCCCTGTTCCTCCGCCCGGCGGAACCTTTCCGCGCTCGCCTCCGCGAGGTCCAGCCGTACGTCCTCCGCCGCGCCCGCCTCGACGATCAGCCGGGCGTCCTTGGCCGCCGTGGTGACCGTGAAGTTCGGCTCGTAGTCGTCGTCCAGGATCGCCTTGGCCTTGGCGTGCAGATAGCCGCAGTCCAGACCGCCGCCCGAGACGGCGTCCAGGAAGTGGTGCGGGTCGACGCCCAGCCCCTTGGCCAGCGCCAGCGCCTCGGCCGTGCCTCCGGTGAGCGCCAGCACCCAGCTGTTGCAGACCAGCTTGAGCCGGGTGGCCGCGCCGGTGCTGCCGTCGTCGCCGAGCCAGACCGTACGGCTGCCGAGGGCGTCGAGTACGGAGGCGAGCGGCCCGCGCGCCTCGTCGGGGCCCGCGGCCAGGACCAGCAACTGCCCGTTCTCGGCGGGCCCCCTGGTCCCGAGCACGGGCGCGTCCACGAAGACCAGCCCCTGCTGACGGGCCAGATCGGCCATCAGGGGGATGGCCTCGACACCTGCGGTGGTGGACTGGAGCCAGACGGCGCCGGGACGCAGACCGGGCCCGGCGGCCGTCATGGCCTCCAGGGCGGCGGGCCCGTCGTACAGCATGGTGAGAACGACATCCGCGCCGGTCACCGCCTCGGCGGGGGTCATGGCGACCCGCGCGCCGTCGGCGACAAGGGCTTCGGCCTTGGCGGGGGTACGGTTCCAGACCCGGACGTCATGTCCGGTGCGGCAGAGGTTACGGGCCATCGCGGCGCCCATGATGCCCGTGCCGAGGACTGCTACTGCGAGTTGGTCAGCCATGGGACCACCGTAGGACGTGGTGGTCCCGCCCGCTCACACTACCTGGTGCAACCAGCGGACCGGGGCGCCCTCGCCCGCGTACCGGAACGGTTCGAGCTCGTCGTCCCACGGCTTGCCGAGCAGCTTGGCGATCTCCGCCTCAAGCTGCGTCTCGCCCTGCTGGGCGCGGGCGAGCGCGGCGCGCAGCCGGTCCTCGGGGACCAGGATGTCGCCGTGCATTCCGGTGACGGCGTGGAAGATGCCCAGGTCAGGCGTGGCGCTGTAGCGCTCGCCCTCGGCGGTGGGACAGGGCTCGGCGGTCACCTCGAAGCGGAGCATCTGCCAGCCGCGCAGGGCGGAGGCGAGCTTGGAGGCGGTGCCGGGACGGCCTTTCCAGGAGACCTCGGCCCGCCACGTGCCGGGCGAGGCCGGCTGGCGAATCCAGTCGAGCTGGACGCGCAGACCGAGCACCCCGGCCACCGCCCATTCGACGTGCGGGCACATCGCGCGCGGTGCGGAGTGAATGTACAGAACTCCACGTGTCGTCACCGGGACCTCCAGTGTGGGACGAGGTTCGCCTTTCCCAGCGGCCTCAGTAAACAGCATCGGGAGTGAAACTCCGCAAAAGGGACAGCTTGTGACGTGATGTAATTTACCGGAGCCGAAGAGATCAGGCGCCTCTGGTTCGACGTGGGAAAAACTACCGTGCGGCGGGGTGCCCGGGGTGACGTACGGTCGGTCCCGGGCCCGATATGCGCGAAGCTTTCACTCGGCAGGACGCCGCCGGAAGCCTGAGGACGCGAAACTTCAACGAGCACGGACGACACCTACGACACCGACAAGCACCGGCACGCTTCGGCAGGCATCGCCAGAGGAGCCAACGGGGAGGGGCCACATGCACAACAGCCTTCGGAGCCGGGGCCGTCGCGGCGACCGCGAGCGTACCGCCGCGGGTACGGGACAGCGCGGCGCAGGCACTACGCAGCGCGGCGCGGGTACGGGGCGGCGCGGCGCGCGTACGGGACAGCGGCGTTCGCGCGCCGGGCTCGCCGCCGTCACCGCCGCGGTGCTCGCCGGGACCGGCCTGCTGGCCGGCTGCGACTCCCTCGGCGGCGCCTCGCCCGACGCCGCCGCCAAACGCACCAGCCCCTCCCCGCGCCCCACCCCCGTCTGGGACCGCAGCCCGTCCTCGGTGGCCGCGGTCGGTGACTCGATCACCCGCGGTTTTGACGCCTGTGTGGTGCTGGCGGACTGCCCGGAGGTGTCCTGGTCGACGGGTACGGACGCGGAGGTGCGGAGCCTTTCGCTGCGGCTGCTCGGCGCGCCCGCGGTCAAGCAGCGGAGCTGGAACCTGGCGGCGACCGGCGCCCGGATGTCCGACCTGCCCGGCCAGATGGCCCAGGCCGCCCAGCACGCGCCCGAGCTGGTCACGGTCATGGTCGGCGCCAATGACGCCTGCCGTGACTCGCCGAAACAGATGACCTCGGTTGACGACTTCCGGACCTCGTTCGAGGCGTCGATGCGCCAGTTGCGCGCGGGGGCGCCCAAGGCGCAGGTGTACGTGTCGAGCGTGCCGGATCTCAAGCGCCTCTGGTCGACCGGACGGGGCAATCCGCTGGGCCGGCAGATCTGGAAGCTGGGGATCTGCGCGTCGATGCTCGGGGACTCGCAGGACATGAGCGAGCGCGCGCAGCGCCGCAGGGACCAGGTGTACGAGCGGGTCGTGGCGTACAACAAGGTGCTCGGCGAGGTGTGCGCGAAGGATCTGCGCTGCCGGTACGACGGCGGCGCGGTCTTCGACTACCGGTTCACCGGCGAGCAGCTCAGCCACTGGGACTGGTTCCACCCCAGCAAGAACGGACAGAGCCGCCTCGCGGAGATCGCGTACCGCAACATCACCGCCGTGAACCCGCCCGCGTGAGCGGTGGCCGAGCGACCGATGGCTCGTGGCTGCCGACGGGTGGCCAGCTGCGTGTGACCGGTGGCCGGGTAACCCGCGTGGAGGCTCCGTAGCCGCCCGCGCCGCTCCGGCGTAGGGTGCTCGTTCGTGACTGTCATGAGCACGGAGCGGGTCGGTGCGGCCCCCGACGGTACGCCCGTCGACCGGTGGACCCTGGAGCGCGCCGGGACCCGGGTGAATCTGCTGACGTACGGCGGTGTCGTGCAGTCGGTGGAGATCCCCGGCCGGGACGGGAGCACCGCCAATGTGGCGCTCGGCTTCGACGATGTGGCGGGCTATCTGGGCTCGCGCGGGCCGTACTTCGGGGCGCTGGTCGGGCGGTACGCGAACCGCATCGCGGGCGCGGCGTTCACCCTGGACGGGCGGACACACCGACTCGTGCCCAATGACGGGCCGAACACACTGCACGGCGGTGAGCGGGGATTCGACCGTCGGGTCTGGGACGCCGAGCAGGCCGGTGACCACGGCGTACGGCTGTCGCGGACCAGTCCGGACGGCGAGGAGGGCTTCCCCGGCCGGCTGGAGGTCTCGGCGACGTACGCGCTGGAGCCGGACGGCGCGCTGACGGTCTCGTACCGCGCGGTCACGGACGCCCCGACGCCGGTCAATCTGACGAACCACACCTACTGGAATCTGGGCGGCGCGGGCAGTGGCACCGCCGCCGGGCACGAGCTGCGGATCGCGGCGGGCCGGATCACCCCGGTGGACGCGGCCGCCCTGCCGACCGGGGAGCTGGCGCCGGTCGACGGCACACGCTTCGACTTCCGCAAGCCGCGCCCGGTGGGCATCGGGTACGACCACAACTTCGTACTGGACGGGGACGATCCGGCGGCTGAGCTGTACGACCCGGTGTCGGGGCGGGTGCTGACCGTGACCACGACCGAGCCGGGGCTCCAGCTCTACACCGGGGACCACTTCGACGGCAGGCCGTACGGTCCGGGCGACGGGATCGCGCTGGAGACCCAGCACTTCCCGGACTCCCCCAACCGTCCCGCGTTCCCGGACACGGTGCTGCGCCCGGGCGAGGTGTTCCGCTCGGCGACGACGTACCGCTTCGGGGTGCGCTGACTCATCCCTGAACCTCCTCGGTGGGCGGAGTCACGATTAGGAAGCCTGTACGGAGGCGATACTTCCGCCACCCGAACCGGAAGGACTCCCGTGAGACTCATGAGGCCCATGAGCCGTATAGGTGTACGGATATGGACACGAGGACGGATACGCCCGGAGCTGTCAGGGCTCGTCCTGCTCACCGCCGCCGCGCTCGCGCTCGCCGCCCCGCCCCCGCTCGCCAACGCCCGGCCGGCCGCGGCCCAACCCGCCCCGGCCGCGGCGGCGTTCACCGTCGAGGAGCAGCGCCTCGACGGTGCCGTGCCCCAGGAGATCCTGCGGCGCAGCGGATTCGACGCGGTGGCGCCGGAGTTCGTACGGGCACTGCGCCACGCGGGCTCGTACGCCGAGGCCGAGCGGACCGTCGAGCGCCAGGGGGCGCGGCTGTGGCAGCGGGCGGTGGACCGGGCGCAGGGGCGCGGTCCCGCCCTCGGCGATCTGAGCCGGGACGACGACAGGCCGCTGTACTGGGCCAGGCTCGGGCTGACTCGTGAACTGCGCGCGTGGGAGCCGGAATTCCGGCTCTCCGAGGCCGCGCGCTCGGCTCTGATCGAGAAGCTGGAGCGTTCCTCGCGCGGCCAGGACTCCATGGACTTCCCCGCGGGGAAGGGCCACCGGGGCCTCAAGCGGATCGTGATGACGGGCTTCGACCCGTTCACCCTGGACCGCGACATCCGGATCAGCAATCCGTCGGGGGCGACCGCGCTCGCGCTGGACGGCACGGTCATCAGCACCGCCGACGGGCCCGCCAGGATCGAGACGGCCGTCTTCCCGGTCCGCTGGCGGGACTTCGCGGACGGTACGGTCGAACGGGCCCTGCGCGGACCGCTGCCAAAGGCCGATCTCTTCACCACGGTGAGCCAGGGCCGGGTGGGCCGGATCGATGTCGAGCGCTTCAACGGCGCCTGGCGCGGCGGGTTCGGGGACAACGAGAACATCGGGGAGACCGGGCTGGTCCCGGTGACCGACCCGGCCTCGCAGCCGCAGTGGACGGTGACCAGCCTGCCGTACGAGACGATCACGGCGGCGGACACCGGCCGGTTCCCGGTGTACGACAACACCTCGGTGACCGAGATCCCGGCGGGCGCGACCGCTCCGGTGGTACGGCCCGACGGGCCCACGCCCGGTTCCGCGGCCCGTGCGGGCGGCGGCGGGGACTATCTCTCCAACGAGATCGCCTACCGGGCGACGCTGCTGCGCGACCGGCTGGGCCTGGAGATCCCGGGCGGGCATGTGCACACGCCGGTCCTCCAGTTCGGGGCGGGCAACACCGATCCGGCGACGGGGACGGTGACCGACCCCGAATTCGTACAGAACCGGCTCGACATCATCGCCCAGATCAGGACGATCATCGCGGTGGCCGCCGGGGTCTCCTGACCCCGCCGGAGCCTTCTGACCACGCCGAGACCTCTTGAACTCCGCCTGACCCGAGTCCGGACCAGGCCTATTTGTCGAGGGTGAGCGGTGCGCCCGTGCGGGGCGCACCCTCGCCGCTTCCGCCGTCCGCTCCGTACGGCTCGCCGCCCTCCGGTACGTCCGCCAGTTCGCGCGCCATCAGCGTCGCCCCGGCCACCGCCCCCGGCATCAGGAACACCGCCACGAGCGGTACGAGAAAGGCGAGGGTGAGCGGAACGCCGAAGCCGAGCGCCAGCATCCGCCGGGCGCGGAGCATCGCGAGCCGCTCCTTCAGCTCGGTGCCGCGCCGCTGGAGCGCCACCGCCGTCAGCTCCTCCGTCAGGAAGAAGCCGGACACACAGAAGCCGAGTACGGGAATGACGGTCTGCCCGATCACCGGGATGAAACCGAGCGCGAAGAGCAGCACTCCGTACAGCGTCACCCGCACCAGGATCCGGAGGCTGTCCCGGGCAGAGATCAGCAGCTCGCGCCAGAGCGGCAGCCCCGACTCGGGAACCTCGCCGCCCTCGGCGCGGTCGACCGCCTCGGAGAGCGACTCGTAGAAGGGCTGGCCGATCAGCAGAGTCACGGCGGTGAAGGTGACCACAGCGAGGAAGAGCCCTAGTGCGAAGAGCAGCGCGGTCAGAAAGCCCCGGAAGAGACCCAGCCAGGGCGAGGACCAGTCGTCGGCGAAGGGGGTGGCCCAGGCCGTCAGATCGTCGGCGCCATAGAAGAGCACGACGAGCGCGCCCGCGTACAGCACCAACGTGACCAGACCGGGCAGCAGCCCGAAACCGAACCACTTGCCATGGCGGGCGACCCACCGCTGGCCCTTCATCAAGTAGCCGAAGCCGGCGCCGAGATCATGCATGGGGTTCACCCTACCCACGGGCTGGACACCCTCTTGTCGTTCCGGCGCACACCCTGTAAACCCTGCATACCGATCAGCGCCGATCGATTCTAGCCATCAGTGATCGCTTTTGATCATTTCCCAAAAAGCTCGGAGGGTACAGACGTATGGGGATACCCAGACCCGTTCTGCTGACCACCGCCGTTACGGCCGGTGCGCTGCTGCTCGCCCCGCTCCCCGCCACCGCCGCTTCCGGGCGCGCCGCCCAAGTGCCGCACCCCGTACGGGAGAAGGGCGCCCCGGCCTCCGCGACCGCCGACGGCACGGCCTTCGGCGCGGCCCCGCTCACCGCGCTCACCACCCCCACGCCGCACAAGGACGGCGGCTACCCCCGCCGTACCGTCCTCACCGCACCCCCCGAGAACCCGGCCGACAAGGCGATCAAGCTCGGCCTCACCCCGTACCACTCGCTCGCACCCCGCCTCAACGCCCTCCAGAAGCTGGGCAACCGCGTCAGCGTGGAGGTGACGGGCCGCTCCGCGGGCGGGCACGAGCTGTATCTCGTCACCGTCACCGCCCCCGAGAGCGCGCACGAGGCCCGCGAGCAGGACCGGATGCGCGAGCTGATCGAGAACTCCCCCGCGGCCGCCGCCAAGGACCGCCGGATCAAGTCGTCGTACAAGACCCCGGTCTTCATCAACAACAACATCCACGGCAATGAGTGGGAGGGCACCGACGCCGCCCTGAAGCTCATCGAGGAGCTGGCGAAGGCGAAGGACGCCAGGACCGGCGATCTGCTCGCGAAGAACCGGATCTATCTCAATGTGACCGCCAACCCGGACGGCCGGATCGCCGGTACCCGTGCCAACGGCAACAGCTTCGATCTGAACCGGGACTTCATCACCGGCTCGCAGCCCGAGACGCGCGCCATGCGGCAGATCGCCATCGACAAGCAGCCGGCCGTGATGCTCGATCTGCACGGCTATGTCAACGGCACGCTGATCGAGCCGACGACTCCGCCGCACGGCGAGAACTATGAGTACGACCTGTTCCTGAAGAACACCTACGCCAACGCCCTCGGCATGGAGAAGGCGGTGAACGACCTCGGTTACACGCCCGAGAAGGACGGTGTCGAGCCGCCCGTCATCCCCTTCCGCGACCAGCAGGAGGGCTGGGACGACTGGCCGCCGATCTTCACTCCGCAGTACATGGCGTTCCAGGGCGCGGTGGCCTCGCACACCGTCGAGATCCCGATGCGCGTCAACAACGCGTCGTACGACACCCTCCCGGTCGAGGAGCTGCGCCGCCGGTCCGCGATCAACACCGATGTCGCGGGCGCGGCGATGCGCGCGACCCTCACCTACACCTATGAGCACCGCACGTCGCTGATCGCCGACCAGATCGAGACCTTCCGGCGGGGCGCGGCGGGCGAGGCCCAGCGGCCGATTTCCGAGGAGACCGTGCCGGGGGTGCCGGGCATCGGTCCGGAGGACGTGTATACGACGACCTTCCCGCGGGCGTA
Organism: Streptomyces sp. NPDC057617; assembly: GCF_042800555.1. Lineage (NCBI taxonomy): Bacteria > Bacillati > Actinomycetota > Actinomycetes > Kitasatosporales > Streptomycetaceae > Streptomyces > Streptomyces sp. NPDC057617. The sequence continues at coordinate 59,875 of NZ_JBHVGV010000003.1, read as the reverse complement.
TGTGATCCCGGCGGGCGAGGGCCAGCGCTCCGCGACGGCGGCGGCCCGGCTGGTGGACCATCTGATCGCCAATGACGTACGGGTGGAGCGGGCGGTCGCCGGCTTCCGGCTGGCGGGACGTTCGTACCCGGCGGGTTCGTATGTCGTCGACATGCACCAGTCCAAGCGCGGGATCGCCAATGTGATCCTGTCCGAGGGCCGTGACATCAGCGCGGACGTCTCCACCATGTACGACATCTCGGGGTGGAGCCTCGGGCTGCTGTGGGGCGCGAGCGTCGACAAGGTGGCGGAGGCCGACGGCGGGCTGCACCTGCCCAGCCGTACGGTCAACTCCGCGGCGCCCACCGGGTCGGTCGCGGGCGGCAGCTCGGGCCGCGGTGATCTGCGGCTGCGCCTGGACGACCCGAAGGAACTGGCCGCCCTCAACTCCCTGCTGGCGCAGGGAGTGAACGTACGGCGGGCCGCCGACGGTTCCGCGATCGTGCCCTCGTCGGCGCGCCGCCAGGCCGTCACGCTGGCCGACCGGTACGGCGTCGTCTTCGCGGCGACGAAGGAGAAGGGGACGGGCGCGCTGCACCGTACGCGGGTCGCCGCGGCGGTGACGCCCGGGGAGCTGGCCGGTCTGGGCGAGATGGGCTTCGAGGTGGTGCCCGTGTCGACCGCGGTGCTGAACGCGGGCTTCGACTGGTCGGCGGCCGATGTGCTGTATGTCTCCTCCGGCCTTCAGTACAGCGGGCTCAACCCGGCGGCGCGCGAGGCGCTGAACGGATTCCTCACCGGGGGCGGCGGGGTCGTCGGCCTCGGCTCGGCGGGCGCCACCTTCAATACGGCGGCGGGCCTGCTCGCGGCCAAGGCGGTGGCCGGCAACGGCGATGCCAACGGAGTGGTACGGGTGGCCAACGCGGGCGGCCCGGTCACCGGTGGCGCCCTGCCGCACACCTTCGTCTACTCGCCGCGCTGGTTCACCGACCTCGGGCCGGGGGTGCGGGCCGACCAGTCGTACGGCACGGGCAACCCGGTGGTCTCGGGCCACTGGCGTGCGAACGGCAGCGGTACGGGCGGGCCCACGGACGCGGCGGGCAAGGCCTCGATCGTGAGCGGAACGTCCGCGCAGGGGGCGCCGGTTGTGCTGTTCGGCACCGAGCCGCTCTTCCGTGACCACCCGAAGGGCGTGTTCGCGCAGGTGGGCCGGGCGCTGCTGGCATCCGCGAAGTAGTACGGAACAGCGCACCGGTCGGAGATACGGCCCGAGGGCCGGGCCCCAAATGGGGTCCGGCCCTCGGTCGTTCAGGTGCTGGATCGTGTTCAGGTGCTGGATCGTTCAGCTGGTGCGGTACGCACTGTTGTCAGGGTGCCGCCGCGCGGACGCGGGTCAGGCGACCGACAGCTCGACCTTGATGTTGCCGCGGGTCGCGTTGGAGTACGGGCACACCTGGTGCGCCTGCTCCAGCAGGTCCTTGGCGGTGGCCTCGTCCACATTCGGGATGGACGCCGTCAGCTCGACCGCGAGGCCGAAGCCGCCGGCCTCGGTCTTGCCGAAGCTGACCTTGGCCGTCACCGTCGAGCCGGAGATGTCGGCCTTCGCCTTGCGCGCGACCACACCGAGCGCGCCCTGGAAGCAGGCGCTGTAGCCGGCCGCGAAGAGCTGCTCGGGGTTGGTCCCGGCGCCGCTGCCACCCAGCTCCTTGGGCGGGTTGACGACGACGTCGAGCTTGCCGTCATCGCTGGAGACGCGGCCGTCACGGCCGTTCTCCGCGGTGGCGACGGCGGTGTAGAGGACATCGATCTCTTGGATGCTCATGCGGTGCGTTCCTCCTGTTGTACGCCGCGGCTCGCGCCCACGGACCACGACGGCCTGGGACGAGCCTATCCGCTCAGAGTAACGATCACTTTTCCGGTTCCAAAATACTTCAGTAACTGAAACAACGATGCCGCTGAATATTTCATGCTGTCAAGCAAATGGCTATGCTCGTGACCATGGCCACTACACGCGCGGACCCACTGACCCTCGACGTCATCGAGCTGATCGGTGCGGTCGTGGCCCGCTACTACGAGGAGTACGACCGGGCCGCCGCCAAACACTCCCTCACCGGCGCGCAGGCGCGCGTACTGGCGCTTCTTTCCCTGGAACCGATGCCCATGCGCCGGATCGCACAGAAGCTGAAGTGCGAGCCGTCCAATGTCACCGGGATCGTGGACCGGCTCGAAGCGCGGGAGTTGGTGGAGCGCCGGCCGGACCCGGCCGACCGCCGCGTCAAGCTCGCGGCGGTCACCGAGCGGGGGCGGGCGACCGGTGCGCTGCTGCGGGACTCACTGGGGGTCTTCGCGCGGGAGCCGCTCGCCGGGCTGTCGGAGGAGGAGCGGCGGGTGCTGCGGGATCTGCTGCGGCGGATGCTGGGCGAGGATGTGGTGTAGCGGGCGTACCCCTCGCGGGTGCGCCTCGGGTATGGGGTCAGAAGCAGATGAAGAGCCAGCAACTGTCGGTGGGCTCCGGGTCCGGCTGGGGCGGTGGCGGCGGGGCCGGGGCCGTCGTCGTCGGGCCGCCGGGCGTGGGGCTCCCGGTGGTCCCGGAAGGACCGGGCGACCCGGGCGCGGAATCACTGGGACCGGGTGAGCCCGACGCGGAGGGACCCGGGCCGCTCTCCCCCGGCTCGCCCGGCGACGCCGAGGACGACGCCGACGCCTCGCCGGACGTCCCCGTACCCGCGGCACCGCTGGCACCCGGGCTCGCGGAACCGTCCGTACCGCCCGTACCGCCCGTGCCGGACTCCTCGGACGGCGCGGGTCCGGGATCGGAGGGGGCGACGGGCCGTTCCGTGTCGTCGGGGCCGCCGTCGAAGTCGACCGTCGTCTCCTCCTTCACGGTGGTGGCGCGGTCCGGGTCCGACGACTCCATGGCCAGCTCGGCCAGGCTCAGCGTGGCGAGCGCGAGCACCACGCCCAAGGTGGCTATCAGCACCCTGCGGCCGCGTTTGCTGCGCGCGCGGCGCGGTTTGGTACGGGAACGGGGCGCGGCCTTGCGGCGGCGCGAGGGCTTGCGCCGCCGCACCGGTTCGGGCGGCTCGGGGTGGTGGCCGGTCAGGACAAGCTCACCGTCCGGCGCGTCCCCGTACTCTCCGTGATCTTCTTCGCCCCCGGCGCCCTGTCCCGGGCGGCGGCTGTGGTGCGGCCCGGGGGGTGGGGGTGCTTGGTGCCCCAGCACCTCGGCGGGGGTTCCGCATCCGGCGCACGCCAGTGCTCCGTTGAGGTGCCGTCGGCACTGGTCGCAGTAGTCCATGGCGCCCCGCAGATTATGCGGGGCAGGGGCGACGCGCATAGACGAGCCTGTGAGGGTCTTGTGTGAACTGCCCTTTCCCGGGCGTGTCCTGTCCGGAATCCGTCTCGGGACCTCGCTCGGACCGGCACCCGGGTCCGCCTATGCCGGTCCATGCCGACCCATGTCGGACTGTGTCCGCTCGGCCCGCCTCACGCCGATCCGGGCGGCCGGGCTCGGCGTGGGCCGGGCGGCCCGCTTCGGGCCCGGCCCGGCGGTCCGCCTCGGGCTCGCTCCGGCGGCCCGCTTCGGGCCCGGTCCGGCGGCCCGCTTCGGGCCCGGTCCGGCGGTCCGCCTCGGGCCCGATCCGGCGGTCCGCCTCGGGCCCGATCCGGCGGTCCGCCTCGGGCCCGATCCGAACGGTTCGCCTCGGGCCTGATCCGGGCGCTCCGCCTCGGCCCGGTCCGGTCCGGACGGCGCCGTTCCCGGCCGTCCACGCACAAGCACGCGCGCACGCGCGCACCCGGCAGGATGGCCCGTATGACGTCCAACGCCTCCAGCACCTCCGGCGCCCCGTTCGGCCCGCTCGAATTCCAGCTCGTCCTGCTGCGCCGCATGGCCGACCATCAGCCGGAACTCGTCGACGACGCCCGCAAGGAACTGGGCGTCTCCCTGGCCGGGATGCGCGAGGCGAACCGCCGCTGGCAGGCGATGGTGCGCGCTCCCCGCGCCCGGGGAGCGCTGTCCCGCTACCGGTCCGTCCTCGGCGAACCGGAACTGACCTTCCGTCGGGCCGTCGGCGATCTGGAGTGCGACGCCCTGCTCTGGCCCGTACCGCTCTGGCCCGGTCTGCGGTTCGAGGTGATGGTGGCGCCGGGCGGGGCGGTCTGGAACGAGTGGCTGGTACGGGCGCCTGGCGAGGCCGGCCCCGAACTGCGCACGGGCGAGGATCTGCGGCCGTGGTCCTGCACGGTCGACGAGGTCGCGCGGGCGTTCCCGCCGGCCCGGCCGATGCAGGGCAGCGCCCCGACCAGGATGCGGCTGGCGTTCACTCTCCCGGGTGGCGGTCCCGGCGTGGCGGATTTCACCTGGGGGCTGTTGCAGCACTGGTCCGCGCAGCCGAACGACCGGTACGGCGCCTGAGGACCGGCCGACGGCGGAGGGGCCCGGCGCACCGCTGAGGCGCCCCGGCACGGCGTCAACTACGTACGCCCATGCGGCGCAGCCCAGCGCGCGCGGCGGGGGCCGCCGCCGCACGATGCGAACAGGGCCGGCGGCCGCCGGTGACCCCATCAGCGCTCTCGGGAGACCCTGCCGTGACCGTCAGTCTTGAGCAGTTGCGACGTTGCCATATCGCCGTCGACCTGGGGGCCGCCAGGACCCGGGTCTTTGTCAAAGGGGCGGGGCTCGTGGTCGACGAACCGAGCGTCGCCGCCATGAACACCCGTACGGGAGCGCTCATCGCGGTCGGCGCGCTCGCCGAGCAGATGACAGGCCGTACCCCGGACTACATCAGGGTCGTCCGGCCGGTCTCGGGCGGGACGGTCGTCGATATCGAGATGGCGCAGCGGATGCTCCGTCATCTCCTCGGCGACAAGCTCCGCCGTCAGTTGCGCCGCAAGCCGCGGCTGCGGGCCGCCGCGTCCACCCCGCACGACAGCGATCCGCTCGCCCAGCGCGCCGCGGTGGAGACGCTCGTCGGTCTGGGCGCGCGCCGGGTCGAACTGGTCGACACGCTGATCGCCGCGGCTGTCGGCTGCGGACTGCCGGTGGAGCAGCCCACCGCCACCATGATCATGGTGTGCGGCGCGGCGACCACGCAGGTCGCGGTGCTCTCGCTGGGGTCGATCGTCACCGCGCAGCGGATCCCGGTCGGCGGCAACGCGATCGACCACGCGGTGATCCAGCATCTGCGGCACCAGCACGAGCTGCTGCTGCCCAGCCAGTCCGTACGCCCGCTGCAAGTGGCGCTCAGCGACAACGGCCTCACCCCGCACGGCCCCAGCACCACCGAGATCCATGGCCGTGATGTCGCGACCGGCGTCGCCCGCTCGGTGCTGGTGGACACGGCCGCCGTACGGGACGCGATCTACTCCCCGCTGACGGCCGTGCTCGACGGCATCGGCAAGGTGCTCAGGGACTGCCCGCCCGATCTGGTGGCCGACCTCGCGGACGGCGGAATCACCATGGTCGGCGGCAGCGCGCTGATGCCCGGCCTCGACGAGATGCTCCGCAACGCGACGGGCATGCCGGTGGCGATCGCGGAACGCCCCGACATCTGCGCGGTACTCGGCCTCGGTGCGATGCTGGAGGGAAAGATCCAGCCAATGGTCCTGAACCCGCTCCCGGTGATCCGCTGACCGACCACGCCCGCGGGCCCACGGCCGACGGCGTACGGGCAGGCGAGGCACTGCGATGACGAAAGAGAGCCGCGGAGGGGCCAGGGGAGAGGCCCGGGGGTCTGGGCGGACGGGCCCGGCGGCCGGGAACGCGGGCCGGGTGGCCAGGGGTGGGGCCAGGGGTACGGGTACGGACCGGGGGGCGGGCGCCACGGGCCCGGGGGTCGAAGCCACGAGGCCGGTGGCGGGCGATCCGGCAGCTGAGGCCGAGAGCCGGGCGGCCGGGGGCGATCCGAGGCCCGGGGCCGAGGCCGCGAGCCGAGCGGCCGACGGCCGGAGACCGGTGGCCGGAGGGCCCGCGAAGGGCGCGGCCAAGGCCGCCGGGCACACGGGCCCCGAGGCCGGGGACAACACCCCAGGGCCCGACGACATAAGCTCGGCGACTCAAGCCGCAAGCCCGGGGGGCGGAGGCCAAGGCCCGGAGGCCGGGGCAGGCCCGGCCGAACGTACCGACGACGCAAGATCGCCAACCCAAGCCGCAAGCCCGGGAGCCGAAGGCCAAGGCCCGGGAGCCGGCGACGCGGGCCCCGGAAGCGCGAAGGGTCCGGCCGAGAACTCCACCGGCACGGACCCGGCCGAACCGCTCGCCGAGAACCCCGCCGGCACCGACCCGGCCGAAACGCTCGCCCAGAGCCCCGGCGGCCCGGCCCCCGCTCCCCGAAACGGGCAGGCCAGGCCCGTGTCCGGCGACGGCACCCCCACCGACGACATCGCCGCCGAACCCCTGCTGCCCGCTCTGCTGGAGGCCGTCCTCGGGATCGGGACCGAGCTTGAGCTGCGGCCCGCCCTGCAGCACATCGTCGACACCGCCACCGAACTCATCGGCGCCCGCTACGGCGCCCTCGGTGTCGTCGACCCCGAGCGCGGACGGCTCACCGAACTGTTCACCGCGGGGCTCAGCGACAACGACCGCCAACGCATCGGGCGGCTCCCGGAGGGCCGCGGCGGCCTCCTCGGCGCGCTCATCAAGGACGCCCAGCCGCTCAGGCTGGACGATCTGACCGCCGACCCCCGGTTCTCCGGCAGGCTCCCCGGCCACCCCCGGATGCGCTCCTTCCTCGGCGTCCCCGTCCAGGTCGACACCGTCGTCCTGGGCAGCCTCTACCTCGCCGAGAAGCGGAGCGGCCCCTTCACCGAGCAGGACCAGGAACTGCTCGGCGTCCTCGCCTCCCAGGCCGGTATCGCCATCGGCAACGCCCGTCTGTACGGGTCGACCCGCCGCCGCGAGCGCTGGATCAAGGGCGCCGCCGCCGTCACCACGGCCCTGCTGCGCGGCGAGAACGCGGCCGACGCGCTCATGACCGTCGCCGAGTCGGCTCGCCTCCTCGCCGACGCCTACGCCGGTGTTGTGCTCCAGCCCACCGACGAGGGCGGCATGGAGATCGTCGCCGCGTCCACGGTCGGCGACCCGGCCGGCATCGTCGGTACGGTCATCGAGCCCGGCTCCCCCGTGCTCGTCCAACTCCTCGGCGGCGAGCCCGTCTTCATCGAGGACTCGTCGACCGACCCCCGGATGACCACCCATGTACGGTCCCGCTTCGGGCCGAGCATGATGCTGCCCCTCCAGAGCGGCGGCAGGCTGATCGGCACGCTCGCCCTGCCGCGCCGGCGCGGCGGCCGCCCGTACAGCGCGGTGGACCGGCTGCTGGCCACCCAGTTCGCCTCGCAGGCCGCGCTCGCGCTGGTACTGGCGGACCACCAGCACAACCGCGAGCGCCTCGCGGTGTACGAGGACCGCGACCGGATCGCCCGCGACCTGCACGATCTGGTCGTCCAGCGCCTCTTCGCGACCGAAATGATGCTGGAATCGACCAGACGACGCGCGGCCACGACCGAACTGGACGAACTCCTGGGCCGCGCCGTCGACGAGCTGGACTCCACCATCCAGGAGGTACGGACCACCATCTTCGCGCTCCAGCAGCCCCCCGCCGACGCGCCGACGAGCGTACGGGGCAAGGTGCTGCGCGAGACGGACGGTGCGGCGGCCCTGCTCGGCTTCAGGCCGTCCGTCCACTTCACCGGACCGGTGGACACGCTCGTCGGCGAACCGGTCGGCCGCCAGCTCCTGGCCCAGTTGCGCGGCGCCCTCGCCGCCGCCCACCGCCGGGAGGGCGTGACGGCGATCGAGGTGCAGGTCGACGCGACGGCGGAGCTGCCGGACGGACAGCCGGGCGTACGGCTGACCGTCACGGACGACGGCCTGCGCGAGGACGGCACCCGGGACACCACCCTGACCTGGGAGTCCCCCCGCTGAAGACCCTGGCGCTCAACGCTCACACGCCGAGCGCCACTCACACGCCGAGCGCCGCGCGGGCGCAACCGCCGCACGCGGGCCCGTCACCCCCTCACCCCAGCACATCCCGCAGCGACGCCGCCATCCGTACCGCGAACGCCTCCCGCGTCCCCTCGTCCACCAGGTCCAGCGACAGATACGGATTGAGGTCCTCCAGCTCCACGAGCAGCAGTTCCCCGTCCGGCGCGCGGCAGGCGTCCACGCGCTGTATGCCGTGCCCCAGCGTGTTCCAGTCGATGAACCGGCGCGCGAACTCCAGATCCGCGGCCCCGGGCTCGTACCGTTCCAGCTCCCACCGCCGCCCGGGGTCCGGCGCGTACAGGGCGTACTGGAAATCCCGGTCGACGAAGTAGAACGAGACCTCGTACCGGAACGGTATCCGAGGCTGCACCAGCACCTCGCCGAGGACGACGTCCGCCAGCCGCTCCCCCGGCACGAACGCCATCCCGATCGAGTCCGCGCCCGCCCGCGGCTTCACGACGTACATCTCCGCCTCCGGCAGCAGCCCGAGGTCCTCGGCACGCTCGACAGTCGGTATGACCGGGTATCCGGCGGCGCTCAGCTCCGCCAGATACCGCTTGCCCGTCATATCGGCCCGCCCGGTGAGCGGGTTGTACACCCGGGTCCCGGCCGCGCGCGCCTGCGCGCGGAACGCGTCGTACGCCTCCTGGTAGTGCAGCACCGGTCCGCTGTTGCGCACCACGACCGCGTCGAAGGACCCCATCAGCCGCGCCGCGTCGAGCGGATGGCAGAGCGCGACGGCGAAGTCGCGGCGCAGCCGGGCGGAGAGCCGGATGTCCTCGTCGCAGTACCTGCGCCCCTTGGCCTCGTAGCCGAGATCGGTGACATAGAGAAGCCGGTGCGGCAGCGCGGACACAATGCTCCTGACAAGGATCGGAGGGACGTCACCTCCGGTGACGGACCCGGCTCACAGTACGCAGGAGTTGACCACGTCCCCGGAGGCGGGCCTGGGTACGGTACGGCTCGCCGGCGGCGCCGCCCCGCGCTCGACCCACTGGGTCAGCGCCGTGAACGCGCTCCGGTAGCACGGCAGAATCGGACGCAACCGGTCCGGATAGCTGTCGTACAGCCCGTCCACATGCGTCCCGCCCTCGATCGTGTAGTAGCGGTGCAGCCCGGCCCGGTGCCGGTCCTTGATCATGCGCGTGTAGACGTCCGAGTCGGTGGCGATCGGCAGCAGTGTGTCGAGCGAGCCCTGGAGCGTGATCATCGGCTTGCCGATCCTGCCGGTCAGCGCCACGCGTTCCACGGCCCGGTGCACGGAGCGCGGCCGGGAGGCGTAGTCGTACGAGGCGTCCGAGGCGCAGGGCGTGAGGATCTCCGCGGTCGTCGAACCGGCCGAGGCGCCGGGACAGTTCGGATCGTACGTGGGGTCGAACTCGGCCCGGTAGACCTTCTGCGTCAGCCCCCAGTAGGCGGTCTGGTGGTACGGCCAGAGGAACTCGCTGCCGCGCGCGAACCCGGCCTCGTACATCTCGTCGGCCCCCGCCTGCCCCGCCTGGTACGCGACCGTGGTCGGCAGGTAGGTGAGGAGATTGGGGCCGCCCCCGGTCCAGAGGACGCCCTCCCAGTCCACTCCGCCGTCGTACAGCTCGGGGTGGTTTTCGAGCTGCCAGCGCGTCAGATAGCCGCCGTTGGAGGTGCCGGTCATATACGTACGGCGCGGGGCGTGCCCGTACGCGCGCTGAACGGCCTTGCGGGCGGCGCGCGTCAGCTCGGTGGTGCGGCGGTTCCATTCGACGACCGCGTCGCCGGGCCGGGTGCCGTCCGTGTAGAAGTCGGGGCCGCTGTTGCCCTTGTCGGTGGAGGCGAAGGCGTACCCCTGGGCCAGCACCCAGTCGGAGATCAGCGGGTCGAGCGAGTACTGCTTACGGGTGCCGGGCGCGCCGGTCACCACGAGCCCGCCGTTCCAGCGGTCGGGCAGCCGGATCACGAACTGCGCGTCGTGCTTCCAGCCATGGGTGGCGTTGAGCCGCGAGGAGTCGGGGAAGTAGCCGTCGATCTGGACACCGGGTACACCGGTCGGGTTCTTGGTGCCCTGCGCGAAGAGCGGTGACCAGTCGGTGGAGTCGGTGTACGGCGTGCCGGCGAGGGCCGTGCTGGTCAGATCCGGCAGACAGGCCGTGCTCTGGAACTCCGCCCCGGGCACCACCACCCGCTGCCGCCCACCGCACCGCGCCCCTGTCTTCTCCGAGGACGCGGCCTTCTCCGATGCCGCAGACGCGGCCCCAGACCCAGACGCGGACACCGGTGGCGCGGCTCCCGCCCCGGTCGCCGTGACCACCGCCAACACCATGGCGGCCACCACGGTGCCCCCTGTTCTCACCCTCATGAATCCCCTCCGACTGACTCGACCCGTGCGCTCCATCACTGCCATGGCGCACATCGTCAGCGCCCCGTAAGGGTCAAACCATGTGGACGGCCCATAGTTCCAAGCCCCAGAACATGGCGTCGCCCCCCACCCCCGGGCCTGACAGTCCAGGGGTGGGGGCGGCCGGATCGTCAGAGGCGGGCGGCGACCGTACGGGCCAGGTCTTCCAGGGGCTTGCGGGTCTCCTCCGGGGGAACCGAACGTACGAGCCGTATGGAGAACCACTGCTCGGACGTGCGGAAGAAGACCGAGCCGTCCTCCAGATACGCCTCCTCGCCGATGCCGGAGAGCGGGCTCAGGTCGTGGCCGATACCGCGTTCGGCGTCGAGGTAGCTCCGCGCGGTGTCCGAGACATAGACCTCGACCTGGGCCGAGGGGCCGGAGGCCAGACCGGTGTACGTGCACGTCTCGTCAAGGGGCTTGGCGGGGTTGAGCTTCGAGTCGGCCAGCTTCTCGGCCTCCGCCTGCGTGACGATCGCGCAGGGATCGTCGGTGTCCACCGCGGTCGGCGAAGGGCTCTCGGCCGGGCTCGCTGCGGGCTCCTCCGGAGGCTGCTCCACCGGCACCGTCGGGCTGCTCGGGGAATCGCTCGCCGTCGGAGCCGGGTCGGGCTGGTCGTCAAGTGCCTGGCACCCCTGGAGCGCGAGGACCGCGACCAGGGCCAGAGGCGCCATGGCCACCGCCTGCAGCGGGCGGGTGCGTCTACCGGTGCGTCTACCGGAGCGGGTACGGGTACGGGTGCGGGTGCGCGTCATCGGATCAGTCCCCTTGGGCAGCGTGGTGAAGCGGCATGGTGAGGCTCCTGAAAGCCTCTCCGGTGCGGGCGAAGACAGGGACGCGGCGAACCCACGGAATGGTTTCCGCCAGACAGCCGGAGTCGGCCCCCGGTGCGGTGGCGGTGAAACCGCCGGTGGCGGCGGAACTGCCGGTGGCGGCGGAACTGCCGGTGGCGGCGGAACTGCCGGTGGTGGCGGAACTGCCGTCGAACGGCCGTCAGATGGCGCTCAGCCGCTCATGCACGATCTTCATGGACGGAGGCAGCAGATCGGCACCGGTCGTGAGGGTCCCCTCCGGCAGCCGGACCGTCCGCAGCGAGACCACCTGCGCCAGCGTGCCGACATCGATACGGGGATGCAGGGTCTCGATGGTCAGCGAGCGCAGGTTGGGGAAACTGTGCAGCCACCACCAGGTGCGCCCCATGTCCGCCTCCACCCACAGATGGGTGAGCCGGTCCGTCCGGCACGCGTTGACGAAGCCGGCGGTCGTGAACTCGCCGGAGATCTTGATACGGGACCGCCCGCCGAAGCTGTACAGCGCCCGCAGCTCCCGCATATTGGACACCGGGAAGTAGAGCTGCTCCTCCGCGAGATGGGCGACGACCTCCTGCCCGTACGTGTCGGTGTCGAACCGGCTCCAGGCCCGCACCAGTTCGTTCCGTACCCGCAGATCCGGGTGGCCGCGGTACTGCGCGAGCACGGTGATCGCGGCGTCGGTCGCGATACGCGTGGCGGCCAGCACGGTGAAGTACGCCTCGTGGACCAGCGACTGCCGCTCGGCCCTGGACTGTTCGCTCAGCGGCGGCACTTCGTCGGGCGCCGGCTCGCGCGGCCCCGGCAGCAGATCCAGTACGACGGGACCCACCTCGGTCAGCGCACGCGCCTGGTCGGCCGAGCGCGGCGGGATCAGCGCCGCGGCCCGCTGCTGCACTTCCGCCCGTACCGCCGGATCCAGTTCCGTGGCGTGTTCCAGACAGGCGGCGGCCAGCAGATGGAGCCGGTTCATCCCATGGGGCGAGGCGTCGTCACGCCGGATCAGTCCGGTGAGCAGCCGGGTCCGCTCGGTCGGCCGGGCGTGGGCCACGGCCATCCTGATGACGTCCTCCCACTGATCGAGATGGGCGTTCGCGATCAGAAAGTCGAAGTCGAGCCCCTCCACCGCCGCTTTGGCCCCGAGATAGTCCTGAAAGGTCCGGTGGATGAAGTCCATGGAATCCGCGCTCGGTTCACGCAACAGCCCGCTGCGGATGAGCAGATGCCGGTAGATTTCCTCGGCAGTCCCCTGTTCGGCGACTTTCGGCATGGTCGGCAGAGCCTGCCTCAGGAGTTCGACCGCGTCCGTACGGTCCATCTCCGAACGGCCGTTACGGATCATCCAGTAGGCGAGTTTCTGGATCAGCTGGATATGGTGCGCCTCGCTGATGTGGATGGAGCCGGACTTGTAGACCCCGCGTTCGCGGTCGCGCCGGAACAGCAGCATGGAGAGCGCCGCGTCGTAGATCTCCTTGCGGCCTTCGGGGAGATAGCCGCGGCGGTCCTGATGGAGCGCGCAGATCAGTCCGCACATCAGCGGATTGGTGGCGAGCCTGCCCAGATCCTGTTTGGCGCGGACTGCACGCAGGAGTTCATTGGCGTACTGGTCACTGATTCCGGCCGCCTTGTGCCATCTCTTGATGAACTCGGCGACATTGTCCCGGCTCATGGGCGCGAGATCCAGCTCGGCGAAGTCGTCACTGACCAGCCAGTGTTCCCGTACCGCCGAAGGCCGGGACGTGACGAGCCAGCGGTTGCCGGGATAGGTGCCGATGAGTTCCTGGAGCCAGCGGCGGGCGTCGCTGCGGTCGTCCTCCGGGATCTCGTCGATCCCGTCGATCAGGATGAGCCCGCGGCCCGAGCGCAGCACCCGGTCGAACCAGCCCGGAGGCTGGAGACCGGCGATCGGACAGTCGACCGCGGACAGGAACTCGTCGGGCGCGGGCAGCGTCGCGCCGCCCCTGGTCAGCGTACGCAGCGGAAGCACGAACGGTACAAGTCCGTAGAGATACAGCAGGTGTTCGTCGAGCGACTTCTGTGCCGTGGAGACGGCCAGCCACTGGACGAGAGTGGTCTTGCCCGAACCGGCGACCCCGCGCAGCAGTACGCGGTTGCGGCCGGCCAGCACATGGTCGGCCGAGAGCAGCGTGGGAACGGCGTTCGTGGCGTCGCCCGCCGCGTCCAGACTGAGATACGCGGTGTCGAGCCGCCAGGTCTCCGGCGACCCGGACAGATCGAGGCCGAAAATGCTGAGCTTGCCGTGCTTGGCGGCGATATAGCGCGCGTACCGGTCCTCGAAAGGCCCGTCAGCGGGGGACGGCGCGCGGGCGATCAAGGAATCGATCTTCAGGGTCAGTTCTTCGATACTGCGGCTCTGCTCCAGCAGAGTGCGGGGCACAAAGGTCGACCGCTGGGTGAAGAAATTCAGAATGTGCAGACAAGCGGTGTTCATCACGCTCGCGTGCAGGGTGACCGCGTCGCTCGACAGTCCGAGTGTGGCCGTATTGCTCTGGGATCTGAGATGGCGGGAAAGGCCGAGGTGGCCGAGTTTCACGGCCTGTACGTCATCCATGTCGAGCGTTCCCATGACCCGTAAGGAATCGGCCACCGCATTGGCGACGGCCCGCTTCTCGAAATTGGGCAGCAGTTCTTCCACACCGGTCGACTGCGCGGCCCGCCTGACCAGTTCTTCCGAGATCTTGTGCAGGTCCTTGTCCGACAGCGTCCGCTTCTCGCCCCGGAACGATACGAATCCGGAGACCCGGATCGGCTTGTCGACCAGCCCGGCACCGGGGCCGTCGGTCAGGAACAGCTTCCTGATCAGCGGGCTCACCACACTCGACGCGAGACGCGCCCCGATGACGGCGGGTTCCATCTGCTCCCCGGGATGTCCGTACGGCACGCTCGGCCGCGTTCGCGTCAGCGTAGGACAGGGATGGGGCACCCGATCACAGGATTCACTCGATGCCGTGATTTCTCACCGGAGTTGAGCCGTGAGGCCCCCGGACATGCCACCGCCCCCTGCGCCGGGGCGCAGGGGGCGGTGCATCAGCGGCGGTACGGAGATCAGGCGTCCAGGAAGCCGAACCAGCCGCCGCCCTTGTGCGACGCGGAGCCGGCATGGGTGATGCCCGCGGGCCCGCCCAGATTCTCGTAGAAACCCCGGTGGCCTTCCTTGTGGAAGCCGCCCGCCGCGACGGTCGCGTCATGACCTTCGCAAGCCAGCGCCGAACCGGCGCCACCCAGCAGAGCGGTGGCGGCGAGGGCGGTGGCGGCGAGCGCTGTACGGATACGCATATGAAACTCCTACGTCAGGTGATGCGAACACCCCATGCGTGCCCCGCCGATCTCCCATACCCACCGATTCGCCCCGTTTCCCACCCAATCGGCCGAACATCTCGCGCGAGGCCTTCCCGAAGCCCTTAATGTCGGCACCCGCCGCGGGGCCCCCTCGCAGACACCACAGCGCGATGACCGGGTCGCAGATCGCACAGCCCAGCGACGAGTCGTGGGCGAAGGGAATCAAGGGGCTGCCCTTGAGGTGGTGGACGACGTCCCAGGCGGTGTGCAGCAGCCAGCCGATGCCGATGAAGGTCCACGAGTCCAGACCGCGGTAGGCGACGTATGTCATGAGCGCGGTGAACGCGAACTCCCAGCCGCCCAGACCGCCACCGCTCAGATACGCGGCCCCGGCCCCGGCGACCATGACGGCGTTGAACCGCCGCCGGTGCGGTTCGCGGATGAGGGACATCAGCAGCACATAGAGGACGCCGATGCCGATGGGCATGAGGTACTGCATGCGTGGGCTCTTTCCTGGGGCGTGATGGGACACCGCGTCCGCACGGCGCGGCGCCACTCACGCTAGGCCGGGGTCCGCCGGCCCCCCAGAGCCATGACCGCCAGGTTCCAACGGGTTCCCGCCGCCGACGGGCTGTCCGGCATCCCACGCACAAGATCCCCGCGTACAAGATCCCCGTACAAGAACAGACCGAGGACCGGAAGCCGCCAATCGGGGGGCGCGCGGTCCTCGCGGTCCCCTCACCCCCGCCACGACACGCGGGGCACCGCTGGCCCACTTGATCTTGGTCTTAGGGTGAAATGAGAGCGGCCACGGTTTACCCGGCGGCCCCCATGGTTACGTTCACGCAGGTCAGATCGTTTTTCCGACGACGCGTGCCGGTGGGGCGGGTGGGACTCGAACCCACGGCCGACGGATTATGAGTCCGCTGCTCTAACCGGCTGAGCTACCGCCCCTAACGGCGCGTCGCGCACATTTGTGCGCGCCGTCTGCCGCAGCATAGCCGCTCATACGATCTCCTGCCTCGGATGGTCGGCATCGCTCTGACCTTGAGGACTTCGGCGCGGCCCACCCGGTTCCGGGAACGTCGTAGAACAGTTATAGAACAGACGAAAAAGGACCCCGAAGGGCCCTTCCCGCTCTCCTGCTCCCCCGGCTGGACTCGAACCAGCAACCCTCCGGTTAACAGCCGAATGCTCTGCCAATTGAGCTACAGGGGATCGCGCTCCCCCGACTGGACTCGAACCAGTAACCTGCCGGTTAACAGCCGGCTGCTCTGCCAATTGAGCTACAGGGGATTGCTGCGTGTGCACCGAACGTACCTACCGGGGTCCCCCCGGGCGGCGCGCGTCCGCTGCGACACATACATTAGCGCAAGCAGGGGGGTGTTCCGCCAATCGCTATCGACCCGGGTCAGCTCGGGTGATCCCGGGCCCCGACGGGGTAGGCGGAAGGCACAGACGGACACTAGGAAGGGTGGAGCCATGCGGTACCGCCTCGCATTCATCGCGGGACTGGCTTGCGGTTATGTGCTCGGCACACGCGCCGGGCGCGAGCGCTACGAGCAGCTCAAGAAGTCGGTACGCGAGGTGTCCCAGAACCCGGCCGTGCGCAACGCCGCCGAAACCGCCGCGCAGACCGGACGCGAGGTCGCGGGCAAGGCGTACCACTCGATGAGCGGCGTCATGGGAGACCGGGTGCCGGACTCCGTCGCGCAGCGGGTGCGCTCCCTGCGGCAGCGCAGCCAGAACGGGCAGGACGACTGGGGTACGAGCAACACCTGACCGTCCCCCGCGCCAACACGTGACGGTCCCACCGGGGCCCGGCGGCTCGCCCGCCGGGCCCCGCCCCCGTACGCCCGCCTCGTACACCCCGCGCCGTACACCCCGCGCCGTCCCGGCAGCGTCCGACGCGTGGCGCGTGCGGCAGAATCGGGTTCATGGGAATAGTCGCCGGGTTGGACAGTTCGTCCGGGTTCACACGCGTCGTGGTCTGCGACGCGGACACGGGTGCCGTGCTGCGGCAGGGTTACGCGCAGCATCCGGTCGACCCGAAGGCCACCGAGATCGACCCGCAGGCCTGGCTGCTCTCCCTCGGCGAGGCCGCGTCCGGCGGGCTGCTCGAAGGGGTGCAGGCCATCGGCGTCTCGGCGCAGCAGCACGGCATGGTGGCGCTGGACCAGCAGGGCAATCTCGTACGGCCGGCGCTGCTCGGCAACGACAAGCGCGCGCAGGTCGCCGCGGCGGATCTGGCCGAGGCGCTGGGCGGGCGGCAGGCCTGGGCCGAGGCGGTCGGTTCCGTACCGCAGTCGGGGCAGGTGGTCGCCAAGCTGCGGTGGATGGCGCGGACCGAGCCGGAGGCGGCGCGGCGCACCGCGCTGGTGCTCCAGCCGCATGACTGGCTGGTCTGGCAGCTCCTCGGACGCCCGGCGCGCCGGACGACGGACCGGGGCGAGGCGTCGGGGACCGGCTACTGGTCGGCGCGTACGGGCTCGTACCGGACGGATCTCGTGGAGCTGGCGCTCGGGCACCAGGCCGCGCTGCCCGAGGTGCTCGGACCGGCGGACGCGGCGGGGACCACGCCCGAGGGGCTGCTGATCTCCGCCGGGACCGGCGAGACCATGGCCGCCGCCTTCGGTCTGGGTGTGGCGGTCGGGGACGCGGTGGTGTCGCTGGGGGCGTCGGGTTCGGTGATGGCCGTGCACCACGAGGCGCTCGCGGATCCGGCCGGGCTGATCACGTCCTTCGCGGACGCGACCGGGATGCATCTGCCGGTCGTGCACACGCTGAACGCCGTCAGGGCGCTGCGGGGTACGGCGGAGCTGCTGGGCACCGAGGATCTCGCCGAACTGTCCGAGCTGGCGCTGAAGTCGACGCCGGGCTCGTCGGGGCTGGTGTTCCTGCCGTATCTGGAGGGCGAGCGGACCCCGCAGCTCCCGCACACGGCGGGCACGCTGACCGGGCTGCGGCGCGAGTCGATGAAGCCGGAGCATCTCGCGCGGGCGGCGTTCGAGGGGATGCTGTGCTCGCTCGCCGACGCGATGGACGTACTGCGCGGGCGCGGGGTGGAGGTGCGGCGGGTGTTCCTGCTGGGGGCCGCCGCCGAGCTTCCCGCCGTACAGGCGCTGGCCCCGGCGGTCTTCGGGGCGCAGGTCGTCGTACCGCAGCCCGCCGACTACGCGGCGATCGGCGCGGCCCGGCAGGCGGCGTGGGCGCTCGGTGTGGCGCACGGCACACTCGCCCCGCACACCCCGCCGCTCTGGCAGGGCGCGGCGGCCCAGGTCTTCGAGCCGGGCGAGGACGCGGCGGTCGGTACGGCGGTACGCCAGCAGTACGTGGCCACCCGCGAACAGATCCACCCGGCGGCCTTCGGCGCCTGAGCCCGGGCCGGGCCCACGGGGCGCGCGGGCGCTGGTGGCGGGAGCCCTGCGGGTCGCACAGGCGCGGGCCGGACCCGCGCGGCGTGGGCCGCACTCGCGCGGGCGGGGGCGGGGGCGGGGGGAAAGTCAGCGGGTCGCGGGGGCGGGGCGGGGGAAAGCCGGCGGGGCGCGGGGGTGCGCGAGGCCGAAGGGTTTTGTGCGCCCGGCAGGCCGTTCTGTGTCTTGACCCGTCCTTGGACATAAATCCTTGGGGCTCCGTGGCGGACGTGCCGCAAGATGGGGGCTGACCTCTGCCCCCCGATCTCGCGGCCCCCGTCCCGCCGCCGACCCCGAGAGACTGCGCGTGCTGCTACGACTTCTTCGAGCCCATCTCGCCCCGTACAAGAGACCCATAGCCCTGCTGGTGGCGCTCCAGCTGCTGCAGACCTGCGCCACCCTCTATCTGCCCACCCTCAACGCCGACATCATCGACAGCGGTGTGGTGAAGGGTGACTCCGGATACATCCTGAAGTTCGGCGGCATCATGATCGCCGTCAGTGTGGTCCAGGTGATCTGCAACATCGGCGCCGTCTACTACGGCGCGCGGACCGCCGCCGCCCTCGGCCGTGACGTACGGGCCGCCATCTTCGGGCGCGTACAGAGCTTCTCCGCGCGTGAGGTGGGTCACTTCGGTGCCCCCTCGCTGATCACCCGTACCACCAACGACGTCCAGCAGGTGCAGATGCTGGTCCTGATGTCGTTCACGCTGATGGTGTCCGCGCCCATCATGTGTGTCGGCGGCATCATCATGGCGCTCGGCCAGGACGTGCCGCTCTCCGTGGTGCTGCTCGCCGTGGTCCCGCTGCTCGGTGTCTCCGTCGGCCTCATCGTCAAGAGGATGCGGCCGCTGTTCCGTACGATGCAGACCCGGCTCGACACCGTGAACCGGGTGCTGCGCGAGCAGATCACCGGCAACCGCGTGATCCGGGCCTTCGTACGCGACGAGTACGAACAGGATCGTTTCCGCGAGGCCAACACCGGGCTGACCGATGTCGCCCTGGCCACCGGCCGGCTGATGGCGCTGATGTTCCCGACCGTGATGACGGTGGTGAACCTGTCGTCGATCGCCGTCGTCTGGTTCGGCGCGCACCGCATCGACAGCGGCGGGATGGAGATCGGCGCGCTGACCGCGTTCCTCGCGTATCTGATGCAGATCGTGATGGCCGTGATGATGGCCACCTTCATGTTCATGATGGTGCCGCGCGCCGAGGTGTGCGCCGAGCGCATCGAGGAGGTGCTGGACACCAGGTCGAGCGTCGTACCGCCGGAGAACCCGGTACGGGAGCTGCGCCGGCACGGTCATCTGGAGGTGCGGAACGCGGAGTTCCGCTTCCCCGGCGCCGAGGAGCCCGTTCTGCGGGACGTGTCCCTGATCGCCAGGCCCGGCGAGACGACCGCCGTCATCGGCTCGACGGGCAGCGGCAAGTCGACACTCCTCGGACTCATCCCAAGGCTGTTCGACGCGACCGGCGGGCAGGTGCTGGTCGACGGGCAGGACGTACGGGAACTCGATCCGGTGCTGCTGGCGAAGACCGTGAGCCTGGTGCCGCAGAAGCCGTATCTCTTCTCCGGGACGGTCGCGACGAATCTGCGGTACGGCCATCCCGACGCGACCGACGAGGAGCTGTGGCACGCGCTGGAGGTGGCGCAGGCGCGGGAGTTTGTCACCGGTCTGGAGGGCGGGCTGAACGCCCCCATCGCGCAGGGCGGTACGAATGTCTCCGGCGGCCAGCGGCAGCGCCTCGCGATCGCGCGGACGCTGGTGCAGCGGCCGGAGATCTATCTCTTCGACGACTCGTTCTCGGCGCTGGACTACGCGACGGACGCGGCGCTGCGCGCGGCGCTGGCGCGGGAGACCGCGGAGGCGACCGTACTGATCGTCGCCCAGCGGGTCTCCACGATCCGTGACGCCGACCGGATCGTGGTCCTGGACGAGGGCCGGGTCGTCGGGTCGGGCCGCCATCACGAACTGATGGCGGAGAACATGACATACCGGGAGATCGTGCTCTCCCAGTTGACCGAGGCGGAGGCTGCCTGATGAGCGGTCCTGGCGGACGCATGATGATGGCCGCGGGTCCGACCCAGCGGTCCATGGACTTCAAGGAGTCCGGAAAACGGCTGCTGCGGCAGCTCACCCGGGAGCGGGTCACCCTCTGGTGGATGTTCGGCACGATCGTGCTGAGCGTGGCGCTGTCGGTGATAGGCCCGAAGATCCTCGGCCGGGCGACCGACCTGATCTTCGCGGGCGTGATCGGCCGGCAGACCCCGGAGGGCGTCTCCAAGGCGCAGACCATCGACGGGCTGCGGGCGAAGGGCGACGACGGCCTGGCCGATCTGCTTTCGGGGGTCGACTTCACCCCCGGCCACGGCATCGACTTCGGCGCCGTGGGCGAGGTGCTGTTGGTGGTCCTGGTGATCTATGTGGCGGCCGGGCTGCTGATGCTGGTGTCGACGCGGCTCTCCATCCGGATCATCAACAACACCGTGTACCGGATGCGCGAGGACGTCCAGGCGAAGCTGTCGCGGCTGCCGCTCTCGTACTTCGACCAGCAGCCGCGCGGCGAGGTGCTCAGCCGCGTCACCAACGATGTCGACAACATCTCGCAGACCATGCAGCAGACCATGGGCCAGCTCATCAACTCGCTGCTGACGATCGTCGGTGTGCTGGTGATGATGTTCTGGATCTCGCCGCTGCTGGCGCTGGTCGCGCTGGTGACCGTACCGCTGTCGGTGTTCGTCGCGGCGAAGGTCGGCAAGCGGTCGCAGCCGCAGTTCGTGCAGCAGTGGAAGGTCACCGGCACGCTCAACGCCCATATCGAGGAGATGTACACCGGGCATGCGCTGGTGAAGGTCTTCGGGCGGCAGGACGAGTCGGCCGAGCTGTTCCGCGAGCAGAACGACCAGCTCTACGAAGCCGGCTTCAAGGCGCAGTTCAACAGCGGGATCATGCAGCCGCTGATGCTCTTCATCTCCAACATCAACTATGTGCTGATCGCGGTCGTGGGCGGGCTGCGGGTCGCCTCGGGCACGCTGTCGATCGGTGATGTGCAGGCGTTCATCCAGTACTCGCGGCAGTTCTCGATGCCGCTGACCCAGGTCGCCTCGATGGCCAACCTGGTGCAGTCAGGGGTCGCTTCCGCCGAGCGGATCTTCGAGCTGCTGGACGCGGTGGAGCAGGAGCCCGACGCGCCGTCCGTCGAGCGGCTGCGCAAGCAGCGGGGACGGGTGGAGATCGAGCACCTGTCGTTCCGGTACGAGCCGGAAAAGCCGCTGATCGACGATCTGTCGCTGTCGGTGGAGCCGGGCCAGACGGTCGCGATCGTCGGCCCGACCGGTGCGGGCAAGACCACGCTGGTGAATCTGCTGATGCGGTTCTACGA
The DNA here is from genome assembly GCF_042800555.1 of Streptomyces sp. NPDC057617. Lineage (NCBI taxonomy): Bacteria > Bacillati > Actinomycetota > Actinomycetes > Kitasatosporales > Streptomycetaceae > Streptomyces > Streptomyces sp. NPDC057617. The sequence continues at coordinate 38,633 of NZ_JBHVGV010000003.1, read as the reverse complement.
GGTGACCGGCGGCCGGATCACCCTGGACGGCCTGGACATATCCAGGATGTCGCGCGCCGAACTGCGGTCCGGGATAGGCATGGTGCTCCAGGACACCTGGCTCTTCGGCGGCACGATCGCGGAGAACATCGCGTACGGCGCGTCGCGCGAGGTCACCCGCGAGGAGATCGAGGAGGCGGCGCGGGCGGCCCACGCCGACCGGTTCGTCCGTACGCTCCCCGAGGGGTACGACACCGTCATCGACGACGAGGGCTCGGGGGTCAGCGCCGGCGAGAAGCAACTGATCACCATCGCACGGGCGTTCCTGTCCGACCCGGTGATCCTGGTGCTCGACGAGGCGACCAGCTCGGTGGACACCCGTACCGAAGTGCTGATCCAGAAGGCGATGGCGCGGCTGGCGCACGGCAGGACCAGCTTTGTGATCGCGCACCGGCTGTCCACGATCCGGGACGCGGATGTGATTCTGGTGATGGAGAACGGCTCGATCGTCGAACAGGGCACGCATGACGAGCTGCTGGCGGCGGAGGGGGCGTACGCGCGGCTGTACGCGGCGCAGTTCGCGCAGGCGGTGGCGGAGGTCGACTGAGGCGCGGCACGGCCACGGGATCCGGGACGCCGCGTCCGTACCGCCCTTTGACGGGGGTACGGGCGCGGCGCCCGGCTTTTGGGCCTTCGAGGCTTCGGGTTCCGGGTCTTTCGGGTCTTTCGGGTTCCGGGTTCGGGTTCCGGGTCTTTCGGCTGTTCAGTCCAGGTAGCCGCGGAGCTGGTCGGCGAAGGCGTGGTCGCGGAGTCGGCTGAGGGTCTTGGACTCTATCTGCCGTATCCGCTCGCGCGTCACGCCGAAGATCCTGCCGATCTCCTCCAGGGTGCGGGGCCGCCCGTCGGCGAGTCCGTACCGCAACTGGACCACCTTGCGTTCGCGTTCGCCGAGGGTGGAGAGCACCGCCTCAAGGTGCTCGCGCAGCAGCAGGAAGGCCGCGGACTCGACCGGGGACGCGGCATCGCCGTCCTCGATCAGATCGCCGAGCGCGACATCGTCCTCCTCGCCCACCGGGGCGTGCAGGGATACGGGCTCCTGGGCGAGCCGCAGCACCTCGCTGACCCGCTCGGGGGTGAGGTCGAGCTGGGCGGCGACCTCTTCGGGGGTCGGTTCGTAGCCGCGCTCCTGGAGCATTCTGCGCTGGACCCGCACCACGCGGTTGATCAGCTCGACGACATGGACCGGGACGCGGATCGTACGGGCCTGGTCGGCCAGCGCCCGGGACATGGCCTGCCGGATCCACCAGGTCGCGTACGTCGAGAACTTGTAGCCGCGGGCGTAGTCGAACTTCTCGACCGCCCTGATCAGGCCCAGGTTTCCCTCCTGGACGAGATCGAGCATGGTCAGGCCGCGGCCGACATAGCGCTTGGCCACGGAGACGACGAGCCGGAGATTCGCCTCGATCAGCCGGCGCTTGGCCATTCTGCCGAGGACGACGAGCCGGTCGAGGTCGACGGCGAGCCGGGAGTCCAGATCGGCGGCGCCGCTCAGCTTCTCCTCGGCGAAGAGACCAGCCTCGACGCGCCGGGCGAGGTTCACCTCCTCGACGGCGGTGAGCAGCGGTACGCGGCCGATCTCGCGCAGATACTGGCGGAAGAGGTCGGAGGAGGGACCGCCGGTGTCGGCGCGTGCGCTGCCACGCGGCGGAGGCGGGGGGCTCTCCTCGGGCAGTTCCACGAGGTCTTCGCGGAGAGGGTGTTCACGCTCGCGGAACGAGTCGTCTCTCAGGGAGCTTTCGCGTTCTTCGCGTTCGTGGAGGGGGCCTTCACCCTCGCTGAGCGGATCCGGGGCGGCTGCCTCGGCCGTCTCCGGGTGGTGCGCCGCGCGGCTCTGGGGCGGAACGCCCACCGCGAACTCGGCCGGAGCCAGGTCCGGGGCCGCGTTCTGCGGCGACTTCATGGGCAGGTCCGGTGGCACGGTCAGGGTGGGAGTCGGGGTCTGGGTCTGCACGGGGGGCGACCTCCAAGGTGATCGCTGCCGGTTCGGGGGCGTACGGCAGCGGGACGGAGGCGGCCGGGCCCTGCTCCGTCCCGTACACAATGAGCGGATCCGCGGGGGTGAGGCGCCCACCGTCGGCAGGCCGGCCGCGCTCCGGAAGAACTCAGGCACCGCACCCCAGTGTGGGGTACGACACATGGCTGTCACGAGGGGCGTGCGGTGACTTTCTGCGTCCCAGGCGTAACCGTGCCGTTACCGAGGGGGGCGCGCAAGGGGGGCGAAGGGTGTACGAGGGGGGTGCGCCGGGGGTGCGTCAGTGCATGGGTACGTCGGCGGTGAGGCGCCCGGAAGGCCGACGCGCGGCGGTACGGGGATCACGAGGCGGTACGGGGATACGGGGCGAGCGGCCGGGCAAACGTCGCCGGGAGGGCACTAGAGTGCGGCGGCGCCCTGGGCGCGGAGCGACTGGCCGTACTGCTGGAGCACCCACAGTTCGTTCTGTACGGCGGCGAGGTGGTCCGGCGCCGCATGCGTGCCGAGCCGGGTCAGCGTGCCGGTCACCTCGCGGACGCGCCGGTCGACGGCGCGCAGCCGTACCTGCACGAGCTGGTCCCCCGCGTAGATCTCGTCGATCGTCTTGCCGTGGAACACCTCGACCGCCAGCTCGGTGACCATGGCGCGCACCGAGTCGTTCGGCGCGGCCTCACGGACCCGGGCCAGATACTCCGGCGCGGACGCCAGCCCCTGCTCGGCGCCGCCGGCCTCCGCTATGGCACGGCGTACGGCGGCGTACGGCGGGGCGGTGAACTCGTCCTCCCCGTACGCGTCGAAGGCCGGGGAGACCAGTTCGGGACGCTGGAGCGCGAGCTTCAGCAGCTCGCGCTCGGTGCGGTGGGCGGGGCTGCGCAGATTGAGCGCTGGCCCGGACACGGCCGGTCCTGCGGGCCCCGGCCCGTACGCGCCGGCTCCTGCCGCGCCCTGCTGCGGCCGGTTCTCGGGCGGCTGCGCTCCGGAGCGCGCGCCGGGCCCCTGCGCCGGCCCCCTGCCCCCGCGGTCGCGCGCCCAGCGTGCGACCCGGGCCACGCGCGTGACCACGAACTGGGTGTCCAGGATGCCGAGGATGCCCGCGAGCTGGACCGCGACCTCGTGCTGCGAGGCGCCGTTCTTGATCCGCGCGACGATCGGCGCGGCCTCGTCGAGTGCCGCCGCGCGCCCCGCCGGGGTCTCCAGGTCGTACCGCGAGACGATCTGGCGGATCGCGAACTCGAAGAGCGGCGTGCGCGGTTCGACCAGGTCCTGTACGGCTTCGTCGCCCTTGGCGAGCCGCAGCTCGCACGGGTCCATATTGTCCGGGGCGATGGCGATATAGGTCTCGGCGGCGAACTTCTGGTCGTCCTCGAAGGCGCGCAGCGCGGCCTTCTGGCCGGCCGCGTCCCCGTCGAAGGTGAAGATCACCCGGGCGCTGCCGTTGTCCATCAGCAGCCGCCGGAGGATCTTGATGTGGTCGCCGCCGAAGGCAGTGCCGCACGTCGCGATGGCGGTGGTGACACCGGCGAGATGACAGGCCATCACATCGGTGTAGCCCTCGACGACCACGGCCCGGCTGGACTTGGCGATGTCCTTCTTGGCCAGGTCGACGCCGTACAGCACCTGGGACTTCTTGTAGATCGCGGTCTCGGGGGTGTTCAGATACTTCGGCCCGTTGTCGTCCTCGCGGAGCTTGCGCGCGCCGAAGCCGACCACCTCGCCCGAGATATCGCGGATGGGCCACATCAGCCGGCCGCGGAAGCGGTCGATCGGGCCGCGGCGGCCGTCCTGGGAGAGCCCCGAGAGCAGCAGTTCCTTGTCGGTGAATCCCCGGCCGCGCAGATAGCGGGTGAGATGGTCCCAGCCGGCCGGGCTGTAGCCGACGCCGAAGTGCTCGGCCGCCGCCTGGTCGAAGCCGCGCTCCGCCAGGAACGTACGGCCGATCTCGGCCTCCGGGCCGCCGAGCTGCTCCGCGTAGAACTGGGCGGCGATCTTGTGCGCCTCGACCAGCCGGGTGCGCTCGCCGCGCTGGCTCGCCGGGTTGTAGCCGCCCTCCTCGTACCGGAGGGTGATGCCCGCGCGCGCGGCGAGCCGCTCGACCGTCTCGGAGAAGGAGAGATGGTCGATCTTCATGACGAAGGCGATGGTGTCCCCGCCCTCCTGGCAGCCGAAGCAGTGGAAGAGACCCTTGCCCGGACTGACCTGGAAGGAGGGGGACTTCTCGTCGTGGAAGGGGCAGAGCCCCTTGAGATTGCCGCCGCCCGCGCTGCGTAGCTGGAGGTAGTCGGACACGACGGCGTCGATCGGGACGGCGTCCCGCACCGCCTTTACGTCGTCATCGTTGATCCTGCCTGCCACGCGTGAATACTACGGGGGCGCGCGGACCTGAGCGGCCGACGCCGGTCAGCCGTGGCGGGTGCGGCCCTCTGTGCCGGCTCCGGGCGAACCGAGAGATCCGAGCGGGACGGCCGGGTCGGCGAGGGCGTCCGGGTCCTGCGGCTCGTCGGAGCGGACCAGCCGCTGGATGTCCTCGGTGACGTCCCAGACATTGACGTTCATCCCGGCGAGCACCTTGCGGTCCTTCAGCCAGAAGGCGATGAACTCGCGCTTTCCGGCATCGCCGCGCACCACCACCTGGTCGTACGAGCCGGGCGGCGCCCAACCCGAGTACTCCAGGCCGAGGTCGTACTGGTCGGAGAAGAAGTAGGGGACGCGGTCGTAGCTGACGTCCTGGCCGAGCATGGCACGGGCGGCGGCGGGGCCGCCGTTGAGGGCGTTTGCCCAGTGCTCGACCCGTACGCGCGGTACGGACAGCGTGCCGCCCCAGCCGGTGACCGGGAAGGCGGCCACATCACCGGCCGCGTAGATGTCCGGGTCGGAGGTGCGCAGGGCGGTGTCCACGGCGATACCGCCGCCCAGGGCGCGGTCGGCGAGTTCGAGTCCGGCGGCCTCGGCGAGCGCGGTGCGCGGGGCGGCGCCGATGGCTGCGAGCACATCGTGGGCGGGGTGTTCCTCGCCGTCGTCGGTACGGGCGGACAGGACCATGCCGTCCTGGCCGGTGATCTCGGTGAGCCGGACGCCGAAGTGGAACCGTACGCCGTGCTCCTGGTGCAGTTCGGTGAAGAGCTGCCCCAGCTCGGGGCCGATGACATGGTGGAGCGGGGTCGGCGCGGTCTCGACGACGGTGACCTCGGCGCCGTAACCGCGCGCCGCGGCCGCGACCTCCAGACCGATCCAGCCCGCGCCGGCGATCACGAGATGGCCGTTGTCCCGGCCGAGGGCGGTCAGTGTCTGGCGCAGCCGGTCCGCGTGGGCGAGCCGGCGCAGATGGTGGACCCCGGCGAGATCGGTGCCCGGGATGTCGAGGCGGCGCGGTTCGGCGCCGGTGGTCAGGAGCAGTTTGTCGTAGCGCACGGAGGTGCCGTCGCCGAGATGCGCGCACCGCAGATCGCGGTCGATGGAGGTGACGGTCTGGCCGAGGTGCAGTTCGATCTCGGCCTGCGCGTACCAGGCGCGCTCGTGCACGAAGACACTGTCCCTGCCCTCCTTGCCGGTGAGATACCCCTTGGAGAGCGGCGGACGTTCATACGGGTGGTCGCGCTCGTCGCCGATGAGGATCACCCGGCCGGTGAAACCCTCCGAACGAAGGGTTTCCGCGGCTTTCGCCCCGGCCAGCCCACCGCCGACGATGACAAAAGTCTGATGTGCGTCGACCACTTGATGCCTCCTCTTCGCGCTGCCGCCATCTGCGAGCGTCCCGCACGGAGCGTGATGGCGAAAGAGGGAGCTCCACGGGCGTATATCACTGCTTGATCCGGCTACCTTCGTACAGGCGCGGACCTGGAGCGGTGAGGCATGAGGGGCGCATGTCGCCCGACCACGAGCGTCACCCGTCCATGATGCGCGGGAGCCGCGTGGGATGCGCGCGGGCCGGTTCCGTCAGGCGCGGCCGGTGAGTCCCGCGTGCAGGGAGCGGGCCGACGCGTCCGTGAGGGACGCGATCTGGTCGACGATGACCCGCTTGCGCGCCCGGTCGCCCTCGGCCGATTCAAACAGTGCCCGGAACTGCGGATCGAGTCCCTCCGGAGCGCGGGCCGTGAGCGCCTCGGCCAGCTCCGCCAGAACGATCCGCTGGTCGGCGCGGAGCGCCTCCTGCTCGGCGCGCTGCATGACATAGCGGTCGGCGACGGCCTTGAGGACCGCGCACTCCAGGCGCGCCCCGCGCGGGACGACCAGCTCGGCGCCGTACCGGGTGAGCGGCCCCGTACCGTACGCCTCGCGCGTGGCGGCCTCGGCGGCCAGACAGAACCGGCCGATGAGCTGGCTGGTAGCGTCCTTGAGGCGGGACTGCGCGACGGCGGAGCCGTCATAGCCGCGCGGCCACCACTCCTGGTCCATAAGGCGGTCGAGCGCGGCGGACAGCTCCGCCGGATCGGTGTCCCGTGCCACATACCGGCCGATCGCCACCGTCCAGATCCCGTGCCGCTCCGTCTCGGAGGAGAGCGCGGCGGGGTCGACATGGCCGGCGTGCAGCCCGTCCTCGAAGTCGTGGACCGAGTACGCGACATCGTCGGACCAGTCCATGACCTGCGCCTCGAAGCAGATACGGTCCGCCGGGGCGTCCTTGCGGGCCCAGCCGAAGACGGGCAGGTCGTCCTCGTACACCCCGAACTTCAGCGAGCCGGGCTGGGTGGGGTGGGCGCCGCGCGGCCAGGGGTACTTGGTGGCGGCGTCCAGGGTGGCGCGGGTGAGATTGAGGCCGACGCTGACCAGGTCGCCCGTCTCCTTGAAGCGGACGAACCGCTTGGGCTCGATCCGGGTGAGCAGGCGCAGCGACTGCGCGTTGCCCTCGAAGCCGCCGCAGTCCGCGGCGAAGTCGTTGAGGGCCTGTTCACCGTTGTGACCGAAGGGCGGATGGCCCATGTCATGAGCGAGACAGGCCGCTTCGACGAGATCCGGGTCGCAGCCGAGAGCGGCGCCCAGCTCACGGCCGACCTGCGCGCACTCCAGGGAGTGGGTCAGCCGGGTCCGGGGGCTGGCGTCCCACTCCTGGCTGCGCGATCCGGGGGTGACCACCTGAGTCTTGCCCGCGAGCCGGCGCAGCGCGGCGGAGTGCAGCACGCGCGCGCGGTCGCGCTGGAAGGCGGTACGGCCCGGACGCTTGTCGGGCTCGGGTGCCCAGCGTTCGGTGGCCGCCCCGTCATAGGTGCCCGATGTGCCCGCTCTGCCTGCCATGCACCGAAGGTAACCGGAGCGGGTGGCGTACGGGGGTCCGAGGGGCGGCGGGGCGGTTACCCGGGACTGGTGAGGAAGGTGGTGGAAGGTGGCGGATTGGCGGGTGTGCGGGGTTTGAGGCGGCCGACGAGCCAGCTTCGAGACCTTCGAAGGCTGGGCTCAGGCGGAGGCCAGGTGGCGGTGGGGCGTGTCGTACGGGGCGTCGCGCGCCTGGTCGTAACGGTGGAGCAGCAGCCGGGCCATCGCCGGATGCGCGCCCAGCGGGGCGGCAGCAATCCAGGGCGCGGCGGCGGCACTGCGGGTCGCGAAGTGACCGGGGGCAGTGAAGTACGAGGCGACCGCGGTCCGGTGGTAGCCCCTGGCGGCGAGCGCGCGGACGGCTTCGGGGACGGTCGGCGAGGCGGCGGACGCGTACGCCGGAACGACCGGCACACCGCCGAGCCGCTCGCTGAGCAGCGCGGCCGTACGCCGGGTGTCCGCGGCGGATTCCGGGTCGAGGGATCCGGCGGCGGCGAGGACGACCGCGGCGCCGCCTCGTCTCGTACGGGCACCAGAACCCCTACCGGTACCGGCACCCGGAGCGCCGGCGGAACCACGGCTTTCACTTGTGGCGTCCATTCGCCAGCCCGCTTCGGCCAACCGCGCGTAGAGCACCTCTACCAACAGGGGATGCGGGCCGAGCGGCGCGGCGATCCGGGTGCGGAGCCGGGGCGCGGACGCTGCGGCGGCCGGCAGGTCGCGCTTGATGTGGGTGCCACGGCTCAGCAGCAGCGGTACGAGGACGGCCCGGCCGGTGCCCAAGCCGGCGAGGGCGTCGGAGAGCAGGGGCTCGTCGATGCCGAGATGGCCGAGGCGTACGTCCACACCGGGGCGCAGTTCGCGGACCCGGTCGAGGAGCGTGGTGACGGTCGCCGGGGTGCGCGGATCGCGGCTGCCGTGAGCGACGACGACAAGGCTGGGACCTGCGGATCCATGGTCGTCGATGTCGTTCGCGGGCCGGTCCTGGGTGGTCATGGGGCGATCCTGCCGGGCCCCGGTTGCCGGGCCGTTGCGCAGCCGTGACGGAGGTTTTCCACAGCCTCACAGGCTTCGGATGAGCGTTGTCAGACCCGTCACCTACTGTGATGACCGTTCGGAACCGGAAGGTCGGGGAGGGGTCCTGCCATGGGCTGGATCGAGACGTCGGGCGGGTATGCCGTCGCACTGGACGGCACGCGGGTGCTGTGTCGCAATGCCGCGGGCCGCATATTGAAACAGGTGCCGTCGAAGCTCAAGGACGACACCGAGGTTGTACGGCTGCGGCAGTTGGCCGAGTGGCTGGAGCGGCATGAGCGGGAGTGCCGGGAGCAGGTCGACACCTGGCTGGTGCGTTCGCTGCCGGTGCCGGTGGCGCTGCTGGCGCGGGTGTGGCCGGACTCCGCATGGCAGTCGGCGCTGCGGGATCTGGTGGTGGCGCCGGTGGCCGGGGACGGCTCGGCGGACTCGGCGCGGGCGGGTTTTCTGCGGGATGCGGATCCGGTGCGCGGGCTGGGGATCGTCGATCTGGACGGGGACTCGGTGCGGCTGGATCCGGCCGGGGTGGAGACGGTGCTGATACCTCATCCGGTGCTGCTCGAAGACCTGGGGGAGCTGCGGGAGTTCGCGGCCGAGCTGGGTGTGGAGCAGGGCGCCGAGCAGTTGTTCCGCGAGGTGTGGCGGCGGCCGGCACCGGCCGAGGACGCGCCCGGGAGCGCGGCGGCGCAGGACTGGCGTGCGTACGCCGATGGAAAGTTCGCGCAGCTCCGGCATGCCACGACCAGGGCGGTCTCGCTCGGTTACCGGGTGCGCGGCGGTTATGCGGTCTGCCCGCTGGTGGAGGAGGGCCGGCAGGTCGAGGCGGCGTACTGGGTGGGGGACGACTATCCGGACGGGGAGACGCTGACCGGTTCGCTGGAGTGGCGTGACGGGGCGGGGCGGCGGCTGCCGCTCGCCGAAGTGGGGCCGGTCGCCTGGTCGGAGGGCGAGCGGATGGCCGCGCTGGTGTACGCGGGCCGTGTGGTCGAGAACGACGAGGAGGGGGCGCGGTGAACGGTCGACTGGTGGACGGCACTCTGCCGGACACAGAAGTACGGGACGGGGAGACCCGGGCGGTAAAGGCCCGGGAGAGGGCTCTGCTGGAGACCGGCGCGGTGCTGCCGCTCGGTGGCGCTGGGAGCACCACGACTGCCGGCGGCGCTGCGGGTCGCGGGAGTGCTGGAGGTTCCGGGGGCACCGCGGGGTCCGGGGGTGGCGAGGGCGATGTGCTGACGGCACGCGCGTACGCCCATCCCGCCCTGGACGAGCGGACGGTGGTCCGGCTGGTGCCCGGGGCGATCGGGGCGGCCGAGGACCTCGCCCTGGAGTATCTGGGGTTCGGCGCGGCGGAGGCGGTCGAGGTCGGCCGGGTCAAGCGGCAGTCGCTGGGCTTCCCCGCCTGGGCGCTGGTGCACGACCCGGAGAACGGACATCACGCGCTCGCCGTGGTCAAGGAGATGGAGCGGCTCGCCCGGCTCGTCACCACCAAACCGGGCCTGGCGAAAGAGGGGTTCGACGAGATCGGCGAACGCCTCGACCGTTCCGTACCGCATTTTCTGCCCACCTACTACGAACAGGTGGCGCGGCTCTTCCTGGCGGTCGAGTCCCGTCAACAGGCGTCCGTGTTCTTCGGCAAGGCGCGGGCGGCCGAGCAGCGGCACGCGCTCGCGGTGGATGAGGACCGGCTGCGGGAGGTCTTCCTGGAGTTCGCCGGGGCCGGCGCGCTGACCGGCAAGTCCCTGCGCGAACACGCCAAGGGACTGACGGAACGGCTGTCGGCCGAGGAGGCGTACGGACAGTTCAAGGCCGTCTCGCTGGAACGGTGCGCGGCCGGGCTCGCCCCGTACGCGGGCATGCTGGAGGATCTGCGGCGCCTCGCGAAGAGCGCGGGCTTGGACGCGGCGGCCGAGGAGCAGGCGCTGCTCGCGGAGATCATCCACACCGGGCCGATGAACCGCGCGGCGGCGAGCTTCTGGAAGTCGGCGCTGCCCGCCCTGAGCGCCATCGCGGCGGACGACCGGGCGGTGCGGGAGCGGCTGCTCGCGCTGTTTCCGGCCGCGGGCGGAGACCATCCGGAGCAGTTCGACGCCTCCTGGCTGGCCCTGCTGGACCGGTGCGGGGCGGTCGAGCTGCTGGTGGACGGGACGGTTCCGGCGGCCGAGTGGCTGTCGTCGTGGGCCAGGCACCGGCAGCGCGGCTGGGGTTCCTCCAAGCGGCTCGCCGCCGAACTGGCCCTGGTGGAGCGGCTGGTGGTCCGGCTGGTGGCCGACGGCACATCCGTACGGCTGCTCGGCGGCTACGGCTGGCGCGTCACGGCCGATCTGGATCTGCTCGACGCCTGTCTGGCCTGGGGAGTGCCGGTCGCCGATCCGCCCGAGGCGAGCCGGGGCCTGGAGCTGGACGACTGGCTCGGCGACGAGCAGGAGGGGCGCAGGGATCTGGCCGCGCTGACCGCCGACCCCCGGTTCACCCGGCTGGTCCGTATGGGCGTGGAGAGGCTCGCCGACGGCGGCGACGCCGCCGAACAGCTCGGCCAGGTCCTCGAACACCCCGCTCTGCGCGGCGCGCTCGCGGGCTGGCTGGAGGAGCGGGCCGACGATCTGTCGAGGCCCCTCGGACTGCCCGGGATGGACAGGCTGCTGGAGCGGCTGGCCCGGTTCTCCGCACCGTCCGTGCTGGCCACAGCGCCCGAGGCGGTGGCCAGGATCACGGCGGTCTCGCCCGCTCCCGCCCTGGCGAGGACGCTGCGGGCGGGCCTGCTCGACGAGCTGGGCTGGCCCGCGCTGGAAGAGGCGCTGCCGGGGCTCGGGAAGGTCAACCGGGCAGCGTCGGGGCAGCGTTACAACCGCAACGAGAAGTGGTACCGGGTGCGGGACGCCTGGCCGTCCCTGCTCGTCCGGGTCGACACCCAGGTCGCGGCGGTCGGGCCCACCGCCGTGACCGACCAGCGGACCCTGCCCCTGCCGGTGAAACCGACCCAGACCTGGGACACGACGACGGTCCGGTACGCGGGCGGCCAGTGGCTGATCGCCAACGGCCAGGGCGACGAGCGGCGTGCCCTGTGGTCGGGCCGTCCCGGCGAGGTGTTCAAGCCCGCGGGCGAGCTGCACGACCACTGGACCGACGCCCAGACACCGTCGCTCGAACTGCCGGACGGTGGCCGGTGCTACGGCGGCCGGCCGGTGTACGCGGGGGACACGTCGTTCGCCGGGGAGCGCCGCCAGGTCGCCTCCGACGGCATCTCCCTCTGGGTGCTGCACGAGAACCAGTGGTGGGAGTACGACCCGGAGTCGGCCCGCAGGGGCCGGATCTCGGTGCCCGCCTTCTTCGACTCGGCCCTGGATTCGGTTCCGGCCGGCAGCGGAGTACGGCTGCTGGAGCGGGCCTGCCGGCTCCTTCCCGTACAACCGGGCCTGGAAGGCTCGCCGTTCGGCACCAAGGACGGGCTGCTCGGCTGGTGGGTGACGTACGACCCCAAGGAGCGGACACTCACGGCCTGTTCGGTGGACGGCAGCCGCAGCCCGGCCGTGCCGGTGCCGCCGGGGGCGCGGATGGAGCACTTCAGCTCCGGTCTTCCCGTACCGCCGCTGCGGCTGCCCGGCGGGGCCGCGCTGCACCCGCGCGAGACGCGCGGATTCACGGCCTCGGTCGCCCTGCACGACGCGGAGGGCCTCCACCTGGCGCAGGTGGAGGAAGGCAGCCACGGTGGCGTGTACGCGGAGGGCACTCCCCTGGTGGCGCCGCTGGCCTACTGGCACGCGCTGCGGCCGCGCGACGAGCGGGGTTCGGCCGCGCTGCGCGCGGTGACCGAGGAGGACGCCCGGAAGCTGCTGGCCGCTGTCGCCGCGGGGAAGACCGCGGAGGCGGCCGTGCGCGAGCTGCTGCCGGAGATCACTCACACGCGTCTGGTGGCGGGTGTCGCCGGAGTGCTGGCCGAGGCGGCCCGGCACGCCCGGCGGATCGGCACCCTCGCCGAACGGGCCGCGGAGGCCCGGCAGGGCTCGGACCCGTCAGCGGAAGCGAAGGTCCGGCACGCCTTCGACGGCGTTCTGGGCAAGGCGTTCCATGGCTTCACCCTTCCGAGGCATCGGTATTACTACTACCACCAGCCGTCGAAGCAGAGCGCGATGGTCCTCGAACAGATCCGGGTCCTGCCGCGCATGCTGGCGGCGGACGCGGTTCCGGGGCCCCTCGCTCTCCGGGACGCGAGCGGGACCTGGATAAGCGTGTGCGGGCCTGGCATGGCGGCGCTCGCGCTGCGCGCCGCCTCCCCCGTCACCTCCGATCAGCACCGGGCCGCGCTCCTGGAGTTCCTGGACTCGGCGCTGGCGGTGCGGACGCCCGACGGTAAGAGTGACAGCGACGGTGGGGCGCTCCTGATCGACCCGCGTGGGCGGCTGCGCCTGCTGGAGCTGCGGATTCCCGGCTCCGCCGAGGCCACATTCATTGGCGAGGTGCGGCACGCGGGGGCCCGGCGGCTGCTGATCCTCGGCCAACTGGCGGTGGAGGACGATGACGCGGACTGGCAGTGCGTCGAGTACGACCCGGCCGGGGTGTTCGGCGGCTGGGACGGGACCCTGATCACCGAGTCCGAGGTGCTGGGCGCGGCGGACGACCCGGTGCGGGCACCGGCGGTACGGCGGCTGGTGGAGCTGGTACGGGAGCGCGGGCCGCTGCCGTACCGGCCGGAGCGGGCGGTGGACTTCGCGGAGCGGGTCGGGATCACCCCGGCAGCCGGAGCCCTGTTCCACCTCGGCTCCCCCGGTCTGGACTACTCCCCGGACCGGGATGTGCTGCCCGCGGAGTATCTGGAGCCGCTGGGCGCGAAGAGCGCGGAGGCGCAGGTGGCGGCCGGCACGCTGAGCTCGCTGAGTGTCGAGGAGCGGCGGGCGTTCACCGCCCTGCTGCTGCCCGCCGAGCCGGATGGGGTGGCGGATCTGTGGACCACGGGCTTCGCGATGGAGCCGCTGGTGGGCGCCTGGACGGCGGCGCGGGGCAAGCGTCGGCCCACCCCGCCCTGGCTGGTCCGGCAGATGGTGACCGAGCAGGGCGCCGGCACCACCGTGAACGACACGCTCAACCCCGAGTGGCAGCCACAGCTCACGGGCCGTACCGAACAGCGCATGGTCGACGGCTCGCTGGAGACGGCGGATCCGCGCCTGGCGCTGACCGGGTCCTTGCTCGACTCGATGGTCGGCTCGCTGCGCTGGCTCGCGTACCGGCTGCCGTACGGCGACCCGCTGCGCGCGGTCCTGCCGTTGACGGTGCGGATGCTGCGGGAGCGGCTGGCCGATCCCGGTCTGCTGCTCGACCTGCGGGTCGACCGGGACTCCGCGTACGAAGCCGTGTCACCGCGGCTGCGCGAGGCGTACGGACTGGCGCCGAAACGCGGTGGCGACGAGAAGGAGATCGTCGAGCTGTCGTCGGTGCTGGTGCTGACACCGACGCGGTACGGGCGGGACTGGGACTCAGTCTGGGTACGGCCCTCGGCCCTGCTGCCGGCGGCCGGCGCGAACGAGGCCGGCGAGTGGGGTCCGGACCATCCGGATCTGAAGCTGCTGGTGGCGACCGCGGGCCCGGCTCCGGCGCTGGAGGCGCTGCGGGCGCTGCTGAGCGAGGAGTTCATGAAGCTGGTGTCGGCGGACGGCCCGCCGGGAGCGCCGCAGAACCCCAACCTCAGCGTTCCGGAACTGGTGGTTGAGGCGGCGAAGCGGTTCGAGTTGTCGGAGGACGCGGCGGCGCTCTATCTGATGCTGCTCGCGCTGCCCGACCCGACCGACCGTCACCAGGCCGCGTGGACGGGGTGGAAGCCGGCCCGGCTGAAGAAGGCCCGGGCCGAACTGGCCGCCACCAACCTGGTGGTGGAGGCCAAGCGGGCACGGGCCGGGCGGACGCTCTTCCTGCCCGGCGGCTGGCTGGAGCAGCGGACACCGCGGCTGCCGTCGGAGAACTGGAAGACGGAGCTGGTGCCCTGGGACCGGCCGGGCTTCGTGGTGCCGGACCGGCCGGTGCCCGGGCTGTACGAGGCCGCGTGGCAGCGAATCGTGGAGGGCGATGCGCCGGGGTTCGAGGAGTTCCAGGGCCGCGGCGGCCGAGGGAGCAGGCGATGACGACGAAGACAGGAACGGGGACAGCGGATATGGCAGCGGATCAGGATTCGTCGACGGATGCGATGGATGTGACGGAAGCCGGGGCGGGGGCGGCGGCGCGGCCCGGGCGGCAGCTTGAGCTGCCGGAGGACCGGTACGCGGCAGAGCTTGCGTTCCTGGAGTCGTACGACCGTGGCCCCCGCCCGCCGAGCTGGCGGCTCACACCGCGCGCGGTGGTGCTCTTCGTCTGTGGCACCGACGGCGGGCCGCTGCGGGCGCCGGGCGGTGAGGAGCTGGTGATATCGCGTAAGTTCGTGGGGGACCGCGCCCTGGTGGAGCGGTGTGTGGTGACGCTGGCGGGCGAGCGCGGGCTGCTGCTCGTCGGTGAGCCGGGCACCGCAAAGTCGATGCTCTCGGAGCTGCTGTCGGCGGCGGTGTGCGGTACGAGCACGCTCACCGTGCAGGGCACCGCGGGCACCACGGAGGACCAGCTCCGGTACGGCTGGAACTACGCGATGCTCCTCGCCAAGGGGCCCAGCCGGGAGGCCCTGGTGCCCTCCCCGGTGCTCACGGCCATGACCCGCGGGGCGGTCGCGCGGATCGAGGAGATCACCCGCTGTCTGCCCGAGGTGCAGGACTCGCTCGTCTCGCTCCTCTCCGAGCGCCGGATGTCCGTACCCGAACTGGCGGGAGTCGAGGGCCCGGAGGGCGGTGACGGCACGATGCACGCCGTGCCCGGCTTCACCCTGATCGCGACCGCCAACCTCAGGGACAAGGGTGTCTCCGAGATGTCCGCCGCCCTGAAGCGGCGGTTCAACTTCGAGACGGTCGGGCCGATCGACGACATCGACGCGGAGACCGCGCTGGTGCGCGGCCAGGCGACGGCGGCGCTGGCACGCGGCGGGGCCGTGTTCTCGGTCGACGACACGGTGCTCCAGGCGTTGGTCACCGCGTTCCGGGATCTGCGGACGGGCCGGAGCGCGGAGGGCTGGGAGATCGAGCGCCCCTCGACGGTGATGTCGACGGCGGAGGCGGTCCATGTGGCCACCTCGATGGCGCTGGGCGCGGCATATCTCAGCGACGGGCGGGATGTCGTCCGTACGCTGCCCGGCCATCTGCTCGGCACGGTGCGCAAGGACGATCCGGCAGACCACGCGCGGCTGTTGGGCTACTGGGACGGTCCGGTGCGCCGCCGGGCGGAGGCGGGCGCTCCGCTCTGGCGGACACTGTGGGAGCTGCGCCATGAGCTGGGATGAGCGGGTGGCCGTGGCGGCCCCCGACGCGGCGGGTGCTGTCGCCGCGCCGGATGCCCCGGATACGCCGGACGCGATAGTCGCCCCGGACGCCGGAGGCCTCGCGGGAACGCCGGGCGAGGGGGCGGTCGAGGGGGCGCTGGCCGGGCTCGCGGGGTGCCGGGAGCCGTATCTGATCGGGGTACGGCATCACTCCCCGGCGCTGGCCGCGGCCGTACCGGCGATGCTGGCGGAGGCGGCGCCGGAGGTGCTGTTCATCGAGCTGCCGGAGGAGTTCGCGCCCTGGCTGCCGCATCTCGCCGCCCCGGAGACGGTGCCGCCGGTCGCTCTGGCGGGCAGCCCGGGGGACGCGTCGGGCGGGCTGGTGTTCCTGCCGTTCGCGGAGTTCTCGCCGGAGCTGGCGGCGATCCGCTGGGCGCGGGACGCCGGGGTGGAGGTCGTACCGTTCGATCTGCCGCTGGCGGCCCGGGAGGAGGCGTCCGCGCCGCCGGGGCCGGAAGCGCGGGAACGGGAGGGCTCGACGGGCGGGACGCTCGCCGCCGCGCTGCGGGCCCGGGCCGGCGGACGGCCCGGGGACGATCTGTGGGACCGCCTGGTCGAGTCGGCCGCACCCGGCTCGGGCCCGGAGGCCCTGCGCCGTGCCGCGCTGCTGGTCGGCTGGGCGCTGCGGACCGACGCGGGCGCGGTCGACCCGTACGACCTGCGCCGCGAGGCGAACATGCGTCGCGCGCTGGCCACGCACAGGGGCCGGCGCGCGGCGGCGCTGATCGGCGCGTTCCACGCGCCCGCGCTGCTGCCGGAGGCGGCTTCTGACGAAGCCGCGGACAGCCCGGCCGCGGCCGAACCGCACGTGGTGAGCCGGAACGGCCGCAGGTCCAAGTCGGATACGGCCGGTGAGGAGGTGGTCACCTCGCTGGTGCCGTATTCGTACGCGCTGCTGGACGAGCGGTCGGGGTATCCGGCCGGGATCAAGGACCCCGAGTGGCAGCGGGGGGTCTATCGCGCCGCGGGCGATCCGGTGCTGCTGGACGAGCTGCTGACCGCGACCGCGGTACGGATCTGCGCGGCGGTACGGGACGAGGGGCATCCGAGCGGCCCGGCCGATGCCCGGGAGGTCGTACGGGTCGCCAGGGATCTGGCGGCGCTGCGCGGGCTGCCCGCGGCAGGGCGCGGGGAGCTGACGGAGGCGGCGCAGACCGTGCTCACCCAGGGGCAGCTGTTCGGGCGGGGCCGGGTCGTGGCCGCCGCGATGGAGAAGGTCCTGGTCGGAACGCGGCAGGGCCGGCTCGCGCCCGGCACGCCCCGCTCGGGGCTCGGACCGGCCGTCGAGGCCCTGCTCGGCGCGCTGTCGCTGCCCACACCCGCCGCTCCTGAGCGGCGGGAGCTGCGCCTCGACGCGCACCGCGGCGATCTGGACCGGCGGCGGGAGCTGTGTCTGCGCAGGCTGGCGGTCTGCCGTGTGCCGTACGGCGAGGAGACCGATGTGGCGGGCGTGGGCGACGCCGCTGCGCTGTCCACGCGGTGGGCCGTGGCCTGGTCTCCGTCGACGGCGGCGATGCTCGATGTGGCGGGCGTCCACGGGGTGACGCTCGATCAGGCGGCGGCCGGGGTGCTCCGTCGGCGGTGGGCGACGGAGCGCCGGGCCGGCGGACCCACGGCAGCCGAGGTGCTCACGGGACTGGAGGAGGCGGCGCGCTGCGGACTGCCCGCGCTCGCCGCCGAACGGCTCGCCGAGGCCGCCGGTCTGCTGCCCGCCACCGGCACCCTGCCCGAACTGCTCGCGGGCCTGGCCCTGTTGGACCGGATCGGCTCAGGACATCTGCCGGGGCTGCCCCCGGAGTGGGAGCGGGCCACGCTCGACGCGGCGTACGAGGAGCTGGCCGCGGCCGGGGTCCGCGCGCTGGACGGGCTGGCCGGTTCCACGGACCCCGCGGACGCGCGGGCGCTGGTCTCGCTGGCGGACAGGGCCTCCTCGGCGCTCGGCGGGGGCCTGCGGCTGGCTGACGCGCTGGCCCGGCTCGACGCGGAGGGAACCGCCCTGATCCGAGGCGCGGCCGGAGCGGCGCGGGTGTTGCTGGGGCACCGGCACGCTGGGGAGTTCGGCACCCGGCTGGCGTCCCGTGTGGACGGCGCGACGACGCCCGAGGTCCGCGCCGACCTGGCCGGTTTCCTGAGCGGTGCCCTGCTGGCGGCGGGCCCGCTGCTGGAGACGGGCCCCGCGCTGGACCCGCTGCTGGAGCGGATCGAGGCCCTTCCTGACCGGCCGTTCCTGGACCGGCTGCCCGCTCTGCGCGCGGGTTTCGACACCCTCTCCCCCGCCGCCCGGTCCCGTCTGCTCACCATGGTCGAGGACCGCACCGGCCTCGCCGCCGGCGCGCTCCCCGCCTCCCTGGCCGACCCGGCGGCCCTGGCCCTGCTCGCCTCGGCGGATCTGGCGGGCCGGGAGGCCCTGGCGGTACGGGGCTTGGCGCAGCCGCCCGACACCTCGCACACGCCACCCGCCGGGGCCGCGAACAGCGCTCATGACAAGGCCGTAAGGCCGGTCGCGGCCATCGCCTCGCCCGGAGGCGTGCAAACCGGGGCCGGACAGGCGGCCGTACCCGTTACCAAGGACCGTGCCATACCCGAGGGTCTCGCCCCCGGCGAGCGGTGGCGGCTGCTGCTCGGGCGAGGGCGGGGGCTGGGCGGCCGGGCGGCCCGGCTGGCCGGGGCGCTGGACGAACTGTACGGATACGGACACGGCGAGGGATCGCGGGGCGAGGAGCGGGACACCGGCGGGTCCAGGGGCGGGGACGGGCCGTCGTATCCCGATGTCCGGGCCTGGTCCGAGGAGCTGACCGCGCTGTTCGGGCCCGGCGTGCGCGAGGAGGTGCTCGCCGCTGCCGCCGACGCGGGCCGGATCGACGCCGCCCTGGAGCTGGACCCGGCCTCGGCGCGGCCGTCCGTGGAGCTGCTGCGTACGGTCCTCTCGTACGCCGGCGGGCTCCCCGAGCATCAGCTCGCCCGACTGCGGCCCCTGGTGGCCCGGCTGGTGGCCGAGCTGACCGAGGCGCTGGCCAACCGGATGCGCCCCGCGCTCACCGGGCTCTCCCATCCGCGCCCCACCCGCCGCCCCGGCGGCCCGCTGGATCTCGCCCGTACGCTGCGCGCGAATCTGGCGACCGCCCGCCGCGACCCGGACACCGGCTCGGTGACGGTTCTGCCCGAGCGGCCCGTGTTCCGTACGCGCGCCCGCAAGGCGGCCGACTGGCGGCTGGTCCTGGTCGTCGATGTGTCGGGGTCGATGGAGGCCTCGACGATCTGGGCCGCGCTCACCGCCTCCGTACTGGCCGGAGTGCCCGCGGTGAGTACGCACTTCGTGGCGTTCTCGACCGAGGTGCTCGACCTCACGGACCAGGTGGACGATCCGCTGGGCCTGCTGCTTGAGGTCCGGGTCGGCGGCGGTACGAACATCGCGCGCGGGCTGCGCCACGCCCGGGGCCTGGTGACCGTACCGTCCCGCACGCTGGTGGTGCTGATCAGCGACTTCGAGGAGGGCGGTCCGGTCTCCCCGCTGCTCTCGGAGGTACGGGCGCTGGTCGACGCCGGGTGTCATGTGCTGGGCTGCGCCTCGTTGGACGACGAGGGACGGCCGCGCTATTCGGCCGGTGTGGCGGGCCAGTTGGTGGGGGCGGGGATGCCGGTCGCGGCGCTGAGCCCCTTGGAGCTGGCCCGCTGGGTCGGCGAACGCGTGGGAGGTGCGCACCGATGACCGATGCCACGGCGGTACTGCCGCCGGTGACCGCCGAGGTGGCCGCCGCCGCGCTCGATCTGCTGCCCGCGCGGCTGCGCAAGCGAGTGGACGGAGCGGTGGCCAAGGCCGCCGACTGGCCGGTGGAGGCGCATCCGGACGGTGTGCTGGTACGGGTCGCGGACGACACAGCGGTGACGCTCAAGGTCACGGCCGGGATTGTGGCCGGCGCGGACGACGCGGTGTGCAGTTGTCTGCTGGCTCCGGCCTGTCTGCACCGCGCGGCCGTTCTCTCCAGCGCTCCCCTCGCGGTGGAAGAAGTCTCAGCGGGTAAGGCAGAGGCGGAAGAAGCGGCTGACGAGGACGTGCCGAAGGACCGGGCCGCCGCTCCCCAGGCCACGGCTCTTGGGACGGTCGCGCCCGAGGCTCCCGGCGAGCCCGTCCTCACGCCCGTCCAGTCCACCGCGCTCGACGCTCTGCGGGCTGCCGTGACGGCCGTTCTTGTCGCGGGTGTCGCCGGTTCCGGTGCCGTGCATCGCGCGGAGCTGCTGCATGCCGCGCACTCGGCGCGGCTGGCCGGGCTGTACCGTCCCGCCGCGACCGCGGTCCGGATCGCGGGGCAGTTGGCCGAGGCGCGCTCGGACGACCCGGCGTTCCGGCTGCCGGCGCTCTCCGCGGAGCTGGCGGAGCTGCTGGATCTGGTGCGCCGGCCGGCCGAGGCTCTCTCCCCGGCGCGCAGGAGTTACCGGCCGGAGGGGCCGCTCCGGTTGTACGGGCTGTTCACCGAGCCGGTGGTGACCACGTCCGGGTACGCGGGGGCGACGGTGTACGCCGTCGTGCCGGACGGCACGCTCCGTACGGTCTCGGATGTCGCGCCCGGCGGACCGGAGCGGGCGCTTCAGGCGTCGGGTACGCCGGTGCCGGGCGGGTGCGCGCTTCCGTTGCGGGAGTTGGGGGACGGCGGCGGGGTGATCCTGACGGCGCCGACGGTCTCACCGGACGGCCGGATCGGTGGCGGCGCGCAGGTCCGTTCCGTACGGGCCACGGGGGCGGGGTGGTACGAGGCACCGCTCGCCGCGCTCTGGGAGCGGGCGCCCGCCGGGCAACTGGCGGCGGCGCTGCGCTGGTTCGCCGAGCCCGCCGATGCCCGGGCGGCGGGCGGCGATCTGCTGTTCCTGGACGGGGTGTGCACCGGCGCCGGCTTTGTCGTGTCGGGCGGCCCGATACTGCGGCTGTCGGCGCCGGACGAGCGGCCTGAACTCCCGTACGCCGAGAACCTCCGGCTGTTCGCGGGACGGCCCGGGCAGGCGCTGCGGCTGATCGCCCGGCTCGTGCCGGACCGGCCCGACCGGGTGCAGGTGCTGGCGGCGTCCTGGACGGGCCACGACGGGGAGCCGGTCCGGGCGGATCTGGGGCTGCGGCGGCTCAACCGGTCGCACTTCCCCGCCGTACCGGCCCCGGCACAGGAGCCCGCCACGCCCCCAACCCTGCCGATGGCCGCCGCGCCGCCCGCGCTTCCGATCGAACTGGAGCTGTTGCGCGGAACGGTGGACCGCGCGGTGGCGGGAGGCCGGGCGGTGACCGCCGTCTCGGCGGACGGGGAACTGCCGCGCAGGCTGCGGGCGGTGGGCCTCACTACCGGCGCGGAGCGGGTACGGGCCCTGGCGGAGGCGGCGGCGGACCGGCGCCACGATGTCCTGGGGCGGCTGCTGCCCGCCGATCCTGAGAAGTTCGCCCTGGCCTGGCTGGCGGCGGCGGTGTACGCGTCGGCGGCGGCCGAGTCACTGCTGCTGGCTGCCTGGACACCGGACATTTCCGCGAACTGATCGGCGTCGCCGATCGTTACGGCAAGAGGGGAGAGAAAAGAAAGAGCACGATCCGATCAGGGGGACCGACCATGCCACTGCCGAAGCTGCCACGCCCGCAGGTGCCGGGGCCGCGTGCGCCTCGCCTGCGCGTGCTGAGGCTGCGCATGTCGGCGCGGCTGCTGCGGTTGACGGAGCTGCCGGCCGGGCCATGGTGGCCGAGACTGCCGAGTAGCCGGCGCGGGCGGCGGCGCGCCGTGCAGGCGGTGATGCTCGGATGTGTGCTGGGGCTGATGCCGGTGACCTGGATGCACGCGGTCGCGGACAGCCGGGTGCGTACGGTCGCCGATGTCCCGGCCGGGGATGTCGCCGTGGTCTTCGGCGCCGGGCTGCGGTCCGGCCGGCCGACGCCGTATCTCGCGCACCGCCTCGACGCGGCGGCGGAGCTGTACCGCACGGGCAAGGTGAAGGTCGTACTGGTCACCGGGGACAACAGCCGCAAGGAGTACGACGAGCCGGACGCGATGCGGACCTATCTCGTCGGTCAGGGCGTGCCGGACGACCGAATAGTCAGCGATTACGCCGGCTTTGACACCTGGGACTCGTGCGTACGGGCCAGGAAGATATTCGGGGTCGAGCGCGCGGTGCTGGTGACACAGGGCTTCCATGTCCGGCGGGCGGTGGCGCTCTGCCGGTCGGCGGGGGTCGAGTCGTACGGGGTCGGGGTCAGCGAACGGCGGGACGTGACCTGGTACTACGGCGGGATACGGGAGGTGTTCGCGGCGGGCAAGGCGGCGGCCGAGGCGGTGCTGCGGCCTGATCCCACTTTCCTCGGGCCGGTCGAGACGGGAGTGACGGAGGCACTCACCACGGTCGACGCCCGCTGACCGCCCCGCCGGGTCACGGGGAGCCCGGGGCGAGGGGCGGCCTCACGGCGGCGACGGGGCGGGGCTGAGGTGGGCGTACCGGCCGTGTAACCGGGTGCGGGCATTCACGTAACACCGCCGCCGCACGCTGGGCCCATGCCCGACGCCAGCGCCGTCCCAGGTCCCGTGCCGGTTTCCCTGCCGTCTCCCGTGCCTGCGACCGTCCCGACCCACTGCCCGTACTGCGCGCTCCAGTGCGGGATGAATCTGCGGCCCACCGAAGTGGCGGGCCCGGATGGAGCGGAGGTGATGAACGGCGGACTGGAGGTGGTGGAGCGCCCGGACTTTCCCGTGAACCGGGGAGCGCTCTGCGGAAAGGGCCGTACGGCGACCGCGGTGCTCTCCTCCCGGGTACGGCTGACCGAGCCGCTGATCAGGCGTCCTGCCACCGGCAGGCTCGAACCGGCCGGCTGGGACGAGGCGCTGCGGGCCGTCGCGGACGGGCTGGACCGTACGAGAGCGGCCCATGGGGCGGACTCGGTCGGGGTGTTCGGGGGCGGCGGGCTCACCAATGAGAAGGCGTACGCGCTCGGGAAGTTCGCGCGGGTCGTGCTCGGAACGTCGCAGATCGACTACAACGGGCGGTTCTGTATGTCGTCGGCCGCCGCCGCGCATCAGCGGGCGTTCGGTCTCGACCGTGGGCTGCCGTTTCCGCTGGCGGACATTCCGCGCACGGGGTGCGTGATCCTCGTCGGTTCGAATCTCGCGGAGACCATGCCGCCCGCGCTGCGGTATCTGACGGAGCTGCGGGAGCGCGGGGGCAGGCTGATCGTGGTGGATCCGCGCCGTACGAAGACTGCCGAGCAGGCGGATCTCCATCTCGCGCCCCGGCCCGGCACGGATCTGGCGCTCGCGCTGGGGCTGCTGCATCTGGTGGTGGCGCAGGGGCGTACGGACGAGGAGTTCATCCGGGAGCGTACGACCGGCTGGGAGGAGGCGCGGGCCGGGGCGATGGCGCACTGGCCGGAGCTGGTGGAGCGGATCACCGGCGTCGGGGTGCCCGAACTGCGGGACGCCGTGGCGCTGTTCTGCGACGCGCCGTCGGGGATGGTCCTCACCGCGCGCGGGCCCGAGCAGCAGGCCAAGGGCACGGACACGGTGGGCGCGTGGATCAATCTCTGTCTCGCGACGGGGCGGGCGGGCCGGCCGCTGTCCGGTTTCGGCTCGCTCACCGGCCAGGGCAATGGACAGGGCGGACGCGAACACGGCCAGAAGGCCGACCAGTTGCCCGGCTACCGGAAGCTGGACGATCCGGTGGCGCGGGCGCATGTGGCGCGGGTGTGGGGCGTGGCTCCCGAGACACTCCCGGGCCCGGGGCGCAGCGCGTACGAACTGCTCGACGCGCTCGGTACGGAGGTGAGGTCGCTGCTGCTGATGGGGTCGAACCCGGTGGTCTCCGCGCCCCGCGCGGCCCACATCGAGGGGCGGCTGCGCTCGCTGGACTTCCTGGCCGTGGCGGATGTGGTGCTCTCGGAGACGGCGGCGCTCGCGGATGTTGTGCTGCCGGTGGCCCAGTGGGCGGAGGAGACGGGCACGACGACCAGCCTGGAGGGCAGGGTGCTGCTGCGGCGCCGGGCGGTGGCGCCACCGGCGGGGGTACGGAGCGATCTGGAGGTGCTGCGGGGGCTGGCAGGTCTGCTGGGCCATGAGAAGGGGTTCCCGGCGGACCCGGAGGAGGTGTTCCAGGAGCTGCGCCACGCGTCGGCGGGCGGTCCTGCCGACTACTCGGGCATCACCTACCGGCGGATAGCGGAGGAGGACGGGGTGTTCTGGCCGTGCCCGTCGCCGGAGATCCCGGGCCCGGGGGCGGGGGCGGGTCCGGCCGCCGGAGCGGATCCGGGCGAAGGCGCAGGCACCGGTACCGGTACCGGTGCGGGTGCCGACACCGGTCCGCACCCCGGTACGCCCCGGCTCTTTCTCGAACGGTTCGCCACCGAGGACGGGCGGGCACGGTTCGTACCCGTGATGCACCGGCCGCCGGCGGAGGAGACCGACGAGGCGTATCCGGTGGTGCTGACGACCGGACGTGTGGTGGCGCAGTATCAGTCCGGGGCGCAGACCCGACGGGTGGACGAGCTGAACGCCGCCGCGCCCGGGCCGTTCGTGGAGCTGCATCCCCGGCTCGCGGCGCGGCTGGGGGCGGAGGAGGGCGACCTGCTCGCGGTGACCTCACGGCGCGGCCGGGCGGTGGCGCCCGCGCGGATCACGGAGGGGATCAGGCCGGACACGGTGTTCATGCCGTTCCACTGGCCGGGCGAGGGACGGGCGAACACGCTCACCAACCCGGCGCTCGACCCGGCCTCGCGCATGCCGGAGTTCAAGGTGTGCGCGGTCCGGGTGGAGCGGGCGGACCGGACGGCCGACCCCGGCGGTCCCGGTGAGTGGGGGCGTACGGGGTGACATGGGCGAGCCAGTCGCCGCTCCCGATCAGCCGCCCCCGCGCCCGTAGTTCGCGGGCGACCCGGGCCGCCGCGAAGTACACCCAGGCCCGGACCGGGGTGCCGTCGGCCGGCCGGACCTCCCGGGCCACGCGTTCGTACAGATTGCGCGGGTGGCCGGGGGCGACGCACTCCTCCAGCTCGTCGAGTACGGCGAGGAGTTCGGCGTACGCGCCGGGCCCGGCGGTGATCAGGTCGCCCAGGACCGCGCCCGGGGCCTCGACCGCGTACGGGTAGCCGGGGCCGTCGTACAGCACGGCTCCCTCCAGGCGGGCCGGTACCTCGCGGGAGGTGCGGCCGCACAGACACAGGTCGTGGTTGGGCTCGCCCGGCCGGAGCGTGCCGTACACGAAGAAGGGCAGCTCACCCTCCCCCGCTGACTCCGCCCCCGCCCCCGCCCCAGGCCCAGGCTCCGCCCTCGATCCCTGACCCGGCCCTGACCCCGGCCCCGGCTCCTCGCTCTCGCACCCCGGCTCCTCGCTCTCGCTTCCCGGCCTCGGGCTCTCGCTGCCCGCTCTCATCGTGCGACGGTCTCCTCGGTGACCCAGGTCAGATAGTCCGCGCTGCCGCGCACCACCGGCGTGGCGATGATCTCCGGTGTGTCGTAATCGTGGACGACCTTGAGATGCGCCTCCAGGGCCTCGTAGCGGGAGCCGGTGGTCTTGAAGAGGATCTGCCACTCCTCGGCGGTCTCGACCACGCCCTCCCACCGGTACACGGAGATGACCGGCCCGGAGATCTGCGCGCACGCGGCGAGGCGGGCCCCGATCACTCCCCGGGCGATCTCCTGGGCCTTGGTGGCGCTGTCGATCGTGGTCAGCACGGTCAGATACTCGGCAGGGGTCACGGGCGGGCTCCTTCGAGGCGCTTGGCGGGCGGTGGCGGTACGACGGTACGGGCGGGACGCGCGGCGGGTCGTGGTGTCCCCACCGCATGTCCCCGCCACATGTCCCGGCCGCATGTCCCCGCCGCGCGGTAGTACAGCACCGTACGCACCCCGGCCGCACCGCCGCCCGGCCGCCACGAGCCGCGCGCCCGCCACCAGCCGTGCGCTGCCGTACCAGCCCTTCGAGCCCGGCCCGGCCCCCGCTCCGTCCTGCGGTCCCGGCGGCCTACTCAAGCGCCGTACGGCCGGACCGACTTGGCGTCCCGCAGCGCCAGCCCCCACCAGCCGAGCTGGTCGAGCATCGCCTTGGCCGCCGCGTCGGCCTGGGCAGGGTCCTTGTGCCGCCCCTGGTCGTCGAAGTGCGCGCCCGCCATATGGAAGGAGACGGTGTCCCGGACCGTGACGGCGTGCAGTTCGGCGAAGACCTGGCGCAACTGCTCGACCGCTCGCAGCCCGCCCGAGATCCCGCCGTACGAGACGAAGCCGACGGGCTTGGCCTGCCATTCGCCGTAGTGCCAGTCGATCAGCGCTTTGAGGGAGGCGGGAAAGGAGTGGTTGTACTCGGGGGTGACCACCACAAAGGCGTCGGCGGCGGCCAGTCGCTCGGTGACCTTGGCGAGTTCGGCCCTGACGGCGGGGCCGGGGCGGGAGGAGAGGGCGGTCGGCAGATCCGTATCGGCCAGATCGACCAGTTCGGTGGTGAAGTCGGTGCGTTCGGCGGCCCGGCCGACGAACCAGCGGGAGACAACAGGTCCGAAGCGGCCCTGGCGATTGCTGCCCAGAATGACGGCCAGCCTCAGAGGTTCGCGGCTCGGCGAAGTCCCGAGGTACGGCGAAGTCCCAGGATCCGGTGAAGTCTCGGAGCGCGGTGAAGTCGTTGATTCCGGTGTCGTGACGTCTGTCGTGACCGTGACGTCTGTCGTGACCTCTGTGGTGACGTCGGTGGTGGTGTCCGTCGCGGTGTCCGTGGTGGTGTCCGTGGTGGTGTCCGTGGTGTCCATATGGAGAGGGTCGAACATCAACCAAAGTTGAGGTCAAGTCGGCCGAGCGGCAGGGCGTCGTACGGTGATGAGCATGACGACGACCGCATCGGCCCCCACGCCCGACCCCGCACCCGGCACCACGCCGAGCACCACCCCCGACCTGCTGATCGAGGTCGACGGCCGCCCCGCCACCGAGGCCGGCCTGCGCCTTCGCGCGCTGGACACCTACGGGCACTTCACCGCCCTCCAGATCAGGGACGGCCGGACGCGTGGCATGGACCTCCATCTCGCCCGGCTCGACGCCGCGACCCGCGAACTGTTCGGCACCGGTCTGGACGGCGAGCGGGTACGGGCGGCGCTCCGGCACGCGCTCGACGGGGTACGGGACGCCTCGGCCCGCGTCTATGTCCACTGGCGGGACGAGACGAACGGCGTGCCCGGGCCGGGCGGGCCGACCGGTACGGGTGGCACGAGCCTGATGGTGACGGTACGGCCGCCGGCAGTGCTGGACCGCCGGCCGCGGAGCATGATGTCCGTTCCGTACCAGCGCCCGGTCCCGCACATCAAACATCTCGGCGGCTTCGCCCAGACCCACTACGGCCGGGTCGCCCGGCGCGCCGGTTTCACCGACGCGCTGCTCACGGGTCCCGGCGGGGTGGTGTCGGAGGGCGCGATCGCGAATGTCGCTTTCTGGGACGGCACTTCGCTGGTTTGGCCGGATGCGCCCGCCCTGACCGGCACCACCATGGCCCTGCTGGAACCGCGCCTTCCGGCCGCCGGGATTCCCTCGGTCCGGCGCGCGGTCACCCTGGCGGACCTCCCGCTGTTCCGGACGGCCTTTGTCACCAACTCGCGGGGGATCGCCCCGGTCGGCAGGATCGACGAAACGGTCTTCCCGGGGGACGCGGAGCTGCTGAAGACGGTGACGGAGGTGTACGAGGGCGTGAAGTGGGACCGTATCTGACCACATCTGACCGCATCCGACCGCCGCCGAGTCCCCACGTACCCCCGCAGGACTCATCCGCCTGAAGCCACCCCGCGCTCGCCCACACACCCGCACCCGCCCGTCACCCGTTCGGCACGCAGTGCCCAACCGGCCCCGGTAACCCGTTGTCAGTAGCCGTGACCTGCGACAACGCCAACCCGCCCGCGCGATGCGCCGAGCCGGACCGGTGCTTCTGATCGCCCATCAGCAGGCGTACGCACCGTGGGGCCCTTTATCTCTGAGAGGACGATGAACCGCGCTCCCCCGAGATCTTCCTCATCCCTCGGGGCCCCTTGTCCGGAGGATTGGATTCATGAGCTTCTACGGCAGCGGCCGCCGTCGCTGCAACAACACCTGCGACTACGACTACGACAGCAAATACGGCTACAACCACCAGCAGGGTTACGGCTATTACTGCAGCAGGCACCGGGGCAGCTCGGGCTGGACCATAGCCGTGGCCCTCTGTATCGGCGTCTGGCTGATGGGAAACGGCTCCAAGCCGGTCAAGCCGGTCACCCCGCCCGTGCCGTCCTCCTCGAAGGCCTTCGGCAACACCGGCTCCAGCCACGGCGACACCGACACCCGCTCAAGCAACCGTGGAACGGATCCCGGCCCCGGCTCCAGCCCCGGCCACCGCGACTCCGACGCCGCTCGCCTCGTCACACCCGCCACCGCCCCGCTCTCGTCCGCCGCCCCCGTCGCGCTCCGGATACCCGAGATCGAGGTCGACGCCCCGCTCCTCGGGGTGGGTCTGGGACGTGACGGCAGCATGGACGTACCGCCGCCCGGCATCCGCAATGTCGCGGGCTGGTACAAGGACGGCCCCTCCCCCGGCGCCAAGGGCACCGCGGTCATCGCCGGCCATGCCGACAGCGCGCGCGGCCCCGCCGTCTTCCACAAGCTGGGCGCCCTCCGGAAGGGCCACCGAATAGAAGTGACGCGCGCGGACGGACGTACCGCCGTCTTCTCGGTCGACGGCCTGGAGGTGTACGAGAACGCCGACTTCCCCAAGCGCAAGGTGTACGAATCCGCCGGCCGCCCGGAGCTACGGGTGATCACCTGCGGGGGCGGCTCCTCGAAGACGACCGGTTACAAGAGCAACACCGTGGCATCCGCGCACCTCACCGGCGTGAAATAGCCGACCTGCCCCACCGCTTCGCCCCCGCGGCCCGGCCCCCCACAAGCCCCGCACTCCCAGCAGCTCCGCCCCAACACCCCGCCCCCTCACCCGCTCCACTGGTCGAATGCCAGCTTTGCGACCAGTGAGAACACCACCACCAGCAGCACCCCCCGCACAAACTCGCTCCCCCTCTTCAGTGCCATCCGCGCCCCGGCCATCCCGCCCGCCAGATTGAACACCGCCAGCAGCGCGGCGAACTTCCACATCACCGTGCCCTGGTAGGCGAACATCGCCAGCGCCCCGCCGTTGGTGCAGACGTTCACGATCTTCGCCGTGGCGGAGGCGGTGACCAGATCGAGGTGGAGTACGGCGGTGAGGGCCAGCACCAGAAACGTTCCGGTGCCGGGTCCGAACAGCCCGTCGTAGAAACCGATCCCGCCCCCGACCAGCACGATCGCCAGGACGGTACGCGCCCGGGTGACCGGGCCGCCGGGCCGTACCCGGCCGAAGGACGGCCGCAGCAGCACGAAGGCCGCCACCCCCAGCAGCACCACCATGATCACCGGCCGCAGCACCTCACTGCTGATCCCGGCCGCGAAGAAGGCTCCGGTCATCGAGCCGGCGAGGGCCGCGAGCCCGATCCGTACCGCCGTCCTCGCGTCGACCGGAGCCTTCCGCAGATACGTCACTGCCGCGCCCGAGGTGCCGACGATCGCGACCGCCTTGTTGGTGCCGAGGATCTGCGCGGCGGGGAGGTGCGGGAGGCCGAGCAGCAAGGCCGGCAGGAGCAGCAGCCCGCCCCCGCCCACAACAGCGTCGATCCAGCCGGCCGCGCCGGCGGCGAGACAGAGCAGAACGAGCGTGGTCAGCGATATGTCAGGCATGATCGCGACCCTATAGACCGCCGGAATCCGCGCCGCCTCCGCCACCGCCCGCACCCATCGCCCGCCGCCTCCGCCACCGCCCGCACCCATCGCCCGCCGCCTCCGCCATCGCCCGCACCCATCGCCCACCTCCGCCACCTCCGCCCGCCCCCGCCGCCATCACTCGCGCCCCCTCGCGGGCTCGGCCCCCGGCTCAAGAAGCTCACAGGCCCAGGAAGCCCACAGCTCCGGGACCCTCACAGCCCCGCGAGCGCCGCGCTGAGGTCAGCGTTCCGTGCGGGAAACGGCGGGGATGCGAACGGGTAACAGCCTCCGCGCAGGCTTCCTGCCATGACCCCGACCCCGGACATCGTGGTGATCGGCGCCGGACTCGCGGGCACTCGCCTCGCGGCCCGCGCCCGGCAGCTCGGCGCGGACGTGACCGTGCTCGGCGAGGAGCAGCATGCCCCGTACAACCGGGTGCTGCTCGCCGAAGTCCTCGCCGGACGGTACGGACCCGAGGTGATCGCCCTGCCGCACACGCCGGTACGGCGCGGGGCGCGAGTGGTCCGTATCGACCGGGCCGCGCGGACGGTCCACTGCGCCGACGGACAGATCACCCGGTACGGCACGCTGGTCCTGGCGACCGGCTCACGCCCGGTGCTCCCGCCGCTGCCCGGACTGCCGGAGGGCCGGGATCCGGGCCGACTGCCCGACGCCGTACGCCCGTTCCGTACGATGGACGACTGCCTGGCGATCGCTGCGGCCGTACGTCCAGGGGCCCGCGCGGCCGTGATCGGCGGCGGGCTGCTCGGTGTGTCGGTGGCCTCGGCGCTGGCCGGGCGGGGCGCGGAGGTGGTGCTCCTCCACCGGGGCAAGCGGCTCATGGAGCGCCAGCTCGACGTCTCCGCGAGTGCGTTGGTACGGGCGCACCTCACGGAACAGGGTGTGGAGGTACGGACCGGGTACCGGGTACGAGGAGTCCGCGTACCGCCACCTGGGGCCCCCGCCTTCAGCCGTACGACGTTGCACCTGGCCGCAGAAGCAGACCCCGGAACGGCCCCTGAAACTGAGGCCGGATTTTCCCCCGAATCGGACCACGAATCGGCCTCCGGGCCGGCCGGCGGACAGACCCTCGATGTCGATCTGACCGTCCTGGCCTGTGGCGTACGGCCCCGCGTCGGGCTGGCCCGGAGCGCCGGGCTGCTGATCCGCGACGGCATCGTCGTCGATGACGAGCTGCGGACCTCCGATCCGTGGATCCGTGCCATCGGGGACTGCGCGGAGCACGCGGGCCGGGTGTACGCCCTCGCGGGACCGGCCCTCGAACAGGCCGACGCCCTGGCCCGGTCACTGGCCTCGGCCTCAGCGTCACCGTCAGCGCCGTCGGCATCAGCATCGGCCGGAGCCCACTACACCGGCACCCGCTCCCTTACCCGCCTCACCCTGACCCCGGCGCGAACACCTTCCGTAACAGCCAACACCCCGGGCACTGCCACCGCCCCGGGCACAGCCACCGCCTGCGGCACAGCCACCCCCCTCGGTACAGCCCCCTCCCCCGGTGCAAGCACCGCCCTCGATCTCGCCGTCTTCGGTGAGACCACCCCCCGCCCCGGCGACGATGTCGTCCAGCTCACCGACACCACCCGGCGCGCCCACCGCAAAGTCGTCGTACGCGGCGACCGTCTCGTCGGCGGGGTACTGCTCGGCGATCTCGGCGCCGTCGGGGCCCTCGCCCGCGCCTGGGAGACCGATGAGGCCCTGCCGTCCGCCACCGCGCCGCTCCACCTGCTCACCCCCGATGGAGGCTCCTGAGATGGCCGCGCCCGCGCCCCGCCCCGCGCCCGTACCCGCGCACAGCCCCACACCGACGCCCACCTCCACCCCCACCCCTGCACCCATGCCCATGCCAAACGCGGCCCCCGCACCCCCGGCCGCCCTCACACCCCCCTCCACCCCCACCATCGTGGTCGTCGGCCACGGCATGGTCGCCCAGCGCTTCCTGGAAGCCCTCGCCGAGCGGGGCGTGACCGACACGGCCCGGGTGGTGGTCCTCTGCGAGGAGCCCCGGCCCGCCTACGACCGGGTCCGGCTGACCTCGTACTTCTCCGGTCGTACCCCCGACGAACTGAGCCTCGTGGAGCCGGACTTCATGGCGCGCCACGGTATCGAGCTGCTGCTCGACGACCCGGCCGTGGCCATCGACCGCGCCGCACGCACGGTCACCTCGCGGTCCGGGCGCACCCTCGCATACGACACCCTCGTCCTCGCCACCGGCTCGTACCCCTTCGTACCGCCCGTGCCCGGCAAGGACGCCACCGGCTGTTTCGTCTACCGCACCATCGAGGACCTGCTCGCCATCGAGGAGTACGCGCGGGGCGCCCGCACCGGCGCGGTCGTCGGCGGCGGGCTGCTCGGGCTTGAGGCGGCGGGCGCGCTCCAGGGGCTCGGGCTCGACACGCACATCGTGGAGTTCGCGCCGCGGCTGATGCCCGTCCAGCTCGACGACGGCGGTGGCGCGGCCCTGCTGCGCACCATCGAGTCCATGGGGCTGGCCGTCCACACGGGCGTGGGCACCCAGGAAGTACTGACGGACGCGAACGGCGCGGTCAGCGGGATGGCGCTGTCGGACGGTTCGGTCGTCGCCACCGATCTGGTGGTCTTCTCGGCGGGCGTACGGCCCAGGGACCAGCTCGCCCGCGAGGCCGGTCTGCGGACCGGCGAGCGCGGCGGCATCGCGGTCGACGAGCAGTGCCGTACCTCCGATCCGGCGGTCTTCGCGATCGGCGAGTGCGCGCTGGCGGCGGACGGGCGGGTGTACGGGCTGGTGGCGCCCGGGTACGAGATGGCCTCGACGGTGGCCCGGGTGCTGGCCGGCGAGACGGGAGAGACCGGGGAGTCCGGGCCCGCCTTCACCGGTGCCGATCAGTCGGCCAGGCTGAAGCTGCTCGGGGTGGATGTGGCATCGTTCGGCGATGCGCGGGGCGCGGCGGCCGGTTCGCTGGATGTCGTATACGCGGATTCCCGCTCCGGGGTGTACAAGCGGCTGGTGATGGACCCGGACGGCACCCTGCTCGGCGGGATCCTGGTCGGCGACGCCGACGCGTACGGCACACTCCGTCCGCTCACTGGCTCCGTGCCGCCTGTGCCTCCCGAGCGGCTGGTGCTGCCCGCGGGCGCCGGGGCACCGGCGGCGCTCGGCCCGGAGGCGCTGCCGGACAGCGCGGTGATCTGCAGCTGCCACAACGTCACCAAGGGCGCGATCAGCGCCTGTTCGAATCTCGCGGAGGTCAAACGGTGCACCAAGGCCGGGACGGGCTGCGGCAGTTGCGTCAAGGTCATCGGCCGGCTCCTCCCCTCGGCCCCGGGCGCCAAGGGGCTGTGCGGCTGCTTCCCGTACACCCGCAGCGAGTTGTACGAAATCGTCCGCACCCTGCGCGTCACCTCGTACGCCGAGCTGCTCGACTCGCACGGCGCGGAAGGGGCGCGCGGCGGGGACGGCTGTGAGATCTGCAAGCCGACCGTCGCCTCGGTCCTTGCCTCGCTCGCGCCCGAGCTGGGGGTGAGCGGCTATGTGCTGGACGGCGAACAGGCCGCGCTTCAGGACACCAACGATCATTTCCTGGCAAACATCCAGCGCAATGGGTCGTACTCGGTCGTGCCCCGGATCCCCGGCGGGGAGATCACCCCGGAGAAACTGATTGTGATCGGCGAGGTGGCCAGGGACTTCGGCCTCTACACCAAGATCACCGGCGGTCAGCGGATCGATCTGTTCGGCGCCCGCGTGGACCAGCTCCCGGGCATCTGGGCACGGCTGGTCGACGCCGGATTCGAGTCGGGGCACGCGTACGGGAAGTCGCTGCGGACGGTCAAGTCCTGTGTGGGGCAGACCTGGTGCCGGTACGGCGTCCAGGACTCGGTACGGATGGCCATCGCCCTGGAGCTGCGCTATCGGGGCCTGCGCTCACCGCACAAGCTCAAGTCGGCGGTGTCGGGGTGCGCGCGGGAGTGCGCGGAGGCGCGCGGCAAGGACTTCGGGGTGATCGCCACGGCGAACGGCTGGAACCTGTACGTCGGCGGCAACGGCGGCACCGATCCGCGCCACGCGGACCTGCTCGCGCAGGATCTGACGGACGACGGTCTGGTGCGGCTGATCGACCGGTTCCTGATGTTCTACATCCGTACGGCGGACCGGCTGGAGCGGACTTCGGCCTGGCTGGAGCGGATCGCGGGGGGCCTGGACCATGTGCGGGACGTGGTGGTCCATGACTCGCTGGGGCTGTGCGCGGAGCTGGAGCGGCTGATGGACGCGCATGTGGCGGGGTACCGCGACGAGTGGGCGGAGACCGTCAACGACCCGGACCGGCTGCGGCGGTTCGTCTCCTTCGTCAACGCGCCGGATGTGCCGGACCCGTCCGTGAAGTTCGTACCGGAGCGCGAGCAGGTCAAGCCGGATCTGACGGTCCTCACTCTGGAACCGGTGAGCGCGCGATGAGCCGGACCGCGAGCGGGCCCGCGAGCCTGCCGTACACGACCACCGATCTGCCGAACACGGAGACGGACACCAGCACCGCCACCGGCACCGGTACCACCAGCACCAGCACCAGCACCAGCACCGCCACCTCCGCCACCGACACCTGCGCCGCCCTGGAACTCCGGCTCGACGACCAGTGGTTCACCGTCTGCGCGCTGTCGGCCCTCACCCCCGGCCGCGGAGTCGCCGCACTGCTGCCCGACGGGCGCCAGGCCGCGGTGTTCCTGGACCGGTCGGGACGCCCGTACGCGATCGGCAACCGCGATCCGTTCTCGGGCGCGCATGTCCTGTCCCGGGGTCTGATCGGCACCCACGAGGGCCGGACCTTTGTCGCGTCCCCGCTGCTCAAACAGCGTTTCGACCTGCTGACGGGCCGCTGTCTGGACGACGACGAGGCCGCCGTCCAGACCTATGAGGTACGCGTGCGGGCGCGGCGGGCAACAGCACCCGGGCAAGGGCCGGTCCCCGCCGCGCCACGGGCGGGCTCGGGCTACGACGTAGCGCACGCGGCTACGACGTAGCGCAGGCCGCCCCGTTCAGGGTGAAGGCGCCCGGCGCGGTATTGCCGCCGCTCCAGGCGCCGTTGAACCCGAAGCTCGCGGAACCGCCGGCCGGGATCGCCGCGTTGTGGGCGGCGTTCACGGCGGTGGCCTGCGCGCCGGACTGGGTGACGGTCGCGTTCCAGGCCTGGGTCACGCTCTGGCCGGAGGGCCAGGTCCAGCGCAGCGTCCAGCCGTTGAGCGCGGTGGAGCCGGTGTTCCTGACCGTCACATTGGCGGTGAAGCCGGTGTTCCACTGGCTCTGGACGGCATAGCTCACCGCACACCCGGTGGTGGGCCCGGGATCGCCCGGATCGCCCGGGTCACCGGGGCCGCCGCCGTCATCGGTCCAGCCGAGCGCCTCCGCGATCCCGTAGTACGCCGGCTTGGGCCTGAAGGACTCGTCGTACGGAGTGGCCGCGCCCTCGCCGGGGAAGACGTCCGGGATCCAGGAGTCCGAGTCGGTGAAGCCCCACACGGTCACGCCCTCGCAGCGCGCCACGGCCAGGCAGGCGTTGGTGACGGCCTTGTACTCGGCCTTCTGCTGGGCGAGTTCGGCGTCGGAGGCGGGCAGCGCGATCCGGATGTCCAGCTCGGTGATCGCCACCTCCACCCCGAGGTCGGCGAAGCGCTGGAGATTGGCCTGGAGGGTGGACGGCACCTGGCCGAGGATGAGATGGCCCTGGAAGCCGACGCCGTCGATCGGCACGCCCTGCGCCTTGAGCCGCTGGACCAGGGAGTACATGCCGTTGCTCTTGGGGCCCGTGCCGTCGGTGTTGTAGTCGTTGATGTAGAGCTTGGCGGCGGGGT
The DNA here is from genome assembly GCF_042800555.1 of Streptomyces sp. NPDC057617. NCBI lineage: Bacteria > Bacillati > Actinomycetota > Actinomycetes > Kitasatosporales > Streptomycetaceae > Streptomyces > Streptomyces sp. NPDC057617. The sequence continues at coordinate 3,379 of NZ_JBHVGV010000003.1, read as the reverse complement.
CGGCGGCGCGGGCGGCCCGGAAGGCGTCGGCGATGTAGGACTCGCCGAGCTGGTTGTAGAACTTGCTGGTCCGCATGGTGCCGTCTTCGTTGAGCGGCTCGTTGACGACGTCCCAGTGGTGGATTCGGCCCCGGTAGCGGGTGACCTCGGTGGTGACGTGGTCGGTCATGATCGTACGCAGTTCGGTGTTGCTGAAGTTGCCGTTGGCCAGCCAGTTGGGCATCTGGCTGTGCCAGACCAGGGTGTGGCCGCGCACCTGCTGGCCGTTGGCCTCGGCGAAGTCCACCACCCGGTCGGCGCCCGCCCAGTTGAAGGTGCCCCGCGTCGGTTCGACGGAGCCCCACTTCATCTCGTTGGCGGGGGTGATCGAGTCGAACTGGGCGCCGGTGACGGATCCGTACGTACCGCTCAGCTTGGAACCGGTGACGGCGGTCCCGTAGTAGATGCCCTTCGCCGAGGCGAGGTCGCGCAGAACCGGTTCCGCGGCCTGCGCGGGGGCGGCGAGTCCGACCAGGGCGACGGCGGTCGCGGCCAGTACGGAGATCACCGACGCGGCCCGGGACACCGCCCTTCCGGATGCGGCCGCTCCGGATCCCGCTGCTGCGGATCCGCCCGCTCCGGATCCCGTCGCTCCGGATCCGGCCCGGGATACTGCTCTTGATAAGATGCTACGTTTCCTCACGATCGTCCCTCTCTCACGTGATTTCGGAAAGTTCACAGAAACTTTCGAGAGCGCTGTTCGGAAGGTAGAGGCGGCACGGGTGTTCGTCAACGGAAGCGACACCGGGCGGAAACACGGGCGGAAACAAACGGCGGCGGGCGGCAGGGGGCGGGGCGGACGGCTCCGTCTCACCACGCGTTCAACCACCGGCCACGCAGGGCCCCTAGGCTGCTACGCCGTGCGACCCCGCGCCGTCGGCCGGCGCCGCGGGGCGGTCCCCACACCCCCATGGAGCGACCAGTGGAACGTCGCAGTTTCCTGCGCGGAGCGGTCATCGGCACCTCGGCCGCCGCCCTCGGCGGCACCTTGTGGCGCGGCGCGGCCTTCGCCGCCCCGGCCCAGCCGGGAGCGGGCCCCTATGGAGCACTCGGCACGGCGGACGCCAACAACATCCGCCTGCCCGCCGGATTCACCAGCCGGGTCATCGCCCGGTCCGGACAGCAGGTGCCCGGCACCTCGTACACCTGGCACAGCGCCCCGGACGGCGGCGCCTGTTACGCCGACGGCACCGGCTGGATCTATGTCTCCAACTCGGAGATCGACCCCTCGGGCGGCGCGAGCGCGGTCCGCTTCTCCTCGACCGGCGCGATCACCGCCGCGTACCGCATCCTCTCCGGCACCCGCCAGAACTGCGCGGGCGGCAAGACGCCCTGGAACACCTGGCTCTCCTGCGAGGAGGTGGACCGCGGGTACGTGTACGAGACCGACCCGTGGGGCGCGAAGGCGGCGGTACGGCGGGAGGCCCTCGGCCGCTTCAAGCACGAGGCGGCGGCGGCCGACCCGGTCCGCAGGACCATCTACCTCACCGAGGACACCACCGACGGCTGCTTCTACCGCTTCACGCCCACCACCTGGGGCGATCTGTCGGCAGGCAGGCTGGAGGTGCTGGTCGCCGGTTCGGCCACCAGCGGCCCGGTGAGCTGGGCGACGGTCCCGGACCCGAGCGGCGCCTCCACGGCCACCCGCAACCAGGTGTCCGGCGCGAAGCGCTTCAACGGCGGCGAGGGCTGCTACTACGCGGACAACACCTGCTGGTTCACGACCAAGGGCGACAACCGGGTCTGGCAGTACAACGTCGCCGCGGGGACCATCGAGCTGGCCTACGACGACTCGCTGGTGTCCGGTTCCGCGCCGCTGACCGGGGTCGACAATGTCACCGGTTCCTCGTCCGGCGATCTCTTCGTCGCCGAGGACGGCGGGAACATGGAGATCTGTGTCATCACCCCGGACGACGTGGTGGCGCCGTTCCTGCGGATCGGTGGCCAGTCCGGCTCCGAGATCACCGGACCGGCCTTCTCCCCCGACGGCAAGCGCCTCTACTTCTCCAGCCAGCGGGGCACCAGCGGCAGTTCGTCGGGCGGCATCACCTACGAGGTCACCGGGCCGTTCCGCGCGTAGAACCCGTCCATAGTGGCGCCGCCCCTCAGCAGGGCGGCGCCCAGCGGGGTGAGCGTGTGCAGCACGGCGTTGCCGTGGCGCAGCGTCACGACGAGACCCGCCTCGCGCAGCACACAGGCGTGCTGACTGGCCGAGGCGAGCGACACCCCTGTCCTGCGGGCCAGTTCACTGGTGGTCGAGCCGTGTTCGATGGCCCGCAGGACCGCGGACCGGGTGTGCCCGACGAGCCGTCCCAGCGAGGGCCCCGAGCGGTCCGTGACGGCGGGCGCGTCGGCGTGGGTGACCGGGTAGACCAGGACCGGCGGCAGCGTCGGGTCCCGGTGGACGACCGGGGTGCCGCGGCAGAAGAACGACGGCTGGAGGAGCAGTCCCCGTCCGTCCAGGCGCAGTTCGCGGTCGACCGGATAGTCGGCCTCCAGCACCGGGGAGCGCCAGCGCAGCATCGGCGGCAGGGTGGACAGCAGTTCGTCGGCGCCGCCGTCGAGCAGCGCCCGGCCGCGCAGCGCCCGGTCCGCCTCGGTCCTGGCCCGGATGTGCGGCCAGTACGGTTCGATCGCGGCGCGGTGGTACGTACGGAGGGCCTCGACGAGCGCGGGGAGCGGCGGCGCGCCGTCCGCCCACGCGGCCGGCGGCTCCATGGACCGCTTGCCCGCCGGCTGTCCTCGTAACGGCCGGGCCCGCTCGACGGCCAACAGCGCCAGTTCGGCGCGGACCCGCTCGGGCGGGGTGGCGCGTACCGCTTCGAGGCCCGTGTCCATGCCGGGCCGCCCCTCCATCGGTGTCAGGAAATCCGGAAAATAGCCGCGCGGCGGAACGAGCGCGGAGAGCAGAGCGGTTTCGCCTTTCCCGCCTTTCAGCCGGGCGCGGGTTTCCTCGCGCCATTCCCCGAAGACAAGTGGGCCCCGCCGATCCCTTATTCGATGAAAGCTGAGAATCGTTTCCCAGAGCGGATCGGGACCGGCGGCCATCCGGACCCCGCCGAGGTCCTTCCCGGTAAAATGAATACGCAGCATCGACACCCCCACCTGTTGCGTCCAGCGTTTCCCCCGCACCGAGTATGCATGCCATCACAGGCCGTTACCACGGTGTTTCAGCCACAGTTGAAACGCATCGCGGCCACCGGGTCCGAGCCGAAAGGCTGTACCGCGTCGGGCAGGAATCCCGGGCGGCCGAATAGGCGCCGCGAAGGCCGTGGGGGGCTTTGCGCGCTCGGCGGCGGCCGGCCGGGGCAGCGGCTCCGTGTCCGACTCGTGGAAAGGG
>NZ_JBHVGV010000002.1:622062-772519 GCF_042800555.1 Streptomyces sp. NPDC057617 | reverse complement strand
GCCCCGACCACCCCCGCGAAGCCCGCCGCGCCCGCCCCGGCCCCCGCCGCCGCCAGGGCCGCCCCCGCGGCTCCCGCGCAGCCCGCCGCCGGCGGCCCGGAGTACGTGCCGCTGCGCGGCCCCTCCGCCGCCGTCGCGAAGAACATGAACGCCTCGCTGGAACTGCCCACGGCCACCTCCGTGCGCGCGATCCCGGTGAAGCTGCTCTTCGACAACCGCATCGTCATCAACAACCACCTCAAGCGCGCCCGCGGCGGCAAGATCTCCTTCACGCACCTCATCGGGTACGCGATGGTGCAGGCCCTCAAGGCCATGCCGTCGATGAACTACTCGTACGCGGAGCGCGACGGCAAGCCGACCCTGGTCAAGCCCGAGCACGTCAACTTCGGTCTGGCCATCGACCTGGTGAAGCCGAACGGCGACCGCCAGCTCGTCGTCGCCGGCATCAAGAAGGCCGAGACGCTCAACTTCTTCGAGTTCTGGCAGGCGTACGAGGACATCGTCCGCCGCGCCCGCGCCAACAAGCTGACGATGGACGACTTCACCGGAGTCACCGTCTCGCTGACCAACCCGGGCGGCCTCGGCACGGTCCACTCCGTGCCGCGTCTGATGCCCGGTCAGTCGGTCATCATGGGCGTCGGCTCGATGGACTACCCGGCCGAGTTCCAGGGCACCTCCCAGGACACCCTGAACAAGCTGGGCATCTCCAAGGTCATGACGCTGACCTCGACCTACGACCACCGGGTCATCCAGGGCGCCGCCTCCGGCGAGTTCCTGCGGATCGTCAGCCAACTGCTGCTCGGCGAGAACGACTTCTACGACGAGATCTTCCAGGCGCTGCGCATCCCGTACGAGCCGATCCGCTGGCTCAAGGACATCGACGCCTCGCACGACGAGGACGTCACCAAGCCCGCGCGGGTCTTCGAGCTGATCCACTCCTACCGGGTGCGCGGCCATGTCATGGCCGACACCGACCCGCTGGACTACCTCCAGCGCAAGCACCCCGACCTGGACATCACCGAGCACGGCCTCACCCTGTGGGACCTGGAGCGGGAGTTCGCGGTCGGCGGCTTCGCCGGCAAGTCCATGATGAGACTGCGCGACATCCTGGGCGTGCTGCGCGACTCGTACTGCCGCACCACCGGCATCGAGTTCATGCACATCCAGGACCCGAAGCAGCGCAAGTGGATCCAGGACCGGGTGGAGCGCCCGCACGCCAAGCCCGAGCGCGAGGAGCAGCTCCGGATCCTGCGCCGGCTGAACGCGGCCGAGGCGTTCGAGACCTTCCTCCAGACCAAGTACGTCGGCCAGAAGCGGTTCTCGCTGGAGGGCGGCGAGTCCGTCATCCCGCTGCTCGACGCCGTTCTGGACGCCGCCGCCGAGTCGCGGCTGGACGAGGTCGTCATCGGCATGGCCCACCGCGGCCGGCTCAATGTCCTGGCGAACATCGTGGGCAAGTCGTACGCCCAGATCTTCCGCGAGTTCGAGGGCAACCTCGACCCGAAGTCGATGCACGGCTCCGGCGATGTGAAGTACCACCTGGGCGCCGAGGGCACCTTCACCGGTCTGGACGGCGAGCGGATCAAGGTCTCGCTGACCGCCAACCCCTCGCACCTGGAGGCCGTGGACCCGGTCCTGGAGGGCGTCGTCCGCGCCAAGCAGGACATCATCAACAAGGGGGGCACGGACTTCACGGTCCTGCCGCTCGCGCTCCACGGCGACGCGGCCTTCGCCGGCCAGGGTGTCGTCGCCGAGACGCTCAACATGTCGCAGCTCCGCGGCTACCGCACCGGCGGCACGGTGCACATCGTCATCAACAACCAGGTCGGTTTCACCGCCGCCCCGGAGTCGTCGCGCTCCTCCATGTACGCGACCGATGTGGCCCGCATGATCGAGGCGCCGATCATCCATGTGAACGGCGACGACCCGGAGGCCGTGGTCCGTGTCGCGCGGCTCGCCTTCGAGTTCCGCCAGACGTTCAACAAGGACGTCGTGATCGACCTCATCTGCTACCGCCGCCGCGGTCACAACGAGGGCGACAACCCGCAGTTCACCAACCCGCAGATGGTCCGTCTGATCGACAAGAAGCGCTCGGTGCGCAAGCTCTACACCGAGTCGCTGATCGGCCGCGGCGACATCACGCTGGAAGAGGCCGAGCAGGCGCTCCAGGACTTCCAGGGCCAGTTGGAGAAGGTCTTCGCGGAGGTCCGCGAGGCCACCTCGCAGCCCGCCCCGGCCCAGGTCCCGGACGCCCAGGCCGAGTTCCCGGTCTCGGTGACGACCGGCGTCTCCCAGGAGGTCGTCAAGCGGATCGCCGAGTCGCAGGTCAGCATCCCCGACTCGGTCACCGTCCACCCCCGGCTGCTGCCGCAGCTCCAGCGCCGCGCCGCCTCGGTGGACGACGGCACGATCGACTGGGGCATGGGCGAGACCCTCGCGATCGGCTCGCTGCTGATGGAGGGCACCCCGGTCCGGCTCTCCGGACAGGACACCCGCCGCGGTACGTTCGGCCAGCGCCACGCGGTCCTGGTCGACCAGGAGACCGGCGAGGACTACACCCCGCTCCAGTACCTCACCGGCGAGCAGGCCCGTTACAACGTCTACGACTCGCTGCTCAGCGAGTACGCGGCGATGGGCTTCGAGTACGGCTACTCCCTGGCCAGGCCGGACGCGCTGGTCATGTGGGAGGCGCAGTTCGGCGACTTCGTCAACGGCGCGCAGACGGTCGTGGACGAGTTCATCTCCTCGGCCGAGCAGAAGTGGGGCCAGACCTCCGGGGTCACCCTGCTGCTGCCGCACGGTTACGAGGGCCAGGGCCCGGACCACTCGTCCGCCCGCCCGGAGCGCTTCCTCCAGATGTGCGCGCAGAACAACATGACGGTCGCCATGCCCACGCTGCCGTCGAACTACTTCCACCTGCTGCGCTGGCAGGTCCACAACCCGCACCACAAGCCGCTGGTCGTCTTCACCCCGAAGTCGATGCTGCGGCTGAAGGCCGCGGCCTCGAAGGCGGAGGAGTTCACCAGCGGCGGCTTCCGCCCGGTGATCGGCGACGTCGGCGTGGACCCGGCCGCGGTCCGCAAGGTGGTCTTCTGCGCCGGCAAGGTCTACTACGACCTGGACGCCGAGCGGCAGAAGCGCGGCATCACGGACACCGCGATCCTGCGTCTTGAGCGGCTGTACCCGCTGCCGGGTGCGGAACTGCAGGCCGAGATCGCCAAGTTCCCGAACGCCGAGAAGTATCTGTGGGCGCAGGAGGAGCCGGCGAACCAGGGTGCCTGGCCGTTCATCGCGCTCAACCTGATCGACCACCTGGACCTGGCGGTCGGCGCGGATGTGCCGGGCGCGGAGCGGCTGCGGCGGATCTCGCGTCCGCACTCGTCGTCGCCGGCGGTGGGCTCGGCGAAGCGGCACCAGTCGGAGCAGCAGCAGCTGGTCCACGAGGTCTTCGACGCCTAGCTTTTCTGTTTGTCCTCAATCGCCGGACGGGCTCTCTCAGCCCGTCCGGCGATTGAGGACACAGAACTAGATCGTCTGCGGCTCGAAGTCCCAGCGTGTCCGTACGGTCATGAAGTCCCGCGGGTCCAGCGCGGCGGCCAGACCCGCCCGGCACGCCAGCGTCAGCGGATGCTGTGAGCCCAAGGCCCGCAGCGCGGCGGTGACGCTCTCCCGGCTCAGGGCCACCGCGCCCGCCCTGTCGCCGGTCAGCAGCCGGGCCGCCGCCGTATTGAGCGCGCAGCCCACGGTCCAGGGGTGGGTGGGCCCGACCGCGGCGAGCATCCTCGCGTACGCCTGCTCGATCACCCAGTGCCCCTCGTGCCGTTCGCCGAGAGCCAGCAGGGTCAGGCCCAGGTTCCCCCGTACCCCGGCGGTGAACGGATGGTCCGGCCCCAGCATCCGCGTATAGCGCTCCTCCACCGCCCGGTGCAGATCGAGCGCACGGGCCGGATCGCCCGTCTCGCGCTCCAGCCAGGCGCAGCTCGCCGCGACCATCATGGTGAGCGGATCGTCGCCGCCCAGCACCCGTTCGCAGCGCTCCAGCGTCTGCCCGAACAGCGGCTTGGCACCGGCCGGATCGCCCGCCAGATAGCGGCACAGCGCCAGATTGTGCCCGGCCCGCAGGGTCTGCGGATTGTCCGGCCCCAGCTCCCGCTGATGCATACGGAAGTTCTCCGCCTGAAGCTCCTCCGCCTCCCGGTAACGGCCCAGCAGCCGCAGATCGACGGCGACGTGGAGTTCCGAGACCAGGGTCAGCCGGTGCGCCGGGCCCAGCACACGGCGCCGGATCTCCAGATTGTTGAGGCTCAGCGCCCGGGACTCCTCGTACCGGCCCAGCAGTTGCGTGGAGACGGCCAGATTGTTCCGGGCGTTGAGGGTACGGGCATCCTCCACGTCGAGGAGTTCGAGGTACGAGGCGAGGATCCAGCCGGAGAGCTCCGAGGCCTCCCCGTACCGCCCGAGGCCGCGCAGATCGGCGGCGAGCCCGCTGGCGGCCCGCAGATGCTCCGGGTGCTCCCTGCCCCGCTCCTCGCGGAGGTGGTTCGCGGCGGCGCGGTCGATGGCCTCGCTGCCCGCGTAGTCGCCGACCGCGCGCATCAGATTGGCGTAGTGGTGGCTGAGGTCCCAGATCCTGGGGTGGTCGGCGCCGAGGAGCCGGCGCCAGGACTCCCAGGCGCGCCGCCCGAGGTCGATGCCCTCGCCGTACTTGCCCGAAAGGTACATGTGGCGCAGGCAGTTGAGGACCAGGGTGTGCATGGCGGGCTCGGTGCTCTGCAGCGCGTCGGCCCAGATGAGATGCGGGGTGATCTCCGCGTACCGGGGCCAGTCGGCCACATCCGCGGGGTTGCCGGGGTCCGCGGCGGTGAGCGCCCGCCGGGCGGCTCCGATCAACTCGTCGTGGTCCTGCGGCGACATGCTCCGGTGGATGACCTGGCAGACCATCCGGTGCATGGAGAGCGTCTCGGCCGCCGCTTCACCGCCCTCGCCGTCGGCCGGCCCGACCGCGCGGACCACCGCGTACTGCCGTAGCTTGCCGATCACCTGGTCCCACAGCTCGGGGTCCGCGACCAGTTCGGCGATCCGGGGCGGGAGGTCCTCCGGCGGCAGGTTCCGTACCAGCCGTACGGGAATGGCCGCGGGCGCGAAGAAGGTGAGGAGCTGGAGCAGGTCGACGGCCGGCGGGACGGACTCCCGGAGCCGGCTGAGAAGGATCGACCAGGCCGTCTGGAAGGTGGGGGAGTCGTGAGAGATTTTGACGACATCGTCGTGGTCCATGCCCTGCTGGAGCACCGCGATGTACTCGTCCACTGACAGGTCCGTGTCATTGAGCCAGCCCGCCGTCTGGTCCAGCAGCAGCGGCAGATCCTCCAGCACCTCAGCCAGCACGTCCGCCTCCCGCGCGGTGAGGCGCGGTGCCCGGCTCCGGACGAAGGCCACCGACTCGTCGCGGTCGTAGACCGGGACCTCCATCAGTGCGCTGCGGCGGTCGGCCCACCCCCGGTTGCGGGAGGTGATCAGCACATGGCCGGGCCCTTCGGGCACCAGGTCCCACACCTCGTCCGGTTCGTCCGCGCCGTCCAGGACGAGCAGCCAGCGGCGGTACGGTTCACCGCGCCGCAGCGCGTCCAGCACCGCCCGCACCCGTTCGCCGTAGTACGTCGCGCCCGTCACCAGGCCCAGCGCGGGGGCGAGTTCGGCGAGCCCCTGGCGGCAGGCGGCCCGGTTGTCCGCCGCGATCCACCACACGACGTCGTACTCGGCGGCGAAGCGGTGGGCGTACTCGGCGGCGAGCTGGGTCTTGCCGACGCCCGACATGCCGTACAGGGTCACGGCACGGGTGCCCCGGCCAGTCCCCTGGCCGGTCTCCTGGAGGGCGTGGTGCGTGTCGTTGAGCAGCGTCTCACGGCCGGTGAAACGGGTGTTCCTGCGGGGCACCCGCTCCCAGACCGTGGGCGAGTCCACCGGATAGCGGGGTCCCCGGCCGCTGTCACCGGGGCCGGTCGGCGCGTCCAGGCCGAAGAGCAGGAGCAGTCGCTCCTCGGCTTCGGCGGCGTGGAGATCCGCCAGGGACATCAGGGAGAGGGACACCACGGCGCTGGGCAGCGGGGTGGAGGTGACGGCGACGGCGGCGAAGCGGCCGGACTCGGCGGCCGGTAACGCGCGCAGCGCGCGGCTCCACTCGTCGTACCCGTGCCGGCCGAGCTCGAAGAACCGCTCGCTGAGGACGAGCAGGATCCGGCCCGGTGTCCGGGCAAGCTCCCGCAGGGACTCCTTCAGCGGAGCCTCCGCCGGCGGGTTCCACCGGTGGTGGAGGACACGCAGTCCGGCGCGTCCGAGCCGGTCCCCGATCCAGTCGGCCCAGATCCGGTCGAAGCCCGCGAAGACGATCAGCACGGACGGCTCGGGCCCGGAGGCCGCGGCCCGCACGACGCCCCGGCCCCCGGCGATCGGGGAGAACTCCTCCGCCGGTGGCCGGACCAGCGGGCGCCGGTCCAGCACGGCACGTGGCCGCCCGGGCAGGTCGCGTGTGCCAGGGGCGTCACTCACATCCGTCACTGCGGCCGTATCCGGGGCGTCCGCCGGATCCGGGGCTCCCGGCACATACCCCACCACCGGCGCCGCCCCACCCTCCCCCTCACCCGCTTCCCTGATCCGGCACGGCAGTTCGGCCTTCCGTACCGGCATCCCCCACTCGTTGCTGATGGTCAGCCACAGCCCCGCGGGCCCCGCCACCTGCCCCGCCGTCACCACGAACCTCGCGGGACCGTACGTACCGCCGAAGCGGTGCAGTACGACGCTGGGGTCGTCCAGCACCTCGCACACGAAGCGCGGGGAGCCGTCGAGCCCGACCGTGAAGGTGAACTCCTCTTCCTGGTAAGGCCAGTCGGGGCCGATCTCGGCGCCGTCCGCGCCCAGCGGGCCGCGCAGATCGACCGTGACCAGATAGGCCCGGCCCGCCTCGGCCTCGCGCGGCCGGCTGACGACGGGCTCGATCAGCAGGGGCCGTTCCGTACCGCCGCCGCTCACGGCGCGCCCCCTTCCGCCCCCTCGTCACCGGGCCCGCCGTCACCGGACCCGTCCTCGCCGGACCCGTCCTCGCCGGGCCCGCCGGTGAGCAGGAGTGTGGTGAGCGGATGGCCGTAGTACTGGAACATAAAGGTGTAGAGCAGCCGCAGGACCCGCTTCTGCCCCTCCTTGTCGATGCCTCCGTCATCATGCCGGGTCCGCGGGATGTCCGTCAGGGGGCCGAAGTCGTCGAGCGCGCGGGCCCGGAAGGCACGCAGCGCCTGGGTGACAGGCAGCCGGGGCCGCGCGGTCACCTCCTCTACCAGCTCGGTGATCAGATCGCGCGCCTCGTGGTCGCCGACCTTGCCGGCCGTGACGATGCAGCCCCCGGCGCCCTTGCGCAGAAACAGTTCGGCGAAGCCGCGCAGCGCCTCCTCGCCGCCCGCGTCGTTGTCGACGAACCGCCCGGAGTGGCAGGCGTTGAGACAGACCAGCGAGCGGTGCTCGTCCAAGACGGCCATGGCGCGCTCGTCGAGTTCGGCCCAGGTCACCTCGGCGAGGGAGAGCGCGCTGACCCGCTCGTCGTAGGTGCCGTGGCAGGCCATGTAGACGAGTCCGGTGGGGTCGCCGGCCGCGCGCCGGTCGAGGGCGTCGAGGAAGCCGCTCATCGTCATGTGCGGCTGGTGGGAGTACGGGCGGAACGCGGCGATGTCGTGGTGCATGCCCCGGTGGTAGTAGCCGAGGATCCCGCCCGCGCAGTCGCCGGGGCCGTGCGGCAGACCGCGGTCCAGCTCATGGATGGTGGTCCAGCGGGACATCACCACCAGCGCGCCCAACAGCCCTTCCGCCAGGCCGTGTTCGGAGTCGGCGGGCAGCCAGAGGGTCTCCCAGGGCAGCTCGTATCCGGTGTCGTCCCAGACCAGCAGATGCAGCGCGGAGCCGTGCGCGGCACGGGCGCGGTTGATCCAGTCGGCGAGCCGCCGCTGGTTGCGCGACCAGTGGCGGATCGCGCGCAGGAGTTCGGACGGCGCCTCGCCGCCGGCCCGCGCGTTGCCGAGGCCGATCCCGGCGGGGCGGAGCTGGGTGGGTCCGGTGGTGTACGGGAGGGGCGCGAGCCCTTCGCAGCGCGCGCTGAAGCCGAACGCCTCACGCCCGTTCGGATGCCGGCCCCGTACGACCTTGATCACGGCCATGGCGTCGGGCAGGCGCGCGCCGGGGTCCACCGGGGCCGCGCCCAGTGCCTCCGGCTCGCCCGGCTCGGCGTGCGGCGGGTCGGGGGTGGTACGGGGACGGGGGCGCGGGACCAGGCCCGGCCGGGTCCGCCGTACTCCGGTGGCGTCGGACAGCCAGCGGGCGATCCGGTGCGGCTCTCGGTGCGGCTCACCACCCATCCCCGCTCACCGCCTCCGCAGGACGGCCCTCGGCCACGCTCCCGCCGAGCGCGTCCGCGAGGAGAAAGGGAAGGTCGGCGTACGGCTGGCGCGCCGGGTCGACGACCGTACGGTGGAGCCGCGTCCGGTCCATCCCGCTGATCCGGGCCGCGACCGCGAGCGCGTCGTCGATTCCCGTACGGGCGACCGGGCCCACGGGCGGGCGGCCGCGGTGGCTGGCGTCGAGCGGGACATTGCCGCGCCCGTCGGTGGCGACGACCAGCCATGCCTCGACCAGTCCTGCCCGGTGGTGCTGGAAGGCCCGGCGCAGCGCCTGTCCGGCCAGTTCGAGGCCGTGGGCGAGCGGGGTGGCGCGGCCGGGCGGCCGGGCGAGCGCGGCGGTGATCCGGGGGTCGAGGACGCTGCGGGCGGTGAACGCCTCGGCGCGCAGCTCGCTGATCGCGTCCCTGGCGCCCACTTCGACGATCTGCGCGGCCGCCCGGCTGACATAGGCCCACTGGAGGAACGGTTCGAGCGCCTCGTACCAGTTCCAGTTGGCCCGGCAGGTGTGGTCGAGGACAAGGGTCAGCAGCCGTTCCGGCTCGGGCGCCCGTACGTAACCGCGCAGATCGGCGGGGGCGACGGCCAGCCGCGGCGGATGGCCGCGTACCGCCTGGTACTTGGCCGCCTCCATGGCCGTACGGACGAAGGCCAGGTCCCGCAGGTCGTGCGGGCGGCGCACCCCGATGACCGGTCCGCGCGCGGCGCCGGGTCCCGCGCTGCGCCGCCAGGGGGTGCGCAGGGAGGCGAACTCGGGCAGGGGCGCGGCGTCGTCCTCGGGGTAGGGGGTGCCGGTCGCGGGCGCGCCGGGGACCTGGCCGGGGCCGATGGGCTCGGCTCCGGCCTCCGGCGCGAGCACCGGCCGTCCGGCGGGCGGGAGCCGCTGTCCTTCGGGGCCGTGGTCGGTACGGCGCGGGGCGCGGCGGGTACCGGGGCCCGGCCCTGGCGGGGGCGGTACGGCGGGTCCGGGGCCGGGGTCCGGCGTGGGGTCGTGGTCCCCGGGCGGCTGCGGTGCGGACGGCAGTCCGATCAGCCGCGCGGCCTCGTCGACCCGGGCGGCCGTGACCTCGGTGGCGCCGTCGAGCCTGGTCAGCGCGCGGGCGATCCGGGCGAGGGCGAGGGCCCTGCGGTGCCCGGTGCCCGGACCGAGGAGTTCCAGTACGCGCGGGGCGAGCGCGTCTGCGAGGACGAGCGGTGGCCCCTGGCCGGGCGCTCCCCGGTCGAGAGCGGTCTGCCAGGCGTCGGGGAGCGGGCCGAGGGGGTCGGGGCCCGGCAGCGTACGCAGTCCGGCGACGGAGAGCCGGACCGGGAAGCGGTCGAGAAGGTGCGGTGAGACCCGTTCGGTGTCCTCGGCCCGGCAGACGGCCAGCCAGCGGGCGCGCGGCTGCCACTGACGGCGCAGCCCGGAGTGCTCGACGGTGGCGACATCGGCGCCGAGGATCTGCACGACGGCCCGCATCCCGGACACCCCGAGCCGGGCGAGATCGGGCACGACGACGAGGGACGAGCCGGGCGTGGCTTCGGTGAGCGGCCCGGGTTCGAGCGAGAACCGGATCCCGCCCGACCCGCGCCGCAGCCGGGGCCGTATCCACAGATCCTCGTCCCGAGTGGCCGCGCCGAGGACGACACGGGGCGGCCGGCCGAGCAGCCCCGCGAACACATCGGCGAGCGGAGCGACCAGCTCGGGCGCCAGATCGAACAACAACACCCCGCCGAGCCCGGGCTCGACAGCGGCACAGACAAGAGCGGCGAGCAGCCGCCGATGCGAGTCGCCGGGCGCGGAGGCAACAGGTGGGGCCGGGGCCGCAGGCAGAGTCCGGGCCGGGCCCGCGGTCGGGGCAACAGCCGGATCCGACGGTGGATCCGAAGCCGGGGCGTGGACCGAGGACAGGTCCGGCGCCCGCGCCGGGGCCTGGGGCGAAGGCTGGTCCGGCGCTGCGGTCGGGGAAGGTTCCGGGGACGGAAGGGGCACAGTCATGAGGCCTCAGTCGAAGAGGTCGTCGACTCGGGCGTCGTCGTCCGGGCCCCACTCGAACGTACCGCCGTGCGCCGACTCCGGCCGCCTGTGCCGCAGCGCGAACGGCAGTACCCGCCGTACATGCCGGGGCTCGGTCCGTACCGCTCCCTCCAGCGCGGCGAACGCACGCGCGGCCTGCGCGGCGACCAGTTCGCCCCGGTGCCCGACCGCCGAGAGCCGTCCCGCGCACTCCGCGCACAGCATGCCGACCGCCTCCGGCACCTCGACCTCCGGCAGCGCCGCCCGCGCGGCCAGCAGGGCGCTCCGCAGCGCGGCGCCCTCCCGTTCCGCCTCCGCCCGCCAGGGGGACTCGCCCCTGGCCAGCTCCTCCTCGAAGGCCAGCACCGTCATGATCATCCGGTGCCGGTCCTCGGTGGTCAGCCCGGCGGTGGTCACCATCAGCCCGAAGCGGTCGAGCAACTGCGGCCGCAGACCGCCCTCTTCGGGGTTCATCGTGCCGACGAGCCCGAAGGAGAGGTGCTTGGCCGCGGCGATGCCCTCGCGCTGGACGGACAGCACGCCGGTGGAGACGACATCCAGGATGATGTTGACCAGGTGGTCGTCGAGGAGGTTGACCTCGTCGACGTACAACAGCCCCTTCTCATGGGCCTCTTCGAGAAGCCCGGACTGCTCCCTGGCCTCGCCGCGCATCAGCGCGTCCAGCTCCCAGCCGCCGAGCACCCGGTCGTCGGTCGCGTTGATCGGCAGGGTGACGGGCAGCTCGCCGCGGGTCATCAGCGCGAAGGCCCGTACGACCGTGGACTTGGCGGTGCCGCGCTGACCGGTGATCAGTACGCCGCCGATGCCGGGCGCGACGAAGTTCAGCTCCAGCGCCAGCTTGAGGTCGTCCTGCCCGACGACACGGCTGTACGGGAGGATCGGGATCGCACCGGGTAAGGGCACCGCCGGAGCCTCGGGAGAGGACGCGGGCGCCGGTACGGAGGCGGAGGCCGGCGCGGTCACCGGCGGGCGCCCGCCGTTGTCCCCCGTCACGATGCGGCCCCGTCGTCAGAACCGGCCGTCGCGGAACCCGCACCCGGACCGGCTGTCGCGGATCCCACCGCCGGACCACTCCCCGGCCCGCTCACCGACACCACCGCCGGAGCCGGCCCGCCCGGCTGCCAGCGGAAGGTGACCTGGAGCTGTGCCTCCGCCCCCGCCTTCACCACCGCCGCCATCCCCGCGTCCAGCGTGACCGACACCTGGAGCTCGATCTCGTCGGGCCGCAGCCCGTCCCCCAGATCGCCGAGTCTCCGCATCGCCTGCGACGCGCAGCGCCGCGCCAGATCGAGACCGTCCCCATAGACGTCCGTGGCCACCCGGATGACCCGCTGCGCGGCCCCGTCCCGGGTGACCTCGTCCTCGTACACGGAGTCGTACCCGGACTCGTACCCCGAGCCGGGCACCGGACCGGGCATGCCGCCCGGGCCCGGTAAGTGCTCGCCCCGGCCCACCACCACCGGGATGGGCCCGTCCTCCCCCGGTGCCACGGGCCCCACAACGACCGTCATTCCGCTCCCCCTCGTGCCGCTCGTCCAGCTCGTGCCGCTCGGCTCGTACCCCTCGTACCGCCCCCGGTCAGGTGAGCGGCGGCTCGAAGTCCCAGTAGGGCCGGATACGCGACCGGGCCGCGACGGTGTGCACATGCTGCGCACCGAGCGTCTCCGCCAGATCGTCCAGCGCCTCCTGTTCGAACTTCTCGGCACGCTGCGCGTCCCGCAGCCCCCGCAGATCCGCCGCGTGCGCGATCCGGGCGGAGAGCGTCAGCGGGTGCGTGCGGCCGAGGACCTCGGTGGCCCCCGTGATGGTCGTGCCGGTCAGCGCCGCCGCGCCCTCCGCGTCGCCGGTGATGTTGCGCAGCGCGGAGGCGTTGATGGCGCAGCCCAGCGTCCAGGGGTGAGTCTCGCCCACGGCCCTGGTCATGTCGGTGAGGGCGTTCTCGGTAAGCTCCAGGGCCTGGTCGCGCTCGCCCACGTTGCGCAGGATCAACGCGTGGTTGGAGCGGGTGCCCGCGACATACGGATGGTTCTCGCCGAGCATCCGCAGATAGCCCTCGACGACCCGGTCGCTTATGTCCATGGCCCGGTCGATGTCGCCGTGCTCGCGTGCGAAGCAGCTCTGGCCCGCCGCGAACATCATGGTCAGCGGGTCGTTCTCGCCGAGCACCCGCTCACAGCTCTCCAGCACCTGGGTGAACAGCGCGGACGCCTTGGCGCGTTCGCCGGAGCGGTACAGGCACAGCGCGAGATTGTGCTCGGCGCGCAGGGTCTGCGGGTTCTCGCGGCCCAGCACCATCCGGTGGACGCGGGCGCTCTGCGACTGGAGGGACTCGGCCTCGCTGTAGCGGCCGAGGAGCCTGAGGTCCGTCGCGTAGTTGATCTCGGAGTAGAGCGTCCAGGCGTGCCGGGGGCGCAGCAGCTGCCGCCGGGCCTCCAGGGTGCGCCGGTGCAGGTCCAGGGACTCCTCGTACCGGCCGAGCAGCCGGAGCGAGATGGCCAGGTTGTTCTGGGCGTTGAGGGTACGGGAGTCCTGCTCGCCCAGGAGTTCACGGAAGGAGGCGAGGATCCAGCCGGAGATCTCCAGCGCCTCCTCGTACCGCCCGAGGCCGCGCAGATCGGCGGCGAGCCCGCCCGCCGCGCGCAGATGCTCCAGGTCCTGCGGCCCCTTCTCCTCGCGGAGATGCTCGACGGCCGCCCGCTCGATCGCCTCCGTACCGGCGTAGTCGCCGACGGCGCGCATCAGATTCGCGTAGTGGTAGCTGACGTCCCAGATCCTCGGGTGGGTGGCGCCGAGGAGGTCGCGCCAGGCCTCCAGCGCGCGCCTGCCGAGGTTGATGCCCGCGCCGTACTCGCCCGAAAGGTACATGTAGCGAAGGCAGTTGAGGACGAGCGTGTGCATCGCGGGGTCGGTGCTCTGGAGGACGTCGGCGGCCTTGAGGTGCGGGGTGATCTCCGCGTACCGGGGCCAGAGCCTGGTGTCCGTCGGCCGGCCGGGTTCCGCCCGTACCAGCGCCTTGCGGACCACCTCGATGAACTCCTTGTGGTCCTGCTCGGGCATGTCCTGGTGGACGATCTGGTGGACCATCCGGTGCATGTAGAGCGCGTCGCCCGGGGCGCCGGAGGCACCTTCGCCGCTCACCGCGTCATGGACCTCGCGCTCGCCGACCCCGGCGGCGCGCACCACCGCGTACTGCCGCAGCTTGTTGATGGCCCGCGCCCAGCGCACCGGGTCGTCGACCAGGCCGCGCAGCTTCTCCGGGAGGTCCTCCGGCGGCAGGTCGCGCACCAGCCGTACGGGGATGGCGCCGGGCGCGAAGAACGTACAGAGCCGGAGCAGGTCGACCGATTCGGGGACGGTCTCGCGGAGTTTGTTGAGCAGTATCGACCAGCCGGTCTGGAAGGCGAGCGGGAAGTCCGCGGAGATCTTGACGACGTCCTGGTCGATGCCGTCCTCAAGGAGCGCGATGTACTCGTCGACGGACATGTCGGAGTCGTTGAGCCAGCCGGCCGTCTGGTCGAGGAGGAGCGGCAGGTCTTCGAGGGCCTCGGCGAGCTGGCCCGCCTCTTCGTACGTCAGGCGCGGGGCCCGGCGCCGTACGAAGGCGACCGACTCGACGCGGTCGTAGACGGGCACCTCCAGCAGGGTGCTGTTGTGCTCGCCCCACTCCGGGTTGCGGGCCGTGATCAGCACATGGCCGGGGCCGGTCGGCACGAGGTCCCAGATCTGCTCGGGTTCGTCGGCGCCGTCGAGGACGAGCAGCCAGCGGCTGTACGGTTCGCCGCGCCGCAGCGCGTCCCTGGCGGCCCGCAGCCGCTCCCCGTACTCGACACCGGTGGACAGGCCCAGCGCGGGGGCGAGTTCGGCGAGTTTCTGGCGGCAGGTGACCCGCTTGTCGGCGGAGACCCACCACACCACGTCGTACTCCGCACCGAAGCGGTACACGTACTCGGCGGCGAGCTGGGTCTTGCCGACCCCGGACATGCCGTGCAGGGTGACGACTCCGGCGCCGCGGCCGGCTTCCTGGAGGGCGTGGTACGCCGCGTTGAGGAGGGGCTCGCGACCGGTGAAGCGGGTGTTGCGGCGCGGCACTCCGCCCCAGATGTCGGGCGAGTCGGCGGGGTAGCGCGGGCCGCGGCGGAGGTCTCCCTGGTCGCCCAGGGGTTCGGCGGACAGCCCGAGCCGGGTCAGGACGCGGCGCTCGGCCTCCTGCTCGCCGACCGTGGTGAGATCGGCGGCGGCGAAGACGGTGGTGGCGCCGGGCAGGGCGGCCGTGGTGACGGTGACGCCGGCGAAGCGCTCGGGTTCGGCGGCGACCACATCGCGCAGCGCGCTGTTCCACTCCTCGTGGCCGCGCGGGCCGAGCTGGAAGTACCACTCGCTCAGTACGACGAGGACGGGGCCCGGTGCCAGCAGCAGATCGCGCAGGCAGTCCGCGAGCGGGACGTCGTCCGGCGGGTCCCACCGCTGGTAGACGACGGCCAGTCCGCGCCGTTCGAGCCGGTCCCCGATCCAGGCCGCCCAGGCCCGGTTGAAACCGGCGAAACTGATGGTGACAGCCTGCGGCCCGGTTGCTCCAACTGGCCTACGCACCGCGGGCATTCGACCGTCTCCCTGCATCGTCATACGCCCTTCTAACATACTCCGCTGCCCCTGGTTTCCATCCTGGGGCGTGCCGCATCACGTTCCGTTCCTTTGGCTTCCGTTCCGCTGGCGCCAGATCATCCGGGCCGTCCGTACGTAGGACGCGGCGCGGGCGAGATGTCCGGGCGGCGGAGGATCCGCGGAGAGCCGGTGGTACACGATGATCATTTCGTTGACGAGGATCCGTCCTTCGCGTGTGAGCGCCCCCGAGGCGGCCAGTACGGGCAGGACCGCGCCGACCTGTTCGCGGCAGCGCGCGTGCTCGGCCCATGCCTGGTCGCGGGCGGCGAGCCGGTCCGCGCCGAGGGCGTAACGCTGCCAGAAGTCGGCGAGCGCGATATGTGAGAACGCGCCCTGGAGCAGCCCGTCGAAGGGGCGCGGGTCGGAGCGCCAGGGGGCGAAGTGCCGTGGCGCGGCGTCCTCGTGGTGGAGGGGGGCGATGGCCGCGAGGGCGGCGAGCTTGGTGTGCTGGAGCTCGTGCACCAGGGTCGACGCGAAGTAGGCGGGAGTGGCAGGGCGGCTGGTGAGGACCGCGCCGAAGGCCTCGCGGCGGGTGCCGCTGCACTGGGCCGCGCCGTCGCCGGAGGGCGCGGAGCCAGGCGGCGGCGAGAGCGGGACCAGGCAGTGCAGCAGGGCGGCGGTCTCCTCGGAACGGTGCGGGCCGCCGATCCTCAGCAGCGGCTCCGTCCGCGCCCAGGACCGCGCCCAGGCCTCGCGGTGCGTGTCGTCGAGGCTGGTGACGGCGGACAGCCCGAACCGTTCGAGCCGGGTGCCCGCGGTGCGGTACGGATCGGTGTCGTCCAGCGGTACGGGCGCGGCTCCGGGCCGTACGGCGGGCAGTGTCAGTACGGGCAGCCAGCGCGGGTCGCCGGAGCGGGCGCCGGTGTCGGTGAGCCGTACGGTGACGGGCGGGGCGCTTTTCGCGTCGCCACCGGGACGGAGTGTCACGCGGCCGTCGGCCAGTTCGGCGTCGACGGGCGAAGGCGGGCCGGGCTCGGTGCGGAGAGCGCCCAGGGTGGGCAGGGCGAGCAGCCCGTCGTGGGCGGTCAGCCGGGTGGTGAAGGGCAGCCCGGCGCGGATCGCGGCTGCCGCGGCGAGCGCGCTGAAGTGGTCGAGATCGGCGGGGAGTTCGGGGGCGGGGGCGGAGCCGGTGAGCCCGCGCAGACAGCGCTGCGCCCAGGGCCCCGCGAGCGGATAGAGCAGCACGGTCCGCACGGCGGCCCGGTCGGTACGCTCGGCCGCCTCCAGCAACGCCCAGTCCTGGCGCAGCCGGTGGAGCGCGGCGGGCGGACAGAGGGCGGCGGGGGCGGCCTCGGCGGCGTCGAGCAGGGCCCGCAGCAGGACGAGCCGCCGGGTGTGCTGGTCCCGTACCAGCAGCCCGAGCGCCTCGGCCCCGCCTTCGGTGCGCCCGATCTCCCGCAGCGCGGCCTCGGGTATGCCGCTCACCGGACGCCTCCGCCGATCGCCGCGACACCGCTGAGGCCGGTGGCCGCCGGGGCCTCCGGGGGCCGGGTCACGCCCGGGCGCTCGGCGCCATGGCCGGCCCGGCCGGCTTCCGGCCGGGCCGTACCGGTCCCGGCCGTACCGGACCAGGGCCCATCGGACTGGGCCACCCCCGGCTGGACCGCGCCGGCCCCGGCCCGAGCCCCATCGGACCGGGCCCCATCGGACCAGGGCCCATCGGTCCGAGCCGTGCCGGCCCGTCCGGCTTGCGGCCAGGCCGCGCCGGTCCCGGCCGTACCGGACCAGGGCCCATCGGACTGGGCCGACCCCGGCCGGGCCGCGCCCGGCGCCGTCGCCTCCGTGAGTCTCTTCGCCACATGGCGGATCAGCCGGGCCAGGTCCGCGCAGTAGACCGACGGGTGCGTGAAGCCGTCGCCCTCGCGGTAGCGGTGGGCATAGTTGCCGCCGCCGCAGACGGAGAGCAGCGGGCAGGTGCGGCAGGCCGGGGACAGCGTCGACGCGCCCGACTGGCGGGCGGCCACGCCCGGGTGGGTCAGGGCGTCGTCGAAGGAGTGCCGGAAGATGTCGAGGCCGGTGGCGGCGGCGCCGTCGTACGCGGACTTGAGCGAGTCGACCTGCTCGATGGACCCGTCGGTCTCGACCACCACCGCGTTCAGCGGATCCAGCCCGAGCGACTCGGTCGCGGCGGGCAGCCCCAGCAGCAGCGCGAGACACTCCTCGAAGAGCCGGATCCGGGTCTCCCTGCGGCCCGCCGACCACCAGCGGTCGAAAACCGTGCTGAGCCAATCGCCGTACGGAGTCGGCCGGTCGGCGGCAGGACCTCGGTGGGGCGGATCCGCGACCGGCAGACCGGGCGGCGGTGCCGTCCAGTTGCCGTGCGGCAGGAGCAAGTCGACTGCGGGCGGGCGCAGTTCCAGCAGTGATTCGTACAGCTCGACCGGCTCGGTGCGCGGATCGACGACGGTCAGGATCCCCGCGTACGCCTCGGGGTGGTGCTCCGCGAGCAGCCGCACCCCGCGCGCGGCGGCGGGCCAGGAGGGGCGTCCCGCGTGGTCGGTGCGGAGTGTGTTGTGTTCGGGCCGGCCGCCGTCGAGGCTCACACCGACACGTATCGAGTGACGGGCGAGGGTGGCGATCCGGCGCTCGGTGAGCAGGGTCGCGTTGGTCTGCACGGTGGCGTGGACCGTACGCTCCCGGCCGGCCCGTTCCCGTACGAGACCGGCGAAGGCGGCCAGCCGGGCGGCGCCCACGAGCAGCGGCTCACCGCCGTGCAGTACGAGCGAGAGAGCGGTCAGCCCGTGTGCGCCGGCGTGCTCGGCGATACGGGTGGCGGCGCGGTCGAGGACCTCCGGCGCGGCGGCCGCGGGCCGGCCGCGCCAGGTCCGGTCGGGGCCCTCGTACAGATAGCAGTAGCGGCACGCGAGATTGCACCGCCCGTGCACCTTGACGATGAACTGCCCGAAGGGCACGGTCGCGAGCTGCGTCCCGGCATGCGGGTACGCCGCTCCGCGCGGACTCCCCCGTCGAGCCACGTCCGTAACCCCCATGATGTACGGCGTCCGGGCAGCCTCGCCCGCCTGTCCGGGACAGCCGAAGTCGCCTGGCCGAAGGCCTGGTTCCCTGGATGGCCGGGGAAGCAAACCCGTGTCGGCCGAGGTTGACCGGTTCAACGGTGTCCCGGATCGAAATCGTGTTGAACGCCCTTGTCAGAAGGCGTTGTTGAATCCCCAGAGCATCTCGCGCGGCTGTTCCGACCTGTCCCGCAGATCCGCCACCACCTCGGCGAGCACCGGGTGGTCCAGGGTCCGCAGCTCCGCCAGGTCCAGTGCCAGCAGATCGGGCAGCTCGCCGCCGCCCGTGGAGACTTCCGCCGCCGCGCCGTGTGCCGACTCGCTCATCTCTTCTCCCCGTTGCCGTGTCCGGGAGCGCTCTCAGCGCTCCAGCTCGGCCAGTCGCTCCATGGTCGAACCGGCCGTCTCACCACCGCCGTCCGGCAGCTTGCGCCATTCCGTACGGGCCGCCCGGTACGCCTCGCGCGCGGCCCGGGGCCGGCCCGCCCTCTCGTATGTCATACCCCGCCAGTGGTTCGCTTCAGCACGCAATCCGACCGCTTCCAGCCGTTGTCGGAGACTTTCCAGCTCTGTTTCGGCGACCCTGGCCGCGTCGGCCGCGTCACGGAACGCCTCGGCCGCGTCGTCGAGCCGGGCGGGCCGGCGCAGGGTCTCGTACGCGTCGAGATGGGAGCGCCCCAGCTCCAGCCAGCAGCGGGCCTCGGTCAGCGGATCGCCCGCCTCCTGGGCCGCGAGGCCGAAGAGGTGCTCGGCCTCGCGCAGATCGACGCGGTCGTCGTTGATCCGGTGGCGCAGCATCAGCGCCCGGCCCAGCATCAGCAGCCGTTCGGCCTGGCGCGCGGTGCCGGTGACCGTTTCCGTACGGCAGTCGCGCAGCACCCGTACCGCGGCGCCCGTGTACGGCGCTCCGTCGGGCAGTTCGGCGCGGCGCAGCAGGGTGGCGCCCCATTCGGCGAGCAGATCGGCATGGGCCCTGGAGTCGCGGGCGGTGCCGCGGGCCGCGCGGGAGAAGCACTCGGCGGCCTCTTCGAGGTCGGCGGGGTCGCCGGAGCGTTCGTACCGTGCGACGCGCACCCGGCCGGCGCGGGCCCGGAGCGAGGCGAGCAGCCGCTCGTCCCGTACGGTCGCGAGCGACTGGTCGACCAGCGTGGCGGCCTCCTCCAGTCCCTCGCCCGACCGCAGCAGCGCGTCGACCAGGTCGAGCAGGATCCTGGCCTGGGTGGAGACGGTGTGCTGTCCGGTGCCCGGCGCGAGGGCCTTGCGCAGCGAGCGCGCGGCCTGGGTCGCGTACACCTGGGCCTGTTCGGTGTCGCCGGTCGCGCCGGACAGCCGCAGCAGGGTGCGGCCGTGGGCGAGGGGCAGCCCGGCGGGACGGTTCTCCTGGTCGGGCCAGACGTCGGCGAAGGCCTCCAGCATGCCGATCGCGCCCTGGAGCAGCGCGCTGTCGCCGCCGAGGCGCCACTGTGTCTCCAGGGCGCGCACCCGCTCCAGGGTGAGCCGCAGCGCCTCGGCGGGCTCCAGTCCGGGTGCCGCGCAGGCGACGGTGTACTCGCGGTCGGCGCGGCGCAGCAGCTCCAGCGCGCCCGGCCGGTCGCCGCGCCGGCGCCGGTCCTCGGCGGCGGCGTGCAACACCTGTGCCAGTACGGCCCGTTCGCGGACGGCCCGGGGATGGGCGACGGCCCGCTCGGCGGCCCGTACCGCCTCGCGCAGCAGTTCGCCACCGCCCTGGACCTCCCACAGCCGCAGCAGCCCGCGCGCGAACTCGGCCCACAGCTCCGGGTCGGCGGCCCCCGGCGCCTCGCGCTCGGTGGCCGCGCGGAGCTGCTGGACGGCGTCGATCAGATACTGGACCATGCCGTCGGACTCGAACTGGCGCAGCAGCACCCGGGCGCTCTCGACCGCCGCGTTGGTGGTCGGGTCGCCGGTTCCCGGGCCGTCCGGGTCAGGGTCGGTGAACTGCTCGGGCAGCGGCATGAACCGTTCCAGCACCCGGGCGGCGACCTCGGCGAAGGGATGCGGGACCCGCTGTCCCCGGCCGCCGGGATCCCCGCCGTCACCGTTGTCGGCGCCGTCCGCCCCGAACGCGCCGTCCGCCCCGAAGGCCGCGTCGTCGTCCAGGCTGCCGCGCGGGAAGAGCGGCCCGTGGCGGCCGTCGCCGAGCTGTGCGAGCGCCAGGGCCGGGAAGTTGGGCCCGCCCCTGCCGAACCGCTGCTCTATGTACTCGGAGCAGTGTTTCAGTACGAGCAGCGCCTCGTCCCGCCCCAGCGGCCCGAGCAGCGCCTCCTGCACCCCGGGGGCGAACTCGTACCACGGCCCGTCGTCGGCGCCGTCGCTCTTGCTGCGCGAGAGCAGCCCGCTGAGCAGCACCTCGGCGAGTTCCGAGGGGCCCGAGTCGGGCAGCATCGTGCGCTGTACGAGCTGCATCACCGGCAGATAGAGCGGGGCCGCGGCGAGATAGACGGCGAGCTGGCCGGCGACCGGGGAGGCGGCCGAGCGGAACCGGCTGACGAGCTGGAGCGAGGACATCCGGTCGCCGGGGCGCGGCACGGGCGCCGCGCGGTGGCCGGCACGCACCCAGCCGACGGCACCGGAGATCCGGCCCGCGCCGGTGCCCGACAGCAGCCGGGCCCAGGCTCCGAGCGCGCCCGCGACCGGCGGCAGTACGGGAATGGCGAGCGCGCCCGGATGCGCCGCGGGTCCCGCGGCCGTCTCGTCGGAGACTCTCAGGACGGCGGCGCCCGCGAGCCCTTCGCCCCGGGAGAGCACTCCGTAGGTGACGGGCAGCCTGGTCCGGTTCCACATGCGCTGCGGCAGCGGCTGGATGACGGCGGTGGGGGCCTGGCGGCCGAGCTGGTGCAGCAGCCGGTGGGCGCGCCCGCTGTGCCAGAGCGGTCCCGCGCAGTCGCTGACGACCACGGTGACCCGGCGGCCCGTGGGGTCGCTGAGCCGGTCGGCGGAGCTGAGGGGCGCGGCGGCCGGGTCGGGGCTCCTGCTGACGGCGGGCGCTCCGTCAGGCCCCTGGTGCAGATAGCGCACCTGGACATCCCGGAAGGCGCCCAACTGCCCGAAGATCTGCTGGAGTTCGCCGAACAGCCGCTCCCACACCCGCATCGACGACGAGGCGTCCATGACGAGCTGGAGAAGCGCGTCAGCGCGGGACACCCCGCGGAACACGGGGATGATCAGCCCGCCCGCGCGGGCGCTGAGTTCGACGGTCGCCACCTCATCGAGGGTACGGCGTACCGGAGGCGCGGCCGGACGGTACCGCTGAAGCGGGCGGAGCGCGCGCTGGAGTTCTAGCGGTGCGGGGAGCGCGGGGGCGGCGGGCACACCGAGGGTGAGCGCGGCGGAGCCCCGGCCGGGGCCCGAACTGACACGGGGGCCGCCGTGGCGGGGTTCGGGGTGGAGCGCGATCCGTGGGTCGTGGTCCCGGGGGCCCGCCGGGCGGGATTCCTCGTCGTCCGAACCGCCTTCACGGGCCGCGCCGTTGGCGTTGGCGGGCGTGACGGGTACGGGTGCGGGCCCGGTCCGCTCCGTGCCGGTACGGACCGTTCCGCCGGCGGGCGGGCCGCCCGGGTGGCCCGAACTGGTCTGCTGGGCAAGCCAGATGGCGTCGCAGAGCTGCTCGGCGTCCGGATCGAGCCCGGCCTCGCGCAGCCGGGCGACAAGCGCGGTGAGCAGAGCGCCGTCGTACGGAGGCGACTGCTCACCCGGAGCGTGAGCGCCCGGCCCGGGAGCGGGCCGCCCCTGAGCACCGGGCTCCGGGGCAGGCCCCTCCTGGGCGTGCCCGGGTCCCGGCTCCGGCTCACTGTCCGTGCCGTGAGGTGCCGTGACATCGGGCATCAGCGCATCACCTCGGCCGGTCGAGTCGCTGGATGAGCAGATCGGCGAGCCGGTCGCGGCCCGCGGGCGCGGCGGTGTCGGTCAGATAGATCGCGTTCAGGAGCTGGTCGGTGGAGATCAGCTCACTGCGCGAGCGCTCCAGGAAGTGGGCGATCAGATCGTCGCCGGCACGGGCCGCCTCGTCGCCGAGATGCGCCCGTACGAAGGTGGCGAGCCGCTGGTGGTCGGGGCGGCCCAGCTCCAGATGGATACAGCGGCGCATCAGGGGCGCCGGGAAATCACGCTCTCCGTTGCTGGTCAGCACCACGAAGGGGAAGGCACGGCACTGCACCCGGCCGCCCTTGACCTTCACCTTCGTACCGTCGTCGGTGAGCACCTCCGCCTCGCCGTCGGGCAGCCGGTCGGCGATGCGCTCCAGCTCCGGTATGCCGAACTCGCCCTCCTCCAGCACATTGAGGAGATCGTTCGGCAGATCGATGTCGCTCTTGTCCAGCTCGTCGATGAGCAGGACACGGGGCTGCTCGGAGGGGAGCAGGGCGGTGCCGAGGGGCCCGAGGCGGATATAGCTGCCGATGTCGGCGGACGGATCCTGGGGCTCCCCGCCCTCCGCGGCAGCATCGGCCGCGGCCCGGTGCGCGGCGATCTGCACATCCTGGAGCCGGGCGATGGCGTCGTAGTGGTACAGCCCCTCCAGCAGCGTGGACCGGCTGACGATGGGCCAGCGCAGCACCCGGCCCAGCCCCAGTTCGTGCGCGACGGAGTGGGCCAGGGTGCTCTTGCCCGCGCCCGGGCTTCCGGTGACCAGCAGCGGACGCCTCAGATACAGCGCCGCGTTGATCATCTCCAGCTCCTCGGCACCCGGCCGGTGCAGCTCCGCCTCGTGCCGGTAGCCGCCGAGGCGCCGGTCGGCCGAGCCGTCGGAGGAGGCGTCACGGCCCGCGAAGTCCCGCCAGGGCGGCGGCGGAGGGAGCTGGGTGATCCCTCCGTGCGGTTCGCCCGCCCCTCGGTAGATGAGCCACTCACCGGGTTCAGTCATCGCGTCATCCTCTTCGTCACGGTGCCGGTCATGGCGCCTCCAGCAACTGCCCCGAGCCCGGCAGCGGGTGGTGCGGGTCGTCGTAGTACAGCGCCACCCCGTCCGACCAGTACATTTCCGTGCGGCCCTCGCGCACGCCGCGCCTCAGCTCCTGGACCGTGCGCGGCAGTTGACCGGCCGTACCCGCCCCGGCGAGCGTGTCGGCGGCGCGCCGGTGGAAGTCGGCGCAGACCGGGTCCGGCCGGTCCGCGCCCCGCCGCAGCAGCGCGAGATGGAAGCCGCCGAGCGCCATCCGGGTCAGCCCGGCCGCGGTCTCCGCGTCGGGCCGGTCGCCGAACCGGCAGAGCACGGGCACCGCTTCGTACGCCAGCGCCCGCAGGTCCTCCTCCGTCGGTACGGGTACCCGCAGACCGTCCTCGCAGTCGAGGATCTCGGCCCGCATCGCCACGCTCCACGTCCGGTTCCAGCGCGCTCTCCGCTCCCGGGCCTCGTCCTCGGAGTACGGCGGCTCACGGTCCGAGGGGCGCACCACCACCGGGCGTACGGTGCCCAGCGGCGGCCCGCCGGGCGAGAGCTGCCAGCGGTCGACGTCGAGCCCCAGCAGCGCCTGGACGACGGCGACTTGGAGCACGGCGGGGTTGTCCGGTTCGTCGCACCGGCGGAACGCCTCGGTCAGCGGGGCGGCGAGCCTGGCAGGCAGCTCCTGGCCCGGGGTGCCCCTGCTGTCCTCCCGTACCGGCAGCACCTCGCCGGTGTGCCGGGCGACACCGATGCGCCAGTCGTAACTGTCCCGCTCCCAGCCGCGCGGCTCCAGCTCCAGCAGGACGAAGGGCCCTTCGCCGTCCACCCGCCGCTCCCCGTACGCGGGCCAGGCGCGGCGCTGCGCACGGTCCGTACGGTGCCGGGCAGCGGCCCGCAGCCGGGTGATCTCATTGCGGAAGTCCCGGGGGAGCCGCTCCTCCGCGATCCACTTCACCCAGTTCCACAGGGTCTCCTCGGCCACCGCGGTGGAGGGGGTGACATAGGGGCGCTCGGCGGCGATGACGCTCATGCAGTAGCGCAGCACGAGTTCGAGGGCGGCCTCCCCGCCCCTGTTCTCGTACAGCGCGCCGAGCCCGTCCCGCCAGCTCCGGGGCGCCGGATAGCGGTCGACGGAGTGCACACCCGGCAGCCGCCCGAGCAGATCGAGCAGGCTGTGCGTGGAGACGGGCGGCGGCAGTTCGGCGAGTCTGCCGAGCAGCATCACGCGCTGCTGGGGGCTGAGCGCGCGGTCGGCGCCCGCGCCGAGCCCGCTCTGCACATCCGCCCATGTGCGGCCCGTACCCACGCCGTTGGTGTGCCGGTCCGCGTGGTAGCGGTCATGCGCGTGGAAGACGGCCTGGTAGTCGTCGTCGGACTCGGAGGCGGCCATCTCGGGCGGCACCGGCAGGAGCCGCAGCCGCTCGATACCGATGGAGGTGCCGCCCATCCCGCCCACGAGCTGCGACTTGAGCACCCCGACCACTTCGCCGCGGGTCAGATCGACGGTGGGCCCGCCCGACACCCCCGGCGGCAGGACGTCCCCGCCGAGCCGCATCTGCTCGTCCGGGTCGGCCCAGCCGCCGACCGTGCCCTGCACCGAGCACTGTCCGTACAGCCGCTTGAGCCGGCCGCCCACCTCCGTCCAGCCCGAGTAGACGACCTGGCCGCCGCCGAAGAAGGCCGCGGGCCGCTCGGTGACATACACACAGGCGTGCTCGACGGGCCTGCGGAGCCGGACGAGCGCGAGATCCGGGGCGGGCCAGCCGCCCGCCGGGCCGAACGGTGCCGCGCCCGCCGCGCCCCGCGGGGGCTCGGGGAGCGCCGCGACCACGGAGCCCTTCACCGAGGTCTCGCCGCTGCCGGGGCCGAGTTCGTAGACCACCGTCACGTCCCGCCCCTCTCCCCCCATCGCCACGTGCGCGCACGTGAGAACCCAGCTCGGGGCGATGAAGAAGCCGCTCCCCAGGAAGCCGTCACCCGGTCCCTCAGGGGCATACCCGTACGCCGGGCCATGGATGCGCACGGTCGCCGCCATGACGAGGTCCATGAGCGCACGCCGGGTGTCGTCCGAGGCGCCCGGCACACCCCGGCCGAACCCGTCGATCATGGTCCGCTCCCGGCCGGAGGCGTGGGCCCGCCGGAGTGCGCCGGTGCGCCCGGCGGTGCGCCCCCGGGCGCCGGTGCGCCCGGCGGGACCGCGGGCGCCGGCGGGGCGGTGGGCGGTGGTGGTACGGAAGGCCGGCCCGGCGGCACGGCAGGCGAGCCGGGCGGGGCCGTGGTGTTCCCCGGTACGGCTGTGCCGGAGGGCCCCGCGGCCTGCGCGGGCACCTGCGGCGGGTCCGCCAGATCGGCGGGCGGGCCGCCGTCGTTCCAGGTGAGGGTGACCTTGATGGTCCCCTTGGCCTCGCCGTCCGCCAGCAGTCCGACGACCTTGCCGGACTTGGCGGTCAGTTCGATGCCGAATTCGACGCTGACCTCGTCGGGACGTACCGCCCGCAGCGGCCCCGCCAGCGAGCGCGCGACGCTGGTCACCACGCTGTGCAGGCTCTCCACCCGTGCCTGGACCCGCTCGCCGAATCCGGTGTCCGCGTAGGTCAGTCCCCCGGTGGGGCGCTCCAGCTCCCCGGCGCCCGAGATCCTGGCCCAGACGGGCGTGCCGTCGGGCATCTCGACGCGTGTGATGCGGACGTCTCCCGTACGGACCTCTCCGTCGTCCATGCTGCCCCCGTTTCCCCCAATTCCCCGCAGGTTAACGGCAGTAGAGAGCCGAAGCGAGGTGTTGGGAAAGGACGGCGATTCGCCCCCGGGCGGTTCCGGACGCCTCCGGAACCCGGCTCAGGACGCTCGTACGGTACGGGCACCGCCTCCCACCAGGCACGAGGCGGGCCGTGCGCAAGCATTAGGCTGTGCCACATGTACTTCACCGACCGCGGGATCGAGGAACTGGAGAAGCGGCGCGGCGACGAGGAAGTCACCTTCGAGTGGCTGGCCGAGCAGCTCCGTACGTTCGTCGACCTCAACCCCGACTTCGAGGTCCCGGTCGAGCGGCTGGCGACATGGCTGGCGCGGCTGGACGATGATGACGACGACCCTGCCGGGGGCGGATAGACCTCCGGCCGGGCCCGGCGCGCAGCCGGTCGTAGCTGAGCGCCAGCACCCCCTGCGCGATCAGCAGCCCGCCGGCGAAGGCCCAGCCCGCGCTGCGGCGGCGCACCGCCCAGAGCGTGAGCGGAACGCCCGCGGCGAGCTGGCCCGTACCGGCCAG
Source organism: Streptomyces sp. NPDC057617 (assembly GCF_042800555.1). Taxonomy (NCBI): domain Bacteria; kingdom Bacillati; phylum Actinomycetota; class Actinomycetes; order Kitasatosporales; family Streptomycetaceae; genus Streptomyces; species Streptomyces sp. NPDC057617. The sequence goes on along the minus strand of NZ_JBHVGV010000002.1, from coordinate 746,226 downwards.
CCGGGCCCGGGGGCCGCACAGCCAGGGCCCGAGCGGTCCGTCCTCGACCGCCGTCAGCCCGGCCCGTACGGTGTCCCGCCAGCCCGCCCACTCCACCTGCTCGGCGCCCGGCTGGACGCGCGCCACCTCGCGCAGCCGGTCGGCCGGTTCACCCGGGGCGAGTCCCACCGGGAGCACCACCCCGGCGCGGCTGAGGTACGCGGCGAGGGCGAGCAGCCGGTCGCGGGAGTCGGCGGCCGGGTCCTCGCGGGTCAGCGGCTCCAGGGCCGGGAGGTCCAGTACGGGATCGAGGCCGAGGCGGGCCGCGAACGTACGCATCGCCTCGTCCTCCCCGGCCGGGGTGCCGTCCGCCAGCCAGGTGTAGCCGACCGTGCGCCGGAAGCCGGCCGCGAGGGTGTAGCCGGCGCGGCCCGCGTCCCACCACAGCGCGAGGACCGGCCAGTTGGCGCCGACGGCCAGCGCGGTGGCCCAGCCTGTGACGACGCGGTCCACCGGTTCGCCGCCGTCCCGCCAGGGCTTGCCCTCGGGCACCAGCACGCTCCAGCCGGGGCCCGCCGGGGCGAGCAGCAGCCGTTCGCGCAGGAGGTGGGCGGCGGGCCGTACCACCGCCGGCTCGGCCCGGCACAGCAGCAGTGCCCCCACGGAAGTAGCGTTCATGCCCCTTACGCTAGGGCACTTCGCCCCGATTTGAGCGCCATGTCCAGTGGGAGCCACCCCGGGGCTCCCCCGGGTTCGGCCACCCGGCCTTGACTTCCCGTAACCGCGATATATCGTGTTCTTCAAGAGACGCGATATGTTGCGTCAAGTCAGGTCCGCAGGCCCCTGGGAGGTCAGCACCATGGCAGAGTCGACATGGAGGGTCACTGAGCCGACGAAGCTCACCTTCGACGACCCGGTGACGGCGCTCAACGTCCGTATCGTCAACGGAACGGTCAATGTCGTCGGTACGGACGAGGCCGCGCCGGGCGGACACGGCGGCGCCCGGCTGGAGGTCTCCCGTATCGAAGGACCGCCGCTGACCGTGACCCGGAGCGGCTCCACTCTCACCGTGGCCTATGAGGACCTGCCGTGGAAGGGCTTCCTCCAGTGGCTCGACCGCAGGGGCGGCAAGCGCAGCGCGGTGGTCTCGCTCGCCGTGCCGGCGGGCGCGGCGGTCGAGGTCGGGGTGGTCGGCGCGGGGGCCATGGTCTCCGGCGTCCGGGGGCGTACGGACGTCCGCGGGGTCAGTGGCGACACCACGCTGGTCGGGCTGTCGGGCACGGTCCGCACGGAGACGGTCTCCGGCAGTCTGGAGGCGCAGGCCGTCACCGGCGATCTCCGGTTCAACTCGGTCTCGGGCGATCTGACGGTGATCGAGGGCGCGGGGTCCTCCGTACGGGCGGACTCGGTCAGCGGCGACATGGTCGTCGACCTCGATCCGGGCGACCGGCCCACGGACATCAAGCTGACCTCGGTCTCCGGCGCGGTCGCGATCCGGCTGCCGCACCCGGCGGACGCGCGGGTCGAGGCGAACACGGCGAGCGGGGCCGTGTCCAACGCGTTCGAGGACCTGCGGGTCGGCGGGCAGTGGGGGGCGAAGCGGATCACCGGCACGCTGGGGGCGGGCACGGGCACGCTCAAGGCGACAACGGTGTCGGGGTCGATCGCGCTGCTGAGAAGGCCGCCTGTAGATCATGGGCACGGTCATGGGCATGAGCACGGGCCTGGGGACGGGCCTGCCTACGGGCCTGCGGACGGGCAGGGACCGGCGGGCGGCGCACCGGCCGACGCGGTCCCGCACGGCGCGGTCCCGGTCAAGGCCGCCCCGGCCGACGCGACTGCCGCTGCGGCCGACACGACTGCCGCCCCGACCAATGCGACTGCCGGCCCGACCGACGCGAAGGAGTTCTGACATGCCCCCGGTCTTCGCCCATGGGCGGCTCCGGCTCTATCTGCTCAAGCTCCTCGACGAGGCACCGCGCCACGGCTATGAGGTGATCCGGCTGCTGGAGGAGCGCTTCCAGGGCCTGTACGCGCCGTCCGCCGGCACCGTCTACCCGCGGCTGGCCAAGCTGGAGGCCGAGGGCCTGGTCACCCATGCCACCGAGGGCGGCCGCAAGGTCTACTCGATCACCGACGCGGGCCGCGCCGAACTGGCCGGGCGCAGCGGCGAACTGGCCGATCTGGAGCTGGAGATCCGCGAGTCGGTCTCCGAACTGGCCGCGGAGATCCGCGACGACGTCCGGGGCGCGGCGGGCCAGTTGCGCAGCGAGATGCGCGCGGCGGCCTCGGAGAGCCGTACGGGAGGGGCGCGGCAGGACTGGGACGCGGCGTTCACGGACAGCGAGTCCTGGCGCGCGGCGAAGGAGGAGCTGAAGCGCGCGAAGCAGGAGTGGAAGGAGCAGGCCAGGCGCGCGAAGGACGAGTCCCGTCGGGCCCGCGAGGACGCGCAGCAGGCGCGCCGCCAGGCGAAGGAGGCGCAGGAGTCGGCGCGCGAGGAGATGCAGCGCATCGCGAAGCAGGTCCAGGAGCAGGTCCAGGACCACTTCCTGCGCGGCGACTGGCCGACGGGCGTACGGGAGGGCCTGTCGGAACTGGCCGGCCAGCTCAGCGGCCTGGCCCGGGGGACGAAGCCGTGGCCTGCGGAGCCGGGCGCGGGAGCGGGGCCCGGGACGAAGGAGAGTGGCACGGCAGGGGCCGGCGCTGCGGGGGCCGGTAAGACGGGATCCGGGACGAAGGCGCGTGGTACGGCAGGGCCCGGGACGACGGGGGCCGGCGCGGCTGGGTCCGGGGCGGCGGAGCACGGTACGGTGGGGCGCGGGTCGGCCGGGCACGAGTCCGCCGAGCCCGGGTCCCCGGCCGAGCACGTGTACGAGCCCTCGGCGCCGGCGCCGGACCCCGTCTGGGCGGCGGACACCCCGGAGACGGGCGACCCGGCCCGCGATCTGGAACGCCTGCTGGACCGCTTCCGCGACGACATCCGCGACGCGGCCCGCGACAACGGCGTCACCCCCTCCCAACTGGCGGACGCCCGCCGCCACTTGTCCACGGCCGCGGCCCATATCTCCGCGGTCCTGCGTTTGCCTGGAGCCTGATGAGCACAGCGAAAAAGGACCCGTCCATGCCGGCCGAGCCCTGGGGTACACCGGTGCCCCTGCCCTCCCACACGGGCAGCAGGCGCATCACGTGGGACGCCCTGCCCCGGCCGGTGGCGGCCGGGATCGAGCGGGTGCTCGGCGGCACGGTGGCCGTGGCCACCAGCCAGCAGGGCGGTTTCTCCGACGGCCTCGCGGTCCGGCTGCAACTGTCCGACGGGCGCAGGGCGTTCGCCAAGGCCGTCGACTCGGCGGCCGCTCCGGCCGTCGGGGAGTTCCACCGCCGCGAGATCGCGGTGGCGGGCGCCCTGCCGCCGGGGGTGCCCGCACCCCGACTGCTGGGGTCGTTCGACGACGGTACGTGGGTGGCGCTGGTCTTCGAGGACATCGAGGGCACGCTTCCGGCCCAGCCCTGGCGCGAACCCGAACTGGAACGCGTACTGGACGCCCTCACCGGCCTGGCGGACACCCTGACCCCGGCGCCCACCATCGACGCGGCGCAACGCGCCCCACGGCTGGGCGGCTGGACCCGCCTGGTGGACAACCCCCGGGCCCTGGCGAGACTGTCAACCCTCGCCCCAGGCGCCGCCGCTGATCTGGACCTGCATCTGGCGCTGGAGGACCGACTGGCTGAGGCGACCGCCGGAGAGACCCTGACGCACGGCGACCTCTACCCGTTCAACATCCTCCTCACCGCCGACCGCGTCGTCGTAGTGGACTGGCCCCACGCCTGGCCCGGCCCCCGCCACGCCGACCTGGTGATGCTCCTCGGCAGCGTGGCCCTCAGCGGAATCGACCCGGAACCCTACGCCTCCCGCCACCCCCTCCTGACCGACGTCGCCCCCGAAGCCCTCGACGTCCTCATCTCGGCCCAGGCAGGCTTCCTCCTGACCGCGGCCTCCTCAGCCACCCCCACCACGGACCCCCACCTGATCAACATGATGACCAGCCTCGGCCAGGCCTCCCTCCACTGGCTGTCCGCTCGCAGACACCGGGCGAAGTAGCCGCCGGCTCACGGACCACCGGCCCGGGGGATTTGGGGCGGGGTCAGCCGCGTGCGGTCCATTCCCGGTCGAGGATGGCGTGGACGATGGAGTCACGCCATTGACCGCCCTTCGTGATGTGCTCACGGATGCGCCCCTCTTCGACCATCCCGGCCGCCCGCATGGTCCGCGCGGACGCCTCGTTGACGGGGGAGCGGGCTCCCCATACGCGGTGGAGGCCGAGGTCGGCAAAGCCGACGGCGAGCAGGAGTCGTACGGTTTCGGTGCCGTAGCCGCTGCCCCAGGCATCGGGGCACAGGGCGAAGCCCATGGTGGCGCCGCGGGTCTGATGCGGATCGAGCGCAAGCCGCCCGAACCCGACCAACCGCCCAGCCCCTTGCTCAACGACCCCGAGGGCGTACTCCTCGCGAGGATCGGCAGTGGCGGAAGCCATGGAACGCGCGACGATCCGGGCCACCTCGTCGCGGGTGCGCGGGTCGAAGGAGAGATGTTCGGTGGCCCGTTCGTCGCCGTAGATCGCGAACACGTCGTCGGTGTCGTCGACCCGGAGTTCCCGGACTTCGAGACGTTCACTGCGGCGGCTGACCGGATACATGGCCGGGACTCTACCCACGCGGTTCAGCGCGGGAGAGCGAGCCTGCTGAGAGAGAACTGAGCGATCTCTTCCCGCAGCTCCTTGGCGACGACCGCTGTACGGACGGCTCCGCGGGTGAGCGCGGTCTGTACGCGCTGTGCGGAGACGACGATGCCTCGGTTGCGCTGATCGGTCGGCAGGTCGAGTACGGGGCGGAGGGCGTCGGCCGTGCCATCCAGGTCGCCGCCGTACAGGCGTACCAGGGAGAGGTTGCACAGAGCGCCGGCCTCGTCGCCGAAGGCCCAGTGATCAGCCGAGCGGTCGGAGAAGGCCGCTGCCGCCTTCTGGGCCTGTTCGGCGGTCTCGCCGTCTCCTTGGCCGAGCAGCACATGGGTTTCAGCCGTGTAGTAGAGCTGCTTGGGCTCAGGGAAGGTGAGAAGTCCGCCCAACTGGTCGAGGTCGTCGGGGACGATGTGTCCGCGCGATTCCTCGGCTCGCCGATTGGCGCTCCGTGTTGTCTCCGCGTCGCCGAGCAGGGCTGCCGCGCGGGCTTCCAGGCTGAGCAGCCACACCGCTACCGAACCTCGCAGCTCGGGGTGTTCGGCGGCACCCTTGCGGGCGTAGAAGATGGCGTCGTCCGCCTGGCCGGTCCAGTAGCTGATCAGTGACTTGAGGCCGTCGACGAGTGCCATCAGGCCGGGATGTTCGGCCTGATGAGCGCAGACGCCCGCAGTGCGGGCCTGCATCATCGCCGTGTGCGGGTCGCCCATGTCGTGACTGGCTTTCGCCATGAACCAGGAGAGCAGAGTGGCCATGATCTGGAGCTGCCGCAACTGCGTGGGCCGGTGCCTGCCGCCCTCGATCAGCCGGAACGCGTCTTCCTGGGCGCGGACGAGATCTCCGAAGATGCTGGACAAGGGAACGCGCTGATAGGTCGCGGCGATCCGTTTCACCTCGTCCCGGAGGAAACCCAACGTCTCTTCACCGAGTTGTCCCCGTTCGGCTCCCAGGGCGAATTCACGTGCGCGGCGTGCTGCCATCTCGGCACCCCTTCTCATCTCGTGCAGGACCGTGTGCGGTACGGCGCAGTCGGTGGCGGGTGACGTGCTCGGCGGCGCGGCATCGGCATCGCCCCAGAGGCGCTCAATGCTGTGTCCGAACATGCTGACCAGGACACGGCGGGCGTCCCGGTTGGGGGTGCGCTGCCCGTAATACCAGGCCTCGAAGGTGCTGGCGGCAGGCGTACAGGTACGCAGGGCGGGGGCGTTCTCGGCCTCGGCCAATTTCTCCGCGGCCTTACTGAACTGATGGACGAACGCCCCCGGATCCTTCCATTCCTTCTCGTCGACGAGAAGCCGGAAAAGCGTCTTCCGCATCGCACCCCCTCAGGCCTGATCGCACGTCACTGATGCCGACGGTAGACCGCTCGCTCCTTCAACATGCCCATGCGCCGGGTGAGTTACGGGGGCCGGTGAGAACCCGAGGAAAGCGCGGTGTGGGTGGGGGCCCAATGGCCGTAACCCCGAGGAAAGGCCGATGGTGATGTGGGGATGGAGACGAGCAGCGGCTGGGGTCACGCTTTTACGGCGGGGCGATGCGGAGGACGCCGGGGGAGGCCGGGGGCTTCTCCTCGTACGGGGACCGGGCGCCAGCCTCTCGTGGTTCCCGCGTCAAGACATCGGCAAGACGGTACGAGCGCGTCTCCCCGAGGGCAGGCGGCCGCGAAGGAGGCATTTGTGACACTCGCGATGAATACGGCGGCGACGGAACCGGGCGGTCTGCCCGAGCCGGAACAAGTCTTCGCCTTCGCGGAGCAGGAGATCCGGAGTGCGGGCGCGGAGCTGTGGCCCGGCGCTGAACTGACGCTTGGCGCTCACGTTCCCAGCGTCACCGGCTATGTTCGCCCGCTGCGGGTCGACGGGCGGGAGTTGTGCGCCAAGTACTCGTACCTCGGTGTCTCATTGGTGTCACTGCTACAGGGCGCCGGCGGTGACTGGACGATCGTGCGGGAAACTCAGCAGACGTACACAGTTCGTCCCGAGGCCTTGCTGACCAGGGAGGCAGCGCAGCTCCGGTTCCTGGCTGCCTTGGGACGACCTAAGGTGTGCGCGGTCGCCGGGCTGCGCCGCGGGGTGCTGTTCACCGAGCGAGTGACCGGGCCGCCCCTGGCAGACCTTCTCATCGAACGGCCGCAGGAGGCACCCGACCTGCTGGAGGCGGCATACGGCGAACTCCACCGGCTACATGATCCCCGTGTCTCACGGGGATTCGATCCGGCCGGAGTGATCGGCGAGCGCAGCATCGCGGATACCTTCCGGCGGAAGTTCAATGGCCTGAGCGGCGCCCTGTACCTCGATCGCCTCGGCGTCGAACGGTGCACGGAGCGCGAACGTCCAGAAATCACTCAGCTCACCGAACACGTAGTAGCGCGCTTACGACGATTACGGGCAGTCGCCACCACATCGACGCGGAAGGCCCTGGTTTACGGGGACCTCAAGCCGGAGCACGTGTTCTTTCCCAACGGGCCGGGCAGTGAGCCGGTGTTCATCGATCCCGGTCTCCTGCGAGCCACCGGGCCCGAGGCGGACGCGGCAAAGCTGGTCAGCCGTACCGTGCTGCTTCTGGCCGCCTGTCAGCCACCCCGGAACACATCACTCCGCGTGCTGGACGGGATAGCGGCATTCGTCGAAAAGCGGCTGCGTCAGTTGTCCCGGCCGGACCGCTCGATGTGGCTGCACGAGTTCCTGATCTTGTGGATGATGGACACGGTCAACATCCTGACGACCTACCTGTCCGCCGATGTCGGGCTGCCGCTGCCCTGCCAGGGCGAGGCGCTCGTCCAACAAGCGGTGACTCTGAGCCGGATGAACGACCGGATCAGCGCCTTGCTGGTCGGTGCCACGGACGGAACGGCTGCCCTGGACCGCGTATTGAGCGAAGCGGCGACCGCTACCGCGGCGGCGGCGGCGTCATGAGGCGTCCGGATCGCGCCGTGGCGATCGGCATCGTCGGCGCCGGTGCGGTCGGACAGACCGTGGCAACTTCTCTGATAACTTCCGCACTGCCTGAGCGACTGCTGCTCGTCTCGCGTACTGCCGGGCAGGCAACCGCCCTTGCCACCGATCTCGACGACATGCGCCAGGCCACCGGATCTCCTGTCCGCTCGCAGGCGTGCGCCATCGAAGACCTCGCGGAGGGCGCCGCCGTGGTCATCGCGGTCCGCGCCCCTTTCACCAACACGCGCCAGGCAGATGTCCGTATGGGTGGCGTGCGCGCCAACGCACCTGTTGTCCGAGCCGTCGCCGGTGCGCTGCGTGGCTTCAACGGCACAGTCCTGGTGGTGACCAATCCGGTCGACCTGATGACCAGGCTCTTCGCCGAAGTGTCCGGCTGCCGACGGGTCTTCGGTATCGGCTCCAATCTCGATACGGCCCGGTACCGGCTGCTCTTGGCCCGTTCACTCGACGTGCCCGTCCACTCGGTACGAGGCCACGTCATCGGCGAACACGGCGACAGGGCCGTGGTGTGCGCCTCGACGACGACCGTCGACGGGCTGCCGACAACGGTCCCCCTTCAACTCATCCGCGACGAACTCCGGACGAGGCCCGGACTGATCAGCGCCGGTGTGGGCCGCACTCGTGCCGGACCGGCGGGAGCGGTGCTGTCCACCCTGCGCAAGGCCCTTGGCTTCACCGACGGGATCGAAGAACTGTCCGTCGCGTACGAGGACAGTTGGCTGGGCATTCCTGTCCGGTTCCGGGCCGGTGAGCCCATACCGTCCCTCCCGAATCTCGACGCCGACGAGCGGCGGCAGTTCACCGATACCGCCGCCCGACTTCGCGATGCCTACACGGCGTTGTCGGCGTTCCTGCCCCCATCCCCATCCCCGGACGTATTCGATGAGAGGACCGCGTGAACACCACCTCGGCCACCCACATCCAGACCGCCGACGCGACCGTGACCGTCCTGAGCAACACCCGTGCCATCACCGACTGGTCCCGCCGCTACTTCGGCCCCTGGTGGAACGCCGCCGACGCACCCGCCCAGAAACCCGGTGCGGGACCGGCCGTACGCGCCGACGTCGATCCTGTCGCGTACGCAGAGCTGGCCGGGCTGGTGGACGACGGCCGTGACTACGAGGATGTCGTCTTCGCCAAGGCCCGCACCCGCGTCGCACGCGAAGGCGATGATGTGATCGCCGTATCGCCCAGTGCGGAGCTGGCGTACCGCTGCAACCCGGCCACCGGCCGGCTGACCGTCGCCGGGTGCCGGGCCGAGCCCGTCGCGCTCGCCGCGGCCAGGCTCGCGCGCGAAAGCATTCGTGGCCAACTCCTGCGCGGTGGGTGGGCCGTTCTGCACTCCTCCGCCGTCGTCCGCACCGGTGACCGGGCAACCGTCCTGGCCTTCGGCTCCAAGGGCGCGGGCAAGACCACCACGGCACTTCTGCTCGCCTCACGCGGGTGGTCGCTTCTGGCCAACGACCGCGTCTTCGTACGACCGTCCGCACACGGAATCGACGTGCTGCCCTGGCCCTCCGCCGCCGCGCTCGGCCTGGGCCTGCTCGACGCTCTCGGCTGGTTCGACCGGGCGCATGAGCGTCTCAAGGCCGGTGAACGCCTGCACCCCACTCAGAACCAGCAGGTCACCGAAGCGCTCCTCGCCGGCCGCAGGCAACCGTTGTGGGAGGAGGACGGAAAGCGTGAAATGAAGGCGCAGGTCTTCCCCGACCAGTTCCCGGACTGGTTCGACGTCCGGTTGGCGACCGGCGGGAAGGCCGCCACCCTGTTGTTCCCCCGGGTCCGGCCCGACGCCGTACCGGGCCTCGCCGAAGGCGGTGGCCGCACGCTCGGCGAACACGATTTCATGAGTGGGAAGACCGAGGACCGCTACCCCGACATCTTCGGCCTGGCCCGAGGCATCGACGGCGGAGGCCGCACCGACGCCCGCGCCGCCGTGGCCGACCGCCTTGCCGCGCTGCCGTACCACTCCGTGATCCTCAACCACGACACCACGGCCTGCGCCGATTTCCTGCACAAGCTGGTGGCCGGCTGAGACAGCGCCGAACCAGGTTCCAGGCGCGCCCATGGCGCCGCAAAGATGACCGCACCCGGTCCGGCGGGGCTTCTTTTGGAAGTTCCGCGGGCCGGGTGCGGTCAAGTAGACACTGCGAGGGAAACCCGCAGATCAGAAGGCGTGATCAAAGATCAAGCCTTCTTCGTCTCCCAGAAGATCTTGTCGATCTGGGCGATATAGTCCAGGGCCTTCTGGCCCGTCGCCGGGTCCTTGGAGGCCTTCGCGGCCGACAGCGCCTTCAGGGCGTCGTTGACCAGCTGGTGGAGCTCCGGGTACTTCTCGAAGTGCGGGGGCTTGAAGTAGTCGCTCCAGAGCACCGAGACGTGGTGCTTCGCGAGCTCGGCGCGCTGCTCCTTGATGACCGTCGCGCGCGCCTGGAAGTGGGCGTCGTCGTTGCCCTGCATCTTTTCCTGGACGGCCTTGACCGACTCGGCCTCGATGCGGGCCTGGGCAGGGTCGTACACACCGCACGGGAGGTCGCAGTGGGCGCTGACCTTCACCTTGGGTGCGAACAGGCGGGAAAGCATGGAGCTGTCCTTCCTCGTGATCGTCTTCTCAGGTGGGACATTACTCCGTGAGAAGCCCGATTTCGCGGGGGCCCCCTTGGGCTTAGGACAAAAGTCCGGGGTGAAATACGGTACTGATGGCGGAACGTACCGTGGGACCGGGAGGTGCCGGATGGCGGAGCGCGGGCGGGAACCGGAAGTGCGGCCGAGGGTGCGGCTGGGGATCGCCGAGGTGATGGGTCCGTCCATGTATCCGACGCTCAAGCACGGCGATCAGCTCCTCGTGCACTATGACGCCCCCGTCAGGGCGGGCGATGTGGCGGTGCTGAAACACCCGCTGCAGCAGGATCTGCTCATTGTGAAGCGGCTGGCGGAGCGGCGTGACGGCGGCTGGTGGGTGCTCGGGGACAATCCCGGGGCCGAGGGCGACAGCCGGGTCTTCGGCACCGTGCCCGAGGAGCTGCTGCTGGGCCGGGTCAGGGCCAGGTACCGGCCGCTGGGCGGTCAGCGGTCGGTGCGGGCGGTGGTCTCCTGGCTGCTCTGCGCGGTACGGCCGGTGCTGCCCGAGCGTTCGGTCTCCAGGCGTTTGCGGGCCCGGTAGGCGGCGACATTGGCGCGGGTCGCGCAGCGGTCGGAGCAGTAGCGGCGCGACCGGTTGGTGGAGGTGTCGAGATAGGCGTTGCGGCACGGTGCCGCCTGGCACAGGCCCAGCCGGTCGACCCCGTACTCCGTGAGATGGAACGCGAGGCCCATCGCGGCGGTCGCCGCGTACCCCGCCGTCGCGTTGGAGGGGTGGTCCGCGAGGTGCATGTGCCAGCGTGGCCGGCCCTCGTCGTCGAGGTAGTCATGGCCGGAGATCTGCGGGCTGACCGGGAACTCCAGCAGCAGTGAGTTGAGCAGATCCACCGCCCGGGTGGCCTCGCCCTCGTCGGCGGCGGTGAAGACCGCGCGCAGCCGGGCCCGTACCGAGCGGAAGCGGGTGATGTCCGCCTCGGTGGCGCGCCGCGCCGCCGCCTGGGAGCCGGCGCCGAACAGGGCGCGTACGGCCTCGACCGAGGTCAGGGCGTCCGTGCCGCGGGCCGGCTCCTCGGTGTTGACCAGGCGTACGGCGGAGTCCGAGTAAGAGGCCAGTTCCACTGAGAGTCCTTACAAACGGGTCTAGTGCCACGGCCGGCCGGGGCACTAGGGTCGGGTTGGGCATCGGTGTAATGGCTATATATGCCACTAGGGTATTACGGGTCGCGTGCGTGTCACGGACTGTGCGCGTGTTACGGAGGAGAGGGTCATGACCGAGACGGCAGCCGGCACCGACTGGCGCGCCTGGCAGGAGAGCTGGGACCGGCAGCAGGAGTGGTACATGCCGGACCGAGAGGAACGCTTCCGGGTGATGCTGGACATGGTCGAGGCGGTGGTGGGCCCCGAGCCGAGGGTTCTCGACCTCGCGTGCGGTACGGGAAGTATCACGGACCGGCTGCTCCGCCGGTTCCCCGCCGCCACCAGTACCGGCGTCGACCTCGACCCCGCCCTTCTCGCCATCGCCCGCGGCTACTTCGCCGGCGACGGGCGCGTGAGCTTCGTGACCGCGGACCTCGCGGACCCTGGCTGGACACGGCTGCTGCCGTACGGTTCGTACGACGCAGTCCTCACCGCCACCGCGCTGCACTGGCTGCCCGTCGGACCGCTGACCACGCTGTACGGGCAGCTCGCCGGGCTCGTCAAGGACGGCGGCGTCCTGATGAACGCCGACCACATGACCGACCCCGGCACCCCCCGGATCAACGCCGCCGAGCGCGCCCACCGGCACGCCGCCATGGACCGCGCCAAGGCCGCGGGCGCCCTCGACTGGTCCGACTGGTGGGACCTGGCGGCCAAGGACCCCGTCCTCGCCGCGCCGACCGCCGAGCGGTTCGCGATCTACGGGGAACACGCCGACGGCGACACACCTTCCGCGGAGTGGCACATGCGCACCCTGCGCGAGTCCGGCTTCACCGAGACCCGCCCGGTCTGGGCCTCCCCCTCCGACACGGTCGTCCTCGCACTGAAGTGACCCCGAGGGGACGATTGATGAGCTTGACGAGGCGGTAGGGACCAACTGTCCGTACCGCCTCTCGCTCGTTCCGTACGCGGTGCGACCGCTCTTTCCGTACGCGGTGCGAGCGCTCTTTCCGTACGCGGTGCGAGCGATACTCCGTACCCTTCCGCAACCACAGGCCCGTCCCACCGCACTGTAAGGGTGGGACGGCCCGTGCTGCGCGGGCCTGGGAGAGGGACGGGGATGACGCGGACCAATGACGAAGGCGCTTTGTACGCCTTCGTCGAAGGAAGACGCACGGCGCTGTTCCGCAGTGCCTATCTGCTCTGCGGGAACCGCGAAGAGGCGGAAGATCTGGTCCAGAGCACGCTGGTGAAGGTCGTGCTCGGGAGCCGCCGGCTGCGGCATCTCGAAAATATCGAGGCATACGCACGCAAGACCCTCGTCAATACCTTCATCGCCGGCCGCCGCCGCTTCTGGCGGCGCGAGCAGCCGTACGGCGAACTGCCCGACCGGCCGGGGGAGCAGAACGACTCCGACACGGGCCTCATGGTGCGTGCCGCGCTCGCGCGGCTGACCCCCAAGCAGCGCGCCGTTCTGGTGCTGCGCTACTGGGAGGACCTCGACGTCGAGGCCACGGCCGACCTGCTCGGCATGCGGGCGAACACGGTCAAGAGCCATACGGCCAGGGGGCTGGCGGCGCTGCGCGCCGAGATGCGGGAGGAATTCGTATGAACGTGAACGCCGAGGAGGTGCGGGTCAGGGAGTTGCTGGAGCGCGCCGTGGACGAGGTCACGCCCCCGCCGGGCGGGGGCAGCGAGAAGATTTTCGCCCGGGCGTCCCGGGTGCGGTGGCGCCGTCGTGCCGCGGTGACCGGCCTCGCGGTGGCCGCGGTCGCGGTCGGCGCCGTACTCGGGCCGGTGGCGCTCGCGGAGCACGACGGCAGGGAATCGGTCGCCATCGCCCCGGCCGCCGTGGGCAAGCAGACCGCCAAGTCGAAGCGGCTCGCGGAACTGCTGCCGCGCGACATCGGCACGGTGCGCCAGTACTTCGGCCCGGCGAACGCCAAACAGCCGTCGAAGCCGGTCCCGCCGCTACCCGGCTCGGGACCACTCGACGGGACCTACACGGTGAGCCGTGACGGCGGTACGGGCGTTCTCACGGTCGCCGTCCGCGACAGCGCGGCGTTCCGGGTCGTGGAGGAGAAAGGCGATCTGTGCGTCCAGGACGCGCAGGGGAGGCAGCAGAACCCGGACTGCACCATCGAGAAGCTGCCGAACGGCCGGACGCTGGTCTTCTGGCCGGGGGGAAAGGGATTCGGCTCCCCGTCGTGGAGTGGCATCAGACTGATGGGTTTGCTCATTCTGGATGCCGGACGGACACTTGAGGTGTACATGCAGACCAGGGTTCCCGGGCCCGAGCGTGCCCGGCCGCTCAAAACCGTTCCGCTCACGCTGTCCCAGCTTCGTGACCTGCTGCTGCGCCCGGAACTGCTGAAGCGCTGAACGTACGGGGGCGAAGGGGCGGGTACGAGCCCGTAACCGCGGCCCGTAACCGCCCCTTCGCTGAAAGCCGCCCCGCTACGGCGTCGTCACAGCACCTTCGACAGGAACGACTTCGTCCTCTCGTGCCGCGGGTTCGTCAGGACCTCGCGGGGGTGGCCCGACTCGACGACCACACCGTCGTCCATGAACACCAGCGCGTCACCCACCTCGCGGGCGAAGCCCATCTCGTGGGTGACCACGATCATCGTCATCCCGTCCTGGGCCAGATCGCGCATCACGTCCAGGACGTCGCCCACCAACTCCGGGTCGAGCGCCGAGGTGGGCTCGTCGAAGAGCATCAGCTTCGGCTCCATCGCCAGCGCCCGGGCGATCGCCACGCGCTGCTGCTGCCCGCCGGAGAGCTGCGAGGGGTAACTGGCGGCCTTGTCGGCGAGGCCGACCCGGTCCAGCAGCCGTTCGGCGCGGGCGCGGGCCACGGCCCTGGTCTCGCCGGCGACCTGGACCGGCGCCTCGATGATGTTCTCCATCGCCGTCATGTGCGGGAAGAGATTGAAGCGCTGGAAGACCATGCCGATGTCCCGGCGCTTCCTGGCGACCTCGCTGTCCTTCAGCTCGTACAGCTTGTCGCCCTTCTGGCGGTAGCCGACCAGCTCGCCGTCGACCGACAGCCGGCCCGCGTTGATCTTCTCCAGGTGGTTGATGCACCGCAGGAAGGTCGACTTGCCCGAGCCGGACGGGCCGATCAGACAGAAGACCTCGCGGGGCGCGACCTCCAGATCGATGCCCTTGAGGATATGGGCCGCGCCGAAGGACTTGTGGACGCCCTCGGCCCGCACCATCGGGGTCGTGCCCGTCGTAGCCGTCGTGCTCGCGGTCATGCGATGCCTCCCTTGGGGCGGCGGAAGGAGAGCAGATTCGCGCGGACGCGCTGGAACGGGGTCGCCGGCAGGCTGCGGCTGGAGCCACGCGCGTAGTACCGCTCCAGGTAGTACTGGCCGATGCTGAGCACCGAGGTCAGGATCATGTACCAGACCGCGGCGAGGAAGAGCATCTCGACCGTCGCGCCCGACGTCTGCGACACGTTCTGGGTCGCGCGCAGCAGCTCCGTGTACTGCACGGCCACCGCCAGCGACGAGGTCTTGAGCATGTTGATGACCTCGTTGCCCGTGGGCGGCACGATCACCCGCATCGCCTGCGGTACGACGATCCGGCGCAGCGTCTTGGCGTGGCTCATGCCCAGCGCGTGCGCCGCCTCGGTCTGGCCCTCGTCGACCGACTGGAGGCCGGCCCGGCAGATTTCGGCCATGTACGCGGCCTCGTTGAGCCCGAGCCCCAGCAGCGCGCAGAGGAACGGGGTCATGAACGAGGACCACTCGTCCTTGTAGATCGGCCCGAGGTTGATGTACTCGAAGACGATGCCCAGGTTGAACCAGACAAGGAGTTGCACGTACACCGGCGTGCCGCGGAAGAACCAGATGTAGAACCACGCGATGGCGGAGGTCACCGGGTTCTTCGACAGCCGCATCACCGCCAGGACGATGCCCAGCACCACCCCGAGCAGCATCGCCAGCACCGTGATCACCACGGTGTTCCAGACGCCGGTCAGTATCTGGTCGTCGAAGAAGTAGTCGGGGAGGGCGCCCCAGTTCACATCGCCCTGCGCGAAGGCGTAGACGAGCGCGACGAGTACGCCGATCGCGATCAGCGCGGACACGTACCGCCCGTAGTGCCGCACCGGAATCGCCTTGATGGACTCCGGTGCGGCGGTCGCCGCCGCGGCGGACGGGCCGCCGCCGTCCTGGGGGCCGTCCGACTTGTGGATGTCAACCGTCACGGATGTCGCCTTTCAGAGCCTTCGGACCGGCTGCGCACCGACCACGGACCGACCGGTTCAGGATCCGCCGTTGAGCTTGGCCTCCGTGACCGCGCCCGCCTCGACACCCCACTTGGCGACGATCTTGCCGTACTCACCGTTCTTGATGACCTCGTTCAGGGCGGCCTGGAGCGCCTTCGACAGGTCGTTGCCCTTGGCCACGGCGATACCGTACGGAGCGGCCTCCACCTGCTCGCCGACGAGCTGGAAGTCATTGCCGCCGCCCGAGGTCTTCACCGCGTACGCCGCGACCGGGAAGTCGCTGGCGCCCGCGTCGGCGCCGCCCGCGCGGAGCCGGGTCTGCGCCTCCAGGTCGTTGTCGAACGCCTCCAGCCCGATCCCGCCCTTGCCGGCCGCCTTGCACTTCTTGTCCTCGGCCTTGGCCAGGTCGTGCGAGACGGTGTTGCGCTGGACGACCATCTTCTTGCCGCAGAGGTCGGACCAGGCGGCGATGCCCTTGTCGTCACCCTTCTTGGTGTAGATCGAGACACCCGCGGTGAAGTAGTCCACGAAGTCGACGCCCTCGCCGACCTTCTTGCCGGTGTCGCCGTCCACACCGTTCTGCCGGTCCTTGGTGTCCGTCATGGCCGACATCGCGATGTCGTACCGCTTGGAGCGCAGACCCGTCAGCAGGGTGTCGAAGGTGCCGTTCTCGAACTCGAACTTCACCCCGAGCAGCTTGCCCATCGCGTCCGCCAGATCCGGGTCGAAACCGACCGTCTTGCCGGACTCGTCCTTGAACTCGATCGGCGGATACGCGATGTCCGAGCCGACCTTGATCACACCCTTGTCCTGGACGGCCTTGGGAAGCTGGTCGAAGAGCGGGGCCTTGGAGGCCTCGGAGGTCTTCGCGCCCTCGTTGCCGCTGTCCGTCTGGTCCCCGCAGGCGGTCAGCAGCAGGGTGCCCGCGACCGCGATCGCGCCCGCTGCGGCGATCCGGGACCTCGCGGCGGTACGACGGGAGGCGCGCGCGGTCGTAGGACAGTGGGTGCGTGCGGTCATGATCGGAGTCCTCCGGCTAATGAGGGAAGCTGCCAAGTGGCCGAGCACGCGTCTTCGAGTGGCGCGACCGATTGTGATTAGGGCATCTTGCCATTCGGACGGGCCCATTCAGGGGGCCGGGCATGTCAAAATCGGATAACGGGAAACCCCCCACCCCCAACATGGCGGTACCTCAAGACCGGACCTTCTGTTGGACTGCCTTCTCCCTGCCTTCCCCCGGCCCGAGCGCGGAGGTCTGCCGGACACGAAGGACGATTAACCCCTCATCCGGGGCTCAGGGCGCGTGTGCGGCGCGCCCGCGCGACCGTACGTACCCCCGCACGGCCGTCCCGCAAGGCGGGCCGGCCGCCGTGCGGGCCACGGACGCGGTGCCCACCCACCCCTCCTCAACCAGGAGTGGCCACCCTCAACTGATGAAAGACGTAAGGGGTCACCAACACATGGCAGCGGAGATCGTCAATCCTCGCAGCGACAGCGCCACCGGCGGGCAGAGCGGACGGCCCGGAGAGAGCGGCCCGGACAGTACCGAAGCCGCCGCGGCCGACCCGGCCTTCCATCCGGCCTTCGCGCTGCACCGCGGCGGCAAGATGGCCATCCGGGCGACCGTCCCGGTCCGCGACAAGGACGACCTGTCCCTCGCGTACACACCCGGTGTCGCCACGGTGTGCAGCGCGATCGCCGAGCAGCCCGACCTGGTGCACGACTACACCTGGAAGTCGCAGGTCGTCGCCGTCGTGACGGACGGTACGGCGGTGCTCGGCCTGGGCGACATCGGACCGGAGGCCTCGCTCCCCGTGATGGAGGGCAAGGCGATCCTGTTCAAGCAGTTCGGGGGCGTCGACGCGGTGCCGCTCGCGCTCGCCACCACCGACATCGACGAGATCGTGGAGACCGTCGTACGGCTCGCACCCTCCTTCGGCGGGGTCAACCTGGAGGACATCTCGGCGCCGCGCTGCTTCGAGATCGAGCGCAAGCTCCAGGAGCGGCTGGACATTCCCGTCTTCCACGACGACCAGCACGGCACGGCCGTGGTGACGCTGGCCGCGCTGCGCAACGCGGCCAGGCTGACCAAGCGCGAGCTGGGCGAACTGCGCGCGGTCATCTCGGGCGCGGGCGCGGCGGGTGTCGCGATCGCCAAGTTCCTGCTGGCGGCAGGGATCGGCGATGTCGCGGTGGCCGACCGCAAGGGCATCGTCAGCCCGGACCGCGGCGATCTGAGCGAGGTCAAGCGCGAACTGGCCATGCTCACCAACCGGGCCAGGCTCTCCGGCTCGCTGGAGTCCGCGCTGTCCGGCGCGGATGTCTTCATCGGCGTGTCCGGGGGTACGGTGCCGGAGCCGGCGATCGCGTCGATGGCGCCTGGCGCGTTCGTCTTCGCGATGGCCAACCCGACCCCCGAGGTCCACCCGGACATCGCGCGCCCGTACGCGTCGGTGGTGGCGACCGGGCGGAGCGACTACCCGAACCAGGTCAACAATGTGCTGGCCTTCCCGGGGATCTTCGCGGGGGCGCTCCAGGTCCGGGCGTCCCGTATCACCGAGGGCATGAAGATCGCGGCGGCGAACGCGCTGGCGGATGTCGTCGGTGACGAGCTGTCCGCGGACTATGTGATCCCGTCGCCGTTCGACGAGCGGGTCGCCCCGGCGGTGACGGCGGCGGTGGCCGCGGCGGCGCGGGCGGAGGGCGTGGCGCGGCGCTGAGGCCTCCGGGCTTCGGTTTCGGCTTCGGCTTCGGTTTCGGATTCGTACGGGCCGTGTCGTACCCCTTGCTCGTGAGCGGGGGGTACGACACGGCCCCTGCCGTACACCCGGACAGGGCCTAGGGTCGGAGGCATGTTTGCCGCCTACGCAGCGCGTACCGACTTCAATGACCCCCTCAACGGCCTTGAGCTGGGCGAGCGTCCGGCCCCCGAGGCGCGGCCCGGCTGGACCACCGTCACGGTGAAGGCCGCGTCCCTCAACCACCACGACCTCTGGTCGCTGCGCGGGGTGGGGCTGGCCGAGGACAAGCTCCCGATGATCCTCGGCTGCGACGCGGCAGGGCTCGACGAGGACGGCAACGAGGTCGTCGTCCACTCCGTCATCGGGCAGACCGGCCATGGGGTCGGACCGCGCGAGACCGGTTCGATCCTCACCGAGCGGTACCAGGGCACCTTCGCCGAGCGGGTCACCGTACCCGTCTGGAACGTCCTGCCCAAGCCGCCCGAGCTGAGCTTCGAGGAGGCCGCCTGTCTGCCGACCGCCTGGCTCACCGCGTACCGGATGCTGTTCACCAACGCCGGTGTGCGGCCCGGCGATTCGGTCCTCGTACAGGGCGCGGGCGGCGGGGTCGCGACCGCCGCGATCGTCCTCGGCAGCGCGGCGGGGCTGCGGGTGTACGCGACGAGCCGCGACGCGGCGAAGCGGGCGCGGGCGGTCGAGCTGGGCGCGCTGGAGGCGTTCGAGCCGGGCGCGCGGCTGCCGGGGCGGGTGGACGCGGTCATCGAGACGGTCGGCGCGGCGACCTGGTCGCACTCGATCAAGTGCCTGCGGCGCGGCGGCACGCTGGTGATCTCGGGCGCCACGAGCGGCGACCGGCCGGCCCACGCCGAACTGACCCGGATCTTCTTCCTGGAGCTGCGGGTCGTCGGCTCGACGATGGGGTCCAAGGACGAGCTGGAGGACCTGCTGGCGTTCTGCGCGGCGAAGGGGGTGCGGCCGGTGATCGACGAGGTGCTGCCGCTGGACCGGGCGCGGGAGGGGTTCGCGAGGATGGCGGGGGGCGAGCTGTTCGGGAAGGTGGTGCTGAAGCCGTAAGCACTCCCGCACGTGTCAACTTTGGTTGACATCTCCCACTTGTCAACGTAGATTGACGCCATGACCGAAGCAACGGATCTCGCCGAACGGGCGGGCGACCGCGACCCCAGGGTCGGGCTGAGAGCGGTCGCCGCGCTGCGGCTGCTGCTGGAACGGCTCGAATCCGTACAGGTGCGCAGCGCCCGCGAACAGGGCTGGTCGTGGCAGGAGATCGCGGATGTGCTGGGCGTCAGCCGGCAGGCCGCGCACAAGAAGCACGGGAGGCAGTGATGTTCGAACGGTTCACCGAGGGCGCCCGAGGTGTGGTCACCGGGGCGGTCGGCCACTCCGAGCGCATGGCGGCGGACAAGATCACCGAGGAGCACATGCTGCTCGCGCTGCTCGACCAGGAGGGTACGCGGGCGTCCTTCGCGTTCGCCGCGCTCGGCATACGGGACCGCCGCCCCGCCGTCCAACAGGCCCTGGCCGACGCCCGCAGGCACGGCGGCCTGACCAAGGCGGACGCGGACGCGCTGGCCGGTATCGGCATCGATGTCGGCCGGATCGTCTCCAAGGTCGAGGAGACACACGGCGAGGGCGCCATGCGAGCGGGCGCGCCGGCCGGCCGCCCGAAGCGCTGGTGGCCCGGCCACCGGGGCCTCACCCCGGGCGCGAAGGGGGTCCTGGAGAGGTCCCTGCGCATCGCGGTGGGCCGCGGCGACCGCCACATCGGCGACGAACACATCCTGCTGGCCCTGTCGGCACGCCCGGGCGTCGTATCGGAGGTCCTGGCGGACCACGGCGCGACGTACACAACCCTGGAACGAACGATGTTCGGCACCCCGGGCACGCTTCCGGCCACGGGCTGACGCTTCGGCTCTGGCTCAGCCCCCGGCACCGGCCGTGCAAGGTTTCTGCAAGCCCTCGGCAAGACTTCCGCCTGGTTCGGCGGGCATCTCGGGCTCGAAAGGTCCGAGAAGGTACGTCGGGGGAATTGATGACGGATGTGAAGGGGCCCATGGGTCCCGCACGTACGGAGCCCGGTCAGTGGCTGACACTGGCCGGGTGCAAGAGGGCGCTGATCATCGCGCACACCGAGGTGTACGCGCAGCGGCTGCGGGAGTTGCTGCCGTTGCTGGAGTCCGATCTGCGGATCCAGGTGGTGTTCACCATCGCACCGCACGCGTTCAACGGGGGAGCCGCGCGGGCGCTCCGGGATGTGGGGAGCACGTTGCTGCCCTGGGAGGAGGCGGTACGAACCGAGTTCGACCTCGCGCTGGCGGCGGGGTCGCAGGGGATGGAGCAGGTCCGTGCCCCGCTGATCCGTATGCCGCACGGGGTCGGGCATATGAAACTGTCGCGGCCGTCCGACGACCGCACGCCCGGGGAACCGCGGACCGTCAGCGGTATCGGGCGCAAGTATCTGATGTGGGACGGGAAAGTCGTACCGAAGGCGTTCGCCCTGGCCCATCGCGAGGACCTCGCCACGCTCGAACGCTGGTGCCCGGAGGCGCTGCCGGTGGCCGAGGTGGTGGGCGATGCCTCCCATGACCGTATCGCCGCGAGCCTGCCGCTGCGTGAGCGGTACCGTACGGCGCTGGGCGTACTGCCCGGGCAGAAGCTGATCCTGGTCCCCTGCACCTGGGGGCTCGGTTCGTCCTTCAACCGGCTGGACGCCCTGCTGCCCAGGCTGCTGACGGAGCTTCCGCGCGAGGAGTACCGGATCGCCGTGACGGTGCACCCGAACGTCGCCGCCGGACATGGCGACTGGCAGGTTGGCGCCTGGCTGTCCGCCTTCCGGCGGCGTGGTATCGCGGTCATCGCTCCGGACGCCGACTGGCGTGCTCCGCTGATCGCGGCGGACTGGGTGATCGGCGACCATGGCTCCGTCACCCTGTACTCCACCCTGACCAGGGCGGCGATCCTGCTGGCGCGCTTCCCCGAGCGGGATGTCAACGCGGCTTCCCCGGGAGCCGAGCTGGCACGGATCGCTCCCTCGCTCTCCCCGTCCCATCCGCTGGCGGAACAGCTCGCCTACGCGGCGGCCGAGCGCCCGGACGAGGAGTACGAACGGATCGCGGCCCGGATCTCCTCGGAGCCGGGACGTTTCAACCGGCGGATGCGGCGGCTGATCTACCGGATCCTGGGGCTGGGCCAGCCCGCGTTCCAGCCGGCGACCCAGCCGCTGCCACTGCCTCTGCCGCTGGGCCTGGAGCCCGGCGCCGACGCCACGGGGGTGCCGGCATGAGCGTATGGAAGGAGACCAAGGGAGCGTGCGCCGCCGACGGGCATCTGACCGTCGACCTCGACGGGGGCGCGGCGGAAGCATGGCGTCAGTGCGCCGATGTGCTGTACGCCAGCCGTGAACGTACGTCCGCCGAGGCGCGAGACCTGGCCGGGCGGACCCTGCTGGACTACCCGGGCTGCCTCCTGACGCTCGTACGGTACGAGGGCGGCGGCTGCTGGGCGGCCGTCCGCGCCGCGGACCGGGCGGTGACGCTCCCGGTCCCCGACGCGTCTCCGCGCCGGTGCTGCGCGTGCCTCGCCTCTCTGCTCTATCCGGCGGTGGTCAGAGCCCTGAGCCATCACCACGACCGTCAAGCCGCCGCAGCCGACCTTCCAGACGAGCCGCGTCGTCCTTGCTGACCGCTGTGTAACGGGCCAGGGACTGTTCGTACCAGTCCCTGGCTCTCGCCTTGTCCCGGTGTTCCTCGGCGGTCTCGCCGAGCATCTCCAGCACCCGCCCCTGCCAGTGGCGCGACCCCGTCGCCTCGAACTCGTCGAGGGCCTGGACCAGATGCCGCTCGGCCAGCTCGTGGTCACCGCTGCCCGCTCCGGCATGGGCACGCCCGAGGAAGGCCAGCGCGCGGGCGGCGTCGTAGGCATCGTGCTCGGCCAGCAGATCGGCCCGTGCCTGTGCGAGGAAGGTGAGGGCCTGCTCGGGGCGGCCCGCGGCCAGGGCTACATCGCCGAGGCAGAGCCTGGTCAGTGCCTCGCCGCGCCGGTAGCCGATCGTTTCGCGCAGTTCGAGTGCCTGGCCGAAGAATTCCGCGGCCTCCGTCAGCCGTTCGGCGAGCCGGTTCGTCTGACCGAGACCGTGCAGGGCCTGGGCCTCGGCACGTATATCGCCGTCCCGCCGGGCGCCGTCCCTGGCCTGCGCGAACCACCGGAGCGCATCGTCGTGGCGGCCCGCGTTGCGCAGGCCCGTACCACCGGAGGTGAGCATCCGGCTCACGGCCGGCCGGTCCCCAAGCCGCTCGGCAGCGGCCAGGCCGGCCTCGTACGCCTCGATCCACAGGTCGTACGGGCGCAGCCTGAGGAACAACGGCCAGAGCGCGTCCGCGAGTTGCCACACCGTGGTGTCCCAGCGGTGGTCGACGGACGTCCGCAGCGCCGCCATGAGATGCGGCGTCTCGGTGTCCAGCCACGCCAGTGCCCCTGACGGCCCGTCGAAGGGCGGCGGCTGATCGGGCCGAAAGTCGTAGTCGCGGCTCATGGTGCGGTGGCTCGGTGAGAGCAGGGCCTCGGCGGCCGTGGCGTTGGCGAGGTAGAGGTCCACGACTCGGCGTACGGTGTCCCGCCGGTCGGTGGGGCCCTCCTCCCTGGCTGCCAACCGGCCCGCGTGGGCCCTGGTCAGGTCGTGGAAGCGGTAGCGGTCGAGCCCGGTGCCGGTGTCGGGACCCAGGTCCTCCAGCAGATTCACCTCGGCCAGTTCGTCGAGCATCCGGCCCGCCTCCTCGGGCGGCACCGCGCAGGCCGCGGCGGCAACCGGGCCGTTGAACACGGAGACCGGGGGCAGCCCGAGATACCGGTAGCCGCGCGCGAGGTCGGGCGGCAGGAGACGGTACGACTCGTCGAGCGCGGCGTCCACGGCCTGTGTCCCGTCGACCCGCAGCGTCTCCAGCCTGCTCGCGCCGCCCCTGCCCAGCGCTCCCGCCATGGCCGCCAGCGGCTGCCGCGGCCGCACCGCCATCCGGGCCGCCGCCACGGACACCGCCAGCGGCAGCCCGGCGCACAACTCGGCCACGCGCCGGGCCGCTTCGGGCTCGCGTTGCACCCGGTCGGCGCCGACCCGGCGGCTGAGCAGCTCCAGCGAGCTGTCGGGGGACATGACACCGAGCTGGAAGAAGGTGGCGCCGTCGACCGCCAGGCCCGTCAGCCGCGCCCTGCTGGTCACCGCGACCAGGCTGCCCGGCGCGCCCGTCAGCAGAGGCCGTACCTGGGCGGCGCTGACAGCGTTGTCCAACATCACGGCCAGTCGGAGGCCCGCCGTGTACGAACGCCACAGCGCGGCCTGCTCGCCAAGGGCGGCCGGTATCTGCGCCGCGCCGAGCGCCCTGAGGAACTGGCCGAGGATCTCACCGGGGCCGGCGGGATCCGCGTCGCCGGAGTGACCGCGTAAGTCCGCGTACAACTGTCCGTCCGGAAAATCCGCCACCCGGCTGCCCAGCCAACGGGACGTCAGCGCGGTCTTCCCGACCCCTGCGGGCCCGCTGATCACGGTCAGTACGGGGCTGCTCCCGGAGCGTCCCATGAGCCTGTTCAAAGCGGCGAGTTCCGTGCCACGGCCGGTGAAGTGCTGTGACACCGGGAGGAGTTGTTGCGGTGTGACAGTGGGCCCGGCGGCTTCCTGTGCAGGTGACGTGTGGAAGTGCACTCCCCCGTGAATCCGGCCTGCCTGCACAACGGGACCGCCGATCGTGGCGCTTCCCTTGATGGCGTTGCCCACACTCGCGTCCACACTCGTCTGCGCACTCGCGCCCGTGCTCGCGCCCGTGCTCGCGTCCGCATTCCCGGACATCGTGGCCGTCGAGATCCACAACCGCAGATCTCGTGTGAGCTGCGGCGAGCCCGCTGCCTGACCTGCGAGTGCCTCGGCCAGTACGCGGAATCGCTCCGGCGATTCCCGCGCTCCCCCGGCCACGGCCCATTCCCGCAGGAGTGTCTCCGACACCGGTCCCATGGTCCTTCGCACCATCTCGGCAAGTGCCTGCCATAACTCCGGATTGCCGCTTGCCGCGGCCAGAGCGGTCGCCAGCTCCACAGCCATGACCGGTTCCATTTCCGCCACCTTCCCCGTTGCCCCCAGGCGGGGTGAGACGCGCTCATGTGGCCTGGGATTTACCCATCTCGAAGCCACTACAGGCCAAACATTTCCCTGAAGAGAACGATTGAGCCAAGCCGGATGCGCGACTGCCATGCCATCTTCTGATGACGTTGGCACCGTGCCATCCTTTACGGCGGCGGCGAAAGCGGGCCGCGATTGGGGCGGCTGGTGAAAATTCTGATCCTGGGGCCCGTCGAACTGCACGTGGACGGGCAGATTCATCCGCTCGGCACCGCAAAGCGCGCGCTCGTTCTGGCGGCGCTCGCCATGGATGCCGGCCGGCCGGTCTCCCTCGACCTGCTGACCAGCCGGGTCTGGAACGACGATCCGCCGGCCAAGCCGCGGGCGAGCCTCCACTCGTACGCGGCGCGGATCAGGCGGACGATCCGCACCGGCTCGGGCCAGGATCATGTGGCACACCAGGCGCACGCCTACACGCTGAACGTGCGCCCCGAGACGGTGGACGCACACCATTTCCAACGGCTGGTGACCCAGGCCCGTTCACTGTCCGACAGCGGTGACGACCCTCAGGCGCTGGATCTGCTCCGGCGGGCGGACGGCCTGTGGCGGGGTGAACCGCTCTCCGGCCTCCCCGGCGACTGGGCGGAGAGCGTTCGTACCAACCTCGCGGAGAAGCGGCTGGCGGCGACGCTCACCCGGATCGACATCGAACTCCACATGGGCCACTTCGCCGAACTGATACCGGACTTGACCTCACTGCTCGAACAGCACCCCACCAATGAGCACATCGCGAGCAAACTCGTCGTCGCACATTACGCCGGCGACCGTCAGGCGGAGGCCCTTCGTACGTACGAGTCCGTACGGCGGCGGCTGAGAGAGGAACTCGGCGCGAGCCCCGGCCAGTCGCTCTCCCGAATTCACCGGCTCATTCTGAATCAGGCCCCTGTCGCGGATCTGCTCGGCCGACGAGCGCCTTCCAAAGGGGCCCCGAACACGCTGCCGAGCCATGGCGAACTGGTCGGCAGACAGCGGGAATTGGAGGCTCTCCAGAAATCCCCGGCAGACGGCGCGGTCATCGCCTTGCAGACCATCTCGGGAATGGCGGGGGTCGGCAAATCCCTGCTCGCGCTGCACTTCGCGCGGCGCCTGGCTCCGAATTTTCCGGACGGCCTCATACACATTGATCTGGGGGCACATTCCGCCCGGCAGCGAGCATTGAGCCCGCACACCGCCCTCGCCACTCTGCTCCGTATCTTCGGCGTTTCCGCCTCGGCGATATCCGACGACACCGATGAACTGATCGCTCTGTGGCGTACTTTGCTCGGTGACCGCCGCGCGGTCATCATTCTCGACGACGCGGTGGACGCGGAGCAGCTTCGCCCACTTCTCCCGGGCACATCCCCCTCGCTGATCATCATCACCAGCCGGCGCCGGCTGACAGGTCTGCCCGGTGTGCGTTCGCTCTTTCTGGATGTGCTTCCGGCAGCGGACGCCGTCGCTCTTTTCCGTCAACTCGTGGGCGAGGATCGAACAGAAGACCGAGAAGAGGTCTTTGAAATCGTCCGCTTGTGCGGACACCTTCCCCTTGCCGTGGAAATCGCGGCAGGACGCCTGGCTTCCCGCCCTTCCTGGACCACATCGCATCTCATCCAGAGACTGTCCCGGGAGCCCGGGCGGCTGGGGGAAATACGCGACGGGTACCGGGAAGTCGCACGAGCGTTCGCCATGTCGTACCGCACTCTCACCGAGGACGAGCAGAGAGCCTTCCGGCTGCTGAGCCTCCATCTCGGTCCCGATTTCGGCCCGCATGCCGCAGCGGCCCTGACGGGGCATCATCTCGATTCCGCCGAGAGGCTCCTCGAAGGACTTCTGGACGCGCACCTCTTGCAGGAACCGGCGCCGGACCGGTACCGCTTTCACGATCTCGTCGGCGAGTTCGCCCGTACCCTCACGACCGCCGAGGATCTGGTGAGCGACGGCGATCTGGCGGTCCGGCGAGTCATCGATTTTTATGTGCAGGCAGTGCGCCTCGCGACGCAACTGACCCATCCCCGGCGCCCCCGGCTCGACATCCCGCAGGACTCGCCGTCATGGCAACTCCCGGTGTGGAGCGACGCCCAGGCCGCCAAGAACTGGCTTGCCCAGGAACGCGCGGGCCTCGTCGCCGCCGAGCGCCAGGCCCGTATCCACGGCAGACCGCGGCAGGCCGCCCTGCTCGCACATGCCTTGGCGGGGTTCCTCGACGACGAGGGCTACTGGGGAGTGGCCCGGCAGATGCACGGACCGGCCGCCGACCACTGGCGCGCGACGGGCGACCGTCGGGCGGAGGTGTACGCGCTGGTCGACCTGGGTGCGGTGCTGTCGCACTCGGGCGACTACGAGCAGGCCCGCGCCTGCGGAGAGCGCGCGC
The DNA here is from genome assembly GCF_042800555.1 of Streptomyces sp. NPDC057617. Lineage (NCBI taxonomy): Bacteria > Bacillati > Actinomycetota > Actinomycetes > Kitasatosporales > Streptomycetaceae > Streptomyces > Streptomyces sp. NPDC057617. Next base: position 719,331 of record NZ_JBHVGV010000002.1, on the reverse strand, counting down.
TGGAGGTGGCGAGCGCGCTCGGTGACGCGACGGCAGAGGCCGAGGTGCACCATCTCCTGGGCGTGCTGTGCTGGAACCGTGGGCGGCTGGAGGAGGCCCTGTCCTTCCAGAACACCGCGCTGGCACTGCGAAGACGCACCGGCGATGCCTGGCTGATCGCCCGCTCGGAGAACAATCTGGGAATCACCCAGCTTTACCTGGGAAACCACGGGGAGTCGGAGAGATTGTTCCGGTCCTCGCTCATCCGGTTCCGTGACGTCGGAGACACCCGTCAAGAGTCGCATGTATTGAACAACCTTTCCGATCTTTTCGCAGAAAAAGGGGACAGGGAATCCGCGTCCCGTTTCCTGAGGGAATCCCTCGATCTCATCGCCACCACAGGGAGCCCATCGGAACACGCGATTGCTCAGGTCAATCTGGCCAATACCATGGATACGGCGGTCGGGCTGAGCAAAATACTGGAAATATACGGTCAAGCGCTGCGTACATTCGACCGCCTCGGAGACCGCCGGAACGCCTCCATCACGCTCTACCGGATGGGTGCCGCATACCTGACGGTCGGCAAATTCGCAGAGGCGGCGGCGCATCACCGGCGCGCACTCGACCTGGCCCGTGGGATCGGCGCGGCACACGAAGAGGTGCAGGCCCACCGGGGGTTGGGAGTGGCGGAGCACCGGCTCGGCGAAGTCGATTCTGCGGCGGAGCATCTGGAGGCAGCCTTCGTTTTGGCGAGCCGCATCGGCGCGCCGAAGGAAGCGGCGGAGGCGGCCGACGAGTTGAAGAGACTGCGCGTCGGGACGGGTTCGACGGAGCGCTTGCGGGAGTCGTAGGGACGCGGGTGCCCGCGCATTGCGTTCAGTCGAAGCACTTTGCTTGAAGGCGCAACCACCAGGGGGGGCCGACGCACGCCCGGAAAGATTCGCGTAGGATCATGCAACACCACCGGTTGTTGCTCCGACACGTGTGCGGCACGCAACTCCCATGGGTGAACACATGCTTTTCTGATCAGGTTCACGACAGGTAGGAACACCCTCGAACATGTGCAAGAAGTACAACGCGATCGCCCTGGGCACAGCGCTCGCGATGGCCGCACTCGCAATCCTTATCTGCATTCCGTCGGCTCAGAGGGCCACGGACACTCTCGCCGACAGCCAGCACGGCCCGACACGAATAGCGTCCAACGTCTGATAGAGCCTTTCGGGATCTCCGAAACACGCGGGGCCGGGTCCATACCCTTATGGACCTGGCCCCTTGTCGTACGTCGCTACACCGCCAGGACATCCAGCAGCGGGCTCTTATTGCGCGTCAGCCAGTGGCGGTACGGGGTCGCCTCCAGCGCCGCCTCTCGGTACGCCTCCGCCAAATCCGGGTAGACCTGGGCGCCTATGGAGGTTTCTCCGGTGATGGGGACCGGGCGGGAGAAGAGGAGGAGGCGGACTGCGAGGGGGTCGTCGCGGAGGGGTCTTATGGCCATGTCGTCGCGGGGGCGGGAGGTCGGCTGGCAGGGGGCGACCGCTTCGCCGACGGCTATCAGAGACGCGGCCGTCATGTAATCCCCGTGCAGGACCGGCGGGTTGAGGCCGGCCGCGTTCAGGACGCGGCGCAGTCCGTCCCATTCGCCGTCCACCGTCGGGTCGACCATCCAGCGGTCCCCGGCGAGGTCCGTGAGTTCCACCACCGGGCTGGCCGCCGCCGGGTGGTCGCGGGACATGGAGATGAACTGCGGTTCCCGCTCGACCAGTACGCGGGTTTCCAGCCCCTCCGGAACGGTGAGCGGGCAGCCCTCCACCTCGTGTACGAAGGCGACATCGAGCTGGCCGGCGGCGACCGTCCGCAGCAGGGCGTTGGCGGAGACGTCCATGTGGAGCGAGATGTCCGTACCGGGCAGCCGGTTCCTGAGGCGGCGCAGCCAGCCGACCAGGGCGCGGCTCGCGGTGGAGCCGATCCGCAGCCGCGGCCCGCCGACCCGGTCCGCCGCCGCCCGAGCCTCGGCGACCAGCGCGGCCATCCCCGAGACCAGCGGCCGGGCCCGGCTCACCACGGAGCGGCCCAGCGGGGTGGGCCGGCAGCCGGTGCGTTCGCGCGAGAACAGCTCCGCGCCGAGGGAGTTCTCGATACGCCGTAACTGGGTCGTCAAGGACGGCTGGCTCATGCCGAGTTGCCTGGCCGCTTTGTGCAGACTGCCGGTATCGGCAATGGCGCACAGGGCACGCAAGTGTCTCACCTCCAGCTCCATGCCCTGAGAGTAGAGCGGCCCTCTGAGCCGCACCAGGTGCCCAAATCGCAGTAATTGACGCCGCATTCGCCGAAAGTCGGCCAGGGTGACGTCCGGGTGATGCTCTCGTGTTATCGGGAATTGACATCATCCCCACAGGGACCGGCTCCCCGAGACTCTTGCCTACCGAACCCGTTCATCGGACGAGTAGGGAGCCCCCCACATGAAGCACCCCAAGACGGCGATTTCCGCAATCTGTGGAATTGGTCTGGCATTCGCGACCGCGTTCAGTGTCGCACCCACGGCCACCGCCGCCGGCACCGGTACCTCCGCACCCGCGGAGACCGGTTCGTACGCCGCTTTCGAGGGCTCGAAGGCGGAGGCCGCGGGCACGAAGGCGTTCTTCGACGCGGTCCTGAAGTCGGTCGCCGAGAAGCGTGCCGCGAACCCGGGCGTCCAGGCCGTCACCGTGGTCTACAACGCGTCGGCCGCGCCGCGCTTCGCCAGCCAGATAGCCAGCAGCACCTCGATCTGGAACAGCGCCGTCACCAATGTGAAGCTCCAGGCCGGCAGCAACGCCGACTTCACGTACCGCGAGGGAAATGACCCGCGCGGCTCGTACGCGAGCACCGACGGGCACGGCCGGGGATACATCTTCCTGGACTACGCGCAGAACCAGCAGTACAACTCCACCCGCGTCACCGCGCACGAGACCGGGCATGTGCTCGGCCTGCCGGACCACTACTCCGGTCCGTGCAGCGAGCTGATGTCGGGCGGCGGCCCCGGTACGTCGTGCCAGAACGCCCAGCCGAACGCGGCCGAGCGGGCCCGGGTCAACCAGCTCTGGGTGAACGGCCTCGCCGCCGCCATGGCCAAGGTCTCCTGACCCCGACCGTATCGCACCCGCACAGCGCAACACGTACGACAGGGGCGCTCCGAACCGCGGCAACCGCGGCAAGGGGCGCCCCTGCCCGTGTCCCCCTTGGTAACGTCGGCCGGTGGACTTCAGTACGGATACCGGCCGGGCCATCGAGGGCGAGTTCGAGACCCATGTGACGGTACGGGCCGACCGGCCGGGCACAGTCGCCGCGCTCGCCGAGTGGGCCGCCGCGCGCGGCCTCAAACTCACCCATATCGTTCTGGACCGCGGCCGCACGCCCTCGCAGCCGATGCTCACCCTGCGCGGTTCGGGCAGCCTCGACCAGCAGCGGCGCGCCGCCGAGCGGTGCGCAGACGAGCTGGCGCGGGCCGGATTCACCGTCGTACGGACGAAGACCGAGGCCGCGCCCTGGAACTCGGGGGTGCCACAGACCGACGCGGAGGCGGCGGCGCTGCCCGCACACTGCCACTTCGAGCACCACATCAAGCTGCGGCTGCCGATCCCGTACGACACACAGCGGCTGGCCGCGGTCGTGGAAAGGCACTCCGCGCACATCTCACGCAATGCGCGACGGGTGCTGTCAGGTGGCGTCCAGGAACGCTTTGTGACACAGCGTGCCCGCGGTGTCGGCCGCCCGACGGCCCGCGCCCGGCTCGACGCGCTGCTGGACGGGCTGATCACGGCCGGCTTCCAACCGGTAGACATCGAGGAGGAGTTCGTCCTCCACGACGACAACCCGGCGGTGGACAGCGGCTGGATCGAGGAGCGGGCGGCGCAGCCGGAGGGCTGAGGGGGAGAGGTCGGGGCCGTCCTCAGGCCCCGAACTTCCCCTCAGGCCGCTCCCACCAAGGACTTGCCGCCCAGCTCCATGCCCTCCGGGAGCTGGCGGCGGATGCGGTCCAGGGCCTCTTCGAAGCCGCCGCCGGAGATGCCCGACGCGTAGGCCGCGCCGCCGAAGTGGAGGGTCAGGCTCAGTTCCGGGCCGCGGCCGACCGGCGCCTCGGGGCCCCGCTCGCCGAGTGCCAGGAGGCAGCTCAGCGTGGCCTGCTGGACCGTACCGCCCGAGCCGACCGGCAGCGGGATGTCCCACTCCATGACGCACGACGACAGGGCCTCGCCGGCGCCCACCGGCTCCAGCGTGGCGAAATCCGCCCCTTCGTACTCAACTCCCCTTATTCGGGTGCGCACTTGCCGCCCACCCGCGGTGAGGGTGATCGCTTCCGCCCCCTGGCGGTCCCGGTACCAACCCGCCCATGTGTCCGTCGACTCCGCTGTCATGGCGCGGACTGTAGCGCTAGCCGATCTTCCTCCGCAGCACGGGTCACCGCTTCCTGCCGTACTTCCGGACAAGTACCCCATGCTTCCGGACAGACAGGCCCCTTCCGAAGGCGGGGCATGCCCCTCCTGAAGGCCCCCGCTGGCCGTACGGACGGCCCGAACCACCGGCGTACGGTCAACTTCCGGCGGATTCAGGCCACATGGGCCAGGTGTGCGGCGCGTCGGACGGGTCGGCCGTCATGCCCATGAACGCGAACCCGAGCCGTTCATACAACCGCCGGCCGCGCCCGCCGCTCGCCTCCATACGACCACGACCTCTCGCATGCCCCGTACACCCCATGCACCCCCCTACGCCCCGCACGGCCTCACCTCGTACGCCGCGTCACGAACTCCGCCAGCGCCAGCAGATCCCCCGCCGCCGCCAGATCCGGCACCGCCCGCGAGAGCTGGTGGACCGCCCGGGACATCCGGTCCGCCGCCTGCTGCTGTGCCCAGTCGCGCCCGCCCGCCCGCTCAACAGCGGCCGTCGCGCGCCGAACCGCGTCGGCGTCCATCGGCGCCCGGTACAGCTCGGCCAGCTCCTCGGCCGCCGGGGTGCCCGAGGACAGGGCCGCGACCACCGGCAGGGACTTCTTGTGCGCGACGAGATCGGCGCCCGCCGGTTTGCCCGTACGGTCCGGGTCCCCCCAGATCCCGATCAGGTCGTCGATGAGCTGGAACGCGAGCCCCGCCTCCCGGCCGAAGGCGTCCAGCGCGGCGACCTCCTCCTCCCCCGCGCCCGCGTACAGCGCGCCCAGCGCGCACGAAGTGCCCAGCAGCGCGCCCGTCTTGGCGGTCGCCATGGCGACGCACTCGTCCAGCGAGACATCGTGCGGATCGCGCCGCTCGAAGGCGCAGTCCGCCTGCTGGCCCGCGCACAGCTCGATGACGCAGGCCGCGAGCCGCGCCGAGGCGGTGGCGGACGCCGGGTGCGGGTCCTCGGCGAGCAGCCGCAGGGCGAGAGACATCATGGCGTCGCCCGCGACGATCGCGTCCGGGGTGCCGAAGACCGTCCAGGCGGTGGCGCGGTGCCGCCGGGTCGGGTCCTCGTCGATCACATCATCGTGGAGCAGGGTGAAGTTGTGCGCCAGCTCCACGGCCACGGCCGCCCGTACGGCCTGCTCCGGGTCGCCGCCGAGGGACCGGGCGGCCGCGAGGACGAGTGCGGGTCTGATCGACTTCCCGGCCCGCCCGGAGGCGGGCGTTCCGTCGGCGTGCTCCCAGCCGAAGTGGTACATCGCGATCCGCCGCAGCGGTACGGGCAACGACTCGACGGTGGAGCGCAGTTCGGGATGGACGGCGGTGCGGGTGCGCTCCAGGAGGGCGACGGCCTCATGGCCCTCGGCCGCGGTGTCCTCGTCACTCCGGGAGGGCACCCCGCAGGCACCGCTCCCGATGGCTGCATCCGTGCTGATCATGGTCACGGTCACTTCCTCTGTGGCGTGTGGCGTGGGGGGACCGATGGGGACCGGAGGCCGGGCACCTGCTGCCGGTGCCCGGCGCCCGGGCGGACCGGCCGCGTATCCGCACATACGCATACGAACAGCACGGCCGACCAGCCCGGGCTCTCACCTCACCTCCGGCGCCCCACTTCCACGTTCTCCAGCACCCCGAGCGCGTCCGGCACCAGCACCGCCGCCGAGTAGTACGCCGTGACCAGGTACGAGATGATCGCCTGCTCGTCGATGCCCATGAAGCGGACCGACATGCTCGGCTCGATCTCGTCCGGGATACCGCTCTGCTGGAGCCCGACGACCCCCTGCTCGGCCTCGCCCGTACGCATACAGATGATCGAGGTCGTCCTGGCGTCGGAGATCGGGATCTTGTTCGAGGGGAAGATCGGCACTCCGCGCCACGCGGGCACATGGTGGCCCGCGACCTCCACACTGTCCGGGTAGATCCCGCGCCTGTTGCACTCGCGCCCGAAGGCGGCGATGGCCCGCGGATGCGCGAGGAACAGCTTGGATCCCCGGCGGCGCGAGAGCAGCTCGTCCATGTCGTCCGGGCTGGGCCCGCCGTCGTGCGGCTGGAGCCGCTGTCCGTAGTCGCAGTTGTGCAGCAGCCCGAACTCGCGGTTGTTGATCAGCTCGTGCTCCTGGCGCTCCCTCAGCGCCTCGACCGTGAGCCGCAGCTGCTGCTCGGTCTGGTTCATCGGCTGGTTGTAGAGGTCCGCGACCCTGCTGTGCACCTTCAGCACGGTCTGCGCGACGCTCAGTTCGTACTCGCGCGGCGACGCGTCGTAGTCCACGAAGGTGTGCGGTACGACCGCCTCGCCGACATGGCCCGCCGAGAGGTCGATCTCGGCCTCGCCGTACTTGTTGGTGCGCTGGCGCGGTACGAAGGCGAGCGCGTCCAGATGGGTACGGAGCGTCTCCTCGCGGTCGGCGAGGTTCAGTACGTCGCTCCTGCTCAGCACCAGGACCGTGCACGCCGTCGCCGCGCGTGCGGTGTATCCCCAGGTGGCCTCCCCGTCCACCAGGGCCTGGTCCCCGAAGTACGCGCCGTCCGCGAGCACTTCGAGCACGGCGTCGTCTCCGTACGGCCCCTGGCGGGTCTTCTCGACCCTGCCGTGCGCCAGCAGAAAGACCTGGTCAGCGGGGTCCCCGGAGACGGCCAGGGTCTCGCCCGCCGCGAACTCCCGCTGCTCGCAGCGGCGCGCCAGCTCGGCGAGCACCCCTTCGTTGCCGTACGCGCGCAGCGCCGGCAGCTCCCCCAGCTCCGCCGGGACGACCGCGACCCGGTCCCCGGTCTGTACGAAGGTGACGCGTCCGTCACCGACCGCGTAACTGAGCCGGCGGTTCACCCGGTAGGTACCGCCCTGCACTTGGACCCACGGCAGCATCCGCAGCAGCCACCTGGAGGTGATCTCCTGCATCTGCGGTACCGATTTGGTGGTGGTCGCCAGGTTCCGGGCGGCTGCCGTTCCCAGACTCTGCTGGGCCGGCGGCTGTACCGCGCGGACCTCGTCACCAACCGACATGAAGTCTCCCTCTCGATCATGTGCTGACCTGCAAGCAGAAAGCTTCCAGCACGGTGCGTGGGTGCGCCATTACACAAACGAGTGGGACTGGATCAGCGTCAACGGGGCACAGGGCTCTCCCACGTCCCGACCGGGTGTCCTGATCGGCTCGCACACGGTCCGAACGGCCAGTAGGGACAAGGGGGTTCGGGTAACAAGCGCGGTACGGGACATTCCGTTCGCCAACCAGAGGGGAGTCGGCCATGGCCCGACCCATGTCCGCGGGACGTTTTCTCGACGCGCTCACGAGCGAGGGCCTCACGGTCGTCGAAGTCGGCGACTGGCGCACCCACAACCGGGACCACAAGGGGCCCTGGGGGCCGGTCCACGGGGTGGTCATCCATCACACCGTCACCCGGGGCACCGACGCCACCGTACGGCTGTGCAAGAACGGCCATACCGCCTTGCCGGGGCCCCTGTGCCACGGTGTGATCGCCAAGGACGGCTCGGTCCATCTCGTCGGGTACGGCAGGGTCAATCACGCGGGGCTGGGCGATGTCGACGTCCTGCGCGCGGTGATCGCGGAGCGGCGGCTGCCGAAGGAGCGCGAGGCCAACACCGACGGCAACCGCTACTTCTACGGCTTCGAGTGCGAGAACCTCGGCGACGGCGAGGATCCCTGGCCCGCCGCCCAGTTGGAGGCGATCGAACGGGCAGCGGCGGCGGTCTGCCGGCATCACGGCTGGAGCGCGGCCTCGGTGATCGGGCACCGGGAGTGGCAGCCGGGCAAGGTCGATCCGCGGGGCTTCACGATGGCGTCGTTACGGGCCCGGGTGCACGACCGTCTGGCCTGACGCGGCAGTCCCTGGCCACGGACCCGACAATGGGCGGGTGACCTCTTACGAAGCGCTCGATCCCGGCGTACTGCGGCCACGGCTCCCGTCGCCGCTGCTGCCGGCCGAGGACGAGCGCTTCGCCCGGCACGGCGTACGGCTGCTGCTCAAGCGCGAGGATCTGATCCACCCCGAGCTGCCGGGCAACAAGTGGCGCAAGCTGGTGCCGAATCTGCGGGCCGCCGCGGCCGGGGGCCGGCGCACCCTGCTGACCTTCGGCGGCGCGTACTCGAACCATCTGCGCGCGACGGCGGCGGCCGGGCGGCTGCTGGGTTTCGGCACGGTCGGTGTCGTACGGGGCGAGGAGCTGGCCGGCCGGCCGCTCAACCCGTCGCTCGCCCGGTGCGCGGCCGACGGGATGCGGCTGGTCTTCATCGACCGCGCGGCGTACCGCCGTAAAACAGACCCCTCCGTTGTGGCCGGACTGCTCGCCCGGGAGGGGCTCGATCCCGGCTCGGTGTACGTCGTACCGGAGGGCGGCAGCAACGCGCTCGCCGTACGGGGATGCGCGGACCTCGGCCGTGAGCTGCGCGGCGAGGCGGAGACCGTGGCGGTCGCCTGCGGTACGGGAGGGACGCTGGCCGGGCTGGCCGCCGGGCTGGGTCCGGGGCAGCACGCGGTGGGGTTCCCGGTGCTGCGGGGCGGGTTTCTGGAGCGGGAGATACGGGACCTCCAGCGCGCGGCGTTCGGCGGGCCGGCGGGGCGGTGGAGCCTCGACGACCGGTTCCACGGCGGGGGTTTCGCGCGTACGGCTCCGGAGGCCGAGGCGTTCGCGGGGGACTTCGGGGAGCGGCACGGGCTGGCGGTGGAACGTCTCTATGTCGCCAAAATGCTGTATGGACTTGGTGTCTTGGCGGAGGAGGGGGCGTTTGCTCGGGGGTCGGCGGTGGTGGCGGTGATCACGGGGTCGCCGGAGCCGGCGGCTGGGCCAGAATCCGGCCCGTCCGGCGATTGAGGACAGAACCCCCTGCCGGACCGGCTCAGTCCTCCGTCTCGCGGTACGCCGCCGCCTCTTCCAGGTCCAGTCTGCGCAGCAGCGTCCGCATCATTTCGTCGTCGATCCGCCGTCGGTCCCGCAGCTCCACGAAGACCGAGCGCTCCGTCTCGATCATTTCGCCCGACAGCCGCCGGTAGGTGTCGTCCGCCGACTCCCCCGTCACCTCGTTGACCGCCCCGAGCCGCTCCCAGACCGCGTTGCGGCGGCGCTCCAGGACCGCGCGGAGCCGCTGTGCCAGCGGTTCGGGCAGTGCGTTGCGCTCGTCGGCCAGCAGCTCTTCGAGCCGCCGCTCCGCCGCCGCCGAGGCCTCGCTCTGGGCCTGCGCCTCGGCCAGGGTCTCGGCCTGCCGGTCGCGGGCGGGCAGCTGCCGTAGCCGGATCAGCAGCCGGATCAGCACCGGCAGGGTGAGCCCCTGCACGACCAGGGTGCCGATCACCGTCGTGAAGGTCAGGAACAGTACGAGATTGCGCCCCGGGAACGGCCTGCCGTCGTCCAGCGCCAGCGGGATCGAGAAGGCGATCGCCAGCGACACCACACCCCGCATCCCCGCCCAGCCGACGATCAGCGGCGAGGTCCAGTTGGTCTCCGGCTCGCGCTCCTTGATCCCCCGGAACATCGCGCGAGGCAGGAATGTCGCCGGATAGACCCAGACGAAGCGGACCACCACCACGGCCACGAACACCCCGACCGCGTAGACGAGCGACTCCCCGACCCCGTACTCCCCGAGCCCCTCCAGCACGAACGGCAACTGGAGCCCGATCAGGGCGAAGACCGCCGACTCCAGGATGAACGCGACCATCTTCCACACCGCGTGCTCCTGGATCCGGGTCGCGAAGTCCACCTGCCAGGAGCGGTGCCCCAGATAGAGCGCGACCACCACGACGGCCAGCACCCCCGACGCACCCGCCTGTTCGGCCAGCGCGTAGGCGACGAACGGGATGAGCAGGGAGAGGGTGTTCTGGAGGAGGGGCTCGGTGAGATGCGTACGGAGCCAGTGCAGCGGCACCATCAGCACCAGGCCGACCCCGACCCCGCCGAGCGACGCCAGCGCGAACTCCCCCATCCCGCCCGACCAGCTCGCGCCCGCGCCGACCGCCGCGGCCAGCGCCACCTTGAACGCGGTGATCGCGGTGGCGTCGTTCACCAGCGACTCGCCCTGGAGGATGGTGGTGATCCGGCTCGGCAGGCGCAGTCTGCGGGCGATGGCCGTGGCCGCCACCGCGTCCGGCGGCGCGACCACCGCGCCCAGCACCAGCGCGGCGGTCAGCGGCAGATCGGGCACCAGCAGATAGGCGAGCCAGCCCACCGCGACGGTGGCGAAGAGGACATAGCCGACCGAGAGCAGCGCGACGGGCCGGATGTTCGCACGCAGATCGAGATACGAACTGTCCACCGCGGCCGTGTACAGCAGGGGCGGCAGCAGCAGCGGCAGCACGATGTGCGGATCGAGCGTGTACGCGGGTACACCCGGCACATACGAGGCGATCAGCCCGACCGTCACCAGCAGCAGCGGCGCCGCCACCGGTGTCCTGCGCGCGGCACCCGCGATCGCCGCGCTCCCCGCCACCAGCGCGACCAGGGGCAATACGTCCATCCCACCGTCCTCACACGCGTCGTAACCTGGTCATCATGAGTGAGTGCCCCCACATCGCGGAACTGCCCCGCCCCGAGCCCGCCCCGCGGGGCGAGACCTGCGGGGCGTGCCTCGCGGTCGGCGGCCATCCCGTCCAGTTGCGGCTCTGCCTGGTCTGCGGACAGGTGGGCTGCTGCGATTCCTCCCCTTATCAGCACGCCACACGACACTTCAAGGAGACGGGGCACGCGGTGATGCGGAGCTTCGAACCCGGTGAGAGCTGGCGGTGGTGCTATGCAGACGGTTCGATCGTCTGACGGCTGGGTACGTCAACCCTCCCCCGGCTGCTCGGAATTGAGGGCGGCAGACCACTAGCCACTTTCCGTGCTCATATGCTTACCATGAGTGACAGTCGCCGGACGGGGGTCCCCGGCGACACGGCACCATGGATCGCGATAGCGTCGCCAGTCCAGACCGGCTACGTACCGACTACGTACCGCGAGGCTCCGGGACATCCCCCGTTCCGGAGCCCTGAAGAGCTTGTGCCACCTTGGAGGTGAGGGTGTCCCAGATCGCAGGCGAGCCCGGGACCGAGGACTTCGTGGAAGTCCGGCTGCCCGCTGCGGGTGCCTACCTGTCCGTGCTGCGTACGGCCACGGCCGGCCTCGCCGCACGCTTGGACTTCACCCTCGACGAGATCGAGGACCTGCGTATCGCGGTGGACGAGGCCTGCGCGATCCTGCTCCAGCAGGCCGTACCGGGCTCCGTTCTCAGTTGCGTCTTCCGTCTTGTCGAGGACGCGCTCGAAGTGACCGTCTCGGCGCCCACCACGGACGGGCGGGCGCCGGAGCGTGACACCTTCGCCTGGACGGTGCTCTCGGCACTGGCGGGCAAGGTCGACTCGACGGTGGCGGAGGACCGTACGGTCACCATCAGCCTCTACAAACAGCGCGGCGCGGGACCCGGGCCGGCGTGAAGAACGAGGAACGGGGACGGTCCGGTGCGTGACGAGGGGCGCATCCCACGGGAGCCGCGGGGAGGGCACGAAGCTCCGGAGGAGCTGGTGCTCGCCCCCGCGGGCATCCCGGAGCAGCAGGCCCGTCCCCACCCGGAGGACGGACTTGACGGCCAGACGGCCGCGGCGGAGCAGGCGCAGGCAGAGCGGGCGGCCTTTATGAGCGAGCAGAACAACGACAAGCACCACGATCCACATGACCGCAGCGGTGCGCGGGCGATGTTCGTCGAGCTGCGCAAGCTGCCCGACGGCTCGCCCGAGCGGGCGGACCTCCGCAATCAACTGGTGCGGATGCATCTGCCCCTGGTCGAGCATCTGGCGAGACGGTTCCGCAACCGCGGGGAGCCGCTGGACGATCTGACGCAGGTCGCGACGATCGGCCTGATCAAGTCGGTGGACCGCTTCGACCCGGAGCGCGGTGTCGAGTTCTCGACGTACGCGACACCGACGGTGGTCGGGGAGATCAAGCGGCACTTCCGGGACAAGGGCTGGGCGGTACGGGTACCGCGCCGGCTCCAGGAGCTGCGGCTCGCCCTGACGACGGCCACGGCCGAGCTGTCGCAGCAGCACGGCCGTTCGCCCACGGTCCATGAACTGGCGGAGCGGCTGGGGATCTCGGAGGAAGAGGTCCTGGAGGGGCTGGAGTCGGCCAACGCGTACTCCACGCTGTCGCTGGACGTCCCGGACACGGACGACGAGTCCCCGGCGGTGGCGGACACGCTGGGCGCGGAGGACGAGGCGCTGGAGGGCGTCGAGTACCGGGAGTCGCTCAAGCCGCTGCTGGAGGATCTGCCGCCCAGGGAGAAGCGGATCCTGCTGCTCCGGTTCTTCGGCAATATGACCCAGTCGCAGATCGCGCAGGAGGTCGGCATCTCGCAGATGCATGTCTCGCGGCTGCTGGCCCGCACCCTGGCGCAGCTCCGGGAGCGCCTGCTGGTGGAGGAGTAGCGGCGGCGGTCCCGCACGCCCGGCCGCAGACAACGGCCGGGCCCATTCATGCAACGGGGGTTCCAGGCCGACCCGGGGCATTTCGTGCCCGCCGGATTTCCACGCGTCGCGGGCCGGGCCAGGCGGGCCGGGCTACGCGTCGCGGGCCGGGCCGATGCCCAGGGCTTCCGTCGTCGTCGGGTTGACGATCAGGACCAGGCCCGTCACCGCGACCACCGCCAGCGCGATACCGGCGGGGATCAGCGCGCCCGTGGCGCGCAGCAGCGTCCAGGCGACCGGCAGCGCCATGATCTGGGTGATCAGCGCGGGGCCCCGGCTCCAGGAGCGGCGCAGCAGCAGTCCGCGGGCGGCGAGCAGCGGAATGACCCCGAGCACGGCCAGGGTGATGCCCCCCATCTCCGCCTGCTCGGGCTGGTCGGGCCGCCCGAGCACGCCCATCACCAGCAGATACACCCCGCCGACGACCAGGGCCAGGGCTTCGAGCCCGCAGACGGCGGCCGCCGCGGTCAGGCGCGCGGGGCGCGGGGCCGGTGCGGGGGCGGTGGTCTCTTCGCTGCTGCTCACCCCTGCAGCGTAACCAGAGCGCTTTCGCGTACGGCCGGAGCCCGGTCCCGTACCGCCCGGTAGGTCCGGTCCGCCCGGCGGCGACCCATTGCCGCCCGGCCGGTAATCTGCTGAACATGCGCGCACTTCTCGTGGTCAACCCGGCAGCAACCACCACCAGTGCGCGCACCCGCGATGTCCTCATGCACGCGCTGGCCAGTGAGATGAAGCTGGAAGCGGTGACCACCGAGTACCGCGGTCACGCCCGTGACCTGGGCAGACGCGCCGCGGACTCGGACGATGTCGAGCTGGTCGTGGCGCTCGGCGGGGACGGCACCGTCAACGAGGTCGTCAACGGACTGCTGCACAACGGCCCCGATCCGGACCGGCTGCCGCGTCTCGCGGTGGTCCCCGGCGGCTCGACCAATGTCTTCGCCCGCGCGCTCGGGCTGCCCAATGACGCGGTCGAGGCGACGGGCGCCATCCTTGACGCACTGGCCCTGCGGAGCGAACGTACGGTCGGTCTGGGACTGGCGGCCGGGACACCCGGGACCGAGGACGAGGCGGTGCCGGCGCGCTGGTTCACCTTCTGCGCGGGTTTCGGTTTCGACGCCGGGGTGATCGGCCGGGTCGAACAGCAGCGGGAGCGCGGAAAGCGGTCGACGCACGCCCTCTATGTGCGCCAGGTCGTACGGCAGTTCCTGGAGGAGCCGCACCGGCGGCAGGGTCTGATCACTCTGGAGCGGCCCGGCGCGGACCCGGTCGAGGATCTCGTCCTGTCCATAGTCTGCAACACCGCGCCCTGGACCTACCTGGGCAATCGTCCGCTGTACGCGTCTCCCGAGGCATCCTTCGACGCGGCCCTGGACATCCTCGGGCTGACCAGATTGTCGACATCGGCGGTGGCCAGATACGCGACTCAACTGCTGACGTCGAGCCCCGATCGGGGCCCTCATGGACGCCATGCGGTGACTCTTCATGATCTCACGGACTTCACCTTGCATTCCAAGGCACCCCTCCCATTGCAGATGGACGGAGACCACCTCGGACTGCGCACGAGCGTGACGTTCACAGGCGTACGCCGTGCACTGCGTGTGATTGTGTGAGTGGAAGGGCCTAAACTCCTTTCACTCGAACGTTTAGGCTGGGATCCACCCCATGGAAGTACGGCTGTGACCTAGTCGACACCGAGGAATCAAAAAAAACTTTCCAGAAGGGGTTGTATCCGCCGCCGAGGTTTGCGAATCTCTACTTGGCGATCGGGACGGCCCGCACCATCGGCCTCTCTGAGAACCAGAACCCCTCCTCATTCCAAGGACCACACCAGTCCGTCTGGCGGTCGGCCCTTCCCTTGTCGGGGGATTCGTGAAAGCGTTCACATTCACAAGCAATCTGCATGTAATACCAAGAGAGGTAGCAGCCATGGACTGGCGTCACAACGCCGTTTGCCGCGAGGAAGACCCCGAGCTGTTCTTCCCCATCGGCAACACCGGTCCTGCGCTGCTGCAGATCGAGGAAGCCAAGGCCGTCTGCCGTCGCTGCCCCGTTATGGAGCAGTGCCTGCAGTGGGCGCTCGAGTCCGGCCAGGACTCGGGTGTCTGGGGTGGCCTCAGCGAGGACGAGCGCCGCGCTATGAAGCGCCGCGCCGCTCGCAACCGGGCGCGTAACGCGACCGCCTGAACCACCCTGCACGAGCCTCAGCCCGGCGGAGCGTACAGCGTGTACGCATAGCCCCGCCCCCGAACCGCAGCGCGCAGTACCCCCCGATGCGCATCGCACAGTGAGCTTCGAGCCGAGCCCCGGACCGTCACCACGGTCCGGGGCTCGCTGCTGTGTCACGTCAATGCGGCGGCGCCAAGTCCGCCATCCTTACGGCTACTTCCGCTACTTCCGCTACTTCTGCGGCTCGACCGGGATGTCGAGCGCGACCCGGGTGCCGCGACCCGGCGCCGGCACCATGTCGAAGCCGCCGCCCAACTCCCCCTCCACCAGCGTCCTTACGATCTGGAGCCCCAGATTGCCGGACCGGTGCGGGTCGAACCCCTCGGGCAGACCGCGCCCGTCGTCCTGGACGGTGATCAGCAGCCGGGCATCCGAACGGGCGCTGTCCCCGCGGTGTTTGCGCGAGTCCCCACTGCGTACCACCGACACATCGACCCGGCCCTGCTCTCCCGGGGCGAAGGCGTGTTCGAGTGCGTTCTGGATGATCTCGGTGAGCACCATCGAGAGCGGGGTGGCCACTTCGGCGTCCAGGATGCCGAACCGTCCCGTACGGCGGCAGACGATCTTGCCCGGTGAGATCTCGGCGACCATCGCAAGCACCCGATCGGCGATGTCGTCGAACTCCACCCGCTCGTCCAGATTCTGGGACAGCGTCTCATGCACGATGGCGATCGAACCGACCCTCCGCACGGCCTCGTTGAGCGCCTCACGGCCCTGCTCGGAGTCCATCCGCCGGGCCTGGAGGCGCAGCAGCGCGGCGACGGTCTGGAGGTTGTTCTTCACCCGGTGGTGGATCTCCCGGATGGTGGCGTCCTTGGTGATCAACTCGCGCTCGCGGCGCCGGAGTTCGGTGACGTCCCGGAGCAGCACCAGCGAACCGATGCGGGTGCCCTTCGGTTTGAGCGGGATCGCACGGAGCTGGATGACTCCGCCGCTGCCCTCGACCTCGGTCTCCCGGGGCGCGTAACCGCTGGCGAGCCGGACCATCGCCTCGTCCACCGGGCCGCGCGCGGGGGCGAGTTCGTCGGTGGTCCTGCCGAGATGGTGGCCGACCAGGTCGGAGGCGAGGCCGAGCCGGTGGTACGCGGAGAGGGCGTTGGGGCTGGCGTACTGGACGACGCCCTCGGCGTCGAGCCTGATCAGCCCGTCGCCGACGCGCGGTGATGCGTCCATGTCGACCTGCTGGCCGGGGAAGGGAAAGGTTCCGGCAGCGATCATCTGGGCCAGGTCGGAGGCGGACTGGAGATAGGTCAGCTCCAGCCGGCTGGGGGTGCGGACGGTGAGCAGATTGGTGTTGCGCGCGATGACACCGAGGACACGGCCGTCGCGCCGTACGGGGATGGACTCGACCCGTACCGGCACCTCCTCGCGCCACTCGGGGTCGCCTTCCCTGACGATGCGGCCCTCGTCCAGCGCGGCGTCCAGCAGCGGCCTGCGGCCCCGGGGCACAAGATGGCCGACCATGTCGTCCTGGTAGGAGGTCGGTCCGGTGTTGGGGCGCATCTGGGCGACGGACACATAGCGGGTGCCGTCGCGGGTGGGCACCCAGAGGACGAGGTCGGCGAAGGAGAGATCGGAGAGCAGCTGCCACTCCGAGACCAGCAGATGCAGCCATTCGAGGTCGGACTCGCTGAGGGCCGTGTGCTGTCGTACGAGGTCGTTCATGGAGGGCACACAGGCGAGCGTACCCGGGGCGCACTCGTCACCCGCGGGCCGCGGCGCCGCGACGGGACCCTCAACCCGTCCGGCACCGCAGCCCGGAGCAGCCCGGCCGGCGGGTGTGCGGTCCCGTACGGCCGTGGGAGAGGTTCCGCCGCAGTCAGGGCAGAGAGCGCCGGTACCTCGGTCCACCCTCCTGTGCGGGGAGGGCGGAGGCTCTACAGCGTCATTGTGGACTAGACCATTCCGTGCTGTCCATGCGTATGCGGGGCCTATTTCGTGGCGGCTCTGCTAGATTGGTCTATACCACATCGGATACTGAGTCAGATCGGCGGACCCACCGTGGAAGTTGTGATCGTCCAGGACGCGGCGGCTGGAGGCGAACTCATCGCGGAGAGCATCGCCGCCCTGCTGCGCCGCAAGCCCGACGCCCTGCTGGGCGTGGCCACGGGGTCGACCCCCCTGCCCATCTACGAGGCCCTGACGGCCAAGGTCCGCTCCGGTGCCGTGGACGCGTCGCACGCGCGGATCGCCCAGCTCGACGAGTACGTGGGACTGCCCGCCGGGCACCCCGAGTCGTACCGCTCGGTGGTGCTGCGCCAGGTCGTCGAGCCGCTCGGGCTTCCGGAGAGCGCCTTCATGGGGCCGGACGGCACCGCCGAGGACGTCCAGGCGGCGTGCGACGCGTACGACCGGGCGCTCGCCGAGGCCGGCGGGGTCGATCTCCAGCTTCTCGGGATCGGTACGGACGGGCACATAGGGTTCAACGAGCCCTGCTCCTCGCTCGCCTCGCGCACCCGGATCAAGACGCTGACGCGGCAGACGCGGGCGGACAACGCGCGGTTCTTCGACCGCCCCGAGGAGGTGCCGCACCATGTGATCACCCAGGGCATCGGGACGATCCTGGAGGCCCGGCACCTGGTGCTGCTCGCGACCGGTGAGGGCAAGGCAGAGGCGGTGGCGCAGGCGGTCGAGGGGCCGCTCGCGGCGGTGGTGCCGGCGTCGGCGCTCCAGCTCCACGCGCATGCGACGGTGGTGGTGGACGAGGCGGCGGCGTCGAAGCTGAAGCTGGCGCCGTACTTCCGTGACACGTTCTCGGCGAAGCCGAGCTGGCAGGGCATCTGACCTGCGAATCCTCAAGCGCCGGACGGGCCGACCGAGCCCGTCCGGCGCTTGAGGACAGAGATGCGGGGGCTCAGCTTTCGCGGCCCGTGATGACTTCCGCCGCCGCCTGGCCGCAGACCCTCGCCGCGCCGTACGTGGCGATGTGCAGGGCTCCCGAGGGCTCCGCCTCGTTCACCCCCATCTCCACCACGACCGTCTCCGGACGCGCCGCGAGCAGCGCGCGCAGGGCCGCGGCCATCCACGCGTGCCGGTGCACATCCCGTACGACCGCGACGACCGTACGGTCACCCGCCGCCGCCAGCACCCGCGTGACCAGCGCGTCCGTCTCCGTACCCGCGATTCCCGCGCCGCTGTACGAGCCCGTCTCCGTACCCGGGAGCAGCCGTTCCAGCTCCGCCGCGACACCCCACGGGGTCTCGTCCCCGACGGCGATGTTCGCGACGGGGGTGAAGGCGGCGACATAGGGCGGGGTGTCGAGCGGCTTGGCCGTCCCCGTCACCCGCAGGGCGCGGCGGGCCGCCACCAGACCGATCGCGGTGCCGGGCGCGGTCCCCTCCTGTGTGTCCGCGCCCGGCTCGGAAGTCCCCCCGGCCCCCCTGCCCCGCAGTGTCCAGCCGGCGAGACCGCGCACCCGCGCGGCGGCGTCGGCCAGACGCTCCTCGGGCAGTTCACCGGTCCGTACCGCCGCGACCAGGGCGTCGCGCAGCAGCAGTACGGTGTCCTCGTCCGCCAGGCCGCCGCCGACACAGATCGCGTCGGCGCCGGCGGCGATCGCGAGGACGGAGCCGCGCTCGATTCCGTACGTCGAGGCGATGGCCTGCATCTCCATGCCGTCGGTGACGATCAGTCCCTCGAAGCCCAGCTCCTCGCGCAGCAGTCCGGTGAGGATCTGCGGGCTGAGGGTGGCCGGCCGGTTGGGGTCGAGCGCGGGAAGCAGGATATGTGCGCTCATGACGCATTTGGAACCCGCGGCGATGGCCGCGCGGAAAGGCAGCAGGTCACGGGCGTGCACTGTGTCCAAGTCCACGTCGATACGGGGCATCGCGTGGTGGGAGTCGACCGCGGTGTCGCCATGGCCGGGGAAGTGCTTGGTGCAGGCGGCGACCCCGGCGCTCTGCAGACCCTCGACATACGCGGCGGTGTGCCGGGCGACCAGCGCGGGATCGGCGCCGAAGGACCGTACCCCGATGACGGGGTTGTCGCGGTTGGAGTTGACGTCGGCGGAGGGGGCCCAGTTGAGGTTGACCCCGCACTCGGCGAGCCGCCGGCCCAGCTCCCTGGCGACCTGCCGGGTCAGATCGACATCGTCGACCGCGCCCAGGGCGTGGTTGCCGGGGAAGGAGGAGCCGTGCCTGACCTCAAGCCGGGTCACATCGCCGCCCTCCTCGTCGATCGCGACGAGGACGTCGTCCCGCTCGGCCCTGAGCTGCGCGGTGAGCGCGGAGAGCTGGCCGGGCGAGGCGATGTTGCGGCCGAAGAGGCCCACGGAGGTGAGGCCCTCGCCGATGCGGCGCAGCAGCCAGTCGGGGGCGGTGGTGCCGAGGAAGCCGGGCTGGAGCACGGCGAGGGCGTCGCGGGTGAGGGTGTCCGTACTGCTTACGAGCGTGGTCATCGGCGGCATCAACCCTTCACTGCACCGGAGGTGAGGCCGGTTGCCATGTATTTCTGCACCAGGAGGAAGAAGGCCACGACCGGGATGGCGATCAGGACCGAGGCGGCCATCAGCGCTCCGTAGTCGATACCGCGCGAGGTGGTGAAGTTCATCAGCCACACGTTGAGCGTGTACTTCTCGTTGTCCTGGAGGACGACATAGGCGAGGAGGTACTCGTTCCACGCGGTGATCAGGGAGAAGATCGCGGCGGCGGCCAGACCGGGGGCGAGCAGCGGGAAGGTCACGCGCCAGAAGGCGCCCATCCGGCTGCATCCGTCCACCATCGCGGACTCCTCCAGCTCCGGCGGGATGTTGATCACGAAGCCGCGGATCATCCAGGTCGCGAACGGCAGGGTCGAGACCAGATAGATGACGATGACGCCCCAGTACTCGTTCAGCCCGCCCAGGTCGTTGAGCTGGATGTAGATGGGGATCAGCATCGCGGTCGGCGGCAGGAGCTGGACGGTCAGCAGCACGATCATGAAGAACTTGCGGCCGCGGAACCGGAACCGGCCGATCGCGAAGGCGGCGATGGTGGCGAGCAGCATGCCGCCGAGGACGGCGACCCCGCAGACGATCAGGCTGGACTGGATGGCCGTGCCGAAGTTGGGCTGTTCGACGGCCCGCCGGAAGTTGTCGAAGGTGAGCGACGAGGGCCAGAGGGTCTGGTCGTAGCTGCGGATCTCATGGTTGGGCCGCAGGGCGCTGATGAGCAGCCAGTAGACCGGGAAGGCCATGAGGACGAAGACGGCCAGGCCGAGGATGTTGTAGCCGATACGGTTCTTCTTGCGGTCCGGGCGGAGGACCTGCGTACCGTCCTGGGGGCGGACCTGGGGGGTGGAGGCGCTCACTCGACCTCTCCGATCTTCAGCAGCTGGCGCAGGTAGTACACGGCGACACCGGAGAGCAGCAGGACCGTGATGAGGGAGATGGCCGCGCCCTGGCTGAACGAGTTGGACTCGAAGGCCTTCTCGAACGAGTAGATGCCGAGGACCGTGTACTCCGGCTCGGGCTTGTTGCCGCGGATCAGGAAGATCTGGCCGAAGACATTGAAGTCCCACAGGACGGACAGGGTGGCCACCATCTGGAAGACCGGCTTGATCACCGGCCAGGTCACATAGCGGAAGACCCCGGCCGGGCCCGCGCCGTCGAGGGACGCGGCCTCCTCCAGCTCCCGGGGGACCTGGGTGAGCGCCGCGTACAGCGTGACCGCTACGAAGGGAATGGCGCCCCAGACGACGACCGCGCCGATGACGAGGAAGCCCTCGACCGGGTTCAGGAACCAGTTGTGACCCTGGGAGTCCACTCCGAGGTACTTGGTCAGCACCATGTTCAGCACGCCGTAGTCGGAGTCGGCGAACCAGCGGAAGATGGAGGTCGCGACCAGCAGGGGCATCGACCAGGCGGCGACCAGCGCGGCGGTGAGCAGCAGCCGTACCCAGGTGTCCATGCGCTGCATCAGCATGGAGATGCCGAGGCCGATGCCCATGGTGGCGACCACGCAGACCACCATGAAGATGACGGTCCGCCAGACGACGGCCCAGAACTCGCCGTCGCCGAGGATATTGGTGAACTGGTCGAAGCCCACCCAGGGAGCGGGGTCCCCGGTCCAGAGTTCGCGCCGGCCGACATCCTGGAAGGACATGATGACCGTCTTGACCAGGGGCCAGGCGAAGACGGCGGCGATCGCGACGAACGCGGGTGCTATCAGAAGGTACGGCAGCAGGGCGCCCGCCTTGCGCGGTCTGTGCGGCACGCTCTTCGGCGGCCGAGGGCCGCTGCCTTCGGAGACCCGCGCTACGGTTACCGGCGGATCGGCTGCTTTCATGTCGGCGGCACTCACTGTGCTGGCCTTCCGTTCGGACCTGGTACCGGAGGACGGGGGGCGCCGGGCCCATGGTTGGGCCCGCCACCCCCCGCGGGTCCTGTCCGGCCGGCCTCAGCGGGCCGGACAGGACCGGGCGATCAACGGGTCGTGACTCCTGGTCAGGACTCCTGGTTGATCAGCTCGTTGATCTCCGCGTCGGCCGCCTTCGTGGCCTCGGCCACCGACTTGCCCTTGATGATGTCGAGCAGCATCACCTCAAGGGTTTCCTTCTTCTCGATGGCGGTCCAGCCCGGGGCGATCGGGGTGAACCAGGCGTCCGGTACGGCGTTGGCGATCGGCGCGGTCTCCGGCTTGGCCTTCAGCGGTTCGAGCTGCTTGGTGTTGTTCGGCAGGATGTTCTTGGAGGCGAGGACGTCCTGCGACTTGGCGCTGGTGAAGGCCGCTATCCACTCCTCGCCGAGGTCCTGGACCTTGGACTTGGAGATGGTGGCGAGGTCGGAGCCGCCGATGAAGGACGGCAGGGCCTTGCCGTCGGGGCCGGGCATACCGGCCGTACCGATCTTGTCCTTCAGCTTCGGGTTGCCGTTCGCGGCGGAGTCGACGACGCTGCCGGCCTCCCAGCCGTTGCCGTACAGGAGCGCGGTCTTCTCGTTGGCCATGACGTTGGCGTGGTCCGCCTCGTCCTTGGTCTTGTCGCCGTGGTTGTACTTGTTCACCAGGTCGACGAAGTGCTGGATGCCCTTCTGGGCCTCGGGGGTGGAGAGGCTGGCCTTCCACTCCTTGGCGCCCTCGTCGTACGTGGCCACCTTGCCGCCGTACGCCGCGACGTACGAGAGCGCCGCGTACCAGTAGCGGCCCGGCAGGTAGAGCGGCGAGAAGGCCTTGTCCTTGCCGTACTTGTCGCCGACCTTGTCCAGCGCGGCGGTCAGCTCGGCCTCGGTGGAGGGCAGTACGTCCGAGCCGGTGGCGGCCTTGAACATGTCCTTGTTGTAGATCGCCACGCGGGCACCGGCGTAGTAGGGCACGCAGAACTGCTTGCCCTCGAAGGTGCAGGTGTCCTTCAGACCCTTGATCCAGGTGTCCGAGTTCTCGTACTTGGCCGGGTCGATCTCACCGAGCGCGCCGTTGAGGATGTACGTCATCGTCTCGGTGTTGCCCAGCTCGACGACATCGGGGTACTTGTCGCCGGCGAGCGCCGCGTCGAGCTTCTTGGCCTTGTCCGCCCACTGCTGGTACTGGACGTTGACCTTGACATTCGGGTACTTCGCCTTGAACTGGTCGTTGACGCTCTTGACCAGCTCCGGCCAGGTGCTCTGGGCGTCCGACATCAGCCAGACGGTGAGCGTCTCCTTGCGGTCCTTGGGATCCTTCGACGCCGAGCTGTCTTCCGAGCCACATGCGGCAAGACCGGCCATCATGCCCGCGACGCCGACCGCCGCGATGAGCTTGCGCTTCACGCCACCCTCCTCAGGGATGCCTGCAACCCCTGCCCACCGCGATGAACGCGAAGACGTACGACGAGTACTGCTGGGGCTGGGACCTGGTCTTTAATGGTTTAGACCAGTACGGGGAGCTTGGCCTAGACCTTTAGGGGTGTCAAGGGTGTATAAGAAGGGCAGTCGTGTCCGTTATCGGACCGACACCTGAGGGAGGGCGACGACCCGTGGCCGGACCGTGCCACCATGTGAGCCGCGACAGACGGAGGAGCCGGTGACGGCAGCAGCGCAGGAGTCGGGAAGGCAGGCCATGGCCACGGACGGGGGCGGCAGCGGAAACGGAAGCGGTCCGGAGACCGAGAGCGGGGCCCCCACCCGTACGGCGCGTGTGCCCAAGTATTACCGACTGAAGCGGCACTTGCTCGATATGACGGAGACTCTGCCGCCCGGCACCCCGGTGCCGCCGGAGCGCACGCTCGCCGCCGAGTTCGACACCTCGCGCACCACCGTGCGCCAGGCGCTCCAGGAGCTGGTCGTCGAGGGCAGGCTCGAACGGATCCAGGGCAAGGGCACGTTCGTCGCCAAGCCCAAGGTCTCGCAGGCCCTCCAGCTCACCTCGTACACCGAGGACATGCGCGCCCAGGGCCTGGAGCCGACCTCCCAGCTCCTGGACATCGGCTATGTCACGGCCGACGACACCCTGGCCGGGCTGCTCGACATCACCACCGGCGGGCGGGTGCTGCGGATCGAACGGCTGCGGCTGGCCAGCGGTGAGCCGATGGCCATCGAGACCACGCATCTCTCGGCGAAGCGCTTCCCGGCCCTGCGCCGCTCGCTCGTCAAGTACACCTCTCTCTACACGGCGTTGGCCGAGGTGTACGACGTCCATCTCGCCGAGGCCGAGGAGACCATCGAGACCTCGCTGGCCACTCCGCGCGAGGCCGGGCTGCTCGGTACGGATGTGGGGCTGCCGATGCTGATGCTCTCGCGCCACTCGCTCGACGCCGCCGGAGAGCCGGTGGAGTGGGTGCGCTCGGTCTACCGCGGCGACCGCTACAAGTTCGTGGCACGCCTGAAGCGCCCCGCCCGCTGATCGGCTCGCCCTGACCAACCGGGGTCCGGTTCCTTCGCGTTCGTACCCCGGTCCTTCGCATTCGCGCAGGCTGCTCGGTGTTCGGCCCTACCCCCTCTCATGCCTTTGCCGTAGATTTCCTCGCGCTCATCAATGGCGATCAGTGAGGGGACGGATGCGCTGTGTCAGAAGTGTCAGAGGTTCGTGAAGAAAAGCCGGCGGCGAGCAGACGTCCAGTAGTCACTCCCGTGCGCGTGGTGATAGCGCTCTGCCTCGTCGCGCCCTTTGTGGCGCTGCTCTGGGTCGGCTCGTACGCGAAGACCGAACCCGTCTTCATCGGCATCCCGTTCTTCTACTGGTACCAGATGGCCTGGGTGGTGGTCTCGACCGGACTGACCATGATCGCGTACCAGCTCTGGCAGCGTGACCAGCGCGGCCGTGCGGGAGGTGCGTCGCGATGACCGACGGCGTGAACGGTGTGGCGCTCACCGTCTTCATCCTCTTCTTCGTGGCCGTCACGGTCATGGGCTTCCTGGCCGCGCGCTGGCGCAAGGCCGAGAACGAGCACAGCCTGGACGAATGGGGGCTGGGCGGCCGGTCGTTCGGCACCTGGGTCACCTGGTTCCTGCTCGGCGGCGACCTCTATACGGCGTACACCTTCGTGGCGGTCCCGGCGGCGATCTACGCGGCGGGCGCGGCCGGCTTCTTCGCCGTGCCGTACACCATCCTGGTCTACCCGCTGATCTTCACCTTCCTGCCCCGGCTGTGGTCGGTCTCGCACAAGCACGGGTACGTCACCACCTCCGACTTCGTCCGGGGGCGCTTCGGCTCAAAGGGCCTCTCGCTGGCGGTCGCGGTCACCGGCATCCTCGCGACCATGCCGTACATCGCGCTCCAACTGGTGGGAATCCAGGCGGTGCTCGATGTGATGGGCCTCGGCGGCGGTGAGAACACCAACTGGTTCATCAAGGACCTGCCACTGCTCCTCGCCTTCGGAGTGCTCGCCGCGTACACCTACTCGTCCGGGCTGCGCGCGCCCGCGCTGATCGCCTTTGTGAAGGACACCCTGATCTATCTGGTGATCGCGGTGGCCATCATCTACATCCCCATCAAACTGGGCGGTTTCGACGACATCTTCGCCAAGGCGGGCGAGGCGTTCGCGCAGCCCAATCCGGCGACGGGCGCGCCACGCGGAGCGCTCGTACCGGGCGACGCAGGGCAGTGGGGCTATGCCACCCTGGCGCTCGGCTCCGCGCTCGCGCTCTTCATGTATCCGCACTCCATCACGGCGACGCTCTCCAGCCGCAGCCGCGATGTGATCCGGCGCAACACCACGATCCTGCCGCTGTATTCACTGATGCTGGGGCTGCTGGCGCTGCTGGGCTTCATGGCGATCGCCGCCGGGATCAAGGTGGACAACGGGCAGTTGGCGATCCCGCAGCTCTTCGAGAACATGTTCCCGGCCTGGTTCGCGGGCGTGGCCTTCGCGGCCATCGGGATCGGCGCGCTGGTGCCGGCCGCGATCATGTCGATCGCCGCGGCGAATCTCTTCACCCGCAATATCTACAAGGACTTCATCAGGCCGGACGCGACCCCGGCGCAGGAGACCAAGGTCTCGAAGGTGGTCTCGCTGCTGGTGAAGGTGGGCGCGCTGGTCTTTGTCCTGTCCATGGACAAGACGGTGGCGATCAACTTCCAGTTGCTGGGCGGAATCTGGATCCTCCAGACGATGCCGGCCCTGGTCGGCGGCCTGTTCACCCGCTGGTTCCACCGCTGGGCGCTGCTCGTCGGCTGGGGCGTCGGCATGCTGTACGGGACGGCCGCGGCGTACGGGGTCGCGAGCCCCACCCAGAAGCACTTCGGCGGATCGTCGGCGGAGATCCCGGGGATCAACGAGATCGGCTACATCGGTCTGACGGCGTTCGTGCTGAATGTGGTGGTGACGGTGGTGCTGACGTTCGTGATGCGGGCGGTCAAGGCGCCCGAGGGCGTGGACGAGACGAGCCCGTCGGACTACACGGCGGACGCGGGGGATCCGGGGGTACGGGTCGAGCCGGCGAAGGCGGCTTCGGGCGATCCGGTGCACTGAGGGTCTCGTGTTCCGACCGGGCCGCCGCGGCTTCCTCGCTGGTGAGGAGGGCGCGGCGGCCCGTTGTCGTACCCATGGCGCACACTCGGTGCATGGACTTCACGATCAGAGAGGCCGAGCCCGGGGAGTACGCGCGGCTCGGCGAGATCACCGCGCGGGCGTATCTGGTGGACGGGCACCTGGACTTCGGTGAGGACGACCCGTATCTGTACACGCTGCGGGATGTGGCCACGCGGGCGGCCGAGGCGGAGGTGCTGGCCGCCGTGGACCCGGACGGGACGGTGCTGGGCGGGGTCACCGTTGTCCTGGCCGGCGGGCCCTGGGCGGACATCGCGCAGGACGGCGAGGCCGAGTTCCGGATGCTGGCGGTCGACCGGGCGGCCCGGGGCAGAGGCGTCGGCGAGGCCCTGGTCCGTGCCTGTGTGGCGCGCGCTCAGAACACGGAGGGCTGTATACGGCTGGTCCTCTCGACCCAGGCGTCCATGCGGCAGGCCCACCGGATCTATGAGCGCCTCGGCTTCGTCAGGACCCCCGAGCGGGACTGGGAACCGCTCCCGGAACTCCCGCTGCTCGCCTATGTCCTGGACCTGCCCGGCGCCGCCGACGGTGGTACGCCCGGGGGCGGCTGACCATACCCGACACTACATCTGGGGGGTGGTGCGGCTTCCAGCCACCAGATGTATGCTCGACCTCGCTGTCGACGCAGGGGAATCCGGTGCGAATCCGGAACTGTCCCGCAACGGTGTGCTGTGGTGCGCTTTGCCGTGCCCGCGAGTCCGAGCGCCTGCCGACGGTGCGTCCGGGTCGGCCGATCCGGGCGCCGAGACGTCCGGGCCTCGCGGTTGGGCCGGTGGACGCCGCGCCGCGTGCTGCCCGGGTCCCGGGGGTACGGCGGTGCGCGCCCCCGTATCCCCTCGCGCCGGCCCGGAGCCGAGCGAGGGAGAGCACCACGTGACCATCGCGCCAGCGGATCCGGCGGCAGCCGCTCCGGGAACCACCGGGCCTGATGGACCCGCAGACGGGCCGACCGACGGGCAAATCGGTGAAGCGGCCGACGGACCGGGCGCCGCGCTGCTGCGGGTCCTGGCCGAACTGACCGCCGATCTGCCCGACGCCGACCCCGGCAGAGTGGCCGCCGCCGCACTCCGGGGCCGTAACGCCCGGTCGGACGAGGCCGAGCTGCGCGGGCTCGCCATCGAGGCGGCCGCGGGTCTGATCGCCGAGGACCCGTCGTACTCCCGGCTCGCCGCCCGGCTGCTCGCCCGCGCCATCGTGGAGGAGGCGGCGGGCCAGGGCGCGGTGTCGTTCTCGGCGTCGGTCGCGGTCGGGCACCGCGAGGGCCTGATCGCGGACCGTACGGCCGGTTTTGTCGCGCTGCACGCCGCCCGGCTCGACCGGCTGGCCGATCCGGCGGCGGACGACCGCTTCGGCTACTTCGGGCTGCGTACGCTCCACGACCGCTATCTGCTCAGGCACCCGCTGACCCGCCGGGTGATCGAGACCCCGCAGCACTTCATGCTGCGGGTGGCCGCCGGGCTCGCGGAGGACGAGTCGGCACGGGCGCTGGACGAAGTCGCCGCGCTGTACGGGCTGATGAGCCGGCTGGAGTATCTGCCGTCCTCGCCGACCCTCTTCAACTCCGGTACGCGCCACCCCCAGATGTCGTCCTGCTATCTGCTGGACTCCCCGCTGGACGAGCTGGACTCGATCTACGAGCGGTACCACCAGGTGGCCAGGCTCTCCAAGCACGCGGGCGGCATCGGCATCCCGTACTCCCGTGTCCGCTCGCGCGGTTCACTGATCCGCGGCACCAACGGGCACTCCAACGGCATCGTCCCTTTCCTCCGCACCCTCGACTCCTCGGTCGCCGCGGTCAACCAGGGCGGCCGGCGCAAGGGCGCGGCCTGTGTGTATCTGGAGACCTGGCACGCGGATCTGGAGGAGTTCCTGGAGCTGCGCGACAACACCGGCGAGGACGCCAGGCGTACGCACAACCTCAATCTGGCGCACTGGATCCCGGACGAGTTCATGCGCCGGGTGGAGGCGGACGGCATGTGGTCGCTGTTCTCGCCCTCCGATGTGCCGGAGCTGGTCGATCTGTGGGGCGAGGAGTTCGACGGGGCCTACCGCGACGCGGAGGCGGCGGGCCTGGCCCGCAGGACCGTCCCGGCGCGCGAGCTGTACGGCAGGATGATGCGCACCCTCGCCCAGACCGGCAACGGCTGGATGACCTTCAAGGACGCGGCGAACCGTACGGCCAACCAGACCGGCGAGTCCGGCGCGGTCGTCCACTCGTCCAATCTCTGTACGGAGATCCTGGAGGTGACGGACGACGGCGAGACTGCGGTGTGCAACCTGGGTTCGGTGAACCTGGGGGCGTTCGTGCTGGATCCGGGCGAGCGGGACGCGCCGGGTGCGTCCGGCGACGGGTTCGACTGGGAGCGGCTCGACGAGACCGTCCGTACGGCCGTGACCTTCCTCGACCGGGTCGTGGACATCAACTTCTACCCGACCGAGCAGGCCGGGAACTCCAATGCGAAGTGGCGGCCGGTGGGTCTGGGCGTCATGGGTCTCCAGGACGTCTTCTTCAAGAAGCGGCTCCCCTTCGACTCCCCCGAGGCCGCCGCGCTCTCCACACGGATCGCCGAGCGGATCATGCTCGCCGCGTACGAGGCGTCCTGCGACCTCGCCGAGCGCTCAGGACCGCTGCCCGCCTGGTCCCGGACCCGCGCCGCCCGCGGCGTACTGCACCCCGACCACTACGGCGTGGAGCCGGCCTGGCCGGAGCGCTGGGCGGCGCTCCGCGCCCGTATCGCCTCGACCGGGATGCGCAACGCGCTGCTCCTGGCGATCGCGCCGACCGCCACCATCGCGTCGATCGCGGGGGTGTACGAGTGCATCGAGCCGCAGGTCTCCAATCTCTTCAAGCGCGAGACGCTCTCGGGTGAGTTCCTCCAGGTCAACTCGTATCTGGTGGCGGATCTGAAGAGGCTGGGCGCCTGGGACGCGCACTCGCGCGAGGCGCTGCGCGAGTCGAACGGCTCGGTGGCGGGCCTCGCCGGGGTCCCGGCGGAGATCCGCGCGCTGTACCGCACGGCGTGGGAGATCCCGCAGCGCGCGCTGATCGACATGGCGGCGGCGCGTACGCCGTATCTGGACCAGAGCCAGTCGCTGAACCTGTTCCTGGAGACGCCGACGATCGGGAAGCTCAGCTCGATGTACGCGTACGCCTGGAAGCAGGGGCTGAAGACGACGTACTACCTGCGCTCGCGCCCGGCGACCAGGATCGCGAGAGCGGCGGGCGCGGCGGGGGCGGCGGGGGCGGCCCGAGCGGCCGTACCCGCGCAGGCGACGCCGGAGGACGCCGTGGCCTGCTCCCTGGAGAACCCCGAGTCCTGCGAGGCGTGCCAGTAAATGACCACGGAGACAACAGAGACAACGGACATGACGACGAAGAACCTGCTGGACCCGGGTTTCGAACTGACCCTGCGCCCCATGCGCTATCCGGACTTCTACGAGCGCTACCGCGACGCGATCAAGAACACCTGGACGGTCGAGGAGGTCGATCTGCACTCCGATGTGGCCGACCTCGCCAAACTCTCCCCCGGTGAGCGGCATCTGATCGGCCGGCTGGTCGCGTTCTTCGCGACGGGCGACTCGATCGTGGCGAACAATCTGGTGCTGACGCTCTACCGGCACATCAACTCGCCCGAGGCGCGGCTCTATCTCTCCCGCCAGCTCTTCGAGGAGGCCGTGCACGTCCAGTTCTATCTGACGCTCCTCGACACGTATCTCCCCGATCCGGACGACCGCGCGGCGGCGTTCGCGGCGGTGGAGAACATCCCGTCGATCCGTGAGAAGGCGGAGTTCTGCTTCCGCTGGATCGACTCGGTCGAGACGCTCGACCGCCTGGAGTCCCGCGCGGACCGCCGCCGCTTCCTGCTCAATCTGATCTGCTTCGCGGCCTGTATCGAGGGCCTGTTCTTCTACGGAGCCTTCGCCTACGTCTACTGGTTCCGCTCCCGTGGCCTGCTGCACGGCCCGGCCACGGGCACCAACTGGGTGTTCCGTGACGAGACGATGCATATGAACTTCGCCTTCGAGGTCGTCGACACGGTCCGCAAGGAGGAGCCGGACCTGTTCGACGACACCCTTCAGCGCGAGGTCACGGCCATGCTCCAGGAGGCGGTCGAGGCGGAACTCCACTTCGCCGAGGACCTCTGCGGCGAGGGCCTCCCCGGCATGAACACCGACTCCATGCGCGCCTACCTCCAGTGCACGGCCGACCACCGCCTCCAGCGCCTGGGCTTCCCCCCGCTGTACGGCACGGAGAACCCCTTCTCCTTCATGGAGTTGCAAGGCGTCCAAGAGCTGACCAACTTCTTCGAACGCCGCCCGTCGGCCTATCAGTCGGCGGTGGAGGGCACGGTCGGCTTCGACGACGACTTCTGACCCGCTAGCTGCGGGTTGACGGGGAGCGGGGGTGGAGGGTGGTGGCGAGTCTGGGGCCCAGCCAGCGTTTGAGTTTGCGGAGGGGTTCGAGCTGGCCCGCCGCTCTGTCGATGCGGTAGTAGAGCTGGGGCGGGATGTGCGGAAGCAGGGGGGAGTGGCGCTGGCCCAGGAGGGCGAACATGTGGGCCGGGGCGAGGTTGATGTAGCGGGGGAGGTTCTCGTACCACTGCGCGCTGTAGCGGGCCGCGCTCTGGACGGGGAGGAGGGCCGATCTGCGCTCGCGTTCGTAGCGGGCCAGGGCCGGGGCGAGATCGCGGGTGTCGCCGAGGGTGTCACCGAGGGCGGTGGCCAGGGCGATGGCGTCCTCCAGGGCGAGTGTGGTGCCCGCGCCGATGGAGTAGTGCGTGGTGTGCGCGGCGTCGCCGAGCAGGACGAGGTTGCCGCGGTGCCAGGTCCGGTTGGTGAGCGTACGGAAGTTCAGCCACTGGGCGCTGCCATCGGCGTGGGACCGCCCGATCAGCCGGTGTCCGCCGAGCGGCCCGGCGAAGAGCCGCTCCAGCAGGGCCAGGCCGTCGGCCTCGTTCATCCGGTGGAGGCCGAGGCCCTGCCAGGTCGCCGGGGAGCACTCGACGATGCAGGTGCTGTGCTCCTCGCTGAACCCGTAGCCGTAGCACCAGATCCAGCCGTGCGCGGTCTCCACGAAGCCGAAGGTGAAGGAGTCAAAGACCTTGGTGGTGCCGAGCCAGATGTACATGTTCCGCCCGGCCACCGCCTCGGTCCCGAAGTGGTCCGCGTGGCGCTCGCGCAGCGCGCTGCCGACCCCGTCGCAGGCGACGACGAGGTCGGCTTCGGGCGGTCCGGCCGCGGCGTCGACGGGGTGCTCGAACTCGACGCGTACGCCCAGGGATGCGGCCCGCTCGGCGAGGAGTTCGAGCAGTCGGCGTCGTCCGATGCCGAACCCCTCGTCGCCGTGGTGCCTGGTCGTGCAGTCCCGGACATGCGCGACGCCGTCGCTCCAGCGCACCGAGTTCTGCCGGATGGCGCGGGCGGACTCGGGGTCGTGGCGGTGGAGCTTGTCGATGAGGCCGCCCCAGTAGGTCACGCCCCAGCCGTATGTCGACCCGGCCGGGTTCCGTTCGTAGACGGTGATCTCGTGGGACGGGTCCTGCCGCTTCATCAGGATCGAGAGGTACAGGCCGGCGGGCCCGCCACCGACGCAGGCGACCTTCACGCGCGCTCCCTTTGGTGACTTCAGTGACGCAAAGTGATCGATTTGCGACGAAGGGTAGCAGGTGCGACATGTACCCCTGCGGGATCCACGGACGCCGGTCCGCCGGTCACACGCCGTGCGTCGGCCCCGCGCGCGGCACTTTCCGGGCGTTCCCCGCGCTCGGCCCGGCGGAGCTGGCCGTCGATCGCCCGGTCCCTGAGGTGCCAGACCAGCGTCGGCAGACCGAGCAGCACAAAGAAGGCGATAAGGGCGAGAACCGTGAGGAAGATGTCCATGCCCCCACTGTTGTCGCTCCGCCCGGGCGCAAGCAGTGGCAGGACTGTCATCAACCATCGAATTACTGCCATGCGTGAGGCACACTGGATTCCATGCTGGACAACATCGCGGTCGTGCTGCTCGACGGTGTGCACCCCTTCGAACTCGGCGTTCTCTGCGAGGTCTTCGGCCTCGACCGGAGCGACGAGGGCCTGCCCGTCCCCGATTTCGCCGTGGTCTCCGCGGAGGGGCCCGTGCTGCGGTCCCACGCCGGGTTCACGCTCGGCGACATGCACGGCCTCGACCGGCTGGAGGAGGCCGACCTCATCGCCGTACCGGCCGGTGACTCGTATGTGAACCGCGACTACCCGCCTGAGCTGCTGGCCGCGCTGCGCCGCGCTGTTGACCGGGGCGCGCGGGTGCTGAGCGTCTGTTCCGGGGTTTTCGTGCTCGGCGCCGCCGGGCTGCTGGACGGCCGCCGGTGCGCCGTTCACTGGAGGCATGCGGCGGACCTGGCCCGCGCCTATCCGCGGGCGGTCGTCGAACCGGATGTGCTGTACGTGGACGAGGGCCCGGTCGTCACCTCGGCCGGCACCGCCGCCGGGATCGACGCCTGCCTCCATCTCGTACGGGAGGAGTACGGGCCGGAGGTCGCCAACGCGATCGCGCGCCGGATGGTCGTGCCGCCGCACCGGGACGGCGGGCAGGCGCAGTTCATCGAGCGGCCGCTGCCGAGGAACCGGTGCGACACGGTCGGCGGGGTCCTCGGCTGGATGGAGCGCCATCTCGACCGGGAGATGACCGTCGAGCAGCTGGCCGCGCGGGCCCATATGTCACCGCGGACCTTCGCCCGCCGCTTCCAGCAGGAGACGGGGACGACTCCGTACCGCTGGCTGCTGCGCCAACGTGTGCTGCTGGCACAGGAGTTGCTGGAGGCGACGGACGAGACGGTGGACAGCGTCGCGGGGCGCGCCGGGTTCGGGAACGCCGCCGGGCTGCGGCATCACTTCCTGCGGACGCTCGGGACGACCCCGAACGCGTACCGGCGTACGTTCCGGGGCCCCTCGCACGCCGCGTGAGGCCCCGTACCGCTGGTGCTGGTGCTGCTGATACGGCCGGGCGGGCCGGGATCAGATGCCGCAGCTCGGCGCCGACCAGAAGCGGCTCGGCCGGTGGTCAACATGCGCGTGGTCGTTGTGGTCCGGGTAGCCCGGGCCGAGGATCCCGTTGAAGCCGTGGTTACGGGCCGTCTGGGCCAGGGTGCACAGGGAGTGCGGTCCGGAGCCCAGGTCGGCGGCGTCACCGTAGAGATGGCGGCTGCTGGACGCCCCGCCGACCGCGTTGTTGCAGGCCTGCGAGCGGAATCCGCTGGTGACACGGAGGGGCTGGTCGCCGAGCGCGTGGCGCATCGCCTCCAGCTTCCACATCGTGCGCAGGGCGTTGGACTTGGCGGTGGCCGCGTCCACCGCGCCGCCCGCCCAGGTGGTGTTGCAGGTGTTCAGCTCGGCGTAGCTGAAGTGGATCGGCGTGCAGTCGTCGTCCTGGAGGGAGTAGAGCTTGGTGAAGGTGGCCGGGCCCGCGACCCCGTCGGACGCCAGACCGTACGCAGACTGGAAGCGCTTGACGGCCGCGGCGGTCGCCGGTCCGAACTCGCCGTCGATGGCGAGTACGGCGCCGCTGCCCGGGTAGCCGGCGACCCGGATCTGGAGCTGGGTGACATCGGCGCCGGTGGCTCCCTGGGAGAGGGTGCGTGACCAGGTGTAACAGCCGTCGGCCTGGGCCGTACCCGCGGTGACGAGTGTGCCGGCCCAGGCGAAGGACATGGTCATGACAAGACTGACCAGGAGTCTTGCGGTGCGTCGGAGCATTGCGTCTCCTCGTGAGGCTGGAGGGCGGTGTACGCAGAGAGTGGCGCACGGGTCGACGCGCGTCAACCGGGCTCCCGCCTGGCCCGGTTGACGACCTCCTGACGATCTTCGTGTGAGGTTTCCGCGAGCGGTCGGCCGCGCGAACGGTCAGTCGTTCGGGACGGTCTCGTAGCGCGGGGTGTTCTCCTCCATCTGCCGCAGCGCGTCCTTGCGGTCGCGCTTGGACAGACGGTCGATGTACAGCCGGCCGTAGAGGTGGTCCGTCTCGTGCTGGAGGCAGCGGGCGAAATAGCCGGTGCCGCGCACCTTGATCGGCTTGCCCTCGGCGTCCTGGCCATGGACCACCGCGACGTCGGGGCGCGCCAGCGACGCGTACGCCGTCGGGACGGACAGGCAGCCCTCATTGGCGTCGTCGAGATGCCGGGCCTCGGGCGGCAGCTCCTCCAGCACCGGGTTGCAGACCGCGCCGACATGCCGCACCCCGTCGTCGTCCGGGCAGTCGTAGACGAAGACCTTGAGGTCCACCCCGATCTGGTTGGCGGCCAGACCCACGCCCTCGGCGGCGCGCTGGCTGGCGAACATGTCGTCGATCAGCGCGGCGAGCTTGTCGTCGAACTCCGTGACGTCCTTGCACTCCCGGTGGAGCACCGGATTCCCGACGACGGTGATCGGGCGGACCGTGCCGCGCTCGCGGTGCGCCAGCTCGCGCGCCTCCGTGTCCTCCGTGTCCACGACGAACCCGTCCTCCGTCTCCGCCACGGAGGTCCCGCTGTCGACCCGCTGGTCCGTCTCCTGCTGCGCCATGTCCGCAGTACGCCTTCCTCGGTACCCGATGCTGCCTGCACGCCGATACTGCCCGCACGACTACTGTCCGTACGACTGCTGCCCGAACGGTCCGCGTGCTGTGTGCGATGTGCCCGTACAGCCTAAGGGCAGGGATACGGAGACAGCGGCGTCCTGTGGATATCCGGACATCGTCCGTTCACGAACATCCGTGCCTGTGGACAACCAGCCTCGCGACAGGCGGCCGGCGACCGCACCGTCGGCGGCCGGAGCTCAGCAGACCTCTTCCAGATCGCGCCACTCACGGGTGTCCGGGCTGTCCGCGACCCAGCCGTCGAGCAGGCCCCGCACCAGCCCCGGCGGCGCGGCGATCCCGCACTCGCGCTCCGGCGCCCACAGCTCCCCCGCCGTACGGTGCCCCAGCGGCCCCGGGTGGCCCGGCTCGCTGTGGTCGTGCGGATCGAGGTGCTCGCCGTCGCCCTCGGCGCTCGGCATCCGGCTCTCCGAACAGGCCCGGCAGAGCAGCCGTACCGAGGACGACCAGTCCTCCGCGGCGAACCCGGCGTCGGCGGCCAGCCGCTCCAGCGCGTCCCTGTCGTCCTCGGTCGCCGCCTCCAGCAGCACGACCCAGGTGGGTACGGGCGAGGGCGCCCACAGCTCGATCTCGTCGAAGACGGGGTAGGCGCGGGTGGCGCCGTCCGGGCCCGCGGCGGTCGTACGCTCGCCGTTCGGCACGCCGTCGTGCAGGACGACCTCGCCCCAGCGGCGCCCCGACGAGGGCAGCGGGATCGACAGCACCTCGATCCTGGCCGGGTCGAGCCTGCGGCCCCAGACCACCTCGGCCTCGCCCTCGGGCGAGAGGCGGACGGCCGCGCTGCCCAGCTCCATGCCCTCCGGCTCGCCATTGGCCTCGACGCTGTGCGGATTGCCGGGCACCTTCAGGCCGTACGCCTGCCAGGCGCGGCGGGCCAGCGGCCAGTCCTGGAGCGCGGTGGCGGCGATGCCGACATTCCACCAGTCCGGGGCGCCGGTCTCCTTGTCCAGCAGGGCGACGGCGCGCAGACCGGCGGCGCGGGCCTGCTCCCAGTCGTGCCGGAACTTGTGCAGCAGGGCCAGATTGAACCAGGACTCCGAGAGCCAGGGCTCCAGATCCGCCGCGCGCGTGAGCAGCGCGCCCGCGTCCTCGTACCGGCCGTCACCGATCAGCGTGAACGCGCGGTCGGTGGCCTGCCGCCACGAGGCGGAGGGCCGATGCCGTACCTTCCCGAAGATCCTCACGATTCCCGCCTGCCGGTCGCTCGGGTCAGTGCCCCCGGACACCTTTTCCTCGACACCCTCTTCTTCGCATCCAACCATGCCCGGTCGGACGCCCGCTCATTACCCATGGGTTACCCGGCCCCACCTGCGGCCGGACCTCCCCGGGACAGCACGCGCGCCAGGGATTCCACCACCTCGGGCTGGTAGTCGTACGCCGTCCCGAGCCGGAGCCGCTCCAGCGCGCCGAGCGGGCCACTCGCATTGCCACATTCCCCGGTCAGGTCGTCGTACGCATTGACGGCGCGGACAATCCGGGCGGGCAGCGGCTGTTCCCGGTACGGATCGGCCTGCCGCTCCACCACGACGGCGACGGCGGCGGGCACTCCGGTCTGGCGGACCACCGCACCGCCGAGCAGGGCGATGCGCCGCTGCTCGGCCACCGGCAGCAGGGCGGTGGCGCCCTCGGGCACGGGGTCGACGAGGGAGAGCTGTCCGATGTCGTGCATGAGGGCCGCGTACTCCAGGACGGTCAGTTCGGGTCCCGAGAGCCCCAGCTCACGGCCGACGGCGCGGCTCAGCTCGGCGACCCTGCGGGCGTGCCCGTGGGGGGTGTATCCAGCGATCTCGGTGGCCCGGGCGAGGGAGGCGATGGTCTGGCGGTAGGTGGTCCGTACGGCGGCGTAACGCCGGAAGGAGAGCTGGGTCAGCAGCAGCGGCACACAGAACACGGGCAGCGCCCAGAGGCCCGCGACCGCGACACCGAGGGCGATGACCGCGCCGGTGGCGCAGACGGCGGAGCCGATGTGGAGCAGCGCGCGCAGTTCGTCGCGGAGGAGGGGGCCGAAGGGATGGCGGGTGCGGGCGCGCACCATCAGGGCGGCCAGTACGGCGTCGCAGAGGGCGGTGAGGACGAGCAGGAGGAGGAGCAGTACGGCGTAGCCGGGGCCGGTTCCGAAACGTTCGCGCAGGTCGGCCGCGCTGTAGAGGGGCTGGAAGCAGACCGCGGCGAAGCCGACGGTGAGGATCCGCCTGGCCATGTGGCCGAGGCCGGGACCGCGGCCCCTGACGACATGCGGTACGGCGCCGGCGAGCCCGGCCGCGGCGACGACGGCGACGGTCTGGAGGACTCCGTGGGTGGCCGGGTGGCCGGCGTTCTCGCCGAGCAGGGCGTACGCGAGTGCCCCGGCGGCACCGAGCGGCGCGGGCTCGCGCTCGCCGGGCGGGGCGCCCCAGCGGGCGAGTTCGCCGATGGCGATGAGGGCGCCGAAGGCGAGGGCGGCGCGGGGCTCGTTGAGGCCCTGCCACAGGGTCCGTCCGAGCCCGGCGACGGTGACGGCCGCGGCGGTGCCGTACACGCCGACGAGCACGGCCGTGGAGCCGATGTGCCCAGGCCGCTTTTCCGCCCCGGCCCCCGGCCCCGGCATCGCCCGGACGGCGGCCGCGGTCATCTCCGCCCTCCACGGGCGGACCGGCCGGGGGCCGGGGCCCCACGGGGAGGGACGTTTCGGCGCGAGGCCTGGGCGGGGTCGGAAGAGCCGGCGGCCTGCGCCGGGACCTCGCCCGAACGAGCGGCCTGGCTGGGGACCTGTGCCTGACCGGCCAGAGCCTGGGCCTCGGCCCGGCCCGGCGGGCCGGAAGCGGCCTGGTGCGCGGCCTGGGGTGACAGGCCCGAACCGGCCTGGGCCTGCGGGCCCGAAGCGACCTGTTGCCCGGCTCGGCCCGGCAAGTCCAAAGCGGTCCGGGCCGACGAACCGGAAGCGGTCTGGTGCCCGGCCCGGCCCGGCGAGTCCGAAGCGGCCCGGGCCGGCGGGCCCGAAGCGGTCTGGTGTCCGGCCTGGGTCGACAGGCCCGAAGCAGCCCGGGCCTCGCTCGGTGGGGCCTCCGCCGGGTGCGGGGCCGGAGGCGTCTGGCAGCACTCCTCGTCCGCCGTCACCTCCGTGCACCAGCCGTGGCGGTCCAGCGCCTTCGACAGCGCCCGGACCATCTCCGGGTCGAACTGTGTGCCCGCGCACCGTTCCAGCTCCGCCAGCGCGGCCGGCACCGGACGGCCCCTGCGGTACGAGCGCGTCGAGGTCATCGCGTCGAAGGCGTCGGCCACGGCCACCACCCGCGCGAACTCGGGGATCCGCCGGCCTTCGAGACCGCAGGGGTAGCCCGTGCCGTCGAGGCGCTCGTGGTGGTGGAGGATCGCCGCCCGCGCCTCCCCCAGGAAGCCGATGCCGCGCACCATCTCGTGCCCGTACTCGGGGTGCAGCTCGATCACCCGGCGCTCCTCCGGTGTCAGCGGGCCGTCCTTGCGCAGCACCCGGGTCGGTACGCCGAGCTTGCCCACGTCGTGCAGGATCCCGGCGAACCGGAGGACCTCGATCCGCCTCGGCTCCATGCCCAGCTCATGGGCGATCAGCACGGACGCGTGCCCCACCCGCTCGCTGTGCCCGCGCGTATAGGTGTCCTTGATGTCGACCGCCTGGACGAGTGCCCTGATGGTGGCCTGATGGGCAGCGCGCTCGCGGTGGTACTGGGCGAAGACCCAGCACGAGATGTACATGGGCAGCAGGACGAAGAGCGCGGAGATCGGCCCGTACGGACTGCGCCACAGGACCGCCATCATCAGCCCGGCGAGACCATGGGCGGCGTACGGGGCGAGGGAGCGCAGCAGCAGGCCGCGCCATGCCGTACGCGCGGGAAGGCGTTCCGCGGTGACGAGGATGCCGCCGTCCAGCATGGCCAGCGCCAGACAGAAGGCGAGGGTCGCGGCCGCCGCGGGCAGCAGGACGTACGGGAAGTCGGGCCGCGTCAGCCCGTACCCGCCGCCGCCGAGCGCCACCGGGCCGCCGAACAGCGCCTGGGCCCGGGCCGCCGCCCAGGTGGCGATGGTGAGCTGCGCGGCGCGCCAGATCCGCCGGGCGCTCCTGGGGCGCCGCTCGACCCGCCCGCACAGCGCCCCCGGCACCGCGACCAGCGCGGCGGCCGACGGAGGCAGCAGAAAGGCCGCGGCGAGGAGGACGGGGAAGAACGACCCGGCCGCGACCTGCGAGGCGCCATGGACCGAGCCCCCCATGAAGCCCAGGAACCGCCAGCGCGCGGGGGTCTCGCAGAAGGCGTACAGCAGCGCGAGCAGCGCGACCGCCGCCCAGGGAGTGCCGGAGCTCAGCGCGGGCCGTACACACGCACCGGCGCACAGCACGGCCACCAGAATGTACGCGCGCGCCGCACCCGGTATGGCCCTCACGCGTCCCCGCCCCTTCCCGTACCGGCCCGAAACAGACGGTCAGGCTAGCGAGCGGGACGGCGAGGAGCGGCCCGATACCACCGATTAGCACCTTTGGGTGACAGGAGCCGCTATCGGGGAGGCTTGGGCACGCTCGCACGTTCTATGGGCATGTTCCAGCTCGTGCACGCATTCGCGCACTTCTTCGTCACTCCGCGGCGGCGCCCGGCAGGTCCGCGCCCGTCCGCGACGGCACGTCATGGTCCGGTACGGCCTGTCCCGACCTGATCAGATCGATCCGCCCCATGACTTTGGCCCGCAGATCGCTCGGCACGTCGTCCTGCCCGCAGCACCTCTTGACCAGCTTCTTCACGGCCTGCTCAAGGCCGTACTTCTGCAGGCACGGGGAGCACTCCTCGAAGTGCACCTCGAACTTGGCGCAGTCGCTGTCCGGCATTTCATGGTCGAGGAACTCGTAGAGGTGGTCGAGAACCTCGGCGCAATCCGTCTCATGCGGCTCTCCGCAGCTCATGAGTCCGAACCTTTCCGATCGTCCGACGACTCTCCCGCACCCGCCGGTACGAGCCCGCGGTCACGGGCGTAATCCTCCAGCATGCCGCGCAACTGGCGGCGGCCACGGTGCAGTCGTGACATCACCGTACCGATGGGTGTCCCCATGATGTCCGCGATCTCCTTGTAGGCAAAGCCCTCGACATCGGCGAGATAGACGGCGATGCGGAACTCCTCGGGGATCGCCTGGAGCGCGGCCTTCACATCGGAGTCGGGAAGGTGGTCCAGCGCCTGGGACTCGGCGGAGCGCAGCCCGGTCGACATGTGCGACTCGGCGCGCGCGAGCTGCCAGTCCTCGATCTCCTCCGCGGCACTGCGCTGGGGCTCGCGCTGCTTCTTGCGGTACGAGTTGATGAAGGTGTTGGTGAGGATGCGGTACATCCACGCCTTGAGGTTGGTCCCCTCACGGAACTGGTGGAAGGAGGCATACGCCTTGGCGTAGGTCTCCTGCACGAGGTCCTCGGCGTCGGCCGGGTTCCGCGTCATGCGCAGCGCGGCCGAGTACATCTGGTCGAGAAAGCCCAGCGCGTCCCGCTCGAAGCGGGCGTTGCGCTCGGCAGCGGTCTCTTCGATGATGTTGCCGTCGTCGGCCCCTGCGTCGGTCCCTGTGACCGGACCCACCTCCTCCAACGCTGTGGTGGGACCGAATGCGGACCCACTCGAATCGGAGAATAGTCGACCTTGCTGCGACGAGGCCTGCCGGTCCGGTCCGCCCACCGCCCGGGCGGGAGCGGTCTTGGCCGCGGACAGCACCGTCCACTCCAGGTCAGCGGCGTCTGAGCGGCGCGGGCAGATGGTCGAACCCATACGACGGACTCCCTCTCCATACTCCGGTGTGCACCAGTGTTCGGCTATTCCCCACAACAGCGATCCCGCCCCGGGCATTCCCCTGGAACCACAGCGGGGGCCGTCTGTCCATGGGGCCTGTCCATGGGCCTAATCGGGGAGCCAGGCCGCGACCCCTTCGGTGAGGATCGTCAGGGCCTCCTCCTGGGAGAGGGGCGCCCTCTTGGGTACGGCGAGGCCATGGTCGCCGTACGGCACCTCCAGCAGGGTGTACGAGCCCTCCGGGAACTCGGCGGGCTTCCCGAAGGTGTCGTTGCCGCCCTGGACGACCAGCGTGGGCACCCCGGATTCCAGCAGCTCCGCGGCCCGTGACTTCTCCGGCCGGCCCGGTGGATGCAGTGGAAAGCTCAGGGCGAGTACGGAGTGCGCGCCCAGTTCGCGCGCCGTACGGCAGGCCACCCGCGCCCCGGCGCTCCGGCCGCCCGCGACGACGGGCAGCCCCGGCTTCTCCAGCGCGGGCCAGAGCGCCCGCCAGCCGGTGTCCAGAGTCCTGGGCGCGGGCGCCAGCTTCTTGCCGGCCACCCGCCAGGGCTGCTCCACCAGGGCGACGGTCACCCCGAGCGGGGGCAGCGCGGCGGCGAGGGCGCGCAGGTCGGGTGCCTCGATCCCGCCGCCTGCGCCATGGCCGGCGGCGAGCACGAGCCGGGGCCGCTCCGCCGCGTACCAGGTGATCCGGGCGTCCCCGGCCGGGGTCCCGACGGTCTCTCGCTTCGGTTCGCTCGTCTCGCTCGTCACAGGCCCATCCTGCCGCGCACCCCGGCGCGCGCCCGTCGGGCCCCCAGAACCCGTCAGGCCCTCAGAAGAGCGTGCTCTCCTCCGGCGCCGCCAGCTCCTCCAGCAGCTCAGGCCCGTTGTTGCGGACATTGCTGACCGCCGTCGTCACCGGATACGCCCGCATCAGCCCGGCCGGCGGCGGCGCCAGCAGCTCCCGCAGCTCGTCGGGGTCCGTACGGGCCGGGTCCAGCCAGGCGTCCCAGCGGTCCGGGGTCAGCATCAGCGGCATCCGGGGGTGGATGTCGGCCAGCGACCCGGGCCCCTCGGCCGGGGCCACCGCCAGCGGTGTCTTCTCCGCCTCGGTGGTGATCACCGAGCAGGTCGCCCACCAGGCCAGCGGGTGCTCGTCCGGCAGGGTCCGGTCGCGCCAGAACTCGTACAGCCCGGCCATGGCCATGACCGACCCGTCGGCGGGCGTCACGAAGTAGGGCTGCTTGCGGGGCCGCTTCTTCTTGCCCTTCTCCTCCAGCTTCCGCTCGTCGGAGCCGGTGACCCACTCGTAGTAGCCGTCGGCCGGCAGGATGCAGCGCCGGGCGAGGAAGGGCCTGCGGAACGACGGCTTCTCGTGCACGGTCTCGGCCCGCGCGTTGATCATCCGGGCCGCGCCCTCGGGGGTCTTGGCCCAGGACGGCACGAGCCCCCATTTCAGCCTGCGGAGCTGACGAACCGGACCGGCCCCCGCCGCGTCTTCCTCCGGGGACGCCGGGCGTACCGGACGCTCCAGTACCGCGTAGACCTCCTTGGTCGGGGCCACGTTCCAGTCGGGAGCGAGGGTCTCCTCGGGCTCCCATTTCTCTATGCCGAAGAGTCCCTGAAGATCTTCGGGTCTCCGGCTCGCCGCATACCGTCCGCACATAAATGCCACACTGCCACGACGCAAACCCAGTTGAGGAGCCGCCCGAGAAATGGCCAGCATCGACTCGACCTCTCTCGCCGATCTGTGGGACCGCGTCTTCGGCACCCAGCCCGCCCCGGAGAGCTGGCTGGTGGGCGTGGCCGCCGCCGCAGCGCTTCTCGCGGTCGTACCGCGACCGGTCTGGCGGGTGTCCCGTAACGCGATCACCATCGCGCACGAGGGCGGCCACGGGCTGATAGCCCTGGTCACCGGGCGGCGGCTGGACGGGATACGGCTGCACTCGGACACCTCGGGCCTGACCGTCAGCCGCGGCAGACCCACCGGGCCGGGCATGATCCTCACCGCGGCGGCCGGATACACCGCTCCCCCGCTGCTCGGTCTCGGCGGTGCCTGGCTGCTCTCCGCGCACCACATCACGCTGCTGCTGTGGCTGGCGACGGCGCTGCTGCTCGCGATGCTGGTGATGATCCGGAACGCGTACGGGGCGCTCACCGTGATCGTCACGGGGGCGGCGTTCCTGCTGATCTCCTGGCTGACCGGGCCGGACGTCCAGTCGGCGTTCGCGTACACCGCTGTCTGGTTTCTGCTGCTCGGGGGCGTGCGCCCGGCGTTCGAGCTTCAGTCCAAGCGCCGCTACGGGGGTGCCGGGGATTCGGACGCCGACCAGCTCGGGCGGCTGACGCGGGTGCCGCCGGTGCTGTGGCTGTTCCTCTTCCACACCGTCTCGCTCTGCTCGCTCATCGGCGGCGGGCGCTGGCTACTGGGCTGGTAACCGCCCTGTGCACCGTCTATCACCTTCTCGTTACGCCCTGGTTTCGCCACATTTGATCAGGATCCGGGTCGGTCACGAACCACTAAAGTGATGGCCATGACCGAAAGCTCCGTGCAGCCCGCCCTCTGGCCCGCCCCCTACGCGCGCGGGGCCGTCGAAGCGACGGTCACCGTGCCCGGATCCAAGTCGGTCACCAACCGCGGTCTGGTCCTCGCCGCGCTGGCCGCCGAGCCCGGCTGGCTGCGCCACCCACTGCGCTCCCGCGACACCCTGCTGATGGCCGAGGCCCTGCGCGCCATGGGCGTCGGCATCGAGGAGACCCTGTCCTCCAGCTCCACCGCCGCGGGTGTCCCCGCCCCGGGCGGCGAGGCGTGGCGGGTGATCCCGTCCGGTCTGCACGGCCCCGCGACCGTCGATGTCGGCAACGCCGGTACGGTGATGCGCTTCCTGCCGCCCGTCGCGACGCTCGCCGACGGCACCGTACGATTCGACGGCGACCCCCGCTCGTACGAGCGCCCGCTGCACAGCGTCATCCACGCCCTGCGCGCCCTCGGCGCCCGGATCGACGACGACAACCGCGGCTCGCTCCCGCTGACCGTGCACGGCGGCGGCGCGCTGGACGGCGGCGCGGTGGAGATCGACGCCTCGGCGTCCTCCCAGTTCGTCTCCGCGCTGCTGCTCTCGGGGGCGCGCTTCAACCAGGGCGTGGAGGTCCGCCATGTGGGCAAGGTCCTGCCGTCCATGCCGCACATCCGGATGACCGTGGACATGCTGCGCGCGGTCGGCGCCCAGGTCGACGAGCCGGAGACCGGCGGCGAGCCGAATGTCTGGCGGGTCTCCCCCAGCGCACTGCTCGGCCGCGATCTGACCGTGGAGCCCGATCTCTCCAACGCCCAGCCGTTCCTGGCCGCCGCGCTGGTCACCGGCGGCCGGGTCACCGTCCCGGACTGGCCCGAGCGCACCACACAGCCAGGTGACGCACTGCGCCAGATCTTCACCGAGATGGGGGGTTCCTGCGAGTTCCACATGACGGCTGAGGGCACCTGTCTCACCTTCCGGGGCACCGGCGCGATCCATGGCATCGACGTCGATCTGAGCGAGGTCGGCGAGCTGACCCCCGGTATCGCGGCCGTGGCCGCGCTCGCGGACTCGCCCTCGACCCTGCGGGGAGTCGCCCATCTGCGGCTCCACGAGACGGACCGGCTGGCCGCGCTCACCAAGGAGATCAACGAGCTGGGCGGTGATGTCACCGAGACCGCGGACGGTCTGCACATCCGCCCGCGCCCGCTGCACGGCGGGGTGTTCCACACGTACGACGACCACCGTATGGCCACGGCGGGCTCGGTCATCGGCCTGGCCGTCGAAGGGGTACGGATCGAGAACGTCGCGACGACCGCCAAGACGCTGCCCGACTTCCCACGGATGTGGACCGACATGCTCGCGGGAGCGGGAGCCTGACGGCATGCGGCGCTACGGCAAGAACCCCGACGAGGACGACATCCGCACCCGCCCCAACCCCAAGGGCAACAGGCCGCGTACGCATATCCGCCCCAAGCACGAGGACGCCTCGGAGGGCATGGTCCTGACCGTGGACCGCGGCCGGCTCACCTGTCTCGTCGAGGACCGGACCGTACTGGCGATGAAGGCGCGCGAACTGGGCCGCAAGGCGGCCGTGGTGGGCGACCGGGTCGGTCTGGTCGGTGATCTGTCGGGCAAGAAGGACACCCTGGCGCGGATCGTACGGATCGAGAAGCGCAGCTCGGTGCTGCGGCGCACGGCGGACGACGACGATCCGTACGAGCGCGTAGTGGTCGCCAACGCCGAC
This sequence comes from Streptomyces sp. NPDC057617, assembly GCF_042800555.1. Classification (NCBI taxonomy): domain Bacteria; kingdom Bacillati; phylum Actinomycetota; class Actinomycetes; order Kitasatosporales; family Streptomycetaceae; genus Streptomyces; species Streptomyces sp. NPDC057617. Next base: position 674,709 of record NZ_JBHVGV010000002.1, on the reverse strand, counting down.
CAGTTGGCCGTCGTCACCGCGCTCGCCGATCCCGAGCCGCGCCCCCGGCTGATCGACCGCTGTCTGGTCGCGGCGTTCGACGGCGGGCTGGAGCCGCTGCTCGTACTGACCAAGTCCGATCTGGCCGCGCCTGACGAACTGCTGGAGACCTACCGCGCCCTCGATATCCGTCATGTGGTCACCCGCCGCGACGAGTTGGCGAGCGGCTACGCGGCCGATCTCGTACGGGAGTATCTCGACGGGCGGGTCACCGCCTTCGTCGGCCACTCCGGCGTCGGCAAAACGACCCTGGTCAACGCCCTCGTACCGGAGGAGCGCCGCCGTAGCACCGGCCTTGTCAACGCGGTGACCGGCCGCGGCCGGCACACCACCACCTCCGCGCTGGCGCTGCCGCTGGAGAAGGGCGACGGCTGGGTGATCGACACCCCGGGCATCCGCTCCTTCGGACTGCACCATGTCGATCCGTCCCGGGTCATCCTCGCCTTCCCCGATCTGGTGCCCGGTACGGAGGACTGCCCCCGGGCCTGCGGCCATGACGAACCGGACTGCGCGCTCGACGCGTGGGTGGCCGAGGGGCACGCCGACCCGGCCCGGCTCTACTCACTGCGGCGGCTTCTGGCCACGCGTGAGCGGCGCGAAGGCGACTGACGCGCACACGTTTGCGATCCCCCGGTGCTGGTAAGGGCATAATCACGTCCGGCCGGACAGGGCGGCCAGCGGTCGTGAAGCAGTCACGGACACGGGGAGGCCTTTGACATGGCGTGGCTGCTGGTGGTCGTCGCCGGAATCCTGGAGACGGGGTTCGCGGTCTGTCTCAAGCTCTCCCACGGCTTCACCAGGCTCTGGCCGACCGTCGCCTTCGCCGCGTTCGCCCTCGGCAGCTTCGGTCTGCTGACGCTCTCTCTGAAAAAGCTCGACGTCGGTCCTGCCTACGCGGTCTGGACGGGCATCGGCGCGGCGGGCACGGCGATCTACGGCATGGTCTTCCTCGGCGATGTGGTGTCCACGCTCAAGCTCGTCTCGATCTCCCTGGTGATCGTCGGAGTCATCGGGCTCCAGCTCTCGGGCTCGGCGCACTGAGCGGTACGGGCGGGGGTACGGGCAGCGGAGCGGTGACGGCGGTACGGACCAGCGGGCCCACGGATTCGCCGCCGGGCGCGACGAGATGGGCGAGAGCCAGCCGTACGGCCAGTTCGCAGCGGTAGAGCAGCTCGGCCCGCCCGGCACCGGGCCGCAGATGGTCCGCGCGGCTCTGTTCCATCCGGCTGTGCGCCAGCGCCGCCGCGGATCTGTCCCGTACGAGCGCGACCAGATCGCCGGTCGCGGGCGGTCCCGCGTCGGCCCGGCGCTGCGCAGGTACGCCGGAGGGCTGGGCGGTGATCCGTACCGGAGTCGGGGCGGGCAGCCACTCCCCCCAGCAGCCGGTGAGCAGCGCGCGCAGCAGGGGTCTGGCCCGCGCCTCGGCGACGGTCCATTCGGCGATGCCGACCAGCCGGTCCACGGTGTCCGCCCGCTCGTTCAGCCGGCGCTCCACCCCGCGCAGATAGAGATCGACCTCGCGGCGCAGGAGGGCGCGGGCGAGCCCCTCCTTGCTGCCGAACTCGTTGTAGAGGGTCTGCCGGGAGACTCCGGCGGCCGAGGCCACATCGACCATTCTGACGGCCGACCAGGGCAGCTCACGGAGCGCCGAGAGACCGGCGTTAAGTAGGGCTTCACGCGCAGTAGGCATCGTCGCCTCCGGGGCCGTGCGGCTCTGCGCTCAGAGTTGACGGGCTGTCGACGGCTGTCAAGGCCCCCGGCGCGGGCCAGCTCGCCATTGGCGACTTCTCGTACCCCTCCCGGCGGCGTGCGCCCCGTCGCGGCACCAGGCCCTGTCCGGTACGGGTCCCGTGGCCGGGTCCCGCCCCCGGTGGATACTGTGACGACCATGCCCGATTACCACGATGATCTGCGTCTCGCCCATGTCCTCGCGGACGCCGCCGACGCCGCGACCATGGACCGCTTCAAGGCCCTGGACCTCAAGGTCGAGACCAAACCGGACATGACCCCGGTGTCCGAGGCCGACAAGGCGGCCGAGGAGCTGATCCGTGGCAATCTCCAGCGGGCGCGGCCGCGGGACGCGATCCTGGGCGAGGAGTACGGCATCGAGGGCACCGGCCCGCGACGCTGGGTCATCGACCCCATCGACGGTACGAAGAACTATGTCCGCGGGGTGCCCGTCTGGGCCACGCTGATCTCGCTGATGGTGGCCGCCGAGGGCGGGTACGAGCCGGTCGTCGGCGTGGTGTCGGCGCCCGCGCTGGGCCGGCGGTGGTGGGCGGCGAAGGGCGGGGGCGCCTATACGGGCCGGAGCCTCTCCTCGGCGACCCGGCTGCGGGTCTCCAAGGTCTCGCGGGTCCGGGACGCGTCGTTCGCGTACTCCTCGCTGAGCGGCTGGGAGGAGCAGGGGCGGCTCGACGGCTTCCTCGATCTGACCCGGGCCTGCTGGCGCACCCGCGGCTACGGCGACTTCTGGCCGTACATGATGGTCGCCGAGGGCTCGGTGGACATGTGCGCGGAGCCGGAGCTGTCCCTGTGGGACATGGCGGCGACGACGATCGTCGTCCAGGAGGCGGGCGGCAGCTTCACGGGTCTGGACGGACGGACGGGCCCGCACAGCGGCAACGCGGCGGCCTCGAACGGGATCCTGCACGAGGAACTGCTCGGCTACCTCAACCAGCGTTACTGATCAACGCTGCCGAGGTCCCGCTGCCGGCGCTCATGGCCACCCGAGGGGCGTTTGTCGGTTTTCCGCGCGCCCCCGCGCTCGCCTCCCCCGCCCCCTTGTTGACTCGGGGCAAGAGTGTCACTCTGAAAGTCCCCCCACTTGTGAACTTGTGAATTGTTTCTCACAAGGTCCTTCACCGGCCGGAGGGACCTGCGAAACGGTTCCCCAAGGAGGTGTCCCCGCCCCATGCTCGTCCGTGACGCCATGAGTTCGGTGGTACTGACCATCGGTCCCACGCATACGCTGCGCCAGGCGGCCCGGCTGATGTCGGCCCGCCGCGTCGGTGCCGCCGTCGTCCTCGACCCCGACCACTGCGGTATCGGCATCCTCACCGAACGCGACATCCTGAATTCGGTCGGTGCGGGCCAGAGCCCCGACGCCGAGACCGCCTGCACCCACACCACCAACGATGTCGTCTTCGCCGCGCCGTCCTGGACGCTGGAGGAAGCCGCCGCGGCGATGTCGAGCGGCGGCTTCCGCCATCTGATCGTGCTCAACGACCATGAACCGGTCGGCATCGTGTCCGTACGCGACATCATCCGCTGCTGGGCGCCGGACCGGCGCGAGGCGGCGGTCCTGGCAGGCTGACGCGGCGAGGGCCGAGGCTGACGCGGCGAGGACCGTCAGCCGCGCAGGGCCTGGACCGCGGCCTCCAGCCGCTTGCCGAAGTCACCGTCCGCCTGGCGGAAGTTGTTCACCGCGCGCTCGGCGATGTCGTCGCGTGACACCTTCGAGATGAAGCCGGCCAGGTTCTCGATCAGCCGCCCCTTCTCGTCCTCGGACATCAGACGGTAGAGATTGCCGGCCTGGACGAAGTCATTGTCCTCGGCGTGGCCCGGCGCCTCGTGGTTGCCGGTGGCGCCGCCGACCGGGACCGGCTGCCAGAGCGGCCTGTCCGTCTGGAACGGGCCGCCGAAGCTGTTCGGCTCGTAGTTCTTGGCGCCCTTGTGACGGCCGTCGTACAGGAAGCCGTCCCGGCTGTGGTTGCGCGCCTCGGTCGCGTGCGGGCGGTTCACCGGCAGATGGTCGGCGTTGATACCGACGCGGTAGCGGTGGGCGTCGCCGTACGCGAAGAGCCGGCCCTGGAGCATCTTGTCCGGGGAAGGACCGATGCCCGGCACGAAGTGCGCCGGCGAGAAGATGGACTGCTCGACCTCGGCGAAGATGTTCTCCGGGTTGCGGTTCAGCTCCAGCCTGCCGATCTCGACCGGCGGATAGTCCTCGTGCGGCCAGACCTTGGTCAGGTCGAACGGGTTGAAGCGGTACGCCGACGCCTCGGCCGCCGGCATGATCTGCACCTGCACGGTCCAGGACGGGAAGTCACCGCGCTCGATGGACTCGCGCAGATCGCGCTGGTGCGAGTCCGGGTCCTCGCCCGCGAGCACCGCGGCCTCGGCCGAGGTCAGGTTCTTGATGCCCTGGTCGGTCTTGAAGTGGTACTTGACCCAGAAGACCTCACCGGCCTCGTTGTTCCACTGGTACGTGTGCGAGCCGTACCCGTTCATGTGGCGGAGCGTCGCCGGGATGCCGCGGTCGCCGAAGAGCCAGGTGACCTGGTGGGTGGACTCGGGCGAAAGACCCCAGAAGTCCCAGACGTTGTCCGCCTCCTGCGAGCCGGTGTACGGGTCGCGCTTCTGGGTGTGGATGAAGTCGGGGAACTTGATGGCGTCCTTGATGAAGAACACCGGGGTGTTGTTGCCGACGAGGTCGTAATTGCCCTCTTCGGTGTAGAACTTCAGCGCGAAACCGCGCGGGTCGCGCACGGCGTCGGCCGAGCCGAGGCTGCCCGCGACGGTGGAGAAGCGCAGAAACGTCTCGGTCTGCTTGCCGACCTCGGAGAGGAACGCCGCGCGCGTCCACTGCGCGACATCGCGGGTCACCGTGAACGTGCCGTACGCCCCGGCGCCCCGCGCGTGCACGATGCGCTCCGGGATGCGCTCACGGTTGAAGTGCGCGAGCTTCTCCAGCAGCGCCTGGTCCTGGACCAGCACGGGACCGCCGGCGCCCGCGCTCTCGCTGTTCTGGTTGTCGGCTACCGGTGCCCCGGCCTCCGTCGTGAGCGGTCCCTGCGTCACGTGTGCCTCCTGCGTCATTTGCCGCCAGTCCTGTCCCTTGGCGTGTACCGTCATCGATCCTACGATGGACATTGTCTAAGTCAAGCATCCATCCAAAGTCATACACGCTCGTGTCTGAGCCCCCTCACTGTTAGGCTTGTCGTCATGAGTGACCTGTTGGAACGGCTTCGCGGACGTGGCTGGCGCATGACGGCGCAGCGACGTGTTGTCGCGGAGGTCCTCGACGGGGACCATGTCCACCTCACGGCCGACGAGGTGCACGCGCGCGCCGTCGCGCGGCTGCCGGAGATCTCGCGGGCGACCGTCTACAACACCCTGGGCGAGATGGTCATGCTCGGTGAGGTGCTGGAGGTGTCCACGGACCGCCGCGCCAAGCGGTACGACCCGAACGCGCACCGGCCGCACCACCACCTGGTCTGCGCACAGTGCGGCACGATCCGTGATGTCCGGCCCACGGGCGATCCGCTGGCCGATCTGCCGGACGCGGAGCGCTTCGGCTTCACGGTTTCGGACGTCGAGGTGACGTACAGAGGGACCTGCCCGAACTGCGCCTCTTCCTGAAAACGCCTGCCGGTTCCTGAAAACGCCCGCCGGAGCACATCCGAAAATGCCTGAGGCCCGGAACTCTTTCGAGATCCGGGCCTCAGGTTTCAGTAGCGGGGACAGGATTTGAACCTGCGACCTCTGGGTTATGAGCCCAGCGAGCTACCGAGCTGCTCCACCCCGCGTCGGTGAACGCAACATTACGTCACGCCCGCCGAGCGGTGCAAATCCCTTACCGGTCAGGCCGTCAGCTCCTGGTGGAGCGCCTCGCGCAGCCGTGCCGCGCGCTCCGCCACCTCGGCCGGCCCCAGCTCGACGGCGCGCGCGCACCAGCGCTGGCCCTCGGTCAGCTCGCCACGGCGCGCGGCGAGCAGCGCCAGCCGCAGCGCGGCCCGGCCGTGCCCGTCCCGCGCGGCCCGGCCCCACCACTGGGCGGCCTCCCGCTCACCGCCCTCGCGCGCGAGGAGCAGTCCCAGGTTGAACGCGCCGTTGCGGCTGCCCGCCTCGGCGGCCTCGCGGTACCAGCGCGCGGCGTCCTCGATGTCGCCGCGGGCGGCGGCGAGCATGCCGACGCGCACCTGGGCCCTGCGGTGCCCCTGCTCGGCGGCCCGCTCGTACCACTGCTCGCACTCGCTCTTCACCGTGTGCGGCTCGCCGAGCGCGGGCGGTCCCGGCGGCGGCCTGCGCGAGTCGAGCAGGGTGGCCAGCCGGAACGCGGCCTCGGCGCTGCCGCCGCCCGCGGCACAGCGCAGATGGCGCTCGGCCGACCGCTCGTCGCCGTCCCGCAGGCAGGCGATACCGACCTGGAGCGCCGCCTCGGTGTGGCCCGCGGCGGCGGCCCGCTCGTACCAGCGCAGCGCCGTACGGTCGTCCGCGCGGCCCGCGTGCAGGATGCCCAGGTTGAACGCGGCGTCCACGCTGCCCGCCTCGGCGGCCTTGGAGAACCACGGCTCGGCCCCTGTCGCGTCCTCGGCCTGGAGCAGCAGGACGGCGAGCGCGTTGGCGGCCTCGCGGTGGCCCGCGTAGGCGGCGCGGCGGTACCACTGCTCGGCCTGGACGGTACGGTCCTGGGCGGCGCAGAGCAGCCCGAGGTTGTACGCGCCGTTGACATCGCCCGCGTCCATCGCGGCGCGGTACCAGCGCTCGGCGGTCTGCGGCTCGCCGCGGGCGGCGTGGAGCGCGCCGAGGGCGTTGGCCGCGTTGCCGTCGCCCTCCTGTGCGGCGCGCAGCCACCAGATGGCGGCGCTCTCCTCGTCACCGGCGTCGCGCAGCAGGAAGCCGAGGGCGCAGGCGGCCCGTGCCTCGCCGTCCTTGGCGGAGGTCAGATACCAGCGGCCGGCCTCCTTCAGCTCGCCGCGCTTCTCCAGGATCGCGCCGAGGTTCAGGGCGGCCCTGCGGTGGCCGCGGGCGGCGGCCTGCCGGTACCACTGGGCGGCCTCGCCGAGCAGCGAGGACGGGGAGGCGCCGGGCGCGTCGGAGTCCGCGCCCGGACCCATGCCGGTGCCGGTGCCTGTACGCAGGCGTGCGCCCGTACGCGTACCCGTGTCGACGCTGATACGGGGGCCGCTCCTGCCCGTTGCGGTCCGGTGGCCGCCCGTGACGCCACGGTGGACCGCTCCGGCGGCACCACGGTGGACCGCTCCGGCGCGTGCCGCCTCGCGGGCGCGACGCTCCAGGGCCCGGGCGAGCCGGTACGCCGCTTCGCGGTGCCCCTGCTCGGCGGCGGCCCGCAGCCACTGCTCGGCCCCGGCGTCGCCACGGTGCTCCAGCAGATCGGCGAGGGCATAGGCGCCGAGGGCATGGCCCTGCTCGGCGGACTGGCGCAGCCAGTACTCCGCGGCCGGCTCGTCGCCCAGCTCGCGGTGGTGGCGGCCGAGTGCGTGGGCCGCCGCGGCGGATCCGGCGACGGCGGCGATACGCCACCAGCCGGCCGCCTCCTCCGGGTAGCCGCGCTGATGCAGCAGCACGCCCAGATTGTTGGCGGCGGCGCGGTCGCCCTCGGCGGTCGCGGCCCGCAGATACGCCTCGGCCCCGTCGAGATCGCCGCGGCGCAGCAGCAGGGCGCCGAGCACGCTCATCGACGCGATGTCCCCGGCGTCGGCCGCGCGGCGGTGGCGCGCCTCGGTCTCGGCATCGGCGGTCTCCTCCGGGCCGGCCGTCCTCGGGGCGCTGGTGGCAGCAAGAGAGTCCGCGGCGTTCGCGGTATCGGCCGCGTCCGCCGCATGGCGCTGCACAAACCGCCCTGTCTCCAACAGAGTTGTCCTATCCCCCATAATTTCCATCGTCGCACCACCTGCCACCCGCGTACAGCAGGTATATCGCGACCCGCAAGGTCACTTCAGCGTTTTGTCGACATGCCCACAGAGAGACAAGTCAAACACGCCCGGGCGCAACTCCCACGCCTTGAAACGCAGTTCGGTCGGATGCGGTCGGCGGGCATACGTCAAGGGCCCGGATCCTGTTGGATCCGGGCCCTTGACTTCGCGTAGCGGGGACAGGATTTGAACCTGCGACCTCTGGGTTATGAGCCCAGCGAGCTACCGAGCTGCTCCACCCCGCGTCGTTGTGTCCCAACCGTACCACGGGGTGGAGTGATGCCTGCTCAGCCGCTGTTGCCGCCTCCGCCTTCGGTCCCTTCGGTCCCGCCGCCGCCCGCGGCCGCGGCCCGCTGGAGGGCGTCCTGGAGGGCCTCCTGTGCCTTGCCGTACGCCGCCCAGTCCTGCTCCTTGAGCGCCGCCTCGCCGTCGTTGTACGCCTTCTGCGCGTCCGCGATGGCCTGCTGGAGCGGCGAGTCACCGGTCGCCGGCGGCGGGTTGGTCTCGCCCGTCGGTGGCGGTGTCGTCGAGGTCGGCGGCTCGGAACTCTCCTCGCCGAACACGGCGTTGAGCGCCTCGGCCAGGCTGTCCTTGAAGACGGGCTTGCCTCCGTAGGAGACGGCCACCTTCTTCAGCAGCGGATAGTTGGCGGTGCCGCCGCGCGCGTACACCGGCTCGATGTAGAGGAAGCCGCCTTCGAGCGGAACGGTGAGGAGATTGCCGTACTCGATGTCCGAGTCGGTGCCTCTCAGGTTCCTGACGAACTCGGCGACTTCCGGCACACCGTTCAGCTCGCTCTGCACCTGCTGCGGGCCCTGGACGGTCGATGTCACTCTCAGGACTCTGATCGTGCCGTAGTCCGTGCTGGTGGCGTCGGCGTCCACCGCCATGAACGCGCCCAGATTCGGGCGCCCGTTGGGCGTGAAGGTGGTCGTCAGCGAGAACTTCTGATCGTCCTGACCGGGCATCTTGAGGCTCAGATAGTACGGCGGGACCGCACTGCTGTCCTTGTTGGTCGGGTCGCTCGGCACCTGCCACGCGTCACTGCCGCTGTAGAACTGCGCGGGGTTGGTGACGTGGTAGCGGGTGAGCAGCTCGCGCTGCACCTTGAAGATGTCCTGCGGGTAGCGGAGATGGGCCAGCAGATCGGGATCGATCTGGTCCCGCGCCTTCACCGTGCCGGGGAAGGCCTTCATCCAGGTCTTGAGGACCGGGTCCTCGGTGTCCCACTGGTACAGATTGACCGTGCCGTCATAGGCGTCGACGGTGGCCTTCACCGAATTCCGGATGTAGTTGACCTGGTTCTGCTGGGCGACGACCGCGCGCTGGTTGTCGGTCAGCGAGTCCTCGGTGGTGTCGCCGAGCGTCGTACGGGACGCGTACGGATAGCCGTTCGTCGTCGTGTACGCGTCGATGATCCACTTGATACGGCCGTCGACCACCGCGGGATAGGCGTCGCCGTCGATGGTCAGCCAGGGTGCGACCGCCTCGACGCGCTCCTTGGGCGTGCGGTTGTAGAGGATCCGCGAACCGTCGCCGATGGCGCCGGAGTAGACCATCTGCGGCTCGCTGAAGGCCACCGCGTACGCCGCGCGGTTCAGCGGGTTGGAGAGATCGACTCCGCTCCGGCCCGCGTAGCTGGTGGTCTTCTCGCCGTTCTTCTCGTAGTCCAGCTCCTTCTGCGGACCGCCCACGATCGAGTACTGCTCGGTCTTCTCGCCGTAGTAGATCCGCTGCTCGTACCCCTCGTCGAGCTGGCCGGTCGTCGGCAGTCCCGACTCGGTGAAGTCGGGGGCGCCGACCGTGCCCTGGTTCTCGTCCGTCACCGTGTTGGTGCCCTTGGACGCGATCACTCCGTACCCGTGTGTGTACGTGAAGTGGTCGTTGATCCAGTTGCGCTTCGGGATACCCGTGATGTTCAGCTCGCGCAGACCGACCACCGTGTCCTGCGGCTTGCCGTCGGTGCCGGTGTACCGGTCGACGTCCAGCGTGGCCGGGAACTGGTAGTACTTACGCTCCTGCTGAAGCTGCTGGAACGCGGGCGAGACCACATTGGGGTCGACCAGCCGGTAACTGGCGGCGGAGTCCGCCGCCTTGCGCTGGTCGGACTTCTTCTCCGGGTCGCCCTTGCCGCCGTAGTCCTGCACATCGGCGTCGTCGATGCCGTACGCAGCGCGCGTCGCGTCGATGTTCTTCTTGATGTACGGCGCTTCCTTGGCCTGCTCGTTCGGCTGGACCTGGAACTTCTGCACGATCGCCGGGTAGAGGCCGCCGATGAGGATCGCCGACAGCACCATCAGACCGAAGCCGATCACCGGAAGCTGCCACGTGCGCCGCCAGAGCGTCGCGAAGAACAGCAGGGCGCAGATGACCGCGATGAAGAAGAGGATCGTCTTCGCCGGGAGATAGGCGTTGGCGTCGACATACCGCAGCCCGGTCCAGTTCCCCGCCGCCTTGAAGTCGCTGGACTTCACGGCCAGGCCGTACCGGTCGAGCCAGTACGCCACGGCCTTCAGCGAGACGAAGACGCCGATCAGCACCGACAGATGGCCGGTGGCGGCGCCCGTCGCGCGCGCGCCCGGGCTGGTGATCCGCAGCCCTCCGTACAGATAGTGGGTCAGCGCGGCGGCGATCAGTGACAGCACGGCGGCGGCGAAGCCGAAGGCGAGCAGAAAGCGGTACCACGGAAGATCGAACGCGTAGAACGACACGTCCATCTTGAACTCGGGGTCCTTCTGCCCGAACGGCACTCCGTTGACCCACATCAGCCAGGTGCGCCACTGGCCGGAGGCGGAGGCGCCGGCGATCAGCCCGACCAGCGCGGTGATCGCCAGGAGCACCCACTTCTTGTACGGGGCGATCCCCATCCGGTACCGGTCGAGGTTCTGCTGCTCCATGGACATCGCGCTCAGCGGCGGGCGCAGCCGGTGCGCCAGCCAGATGTTCAGGCCGACGGCGAGGGCCATCACCAGCCCGAAGACGGCGAACAGGCCGGCCTTGGTCCAGAGCGTGGTGGTGAAAACCGATGAATATCTCACCGAGCGGTACCAGAGCCAGTCGGTCCAGAACCCCGCGAACATGACGAAGAGCATGGCCAGCACGGCCAGCACCCCCAGCGTCATGAGCAGGGTCCGGGCGCGACGGGACGGCCGGCCCACTCTGATCCGTGGCCCGGTCGGGCCTCCGCCGCGGTCCGGCATCTGGAAAGCCAACGTGCGCACCTCGAAGTTCGCGGTCGTGTATTTCAGCGGGTCGTGTGTCTCAGCGGGTAAAGCTGGGCCCCGCGATCGTAAGGGCCCACTCATGCAACTTACTGAGGCTTTACCTAGTTCCCGCATCGGGGTCCGGAGGAGGCAGGATATTGGCCATGTCCAATGTCACTCCTTCAGGCACTCCCATGGCCGCCGGCCCGCTGACCCGCGCGGTGCTCGAGATCGACGAGTACGCGTCGGGGCTCGGCTGGGACCAGCCCGCCCGGCTCTTCGCGCTCGTCGACACCGCGCGGCTGCGCACCGACGAACCGGAGCTGGCGGCCCAGCTCGGGCTCGACGACGGCGGGTCCGTCGCGCCGCTCACCCCGATCGAACAGGACGAGATCCCGTCCGGCACCCCGCTGGACGAGTTCCTCGCCACCATCGCGTGGCCCGGGGCGGTGACGGGCTGCGCGATGACGGTGGAACGGCTGATGCTGCCGCCCTCGGCGGAGGCGTCCGTACCGGACGGGCTCGACGACGCCGGGCTCGCCTCGTGGGTCTCCGCCCATCCGGAGCGTCAGGAGGTACGGATGACGGTCGCCGTGCTGCGCGACGGCGCCCGCGAGTCGGCGCTGCGGCTGCGCGAGAAGGACTCGCCGAGCGAGGTGCTCACCGGGTCGGGTCTGGTGCCGGGGCTGGCGGAGGCGCTGGCGGCGACCTTCGAGGCGTAATCCGGGGACCGGCCCGACCCCGGGGGCCGGCCCGTTCGAGGCGCGGGGGTTCGTTCGAGGCGCAGGGGGCGGGGGCCGGTCAGCCTGCCGAGCAGGTCGGCAGGCCGCCCGTGTCCCCGTCGCGAATCCTGTTCAGCGACTTCCTGGCGTCGTCGATGGTCTTCACCTTGACGAGGGTGAGGCCGTCGGGGACGTCGGAGGCGGCCGCCGCGCAGTTCTGCTCCGGGGTGAGGAAGTATTCGGCGCCGGCGCCGCGCGCGCCGACCAGTTTCATCTCGATGCCCCCGATGGGCCCGACCTGTCCCTCGTCGTCGATCGTGCCCGTACCGGCGACGAACTTGCCGCCCGTGAGCGGGCCGGGCGTGAGTTTGTCGACAATGCCGAGTGCGAACATCAGCCCGGCGCTGGGCCCGCCCACATCCGCGAGCTTGATGTCGACGTTGAACGGGAAGGTGTGGTCGGTCCCGGCCTGGATTCCGACGACCGCCCGGCCGCCGTCCTCGGACTTCTGCGTGGTCACCGTGACCCGCTCGGTGCCCCCGGGCTCCTTGCCCGCCTTCTCCGCCCTCTTGGCCTCCGCGGCAGGGACGATGCTGAAGATGACGTCCTCGCCGGGCTTGTGCTTGGTGACGAGCCGGGCCACATCGGCGGGCTGGCGCACCGGCGAACCGTCCACCTGCTTGATCACATCGCCCGCGTGGAGCGTGCCCTCGGCGGCTCCGTCCTTGATGACGGAGGAGACGACGGTCCGCGAGGAGACCGGGATGTCCAGCTCCTTCAGGGCGGCAACCTTGGCGCTCTCCTGGGACTGGCTGAACTCCTCGGCGTTCTCCTGGGTGGACTGCTCCTCGGTCTTGCCGTCCGGATACAGGGTGTCGTGCGGCACCACGACACTGTCGTGTGCCAGCCAGCCGTAGACCGCCTCGACGATGTTCATCTTGTAGTCCGCGCCGGTGACCCTGACCGTCGTCATATTGAGATGGCCCGAGGTCGGATAGGTCTGGTGACCGGAGATCTGGAGTACCGGTTCTCCACCGGCGTCACCGAGGGTGTTCACCGTCGGTCCGGGGCTCATTTCCGAATACGGCACTGTGATGAGCACACCCGCGCAGAGCAGCGCGATAAGGACGAGGGTGGAGGCGAGCATCGTCGCGGTGCGGCGTGGCATGGAACGACAGTACGGGAAGGGTCCCTCTGTGCACCGCTGGGGCCGTCCGTACGGGGCTTCGCACGGGTTCGCGTAGCGAATGCGTACGGGCGGCTTGCGCGGCGGCCGGTGTCAGAACCGGCCCGAACCGGAGTGCGCCTTCTCCATCGCGTCGCGGAACCGGGCGTACCCGTTCAGCTCGGCTATGTCCCCGATGGTGCGATCCCTTGAGGCCCAGCGCCCCCATATCGCCGCGCCTATGGCGGCGAAAAGCGGAATCAGCAACCAGGTTAGTGCGGCCATACCGACCTCCCGACCTACATGAGCGTCTGCAAACTGACCGATCAGCAGATTAACCATCTGCTGAGACAACGCTGCTGGCAGGGGTGCGGTTACGCAAATCGGGCCGTCCACGACTGACCAGGTTTCAGAACGATTGCGCGTCTTGAGGAGGCTCTCTTCGCGCCTGTGGGGCAGGTGTTACGCCCCCACCCACTCTTCGGTGCCGTCCGAGAACTTCTGGTGTTTCCAGATCGGCACCTCGTGCTTGAGGTCGTCGATCAGCTTGCGGCAGGCCTCGAACGCCTCGGCCCGGTGCGGGCAGGAGACCGCGACGACGACCGCCAGATCTCCGACCTCCAGATCGCCCACTCGGTGGACGGCGGCCAGCGCGCGCACCGGATGGTCGGCGGCGACCTTCTCCGCGACGCGGCGCAGCTCCGCCTCGGCCGAGGGGTGGCACGAATAGCCGAGGGTGTCCACATCGGCGCCCCCGTCGTGGTTGCGCACCGTACCGACGAAGAGCGCCGTACCGCCCGCGGCGTCGTCCCCGACCGCGCGGAAGACCTCGTCGACGGTCAGGGGGGTGTCGCGGATCGCCAGCAGCCGGATGGGATCCTGCGCCGCCTGCTCGCCCGGGTGGGAATGGGTGCTCGCCATGGCCCCATCGTGCCGTACGCCACTGACATCCCGGAACGGCGCCTCGGGCCCGGGGCCCCGCGTACGGGCGCCGCGCCCCACGCCGCGGATCCTCGTACGGCCCGTGACGCCGCGCGCCTCACCGTCCGCGGCGCGCCTTGCGGGCCCGTCGTACCAGCGCCGCCGTGCCGAGCAGCGCCACCGTCGCGCCCGCCGCGCCCGCCGCGGTGGCGTCCTTGCGGCCGAGCCTGCGGCCCACGACCGTATGGCGGCCCTCGACCTCCTCCAGCAGCGCGGCGAGCACCGCCTCATTGGTCCACCTGGGCCGCCAGCCCGCGTCGTGGAGCCTGCTGACACTGACCACCCAGGGATGCATGGTGTACGCGAGATCGCCGGCCGGAGAGGGCGTGAGACCGATCCTGTGCAGCCTCGCGGCGGCTCCCAGGGCGACCGCGGAGGGCAGTTCCATCCGGCGGATGCCGCTCAGCTCCTCGACCTCCTCCTGTTCGAGCCAGCCGTCGCAGCCGACCGCGAACTCCCCGTCGGCCTTTTCGAGCGCGGCGTACTCCAGGGCGCTGACCAGGTCCTCGACATGGCAGAACTGCCAGGTGGGCCGGGATCCGGCGACGACCAGCAGCCTGGGCGACTCGAAGTAGCGGGTGAGGGCCGTGTCCGTACCGCCGACCAGGACGGCGGGCCGTACGACCGTCACATTCAGGCCGGGGTGCGCGCGGGGCGCGCGGCGGCCCAGCCGCTCGATCTCCAGCAGATCGCCGACGCCCGTGGCCTCGGCCGTGGCACGCAGTTCGGCATCCTCGGAGAGCGGGATGTCGTTGTCGGGAAGCGCGCCGTAGACCATGGCCGAGGTGCACAGCACCACCCGGTGGACACCCGCCGCGGCGGCGGCCGTGAGCACGGTCTGGGTGCCGCGCACGTTGTACGCCGTACGGGCGGCGGGGTCGGTCTCCAGATCGAGGTCGAGCGCCAGATGCACCACCACGTCCGCGCCGCGCAGTTTCTCCGCGATGGCCGGGTCGCGGACGTCGAGGATGTGCCACTGCGCCTCGGAGACCTCGCCCCGGCGCTCGTCGATGGCGATGACCTGCTTGATCTCCTCGGAGGCGGCGAGGCGCCGGGTGAGCAGGTCGCCGACGCCCGAGGCGGCGCCGGTGACCGCGACGACGGGGCCGCGGGACGAGTGCGTGGTCGAGCGGTTTCGCGCTGCGCGAACCTGCGGATCTGGGGAACTCACCGGGCGTCTCCAGCGGTTGTCTTCAATACGTACGTGAATGACGCGTACGTACCAGGTGACGTCCATCCTGCCGCAGGCCACAGGCCGACGGAGCACTGAGCCCGGAAGCCGGCCGGGTGTCGGAGGCGGTACCACCCTCGTCCGCCCGGTCCCGCTTAGGCTGGGTGGTGTAGTCGGGCAGCCGCCGCCGGCAGACGCCGGTGGCCCTACGAGCCGAGGAACCCCGTGAGTGACACACCATTCGGATTCGGCCTTCCGCCGGAGGAGCCGGAGGACGGCGACGGCAAGAAGAAGGACCCTGCCGGAGGTGGTCAGGGTGCCGGTGGTCAGGGCGGTCCCGGCAATCCCTTCGGCAATTTCGGGTTCGGTCTGCCGGGCGGCGCGGGCGGTGCGGACAATCCGTTCGCCGCGATGTTCGGTTCGCTGAACCCCAGTGATCTGGGCGCGGCCTTCCAGCAGCTCGGCCAGATGCTCAGTTATGAGGGCGGCCCTGTCAACTGGGACATGGCCAAGCAGATCGCCCGCCAGACGGTCGCGCAGGGCACCCCGGACGGCACGAAGGACGCGAGCGTGGGGCCCTCGGAGCGTGCCTCGGTCGAGGAGGCGGTGCGGCTGGCCGATCTGTGGCTGGACGGCGTCACCTCCCTGCCCTCGGGCGCGAACACCGCAGTGGCGTGGAGCCGCGCCGAGTGGGTCGAGGCGACGCTGCCCGCGTGGCAGCAGCTCGTCGACCCGGTGGCGGAGCGGGTGGGCACGGCCATGGGCGAGGTGCTCCCCGAGGAGATGCAGTCCGTGGCGGGCCCGCTGATCGGCATGATGCGCTCCATGGGCGGCGCGATGTTCGGCCAGCAGATCGGGCAGGCCGTGGGCGTGCTGGCGGGTGAGGTGGTGGGCTCGACGGACATCGGGCTGCCGCTCGGCCCGGCGGGCAAGGCCGCGCTCCTCCCGCTGAACATCGAGGCGTTCAGCAAGGACCTCGGTGTTCCCAGGGACGAGATCCGGCTGTATCTGGCACTGCGCGAGGCCGCCCACCAGCGCCTCTTCGCCCATGTGCCGTGGCTGCGGTCGCATATGTTCGGCGCGGTCGAGGGCTATGCCCGTGGGATCAAGGTCGACACCACCAAGCTGGAGGACGTGGTCGGCCAGTTCGACCCCACGCACCCCGAGGAGCTGCAGGAAGCGCTCCAGCAGGGCATGTTCCAGCCGGAGGACACACCTGAGCAGAAGGCCGCGCTGGCCCGTCTCGAAACGGCGCTCGCGCTGGTCGAGGGCTGGGTGGACGCGGTGGTGCACGAAGCGGCCAAGAGCAGGCTCACGGGCGCCGACGCACTCCGCGAGACGCTGCGCAGACGCCGTGCTTCCGGCGGCCCCGCCGAGCAGACCTTCGCCACCCTCATCGGTCTGCATCTCCGTCCGCGCCGGCTGCGGGACGCCGCGCGCCTGTGGGCATCGCTCACGGACGCGCGCGGGGTCGACGGGCGTGACCGGCTGTGGGAGCACCCGGACATGCTGCCGACGGCCTCCGATCTCGACGATCCGGACGGCTTCGTCCATCACGAGCAGTTGGACTTCTCCGAGCTGGACAAGATGCTCGGCGAGGCCGCGGACGAACCGGACGGCAAGGGCGGCAGCAAGGGCGGCAAGGACAGCAAGGACGACACCGACCAGTGAGCCTGCATGACGACGCCGCCCTCGTACTGAAGGGCTATGAGAGCCGGTACGAGGGCCAGGAGGAGTTGCGCGGGCTCTATCTGGACCATCTCGCCGCCCACCCGGACGCGATGTGGAAGGCCTGTACGGCGGGGCATCTCACCGCCAGCGCGCTGGTGGTCGATCCGGCCCGGGGCCGGGTGCTGCTCACCCTGCACAAGAAGCTCGGCATGTGGCTCCAGATGGGCGGCCACTGCGAGCCCGGTGACCGGAGCCTGGAGGGCGCGGCGCTGCGGGAAGCCGAGGAGGAGTCCGGGATCCCCGGTCTGACCCCGCTGGCGGGCGGTCCCGTACAGCTCGACCGGCATGCCATTCCGGCCCCGTGCCACTGGCACCTTGATGTGCAGTACGCGGCGCTGGCGCCGGCCGACGCGGTCGAGCGGATCAGCGAGGAGTCGCTCGACCTGCGCTGGTTCTCCTACGAGGAGGCGGCGACGGTGGCCGACGGCTCGGTCGTACGGCTGGTGGAGCGCACCCGGGCCGTGCTGGACGCGTAGGGGCGGGCGGAGGGGTGGCCGGGCCTCGTCCGGGCCTAGTCCGGGTCTCGTTTCGGAGGCACGTGGGCACGGAGCCTGAGGCCACCCCGTCCGCCGGCGCCCGGCGCGCCTTCCGTGGACGTCCGGGCGGGACGTGACGCGGGCGGCCGGGCTCGGCGCGGTCATCTGCTCCAGGCGTTCCCCTGGTTCTGGCCGTGCGCTCCTTGCTGGCCGACGCCGAACTGCGCGGCCAGCCCCTGCCCGATCTCCGCGTGCTGCGGCGGCATGACCTCACTGGGCTGCACCAGCGCGAAGCCCTGCCCCAGAAAGCTCAGCTCCCAGCCCTCGCCGGTGTTGCCGCGCCGCCTCCGTATGCCCGAGGAGTGTGTCTGCGCCTGCATCTGCACCCGTAGCGCGGAGGACCAGGCGACGACCGCGTCGGCGTCGGCGTTGACGTACTTGTCCGGCGTGACCTGCATCATCAGCGGCTGGCCCGAGGTCATCAGTGCGACCTTGCCCCGGCCGGAGATATTGAGCTGGTACTTGCCGGAGCCCGAGATGCCGTACTGGCTGTCCACCGCGATGACTTCGCTGTGCAGCGAGGAGTCCAGCGCCAGCACATAGGCGCTGTCCACCGTCATCCCCTCGTGGTCGACATCGACGACATGGATGTACTGGGCGAGGTTGGCCAGATAGACCGTGCCCTGCCCCGAGCAGCGCATCAGGTCCAGTCCCTCACCGGTGCGGGCGCGGGCCCGGCGCTGGCCCTGCGACTGGTACTCACCGTCGAAGTCGATCAGCCCCTGGTACGCGACCATCGCGCCCTTGCGGGCGAGGACATCGTCCTGGCCGCTGAGCGCGACCCGCAGGAGCTGCGGGTTCTGCACCGCGTACCGCTCCTGTGACTGCTGTTCCGTATAGGCGAAAAGCGGACTCTGCATGGTGTTCTCGCTCCCCTCAGCGCTGGATCCGCAGACGGTCGGTGCTGTCCTCGCTGGGCTGTACGACGACGATGCCCTGGCCGGAGAAGGCCATCTGGTAGGCCTCTCCGCTGCCCCGCCCGATCAGCGCGGACGCCTTCAGGCTGCGCTTGCCCTTCACCTTGAGGGCCGGGGACCAGGCGACGAGGGCGTCCGGGTCGACATAGGTCTCGTCCTCGCCCCGGCCGCAGTCGACGACGATCGGGGTGCCGCGCGAGGTCAGGGCGACCCAGCCGGTCCCGGCTATCTGCACGTTCCACAGGCCCTGTCCGGCGAACTTGGCCAGGCCCTTCACCCGCTCGACGCCCCACTGGAGATGGGCGTCGAAGGCCAGCACATTGGTGCCGTTGACGGAGAGCGCGTCATTGTTGAGGTTGATGACCACGACATCCGCGCCGTAGTCGGCGAGATAGAGCAGGCCGTCGCCGGAGCACTTCATCAGGGGCGTGCCCTCGCCGGTCACCCACTGGGAGGCGATCTGGCGGATGGCGGGCGGATTCGGCTCGTACTGGATGAAGCCCTCGTAGGCGACCATCGAGCCGGTGCGTGCGAAGAGGTCCTGTCCTGAGGCCATCGCGACCTTGAGCATGGCGCGGCCGTGGTTCTCCATCCGGGCCGCGACGGGGGTGGGGGCATAGCCCGCGAGCTGCTGGTTCATGGTCCGGGCTCCCTCAGACCTCGTACGGCTGGACGACGATGAAGTTGCCGGGGGCGCCCCGGAACTGGAGGTTCACGGTCTCCCCGCTGTGGCCCGGATACGCGTTGCGGCGCAGCCTGACCTGGCTGGAGATGATCACCTGGGACGCGGACGACCAGGCGACGACGGCATTGCAGTCGGCGAAGGTCGTGGGCGTGACGGGCAGGACCACCGGGGTGCCATGGGTCTTGACGACGACGGTGCCGGTGCCCTGGAAGAGCATGGTGAACAGGGCTCCGCCCGGTATCCCGTGGCCCTCGATCCTGCGGACCTCGTACTGGAGGGACTCGTCGAAGGCGAGGACGCTCTCCGCCGAGACACAGATCCCGTCGCCCTGAAGCTCCACCGGGTGCAGATGCGCGCCCTCTTCGGCGAGGAAGACCTGACCGCGGCCGGTGCAGCGCATGAGCTGCATCTCCTGGCCGGTGGCGTTGCCGACGATACGGCCGGCGAAACCGGCGCCCTTGTAGCTGAAGTCGACCTTCCCCTGGTACATCACCATGCTGCCCTGGCGGGCGAGGACCGGGGTGCCGCCCATGCCGAGGTCGACGCGCATCAACTGGCCGTTCTGCGGTGTCCAGCGCTGTCCCGTGGGCAGTTCCTTGTACGGCTGGAGGGCGGCCTGAAGACCGGCGCCGCCCGGCGGCACGCCCTGGGGAACCCCCTGCGGGATGCCCGGCTGAGCACCCAGCGGCGGTCCTGGCGGCTGTCCGTACGGTGCGGGCGCGGGCGGGCCGTACGGGGACGGCACTTGGGGCGCGGGCGGGACCTGGCCCGGGATCTGGCCCGGGACCTGGCCCGGGACCTGGCCCGGGACCTGGCCCGGGACCTGGCCCGGGATCTGGCCCGGGACCTGCCCTGTCTGGCCCGGGATCTGGTCGAACTGCGGCTGCTGGGGCGGCTGTCCGTACGGAGCCGGCGCGGGCGGCGGCGGTACGGTGCCGCCGGGCGGGGTCATGGGTGCGGCGATGGTCGGCGCGCCGTGCATCGGCGGGGGTACCGGGGCGGGGGCCGGAGGCCCGGGCGGAGCCCCGAACACCGGCGCGGGCTGCGGGCCTTGGGGCGCCTGCGGGATGTGAGGTGCCTGGGGTGCGTGCGGCACCTGAGGTGCCGCCGGGGCGCCGAACGCGGGCGGGGGAGCCGGGGCGGGGGCGCTCTGCGCGGGCGGGGCGAAACCCGGCACCTGGCCGCCGGCCGGCGGCTGCGGTGCGGCGGGCTCCTCCTCGGCGACCTCACCGCCGAAGTTCTTCAGGAGCGCGTCGAGACCGCCGTCGAAGCCCTGGCCTACCGCGGCGAACCGCCAGACGTCCTTGAGGTAGAAGTCACCGAGCATGACCGCTCGCTCGGTGGTGAACTCCGAGCCGGTGAAGGCATATCGGACGACTTCCTCGCCGCCCGCGACAATGCGGATGTACCCGGGGCCGACCTGGGACATCTGGCCCGCGCCGTCGATGGTGGCGGTGAACGAGAGCTTCTGAATGGCCGCCGGAATCCGGTCCAGCGTCACCCGGAACGACTCGGTGTCGCCGGCCTGGGCGCCCAGCAACTGGATGGATTCCTCGGGGGACTTCGGCTGGTTGAAGAAGATGAAGTAACGGTCGTCCGAGAGCTGTTCATCGGCGTCGAGGCCGAAACAGCTGATGTCGAAGCTCAGCCCGGGAGCGGCGATCTGCACACCTACGTACAGATCCGTCCCCGCGGTGAGATCACTGATCTTGGCCTTGTGGCCGCGCTGGAATTCCCTGGCCATGCGTAACGACCGTCCCCCATCCCGAATGTGTTTGCGTCGCGCCAGGCTAACGGCTGCGTACGACATTGAGCCAAGCCGGTACAGAGTCGGTACACACGCACCATGTCGGTCCGTATCCGTGCACCGTGACGGTCCGTCATTCCCCGCTTGGTGATTCCCCGCGTGCGACGGGCAGATGCGGCAGCCGGTCGGCGGCGACGACACCTTCGAGATAGCCGCGCGCCCGTTCGGTGCGCGGATAGGCCTCCAGGAGCCGCCAGAACCGCGGCCCGTGGCCCGGTACGAGCAAATGCGCCAGCTCGTGCACGAGCACATAGTCGACGACGTACTCCGGCATGCCCTGGAGCCGGTGCGACAGCCGGATGCTGCCCTCGGCGGGGGTGCACGAACCCCAGCGGGTGTTCTGGTTGGTGACCCAGCGGACGGAGGTGGGCCGGGCGCTGCCGTTGAAGTACTGGGCGGAGAGCCGCTCGGCCCGCTCGGTCAGCTCGCTGTCGCCGAGGACGCGCTTGCTCTCCTGCGCGGCGAGTTTGTCCAGCATCACGGTGACCCAGCGCCGCTCCTCCGCCTCCGACATCCGGGCGGGGATGAGGACGATGGTCCGGTCGCCCTCGCGGTACGCCGAGACGGTTCTGCTGCGGCGGGCGCTTCTGCGGACCTCGACAGCGCTCGTCCCCGGGCCGCGCGACAGGCGGCTTGTCACGCTGCGCTCTTCACTTGCGGCGCTGTGCGAGGGAGGCTCCCCCGCGAGGCGAGGGGAAGGATCGGCGGACACGCCCCGACGTTACCCGCTGCATGTGGGGGAAGTCCCGCCTCCGGGGTGGTTCAATCTTGATCCATTTTCGGGGTCCTCGATATTTGAACGATTAATGCGCGCCCCTGTGGATAACTTTCCGCACCGCCGCGCGCCGCCTTGCATTCTGGGAACACGGATCAGCCGGATCGGGGAGTCCGGGGAGAGTCCGTTCGGGGCCGGGGCGATTCCGGCGGCGGAAATCGAGAGGGAGCGAGAGGGAGGCCGATATGCATCCGATGGTGAAGCCCGCGCTGCGGCGTGCGTGGCGGGAGCGGCAGACCGTGCAGTTCGGGGTCACACCGGCGCATGCTGTGCTGGTCGGTCCCGTCGATACGGCCACGGGCAGTTTTCTGGAGCTGCTCGACGGGACCCGTGGACTGCCTCTGCTGAGGGAGCGGGCGCGTGCGATGGGGCTGCCCGACGGGCTGGCCGATTCGCTGGTGAGACGGCTGAGCGCGGCGGGGGTGCTCGACGATCCGGACGAGGGCGGCCCGGCGGCCGAGGGCTTACGGAAGCGGACGGGGGCCTTCGACCGGCTGCGGCCCGATCTGGCGTCCTTGTCCGTTGTCCACCGGGAGCCGGGGGCGGGGATACGGCGGCTGGCCGCGCGGCGGGCGATGCGGGTCCAGGTCCGGGGTGCGGGGCGGGTGGGGGCAGCCGTCGCCGCGGTGCTCGCGGCTTCCGGGGTGGGGCGGGTGGATGTGCTGGACGGCGGGTGTGCGGAGGAGGGGGATGTGGCGCCCGGCGGGCTGCCCGCCCACAGCGTGGGTGAGCGGCGGGATGTCGCGGCGCGGCAGTTGGTCCGGCGGTCCGCGCCGGGGCGTCCGCCGAGCGCGGCGGAGTACGGGGAGTCCTGCGGCGAGGGCGAGCCGGGCCTCTCCCTGGTGATCGCCGCTCCCCGGGACGGGCTCGCGGCGTACGCCCCGGATCCGGCGACGGCCGAGCCCTGGATCGCCACCGGCACGCCGCATCTCTATACGGGGGTGATCGAGGCGACGGGCCTGGTCGGGCCGCTGGTGCTGCCCGGTGGCACGGCCTGTGCGGAGTGTGTGGCGCGGGCCAGGGCCGAGCGCGATCCGGGGTGGCCGCGGATGCTGGCGCAGTGGCGCTCCGGGCACCGGACGCCCGCCGTGCCGGCCTGTGACCTGGGGCTGGCCACGGCGGTGGCGGGGCTAGCGGCAGCCCATGCGCTGTCGTTCCTGGACGGGGATCTGCCGGCCAGTACGGGGGCGCGGTGGGAGGCGTCGCTGCCGCTGCTGGACTGGCGGGCGGAGCGAGTGACCCCCCATCCGGACTGCTCCTGCGGGGCGGCCGGCGGACGGGAGGGGGTGGGCATGGCGGCTTTGGAGGCGTCGCACGACACAATGGCTGGGTAACCGCCGCACGCGGCTCGGCTGTCTGGGACTTGGAGGGGCTTCATGTCTGATCTTCCCCGGAAGGCGGTCACCCGGACCGCGAAGCTGGCCACGCTGCCACTGGGCTTCGCCGGCCGGGCCACCTGGGGCCTGGGCAAGCGGATCGGCGGGAAGTCCGCGGAGATCGTCGCCCGGGAGCTCCAGCAGCGCACGGCGGACCAGCTCTTCAAGGTCCTCGGTGAGCTGAAGGGCGGTGCGATGAAGTTCGGGCAGGCGCTGTCCGTGTTCGAGTCCGCGCTGCCCGAGGAGATCGCCGGGCCCTACCGGGCGGCACTCACCAGGCTCCAGGAGGCGGCGCCGCCCATGCCGGTCCGTACGGTCCACGCGGTGCTGGCGGAGCGGCTGGGCGAGGAGTGGCGGGAGCTGTTCCTGGAGTTCGAGGACAAGCCCTCGGCGGCCGCCTCGATCGGGCAGGTCCACCGGGCGGTGTGGCACGACGGGCGCGAGGTCGCCGTCAAGGTGCAGTATCCGGGGGCGGGCGAGGCGCTGCTGTCCGATCTTGCGCAGCTCAGCCGGTTCGCCAGGCTGCTGGGGCCGCTGATCCCGGGGATGGACATCAAGCCGCTGATCACGGAGCTGCGCGACCGGGTCTCCGAGGAGCTGGACTACGCGCTGGAGGCCGAGGCGCAGCGGGAGCATGCGGCGGAGTTCGCGGGCGATCCGGATGTGGTGGTGCCGGAGGTGGTGCACCAGGGCGAGCAGGTGCTGGTGACGGAGTGGATCGACGGGACACCGCTGTCGGAGGTGATCTCCGACGGGACGCCCGAGCAGCGCGACCGGGCCGGGCAGCTCCTCGCGAGGTTCCTCTTCTCGGGTCCGGCGCGTACGGGTCTGCTGCACGCCGATCCGCACCCGGGGAACTTCCGGCTGCTGCCGCCGGCGCATGCCGACGGTGAGGGCGGGGACGGCGAGGAGTGCGACGGCGGGGAACTCCGGCTGGGGGTGCTGGACTTCGGCACGGTGGACCGCCTGCCGGGCGGGCTTCCCGCCACCATCGGCGAGGCGCTGCGGATGACCCTGGAGGACGACGCCGAGGCGGTGTACGGCCTGCTGTGCGAGGAAGGGTTCGTCAAGGAGACCATCGATCTCGACCCGGACGCGGTGCTGGACTATCTCCGGCCGATCATCGAGCCGGCGGCGGTGGAGGAGTTCGCCTTCACCCGGGGCTGGATGCGCGACCAGGCCGCGCGGATAGCGGATCCGCGCTCCCCCGCGCACCAGTTGGGCAAGCAGCTCAACCTGCCTCCGTCGTATCTGCTGATACACCGCGTCACGCTGAGCACCATCGGGGTGCTCTGCCAGCTCAGCGCGACGGTCCGGCTCAGGGACGAACTGGAGGCCTGGCTGCCCGGGTTCGTGCCGGAGCCGTTCATACCGGAACAGGCGTCCGCGGCGGAGCCGGAGGACGACAGCGCCTGAACGCGGAAGCGGGGGCCGGTCCCCTCGGGACCGGCCCCCGCTCGCTGACGGTGATGGGCACTGACTGGCCGATCGTGACTGGCCGGCCGACTGCTTACTGCATGACGGCCATGGCCAGCGCGCGGCGGGCGCGCATGGATACGCGCTCGGCGCGGCGCTGCATCCGCCGGGCGGCGACCAGGCGCACGGCCCGGCGTTCCGCCTCGGCTTCCCGCAGGCGCTCGCTCATATGCGCGCGCGCCAGGGCTTCTGGGATGAGTTGCATCTCACGGGTCCTGTTCTGACGCGAGTCGTTCGCGTCCATGGTGCTGACGACTGGGGTGGCGGAGCCGGAGGGCTGTCGCAGGGAAGAGGTCATCGGAGCCTGCTTCTGGGGATCGTGCGTAAAGGGACGGTCGATGGTTCCGGTGGCGGTCATGCCGTGACCGGGTTCTTGCGCGGACGGCCACGCGGCCGCTTGCGGGCCACGACCACGCCCTGGACGAAGAGTTCGCCACCCCACACGCCCCACGGCTCGCGCCGCTCCTTGGCGCCGGCGAGGCAGGCCTCGATCAGCGGGCAGGTGCGGCAGAGCGCCTTGGCGTACTCGACATCGGCCGGGGACTCCGCGAAGAAGACCTCGGGGTCGTAGGCACGGCAGGGGACGGCGACGCCGAGGTTCTCGATGGCGTCGTCGAGCGCGGTGAGCGCGGTGAGCGGGGTCAAGGTGGAGTCCTCCGTGGGGACGGGCGGGGAGATCGTTTCGGAAGGCGGTACGGACGGGGCGTGCGCTTCGAGTTGCACGGGTGTCGTTCCTCGTCTGGTCGGTCCGGCCTGGTTGGCCGGGTGTCGGCTTGGTACCGAGCGTTGCTGGTGTCCCGAGGCCCCTTCGTTCCGTCTCTCCCGTTCGGGACAAACAGAAGGGCCGCGGATCCCGGGTGGGGTTCCGCGGCCCTGAAGGCGCCGGCCTGATCGTCTGTCAGGCTGGATCACTCCAGGGTTCGAGCCCACGGAAGGCCCACATCGTGTGGTGCTGCGTCTGCCGCTTCGTGTCGGCACCGGTCGCCGCAAAGGCATAGGCCTTGGCCGCTGCCGCTGCTACTCCTGCTTCCAGTGCCTTGGTCGGTCGCTCATTGCGCACCCCAACGGGAAGACCCGACAGGGCGGCGGGCCGGACGGCGGTGAAGCCGGACAGACCACTGGCGATGAGTTCGGAACCGGAGAAGCCGAGCGGGCAGGCGGAGACGACCGAGCGATCGGTCATTTTGGCGGTGCTGACAAAGCTGATGTTCTTGATGCTGATCACTGGAATCGCCTCCTCTCGGCGTCTCAAGGACTGACCGGAGCCAGTCGCGCGTATTCGGGACAGATACTGCTTTGGACAAGTAGAGCACGGGGACAGGGCTTGGGAGAAGCCCGCTGTTCCCGTGGTTAAGAACCTATGGGGATTGCCCGGGCGGGCGCAAACTATTTTTTCGACGAGTTCGTATCAGTCTTCCCCGCCGCCCTCCGCACCCTCCTCACCAGCGCAGATGGCAAGCACATCGGCTCCGAAACGGTCCAGCTTGCGGGCGCCGACGCCGGCGATCGAGGCCAGCTCGCCCGGCGCGGCCGGCACGGCTTCGGCGATCGCCATCAGGGTCTTGTCGGTGAACACGCAATAGGCGGGCTGGCCCAGGGACCTGGCCTGCCCGGCGCGCCAGTCCCGCAGCCGTTCGTAGAGCGCCTCGTCCATGTCCGACGGGCAGTCCTCGCAGCGCATCAGCTTCATCTCGCCCGCGTCGGTGAGGGTCTTGCCGCAGACCCGGCAGAGCGCCGGGCCGCGCCGCTTGCGCCGGGCCGCACCGCCGCGCTCCACGGCACCGCCCGGCCCCGACTCCGTACCCCGCGCCCCGGCGGCCGTGGAGCCGGGGCGCAGTCCGTTGAGGAAGCGGGTGGGGCGGCGGGAGGCCCGGCCGCCCGGCGCGCGGGAGAGCGCCCAGGACAGACAGAGATGTGACCGCGCCCGGGTGACCCCGACATAGAGGAGCCGGCGCTCCTCCTCGATCTGCTCATCGGTCTTGGCGTAGGTGATCGGCATCATGCCCTCGGCGAGCCCGACCAGGAACACCGCGTCCCACTCCAGGCCCTTCGCCGCGTGCAGCGAGGCCAGGGTGACGCCCTGGACCGTGGGCGCGTGCTGGGCGGCCGCGCGCTCGTCCAGCTCGGCCACCAGATCGGCGAGTGTCGCCTCCGGCCGGGCCCGTACGAAGTCCTCGGCGAGACGGACCAGGGCCGCCAGGGACTCCCAGCGGTCACGGACCGCGCCCGAGCCGGCGGGAGGTTCGGTCGTCCAGCCCTTGGTGGAGAGCACCGCCCGCACCTGCGCGGGCAGTTCGACGACATCGTCGAGCAGGGAGTCATTGCCCCCGAAGCGGGCCGCGCCCCGCAGCGCCGCGCCCGCTTCCCGTACCTCCTGTCGCTCGAAGAACCGCTCCGCGCCGCGCAGTTGATAGGGCACCCCGGCATCGGCCAGGGCCTGTTCATAGACCTCCGACTGGGCATTGATCCGGTACAGCACGGCGATCTCCCCGGCCGGGACCCCGGCCGCGATCAGATCGCGGATCCGGCGGGCGGTGCCCTCGGCCTCGGTCGGTTCGTCCGCGTACTCCGTGCAGACCGGCTCGGGGCCGGGGCCGCGCTGCGAGACCAGTTCGAGCCGGTGCTCGGCGGCCCTGCCCCGCGCCTGGTTCAGCAGGCCATTGGCGAGATGGACGACCTGGGGCGTGGAGCGGTAGTCGCGGACCAGCTTCACCACGGTGGCGCCCGGATGGCGGGTGCGGAAGTTCAGCAGATGATCGGGGGTGGCGCCGGTGAAGGAGTAGATCGTCTGGCTGGCGTCGCCCACCACACAGAGACTTTCGCGATCGCCCAGCCAGAGATCGAGCAGCCGCTGCTGGAGCGGGCTCACGTCCTGATACTCGTCGACCACGAAGTGCTGGTACTGACGGCGGATCTGGTCGGCGATGTCATGGCGGTCCTGGAGGATGCCGACCGTGAGCAGCAGGACGTCCTCGAAGTCGATCACCGAGCGGTCGCGCTTGAGCTGTTCGTACATGCCGTAGATCTGGCCGGTCTCGGCCGGGTCGCGCGGGGCCTCGCGCAGGGACTTGGCCACGGCGGCCGGATAGTCGGCCGGGACGGTCTGGGTGACCTTCGCCCATTCGATCTCGCCGGTGACATCGCGCAGTTCATTGCGGTCGAGCCGGATCCGGCAGCGGGCCGCGGCCTCGGCGACGAGCTGGACCTTGCGGTCGAGCAGCCTCGGCAGCTCACCGCCGACCGCCTTCGGCCAGAAGAACTGGAGCTGGCGCAGCGCCGCCGAGTGGAACGTACGCGCCTGGACACCGCCCGCGCCGAGCTGGCGCAGCCGCCCGCGCATCTCGCCCGCGGCCCGGTTGGTGAAGGTGACGGCCAGCACGCTGCCGGGCTGGAGTATGCCCGCGCGCACTCCGTACGCGATCCGGTGCGTGATCGCGCGCGTCTTGCCCGTGCCGGCCCCGGCCAGCACACACACCGGACCGTGCAGGGACGTCGCGACCTCGCGCTGCTCGGGGTCGAGTCCGTCCAGCACCGCGTCGGCGTCGCGCGGCGGGGCCACGATCTGGCCGTGCCCGGACTCCTGCGGGAATTCCGGCGGGAAGAGTGGGGAATGCGTTGCTGCTGTCACGCCGCCATGCTGCCAGGTCGCCCGGGACGGGTGCGGTGGTTGTCCACAGGGGAGGCGGATTGGTCGTACGAACACACTGGCGGGTGCCGAGGCTGCGCCGGTACGCCGGGTCCGCCCGCCGGGCGTCCGCCGGGTCCGGTGGCGGTGCGGGAATGGTGGCAGGGGTGCGGACGTTCGACACCATGCGGACAACGCATTCGGCGAGACAGAGGAGCGCGAGGGACATGCCGGGCACTGTGACGATGTACAGCACCACGTGGTGCGGATACTGCCGTCGGCTCAAGGGCCAGATGGATCGCGAGGGCATCGCGTACACCGAGATCAACATCGAGCAGGACCCGGAGTCGGCGGCCTTCGTCGAGAAGGCGAACGGCGGCAACCAGACGGTCCCGACGGTTCTCGTGGTCCCGCCCAACGGCGGTGAGAACGTCGTCATGACGAACCCGAGCCTCGCCCAGGTGAAGCAGGCTCTCGCGGTCTGACGCTCCTCCGGCGCCGCGCCCCCTCCGGTAGATGGACCTCACTGGAGGGGGCGTTCTGCTGAGTCGGCGTTCAGTCGCCGTTCATCCGGCCGGCGAGGCCGCCCGCAGCGGGCATCCCGTACCGACGCGCGTTTCGAGGTCGGCCCGCAGGGCCGCCAGCTCCGCCATGCGCGCGTCGATGACCTGGATCTTCCCCTCGAACAGCGCGGACAGCGCGTCCGCGGTGTCCGGCGCCCCGCGCAGTTCCTCGCCGTGCCGTGCGATCTCGGCCAGTGAGAATCCGAGCGTCTGCGCGGTACGGACATAGTGCAGCCAGGGCACCGCCTCGGGCGGGAAGTCGCGGTAGCCGTTGGCCAGACGCCGGCCCTCGACGAGACCGACCTTCTCGTAGAACCGGATGGTGTCCTTGGTCATCCCCGCTTGCGCGGCCAGCTCCCCGATCAGCATGACCCTCCGTATGACCGTCCGTCGGTTCCGGCCGTACGACCGTCCGTCGGATTCCGGGCTTGACCTTGGAGCGTAGTCCACTGTTTAGCGTGAGGCGTCGCTGTCGTCGGACCAGCAGGAGCCTCGTCGTGATCCGTCTATCCGCACCTTTCCGCCCCGGCCCGTTCCGCTCCGGCCCTACCCGCCCCGGCTATCTGCGCGTCGTGCGCGCGAGCGCGTGGTACGACCTCGTCGTCACGGCGGGGTTCGCGACCCCGTGGACGTACGCGCTCGTGCACCGCGGGCTGTCGGCTCTCGGCAACGCGCTCGGGCTGGGCGCCCTGCCCCCGCTCGACCCGATCCAGACCCTGTACGCGAATCTGATGGGTTCGGTCGTGGTCGTCTGGGCTCTGCTGCGCATCGTCGGACCGCTGCCGGTGCACGGGCTGCTCGACGGTGTCGCGCGCGTGCTGTTCGCGATGTGGCAGGCGTACGCGCTGGCCCACGGTGCGTTTCGGGTGCTGTGGCTGTTCTTCGTCGTCGAGGCCGCGTTCGGCGTCGTCCAGCTCGTGCCGTGGTGGCGAAGCCGGCTCACCGGCCCGGCCGACGACGCCGCCGGGCCCCGTGGGCGCCCCCGGCTCGGGGCCTCCTCGTAACCGCTGGTCCTAACCGCTCAGTCCCAACCGCTCCGTCCCAACCGCTCAGTTGTAACCGCTGTAACCGCTCAGTTCGCCGGCTTCGGCAGGGGCTTGCCGTACCACAGCTCCACCAGACGCGCGGCGATGGAGATTCCGGCCGGGGGCAGGATCTCGCCCGACTCGATCGCGGTCCGCAGGTCCTCCCGGGAGAACCAGCGCGCCTCCTCGATCTCCTCGCCGTCCACCGTGATCTGCGACGAGGTGGCGCGCGCCATGAAGCCCAGCATCAGGCTCGACGGGAACGGCCATGGCTGGCTGGCGATGTACTCGACCTCGCCGACCGTGACGCCCGCCTCCTCGAAGACCTCGCGCGCCACCGACTGTTCGATCGACTCCCCCGGCTCCACAAAGCCCGCGAGCGTGGAGAAACGGCCCTCGGGCCAGTGCACCTGGCGGCCCAGGAGCGCGCGGTCCTCCTCGTCGGTGACCAGCATGATCACCGCGGGGTCGGTACGCGGGTAGTGCTCGGCGCCGCAGGCCTGGCAGCGGCGGATATGGCCGGCCGCGGCGATCACGGTGCGTTCGCCGCAGCGCGAGCAGAAACGGTGCAGCCGCTGCCAGTTCTCCAGCGCCACGGCATGCACCATCAGCCCGGCGTCGCGGGCCGAGAGCAGCATGCCCGCCTCGCGCAGCCCGGCCGCCCGCGCCGACTGGTCGATACGGCCGGGGAGTGTGTCCTTCTGGAGCGCGAAATAGCGGACACCGGCCTCGTCCATGCCGAGGAAGTAGCGGTGGGCCTCGGTGACGGGCGCCTCGAAGGACGGGATCATCACGAGTTCGGTACGGCCGTCAGGGGTGTCGTCGATCAGCACCTGGCCGCCCGACACCACGAAGACCCGGGTCGTCGGATGGCTCCACGCCGCCGCCAGCCAGGCCTCGTCGAGACGGTGGTGGGCCGCGCGGTCGATACCGCTGGGGGCGGTGAGGCCGATGGGTCGGTGTGCGGTGGCGTCACTGCTGATGGTGCTCACAGGTACTTCCAACTCCCCCGGATTGATTGGGTTTCTGATCAGCGGAGTGTGCGGTGCGGGCGAGGCCGGCGCCGGAACCGGCGGCGAGGCCGGGCCCGGCGAGGCCCTCGGCGCGGGAGACGCTCTCGGCGAGCGGGGCGACGGCGCGGGGGTCGCCCCCCGCGCGGGAGGCGCTCTCGGCGCGGGAGGCGCTCTCGGCGCGGGAGGCGCTCTCGGCGCGGGGCGGTCCCTCAGCGCAGGGCGGTGGCAAGGTCGCCCCAGAGGTAGGCCGTCGTTTCCGCGCCCTTGAGGAGCAGGTCCAGTTCGACCTTCTCGTTCGGAGCGTGCCAGCCGTCGGACGGTACGGAGATGCCCAGGAAGAGCACCGGGGCGCCCAGCACGTCCCTGAGGTCGGCGGCCGGTCCCGAGCCGCCCTCGCGGGTGAAGCGGACAGGACCGCCGAACGCGCGGCCCATGGCCCGTACGACCGACTGGAGCGCGGGGTGGTCGAGCGGGGTCAGACAGGGGCGGGTGGCCGCGCCGAAGCTGATCTTGTACCGGATTCCGGCCGGGATCCTGGCCTCGGTCCAGTCCCGTACGGCCCGCTCGATACGGTCCGGATCCTGGCCGTCGACCAGTCGGAACGAGAGCTTCAGCAGGGCCGAGGACGGGACGATCGTCTTGCCGCCGGGGCCCTGGTAACCGCCCGCGATGCCGTTGACCTCGGCGGTCGGGCGGGCCCAGATCCGCTCCAGGGTGGAGTATCCGGCCTCCCCGAGAGTGCCGTGGGACTGGGCCGTACGGAGCCACTCCTCCTCGTCGAAAGGCAGCTCGGCGAGGAGCGCGCGCTCGGTGGCGCCGAGTTCGGCGACATCGTCGTAGAAACCGGGGACCGTGACGCGTTCGTGCTCGTCGTGCAGGGCCGCGACCAGCCGGGCTGCGACGGTGGCCGGGTTCGGGACGGCGCCGCCGAAGGAACCGGAGTGGATGTCCTGGTCGGGGCCGTACAGCTCGATCTCGCAGTCGGCGAGGCCGCGCATACCGGTGCAGACGGTCGGGGTGGACTCGGACCACATACCGGTGTCCGAGACGATCACGGCGTCGGCCGCCAGCCGCTCCGCGTGCTGCTCGGCCAGGGCGCGCAGATGCGGCGAGCCGGACTCCTCCTCGCCCTCGACGAGGAGCTTGAGATGGACGGCGGGGGTGGTACGGCCGGTCGCGGCGAGGTGCGCCCGTACGCCGAGGGTGTGGAAGAACACCTGGCCCTTGTCGTCGGCGGCGCCACGTCCGTACATCCTGCCGTCCCGCACGACCGGCTCGAAGGGGTCGGTGTGCCAGCCGTCCTCGCGGGCGGCCGGCTGGACGTCGTGATGGCCGTAGACCAGCACGGTCGGGGCGTCCGGGTCCGCGGAGGGCCACTCCGCGAAGACGGCCGGGGCGCCGGGGGTGTCCCAGATCTCGGCGATCGGGAAGCCGGTCTCCTTGAGCTTCTCGGCCAGCCAGTCCGCACTGCGCCGCACATCCGCGTCATGGCCGGGCTGGGCCGAGACGGACGGGATGCGCAGCCAGTCGGCGAGATCGTCGAGGAAGGCCGCGCGGTGGGTCTGGATGTACGTACGGACGACGCTGTCCGGGGTGTCGCTCATGATGTCGAGCCTAACGGGCTCAGGGAGCGGTCTCGTCTGCCGGTTCCAGGGATCCCCCGTCCGTGGGCGCGCCGGGGGCATCGTATGAACGTCCCACCTCGTCCGGATGTGCCGGTTCGGGCACTCTGCCGGTGGCGGCTGTCCCGCCGGTCAGGACGCGCTCCAGCTCCGGGCGGCCGGGCAGGTGGTCGGGGCGTACGACCTCTCCGCTGCGTACGTACAGGAACGCGGCCGTCACCGCGGTCAGCGGGAGGCCGTGCTGCTCGGCCCAGGCCAGGCGGTAGACGGCGAGCTGGAGGGGGTCGGCGGTGCGGGCGCGGCCGGTCTTCCAGTCGACGATCTCGTACGTGTACGACTCGGTGCCGGTCGCCGGGTCGGCACGGGCCTGGCGGTAGACGGCGTCGATACGGCCGCGGATCACTCGGCCCGCGAGGGTGAGGTGGAAGGGCGCCTCCACGCGGTACGGGGTGCGGCGGGCGTACGGGGTGCGCTCGAAGGCGGCCTTGAGCGCGGCCAGGTCGCGTTCGTCCGCGATCTCCGGCTCGTCGTCCGCGCCGCCGGGCAGTTCGTCGGGGCCGAGCATGGGCAGGGGCAGCTCCTCGAACCGCGACTCCACCCAGGCGTGGAACCGGGTGCCCCGGCGCGCGGCGGGCTGCGGCGGGCGCGGCATGGGACGGGCCAGGTCCTGGGCGAAGGCGTCGGGGTCGGCGGCGAGGCGGAGGAGCTGGGAGGCGGAGAGGGAAGGGGGTACGGGGACATCGCGGACGGTGGCGCGGGCGCGGCGGAGTTCGCCGGTGAGGGCGTCGAGATCGCGGTCCCAGGAGGCGAGGGTGCGGGTCTCCTCCGGAGTGAGGGCGGGGGTTCTCTCCCCGGCCCCGCCCCTTCCCGGATCCGGGGGCGAGCCCCCGGCCCCCCACGCGCCACCGCCACCGCCCGCGGTGCGGGGCCCGGGGACGGCACCGCCCGGGGCGCCGGGCGCCCAGGAGTCCCAGTCGGCCGGGTCGTCGTCGGCCGGCCCCGGATCGGCGGGGCCGGGGCCGGAGTCGGGGCCGTCCGGCTCGGGATCGTCGTCCGGTACGAAGAAATCGTCCGGGGCAAACGGGTCGCCCGGGTCGAACAGCTCGGCCGGCTCGACCATGTCCGCCGGGTCGTCGGGGTCGAACAGGTCGGCCGACTCCGCATCGTTCAGTTCGGGCCGCTCCGCATCGTTCGGTACGGACGGGTCGGCCGGGGGTGCGGCGTCGCCGTCCCCGTGGTGGAACTCCGCTTGGAACTCCGCCAAGTACCTCCGTACCGTTTCCGCCGCCTCCTGGCGGCGCGCCATCGACTCGGGGTCCAGCGGGAGCGGCCAGGGGTGCGGGGTGGAGTCCGTATGGAGCGCGGGGTTCTCGTCCGTGTCCTCCGGGGCGTCCGCCCAGGCCTCGATTTCGCCGTGGCCCGCCACGCAGTGGGCGTACAGCGCGTGCAGGAAGTCCGACGGGCCCCGGGGGCGTTTCTGGGTCGGGCCCCACCAGTGGCCGGAGCCGAGCAGCAGGGAGCGGGGGCGGGTGAAGGTCACATAGCCCAGGCGCAGTTCCTCCGTCTTCTGGTGCTCCTTCATCGCCTCCTTGAAGGACTTGAGCCCCTTCGCGTCCCAGGACTCCATGTCCGGCAGCGTCGCCGCGTCGCCCCGCAGCGCGTGCGGGAGGACCTTCGGCTGGGACGTCCAGGCCTCGCGCGCCCGGCCGTTGGGGAACTGGCCCGTGACCAGGCCCGGCACGGCGACCACATCCCACTCCAGGCCCTTGGACTTGTGCGCGGTGAGGACCTTCACCGTGTTCTCGCCGCCCGGCAGTGCGTTGTCCAGGCCCTTCTCGTACTGCGCGGCCGTCCGCAGGAACCCCAGGAAGGCCAGCAGCCCCGCCTCCCCGTCGAGGGCGGCGAAGGAGGCCGCCACATCGAGGAAGTTGCTGAGCGTCTCGCGGCGGCGGGCGGCCAGGGCGTGCGGGGACGCGGAGAGTTCGACCTCCAGGCCGGTGGTCGCGAGGACGCGGTGCAGGACGTCCATCAGGGGGTCGGCCAAGGAGCGGCGCAGCTCGCGCAGTTCGGTGGCGAGGCGTGCGAAGCGGACTCGGGCGGCGGCGGAGAAGGGCAGGCCGTCCTCCGGGGCGCGGGCCGGTTCCAGGAAGGTGTCGAGAGCGTCGGCGAGTGAGATCACCTCGGCCGGGTCGGTGCCCTCGACCGCCGCGGCCAGCCGTGCGTCGAGGTCGTCCGCCCCGTCCTCGCCGCCGCCCCGGTGGACCAGCAGCCTGGCCCTGCGGCCCAGCAGCGCCAGATCGCGCGGCCCGATGCGCCAGCGGGGGCCGGTGAGCAGCCGTACGAGCGAGGCGTTGGCGCCCGGGTCCTGGAGGACCTCGCACATCGCGACCAGATCGGCGACCTCGGGAAGGTGCAGCAGCCCGGACAGGCCGACGACCTCGACGGGCACCTCGCGCGCCACCAACGCGCCCTGGATCTCCGGGAAGTCCCCGGCCGTCCGGCACAGTACGGCGATCTCGCCCGGCTCCTTTCCCGTACGCACAAGGTGCGCGATCGAGTCGGCGAGCCACTCGATCTCCTCGGCGTGCGTGGGCAGCAGCGCGCAGCGCACCCCGCCGTCGCGCTCCGCGCCGGGCGCGGGGCGCAGCGCCTCGACGCCTTCGTGCATCGCGCGCAGCGGCCCGGCCAGACCGTTGGCGAGGTCGAGCAGCCGGCCGCCGCTGCGGCGGTTCTCGCTGAGCGAGAAGCGGGCCGCCGGGGAGCCGTCCGCGTACGGGAAATGCTCGGGGAAGTCGTCCAGATTGGCGACGGAGGCGCCGCGCCAGCCGTAGATCGCCTGGCAGGGGTCGCCGACCGCCGTCACCGCGTGCCCGGTGCCCGCGCCGAACAGCCCGGCGAGCAGCAGCCGTTGGGCCACGGACGTGTCCTGGTACTCGTCGAGCAGGACGACCCGGAACTCGTCCCTGAGCAGGGCGCCGACCTCCGGTCTGGTGGCGGCGAGTTCGGCGGAGAGCGCTATCTGGTCGCCGAAGTCGAGGAGATCGCGGGCGCGCTTGGCCTCGCGGTAACGCCGTACCAGATCGAGCAGTTCGCGCCGGGCCGCCACCGTCTCCGGCACCTTGCGCAGCTCGGCGTTGCTGAGCCGGGCGCCGTCCAGGGCGGTCAGCAGCTCGCTGTCGTACGCGCCGAGCCGGTCCGTACGCACAAGATGCTCGGCCAGCTCGGCGTCGAGCGCGAGGAGATCGCTGACCAGGGAGGGGAGCGTCTTGGTCAGGGCGGGGTACGGTCCCGGCGCCTCCCTCAGCACTCGCGCGGCCAGTTGGAAGCGGGTGGCGTCGGCGAGCAGCCGGGCGGTCGGCTCCAGCCCTATCCGCAGGCCGTGGTCGGTGAGCAGCCGGCCCGCGAAGGCGTGGTACGTGGAGATGCGGGGCTCGCCCGGGGGGTGGTCCGGGTCGATGACATCGGGGTCGGTGACCCCGGCCCGTACGAGCGCCTTGCGGACGCGCTCGGCCAGTTCGCCCGCGGCCTTGTTGGTGAAGGTCAGCCCGAGGACCTGCTCGGGGGCGACCTGTCCGCTGCCCACCAGCCACACCACCCGGGCGGCCATCACCGTCGTCTTGCCGGAGCCGGCTCCGGCCACGATGACCTGCGGGGCGGGCGGCGCGGTGATGCAGGCCGTCTGCTCCGGGGTGAAGGGGATGCCGAGAAGCTCCTTGAGCTGCTCGGGATCGGTGAGATGTACGGACATGTCAGAGAGGCTATCCGGCACCACTGACAATGCCGGGCGGCGCTGTTGACGGCCCTCTGCGGGGCCTCCGCGCCGGCTCCTGACCGGCCGTGCCGCGGCCCGCCGCCCGCCCGCCGGCCCCGCGCCAGCTTCCCGCGCCGGCCCCGCGCCGGGCTCCCGTACCGGCCGCCCCAGGCCCGTACCCCGCGCCGTATCACTCGCCGTATCACTCGCCGTTCCGTGTCACTCCACGATCTGGCGGCCCTCCGGGCGTGCGCTGCACGACGCCCGGAAGGCGCAGTTGGCGCAGTGGCCGCCGGTGGTGGGGGTGAAACGTTCGTCCAGGACGCGGCCCGCCGCGGTGGTGAGCAGTTCGCCGACCCACTCACCCGAAAGCGGCTCCTGCGCCTGGACCTTGGGGAGTTGCTCGCCGCCCTCCTTCCGCGGGGCGGGCTGGCGCAGTTGTACGAGTTCGGCGCCGCCGGGCTCCGGGCGGCGGCCGTCGAAGACCTCGTCCAGCGCGCCTTCGCGGACGGCGAGCTGGTAGACGGCGAGCTGGGGGTGGCGGGCCACCTCGTCCTTGGTGGGCGCCTGCTTGCCGGTCTTGAAGTCGACGACATAGGCGCGGCCTTCGCCGTCCTGTTCGACACGGTCCATGGAGCCGCGGATACGCACTTCGTACGCGCCGGCTTCGAGGGTGACGTCGAAGCCGTGCTCCGTGGCGGCGGGGGTACGGCCACGGTCCATGATGTGCCAGCGCAGAAAGCGTTCGAGTGCGACGCGGGCGTGCTGCTTCTCCTGCTGGGACTTCCAGGGCGCGTCGAAGGCGAGCGCGTCCCATACGGAGTCGAGCCGTTCCATGAGGACGGCGAGGTCGGCGGGGCTGCGGCCGGAGGCGACCTCGTCGGCGAGGACGTGGACGACATTGCCGAACCCCTGGGCGGCGGTGGCCGGTTCGTCCGCCTTCACCTCGCGGCCCAGGAACCATTGCAGCGCGCAGGTGTTCGCGAGCTGGTCCAGTGCGCTGCCGGAGAGCGCGACGGGCCGGTCCCGGTCGCGCAGCGGGACCTCGCTGCGCGTCGGTTCGTACAGGCCCCACCAGCGGTCCGGGTGCGCGGACGGTACGAGCGGCTGGCCCTCCTCGTCGGTGAGCGCGGCGAGCCGGGCGAGGCGGCGGGCGGCGGCGGCGCGCAGGGCGGGGGCGGCCTCCGGGTCGACCGTGGTGGCGCGCAGTTCGGCGACGAGCGGGGCGACGGCGAGGGGGCGGCGGGGGCGGCCGGTGATGTCCCTGGGCTCGACGCCGAGTTCGGTGAGGAAGCGGGAGGGCTGGTCGCCGTCATCGGCGGGTGCCTTGACGGCGGTGACGACGAGGCGGTCGCGGGCGCGGGTCGCGGCTACGTAGAAGAGCCTGCGCTCTTCTGTAAGGAGGGCGCCCGGAGTCAGGGGTTCCGCGAGACCGTCGCGGCCGATCCTGTCGGCCTCCAGGAGCGAGCCGCGGCGGCGCAGGTCGGGCCAGAGGCCCTCCTGGACGCCTGCGACGACGACGAGCCGCCATTCGAGGCCCTTGGAACGGTGGGCCGTCATCAGGCGTACGGCGTCGGGGCGTACGGCGCGGCGGCTGAGGGTGTCGGCGGCGATGTCCTGGGCGTCCAGCTCCTCCAGGAAGTTGAGGGCGCCGCGGCCGCCGGTGCGTTCCTCGGCGCGGGCGGCGGCGTCGAAGAGGGCGCATATGGCGTCGAGGTCGCGATCGGCGTTGCGGCCGGCCGCGCCGCCGCGCAGCGCGGACCGTTCGAGCCGGCCGGGCCAGGTGGTGCCGTCCCACAGCTCCCAGAGGGCCTCTTCGGCGGTGCCGCCGCCTTCGAGCAGCTCGCGCGCCTTGCGCAGAAGCGCGCCGAGCCGCTGCGCGCCGCGGGCGTACGCCGGATCGTGCGCCACCAGCCGCTCGGGCTCGGCGAGCGCCCGCGCGAGCAGTACGTCGGACGGCGCGGGCGCACGATTCCCCCCGGACCGCTCCTCATCTCGCAACGCCCGCCCGAGCCGCCGCAGATCGGCGGCGTCCATGCCGCCGAGGGGCGAGGAGAGCAAGGCGAGAGCGGTCTCGGTATCGAGCCATGCGTCTGGGGTGCCGCCGGGGTCTGGGGCCGCGCCCGGCCCGGAACCGGTCCCTGTGCCTGCCGAGGCGCGGGCGCCAGCACCCTCCGCACCGCCTGGCAGCGCGCTCGCCGAAGCACCGGGGGCGTCAACCTCCGGCGCGGAAGCGTCCGTCGGCCTGACCGCCGAGCCGCCGGGGGCGGCGGCCGCTGGGGCGCGGTCGTCCGCCGCAGCGTCAGCTCGGCCGTCGTCGGTGCCGGCCTCCAGCGCCGGGGCGTCCGGAACCCCGGCCGCCAGGCCGGCCACCGCGGCGGCGAGCGCCGGGCTGTCCCGAAGGGCCCCCGCCGTGTCGGCCACCGGCACCGAGCCGTCCGGCCCCCCCGCCCGGCGTACCGCCGCCAGCGCCACCGCCCTGAGCGCCGTCAGCAGTGGGGACACCGCTGGTTCGTGGCGTAGGGGGACGTCGTCGCCCGTTACGTCCAACGGGACGCCCGCTGAGGTGAGGGCTCGGCGGATGGCGGGGATGGTGCGGCCGCCGGCGCGGACCAGGACGGCCATGTCGGTCCAGGGGACGCCGTCCTCCAGGTGGGCGCGGCGGAGGATGTCGGCGATGTTGTCCAGTTCCGTGGACGGGGTCGGGAAGGTGTACGTCTCGACCCGGCCGCCCTCCCGTACCGGCGACGGCTCCCGGTGCACCCGTACCTTCTCCGCCGGCAGTCTGGTGAGCGGCATACGGCGGGTCAGCAGCCGGGTCGCCGCCAGCAGTGCCGCGCCCGAGCGGCGGGACGTGGTGAGGACCGCCACCGGTGCCGGGCGGCCGTCCGCGCGCGGGAAGGCGGACGGGAAGTCCAGGATGCCGTTCACATCCGCGCCCCGGAACGCGTAGATCGACTGGTCCGGGTCGCCGAACGCGACCAGCGTGCGCCCCCCGCCCGCCAGCGCGCGCAGCAGCCGTACCTGCGCCGGGTCGGTGTCCTGGTACTCGTCCACGAACACCGCGTCGTACTGGGCGATCAGCCGTTCCGCGACCTCGGGCCGCCGGGCCAGCAGCACCGCCCGGTGGACCAGCTCCGCGTAGTCGAGCACGCCTTGCATGTCCAGGACATCCAGATACTCCGCCAGGAACGACGCCGCGGCCGACCAGTCGGGGCGCCCGGTGCGCCGCGCGAACGCCGCGAGCGCGTCCGGGCCCAGGCCCAGCTCACGGCTGCGGGCCAGCACCGCCCGTACCTCGTCGGCGAACCCGCGCGTCGTCAGGCACGCGCGCAGCTCGTCCGGCCACCCGGCCCGCCCCCGCCCCTCGCGCTCCAGGTCGATCTGGCCCGCGAGCAGATCCCGTACCGCGACATCCTGCTCGGGGCCGGAGAGCAGCCGCAGCGGTTCGGTGAACAGGTCCGCGTCCTGGTGCGCGCGGATCAGGGCGTAGCAGAACGAGTGGAACGTCGTGGCCTGCGGGCCGCGTCTGCCGCCGAGCCGGACCGCCATCCGGTCGCGCAGTTCCACCGCCGCCTTGCGGCTGAAGGTGAGCACCAGGATCCGCTCCGGGTCCGCGCCCCGCCCGACCCGCGCCGCGACCGATTCGACGAGCGTGGTGGTCTTGCCCGTACCGGGCCCCGCGAGCACCAGCAGCGGTCCCGCCTCATGGTCAACCACCCCGCGCTGGGCTGCGTCCAGCTCAGGGGGATCCACCGGGACCGGCGGCGTGCGCACCAGCCGGTACGCGCCCGGGGTCCGCTGCCGTACCCGACGGTGCGGGGTACGCCCGGTGGAGGAGGAGGAACTCACGTGGATCGCCGGTCCTGGAGGGGGTGCTGGTGGTGACGGGGGTGCCTGGGGTTCGCGTGACGCGCGCCGACGACGCTACGCCGTCGGGCGGCCGGGACGCGGGGAGTTCCGCATCCGCCGGACCCGCGAGGGGCACGGCGCGGAGCACGCACAAGTTCCGCCGCGCGCCCGTCCACGCGCCCCGGCGTGCGCCTTCATCCGGTACGTACGGGTCTCCGCGCCCGGGCCGGGCTCCCCGGTCCGCCGTCGTATGGCTGAAGCTGTCATATGTGAGCCGTACCGTCCGCGCCCGGGCCCGCGCCGTCCCAGCGCGCCCGTTTCATGTCCAGCCGCGGCAGATGCCCCTCCGCGCTCCGCGCCGCCTCGCGCAGCGGGGTGCCCTCCTCGCGGTAGTGGGCCAGGGCCGACAGCTCGTGTCCCGGGAGCAGCACCCCGTCCGAGCGGACGACCCGCCACCAGGGCACGGCACCGCCGTACAGGGCCATGGCCCGGCCGACCTGGCGGGGGCCGCCCTCGCCGAGCCACTCCGCGACATCGCCGTACGTCATCACACGGCCGGCCGGGATCAGCTCGGCGACATCGAGCACCCGCTCCGCGTAGTCGGGCAGCCCGGACGGCTCTCCGGGCCCTTCGCCCAGCGGCTCCCCCGGCGGCTCCCGGAACCGCTCCTCCGGCGGCTCACGGGTCGGTTCGGCCCTCGGCTCACGCTTCTCGTTCCTCATCCGGCCCATCCTGCCGCACCCCACCGACAGCCCCTCCGGTTGTCCACATCGGAGTGCATCCAGCCGGTCACCCTGTGTACGTACAGTCGCAAAGGGGCGCATCTCACCCGCCCCGAGCCCCCGCAATGCACCCTGATGCCCCCGTCTGTCGTCGGCTCGTGCCACCATCGTCCCGGCGGTGACTGGTGATACGAGATCAAGAAGAGACGGATTCGGCGGAGGAGCGTGCCGTGCAGCCATCTGCGACGGCGGACACCTCCGGCGCTGAGCCGCGCCCGGAATCGGTCCGGGAGGCAGTCCGGGAGACGGCGAAGAGAGCCCGGGCCGGTACGGTCGAGCCCCCCGCAGACCCCGCAGACACCCAAGAGGCCCGAGCAGCCCAAGAGGCCCGAGCAGCCCAGGACGCCCACGACACCTGCGACGACGCCGAAGAGGGAAGCGCCACCCGCGCCACCCCGGCCGACCGGCTCTCCGGCGACGAGCCGCTGCTCGCCGCCCGTGTCCACCGCCCCTCCGACCTCCTGCGGCTGCTCGTCGGCATCCTCGCCATCGCCCTCCTCCTCGGCCTCTCCGCCTTCGCCCACGGCACCACCACGGGCCTGGAGCAGGACATCTCCAAGGGCACGGGCCAGGCCCCCGACCTGCTGGCCAAGGTCGCCGGCCTGGTCTCCAGCATCGCCGTGCTGCTCGTCCCCGTCGCCTTCGCGATCGAGCGGCTGATCAAGCGCGACGGGCTGCGGATCGCGGACGGCGTCCTCGCCGCCGTGCTGGCCCATGGCGTGACCCTCGCCACCGACCTCTGGGTCGCCAGATCCGCCCCCGACTCGATCCAGGACGCGCTGACCCGCCCCCAGCTCGGCGCCGGGCTCACCGATCCCGTACACGGCTATCTCGCGCCCGTCATCGCCTATATGACGGCCGTGGGAATGGCCCGCAGGCCCCGGTGGCGGGTCGTGCTCTGGGTGGTGCTGCTGCTCGACGCCTTCGCGATGCTGGTCGCCGGGTACACCACACCGTTCTCGATCATCCTGACCGTACTGATCGGCTGGACCGTCGCGTACGGCACGCTCTACACCGTCGGCTCCCCGAACGTACGGCCCACCGGACAGACCCTGATGGCGGGTCTGCGCCATGTCGGTTTCCGCCCGGTCAACGCCATGCGCGCCGAGGACGTCACCGACTCCGCCGACCAGGGCGACCGGGGCCGCCGCTATCTGGTCTCCCTGGAGGACGGTCCGCCGCTCGATGTGACCGTCGTCGACCGGGAACAGCAGGCGCAGGGCTTCTTCTACCGGGTCTGGCGGCGCATGGCCCTGCGCTCCTTCACCACCGGCAGCTCCATCCCCTCCCTGCGCCAGGCGCTCGAACAGGAGGCGCTCCTCGCGTACGCGGCGATCGCCGCCGGGGCCAACGCCCCGAAGCTGATCGCCACCTCCGAGCTGGGGCCCGACGCCGTCATGCTGGTGTACGAGCACCTCGGCGCCCGGTCCCTGGACTCGCTGCCGGACTCGGAGGTCACCGACGAGCTGGTACGGAACGCCTGGCGACAGGTGAAGGCGCTCCAGTCACGCCGTATCGCGCACCGCAGGCTGACCGGCGACGCCCTGGTTGTGGACCGCTCGGGGAAGGTGATCCTCACCGAGCTGCGCGGCGGTGAGATCGCGGCGGGCGACCTGGTGCTGCGGATGGACACCGCCCAGCTCCTGACCACCATGGGGCTGCGGGTCGGCGCGGAGCGCTCCGTCGCCGCCGCGGTGGAGGTGATCGGCCCGGACGCCGTCGCCGACTGTCTGCCGCTGCTCCAGCCGATCGCGCTGAGCCGCTCCACCCGCGCGACCCTGCGCCGCCTCGCCCGCGAGCGGTCGCAGCGCGAGCGCGAGGCGGTCCTCGCGGCGTCCGAGATGAACAAGCGCGCCAGGGCGGCGGAGAGCGCCGCCGAGGACGGTGACCGCAAGGCCGTACGGAAGTCACTGCGCGCCGAGAAGCAGGCCGAGAAGCGGGCGATAGACGACGCGCTCGACGAGGCGCGCGAGGAGGACCTGCTCTCCCAGATGCGGCAGCAGGTGCTGCTCATCAGGCCGCAGGCGCCCGTCGAGCCGGTCAGGCTCGAACGGATCAAGCCCCGGACGCTGATCAGTTTCATCGCCGGGGCGATCGCCGGGTACTTCCTGCTCACTCAGTTGACGCAGCTCGACTTCAACACGGTCGTCAGCCAGGCGCACTGGGGCTGGGTGGCCGCCGCGGCGGCGTTCTCGTCGCTCAGCTACTTCGCCGCGTCGATGAGCCTGCTGGGCTTTGTGCCGGAGCGGGTGCCGTTCCGCAAGACGGTCGCCGCGCAGGTCGCGGGCTCCTTCGTCAAGATCGTCGCTCCGGCGGCGGTCGGCGGGGTCGCGCTGAACACCCGGTTCCTCCAGCGCTCGGGCGTACGGCCGGGGCTCGCGGTGGCGAGCGTCGGCGCGTCACAGCTCTTCGGTCTCGGCTCGCACATCCTGCTGCTGCTGTCCTTCGGCTATCTGACCGGTACGGAGAAGTCGGCTTCCCTCACCCCTTCGAGGACCGTGATCGCGGGGCTGTTGACGGTCGCGGTGCTGGTTCTGGTGGTGACCGCGATCCCGTTCCTGCGGAAGTTCGTGGTGACCCGGCTGCGGTCGCTGTTCGCCGGGGTGGTGCCGCGCATGCTGGATGTGCTCCAGCGGCCGATGAAGCTGGTCACGGGCATCGGCGGGATGCTGCTGCTGACCTGTGTGTTCGTGATGTGCCTGGACGCGTCGATCCGGGCGTTCGACAACGGCAACCAGCAGCTCAGTTACGCGAGCATCGCGGTGGTCTTCCTGGCGGGCAGCGCGATCGGTTCGGCGGCGCCGACCCCGGGCGGGATGGGCGCGATCGAGGGCGCGCTGACACTGGGGCTGATCGCGGTGGGGCTGCCGAAGGAGATCGCGGCGCCCGCGGTGCTGCTGTACCGGCTGCTGACGCTGTGGCTGCCGGTGCTGCCCGGCTGGGTGTGCTTCAACCACCTGACGCGCAGGGGGGCGCTGTAGGACCTCTCGGCCGGTACGGGGACGGGACCGGCCGCGACGACCGCGCTGCGCCCTCAGCCGCCGGACGGGCCGCCGTGCGAAGCCACTCGCATGGCTGTCGCCCCGCGCGGCCCACGCCCCCGCGGCGCACGATGGGATCATGCCGACCCATTGCACCCGGCGCGGCACGGCGCTGCTCGCCGCCCTGACCGCCGTCGCCCTGCTGGCCGCCTCGGGATGCTCCGACAGCGGCGACCCCGCCGGCGCGAGTTCGAACGGCCGCAGGGCGAACGCCCTGGCCACGCCCACTGACCTGGCGGCCCAGCGGCTGTCCTGGAAGGCGTGCCCGGCCCCCTCGGCCACCGAGGGCGGCGGTACGGCACCGTCCCCGCTGCCCGGCGGCGTCCCGTGGGAGTGCGCCTCGATGAAGGTCCCGCTCGACTACGGCAAGCCGGGCGGCGACAAGATCGAACTGGCCCTCATCCGCGGCAGGGCCCGCGACCGGGCCCACCGGATCGGCTCGCTCCTCTTCAACTTCGGCGGCCCCGGCGGCTCCGGCGTCACCGCGCTGCCGTCCTTCGCCCCGGACTACGAGAAGCTGCGCGCCCGGTACGACCTGGTCAGCTTCGACCCGCGCGGAGTGGGCCGCAGCGACCCGGTGAAGTGCAAGACCGACCGGCAGCTCGACGCGTACTACGCCCAGGACGCGACGCCCGACACCGCCGCCGAGGAGAAGACCTTCACCCAGAGCCTCGCCTCCTACGCGGCGGCCTGCGAGAAGCGCTCCGGCCCTTCACTGCCGTACGTCGGTACGGTCGACGCCGCCCGCGACATGGACCTGATGCGGCAGGTCCTCGGCGACAAGAAGCTGCACTACTTCGGGATCTCGTACGGTACGGAACTGGGCGGCGTCTACGCCCACTTGTTTCCGAAGTCCGTGGGCCGCGCGGTGCTGGACGCGGTCGTCGACCCCAACCAGAACGCGGAACAGGGCTCCCTCGGCCAGACCAAGGGCTTCCAGCTCGCCCTCACCAACTTCGAGAAGGACTGCATCGCCCGCGGCCCCGCCTGCAAACTGCCGGGCACCACCCCGAAGCAGATCGAGGGGTTCATCACCGGACTGCTCGGCCGGCTCGACAAGAAGCCGATCGCGGGTCTCGGCACCCGGAAGCTGACGCAGACCCAGGCGACCAACGGCATTGCCCAGTCGCTCTATTCGAAGCAGTTCTGGCCGTATCTGGAACAGGGGCTCGACGAGGCGGACGGCGGCAACGGCGCGCTGCTGCTCGCGCTGTCCGACGCGATGAACGGGC
Organism: Streptomyces sp. NPDC057617; assembly: GCF_042800555.1. Lineage (NCBI taxonomy): Bacteria > Bacillati > Actinomycetota > Actinomycetes > Kitasatosporales > Streptomycetaceae > Streptomyces > Streptomyces sp. NPDC057617. The sequence continues at coordinate 629,958 of NZ_JBHVGV010000002.1, read as the reverse complement.
GCGACGAGAACGGCAACTACAGCAATCTCCAGGCGGCCAACGCGGCCATCAACTGCGTGGACTCCAAGGAGCGTTACACGCTGGCGGAGACCAGGGCGAAGCTCCCCGAGTTCCGCAAGGCCTCGCCGGTCTTCGGGGACTTCCTGGGCTGGGGGCTGATGAGCTGCTCCAAGTGGCCGGTGCCGGGGCAGTGGACGCACCCGGATGTCAGCGCGCCCGGCGCGGCGCCGATCCTGGTCATCGGCAACACCGGTGACCCGGCCACGCCGTACGCGGGTGCCAGGGCGATGGCGGACGCGCTGGGCAAGGGCGTGGGGGTCGAGATCACGTACCACGGCCAGGGCCACGGCTCGTACGACAGCGGAAACGCCTGTGTGCAAGGGGCGGTGAACGGCTATCTGCTGAACGGCAAGGTGCCCGCGGCAGGCACGGTCTGCCGTTAGGGAAATGCAGCCCGTCCGGCGATGGGAGACGGCCGCTCAAGACGGGCCGTCAGCCGGACGGACCCGGTGGGCACCTGTCCCTCACCTCGGTTGTTCTCGCCCCGCGGACGGGCTTGAATTGCCGGATGCCCAGACGTACCCGGATAGCCGCCCTGACCATGGCGTCCCGGCTTCTCACCGGCGCCCTCGCCGCATGCGGCGGCGGTACGGACGACCCCCCGCCGGACCCCGGAGCGGCCACCCCCGTCGCCGCCAAGACCGCTCCCGCGACAGCCAGTCAGAAAGCGGGCCAGGAACCGGCGCTGCCCCCGCTCCCCGCCTCGCTCACCGGGCAGAAGCTCGACTGGCACCGGTGCGCGGCCCCCGAGAAGGCCCGTGGCAGCGACGCGAAGCCCCCCGGCTCCAAATGGCAGTGCGCCACCATGCAGGCCCCCCTCGACTACACCGCGCCGGCCGGCGAGACCATCGGGATCGCCCTGATCCGCTCGCAGGCCAAGGACCGGGCCGGCCGGATCGGCTCGCTGCTCTTCAACTTCGGCGGCCCCGGCGGCTCCGGCGTCGCCACCCTGCCCGGCGCCGCCGACCTGTTCGAAGCGCTCCACGAGCGGTACGACCTGGTCGGCTTCGACCCGCGCGGGGTCGCCGAGAGCGCCGGTGTGGTGTGCCGGGACAACAAGCAGATCGAACAGTCCCTCCGTATCGACTCCACCCCGGACACCCCGGCCGAGGAGAAGATCTTCCTCGACGACTCCCGGGCCTTCGGCGACGGCTGCGCCAAGCGCTCGGGCCGGGTGCTGCCGTATGTCGGGACCACCAGCGCCGCGCGGGACCTGGATCTGATGCGCCAGGTCCTCGGCGACCGCGAGCTGCACTACTTCGGCTTCTCGTACGGCACCGAACTGGGCGGTGTGTACGCCCACTTGTTCCCGTCCAAGGTGGGGCGGCTCGTCCTGGACGCGGTGGTCGATCCGACGGCCGGCTACACGGCCCACTCCCGCAACCAGGCGCTCGGCTTCCAGCGCGCCCTCGACAACTACTTCAAGAGCCGAGGCATCGGCGCACGCAGCGGCACCGCGCGGGTGGTGAAGCTGCTCGACCAACTGGACAGCGAACCGCTGCCGACCTCCACGGGCCGCACCCTCACCCAGGGCCTCGCGCTCACGGGCATCATCGCCCCGCTGTACGGCGAGGAGACCTGGTGGGCGCTGACGGACGCCCTGGAGGCCGCCGAGAACGGGGACGGCACCGCGCTGCTGCGGCTGGCCGACTCGTACAACGACCGTGACGGACAGGGGCGTTACAGCACCGCGCACCACGCCCAGCGGGCCATATCCTGTGCCGACGCCAAGGGCCGGGTCGGCGCCGACGAGGTACGGTCCCGGCTGCTGGCGGACTTCCGGAAGGTGTCGCCGGTCTTCGGTCCCTATCTGGCCTGGGACCTGGCGGGCTGGTGCGCCGACTGGCCGGTCGCGGGCGAGTACGAGACACCGGAGGTGGCGGCGCCGGGCGCGGCCCCGATCCTGGTGATCGGCGGCACGGGCGACCCGGCGACACCGTACGAGGGCGCCGAGCGCATGGTCGGGGAGCTGGGCGAAGGGGTCGGCGTCCTGCTCACCTTCGAGGGCGAGGGCCATGGCGCCTACACCACCGGGAACCGCTGTGTGACCCGGATCGTGGACGCCTACTTCCTGCGGGGGACGGTGCCGGAGTCCGGGAAGAGCTGTTCCTGAGCGGCGGTTCGTACCGTACGTACCTCACATGTACGAAGGGGCCGGTCCACGCGGTGTGGACCGGCCCCTTCGCAAGACCTGCGGGACCTGCAAGATCTGCGAGGTCTAGTAGATCGGCTTCTCCGGCTCGATCTGGTTGACCCAGCCGATCACTCCGCCCCCGACATGCACCGCGTCCGCGAACCCCGCGGACTTCAGCACCGCGAGCACCTCCGCGCTGCGCACACCCGTCTTGCAGTGCAGGACGATCTTCTTGTCCTGCGGCAGGGTCTCCAGGGCGGTGCCCATCAGGAACTCGTTCTTCGGGATCAGCTTGGCGCCGGGGATCGAGACGATCTCGTACTCGTTCGGCTCCCGGACATCGATGATCTCGATGTTCTCGCCGTCGTCGATCCACTCCTTGAGCTGCTTGGGAGTGATCGTCGAACCGGCCGCCGCCTCCTGCGCCTCCTCGGACACGACACCGCAGAAGGCTTCGTAGTCGATGAGTTCGGTGACGGTGGGGTTCTCGCCGCAGACCGCGCACTCGGGGTCCTTGCGGACCTTGACCTGGCGGTACTGCATCTCCAGGGCGTCATAGATCATCAGCCGGCCGACCAGCGGCTCGCCGACGCCCGTGAGCACCTTGATCGCCTCGGTCACCTGGATCGAGCCGATGGACGCGCAGAGCACGCCCAGCACGCCGCCCTCGGCGCAGGAGGGGACCATGCCCGGCGGCGGGGGCTCCGGGTAGAGGCAGCGGTAGCACGGGCCGTGCTCGGACCAGAAGACGCTGGCCTGCCCGTCGAAGCGGTAGATCGAACCCCAGACGTACGGCTTGTTCAGCAGCACGCAGGCGTCGTTGACCAGATAGCGGGTGGCGAAGTTGTCCGTGCCGTCCACGATCAGGTCGTACTGCGAGAAGATCTCCATCACGTTCTCGGCTTCGAGCCGCTCCTCGTGAAGGATCACATTCACATAGGGGTTGATGCCGAGAACGGAATCCCGCGCGGACGCGGCCTTCGACCGGCCGATGTCGGCCTGGCTGTGGATGATCTGGCGCTGCAGGTTCGACTCGTCGACCTCGTCGAACTCCACGATGCCGAGCGTGCCGACACCGGCCGCGGCCAGGTACATCAGAGCCGGGGAGCCGAGACCTCCGGCACCCACACACAGCACCTTCGCGTTCTTCAGCCGCTTCTGTCCGTCCATCCCGACGTCCGGGATGATGAGATGGCGGGAGTACCTGCGGACCTCGTCGACGGTCAGCTCGGCGGCGGGCTCGACCAGGGGTGGCAGCGACACAGGGACCTCAACAGGGGGTTGGCCGATGGATCGAATGGAGTTGCTCTTCCTGCAACACTGCCACGGCCCTTCTCATTCCGAGACACCCGGTCCGGCCCGCGAGACGGTTTCGTCCCAGTAACCGGTCAGCCCGGTCAGCCGGCCCGCCGGCCGTCGACCGGCCGGTCAGATACGGCATGCCGCCTCCATCCAGATGTCGGCCAGGGACTCCTCCAGATTGATCCGGGGGCGCCAGCCGAGCCGGTCGCGGGCGGTGCGTACGTCCGCCTGCTGCCAGGCGCCGCAGCCGTCGGGGTACGGGAAGGGGCCCGCGCCGATGTGTTCCGTAGCCGACTCGCCGCGGGGCGCGCCGATGGTGGCGTGGCCGGGGCGCACCGGGCCCGGGGGCAGGTCGAGTTCGTGCAGGGCTCCCGCGTAGCCCGCGACTCTCGCCAGGACGGCGGCGGCATCCCGGAGCTTGACCGCCCGTCCGGTGCCGATGTTGACGATGCCCTGGGCGGCGGAGAGCGAGGCGGCGTGCACGGCGCGCGCCACGTCCCGTACGTCGACGAAGTCGCGCTGCACGCCCAGCCCGCCGAGCTTCAGCTCGCCGTCGCCGGCCTGCATGGCGCGGCGCATGGCCTCGGCGAGGCGGCCGAGCGGGGAGCCGGCTGGGGTGCCGGGGCCGACGGGCGAGAAGACCCGGAGCACGATGGCGTCGAGCCCGGCGCCGAGGACCAGCTCGGACGCGGCGAGCTTGCTCACGCCGTACGGGCCGCCGGGGCGTGGTACGGCGTCCTCGGCGGTGGACGAGCCGTGCGGGGAGGGGCCGTACTCGGAGGCGCAGCCGAGCTGGACGAGTCTGGCGCCGCAGCCGCTGCGGCGCAGGGCCTCGCAGACGGTGGCGACGGCGACGGTGTTGTGCCGGGTCAGTTCGCGGGCGCCGCCGCGGGTGGCTCCGGCACAGTTGATCACGACCCCGGGGTGGACGGCGTCCAGGAAACGGGTGAGGGCTCCCGGGCTGCCGCCCGCGAGATCGAACCGTACGTCGGCGTCGTCGCCGCGGCCGAGCGCGGTGAGGTGCACGGCGGGGTCGGCGAGCAGCCGGTCGGCCACGAAGCGGCCGAGGAAACCGTTGGCACCGAGCAGCAGGACCCTCATCGCGCCGCCCTTCCGTGGAGACGGGCCATGGCGGGGGCCAGTACTGGGGATTGGGGGGTCATGTGTGGTGTCTCCTTCATGGTGGTGCCGGGGGTGATGCCGGGTGGGTCTCGGGGTGCGGGGGCTTTGAGGTGCGGGGGGTCTTCAGGTGCTGAGGTCAGGTGTGCGCCGAGGCCCGGGAGAGGGCGACGGCGGCGTGTACGAGCAGGCCGAGCGCGGCGGCTCCGCAGGCCAGGGCGGGTACGGACGCCGGACCCCAGGCCTGGACCGCGTGCGTGACAGGGACGGCGAGGAGGTCGCAGCCGGGGAGGCGGCCCGCGAGCACGGACGCGCAGGCGAGCGCCTCCACGGCGGAGGCGGCGGCGAGTCCGGTGGCCGCGGCGCGTGGGAAGCCATGGACCGTGAGCAGCCGGGCCAGCAGGAAGAGCGTGCCGAGGGCGGCGGTGGCGGCGGGCGCGCCGTCCTCGTCGAAGACCAGATCGGCGGCCGTCGCGAGCGCGGTGACGGCGGCGGCGTACAGCGCCACGAGGGCGAGCAGCAGGGGCCGCGCCCCGGCCGTGAAGTCGGCGAGCCCGTGGCTCTCGGTGAGCCGGCGCCGGCACCGTACGGAGAAGAGGTGGGCGCACCAGGCCGCGGGCGCGACGGCCCACGCCAGTGCGGTCAGCGGGGTGGTGGTCGCGGGCCAGGGTCCGTCGGGGCCGCCGGTGACCAGGGCGTCCAGCAGTCCGTCGCCGCACACGAGATAGGCGAGCAGCCAGTGGACCCAGAGGCCCGCGGCGGGGGCGGTACGGCCTTCGGCGCGCAGCGGCCCGCGGCGGAGGCAGGCGGCGAGGGTGCCGGTGAGGGCGAGGGATCCCGCGAGGCCCAGGGCGAGGTGGCGCTGGCCGGTGCTGTGCTCAAGTCCGGCGAGGGTGAGGGAGGCCACGGCCCCGGGCAGCAGGGTGAGGATCATCCAGCCGGTGAGGCGGCGCGTTCGGGTTTTTCGCGCCGGGCGTACGGAGGTCCGAGCGCACGCCTCGCCCGCTGCCGCTTCATCCGCCGCTTCCCCGCCGTGCGGGACGCGGGCGTACAGCTCCTCGGCGAGCGAGAAGACATCGCGGTGCCGGAAGCGGGCGGCCGTACGGTCGGTGATCCCGTGGGCCTCAAGACCGGCGGCGATCTCCAGCGGGTCGACGGCCCGCTCGCACAGCGTCCGGTGCCGGTGCAGCAGCCCCTTGACGGGATCGGCGGTGGCGCCTGTCCCGCGCCGGACGGCGGGCTTCGCCTCGTCACGCATCGCCCTGCCCCGCCTTCACTCCCGCACCGGCGCGCGCGCCGGTCCGCGCGCGCCTCGGGAGGACCGGGCGGCCGGCGGTCCAGCGGACCGGGGCGTACATCTCGGCCGGGTGCGCGAAGGGCACCCCGTCCGCCGCGCGCCGTACGGGGTCGTGCGAGATCAGCTCCAGATAGATCTCGTGGAACGCCGCGAGGTTCTGCTCGACGGTGAAGAGTTCCAGTGCGCGGGCGCGCGCCGCCGCGCCCAGCCTGGCCCGGCGCTCGGGGTCGCGCAGCAGCGCGACACAGGCGTCCGCGAGCGCCCGCGGATTGCGCGGGGGCACCACCAGCCCCGTACCGCCGATGACTTCGACAACCGCGCCGACATCGGTGGAGACCGTCGCGCGCCCGCAGAACATCGCCTCGACCAGGCTGATCGGGAAGCCCTCGACCACGCTGGAGAGGACGACCACCTCGCCCGCCGCGTAGGCGTCAGGCAGTTCGGGCGCCTCGGGTCCGCCGATCTCCTCGAAGGAGACGGGGTTGTCGCCGACCGAGTGGGCGTCGGCGGCCTCATCGGGGAAGAGCTGCGCGGCCAGGGCCCGGCAGTGCGCCAGATACGCGGCGGCGCCCGGCCCCTGCGCGGGGGCGCCCACGATCCTCAGCCGCGCGCCCGGCTCGGCCGCGCGGACCGCGGCGAAGGCGTGGAGCAGCGAGACCAGATCCTTGGCGGGCTCGATCCTGCCGACCCAGACCAGGGTCCCGGGATCGCCGCCGGTACCCCCGCTGCCCGGCCCGCCACCGGCCACCGAGCCGACGCCGCTCACCGAACCCCTGGCACCGCTCACCGATCCGGCACCCGTCCCGCCACGGCCCGCCGAGCCGCCACCGGCCGCGTCGCCACCCCCGACGCCGTCCCCCACCCCGTCGCCCACCGCGGAGAAACGCTCCGCCTCCATACCGGGGTAGACCGTGCGCAGCGTGGCCCGGTCGGCGCCGCAGCGCTCCTGCCACCGCCTCGCATGGGTGTTGCCGGGGGTGATGACACCCGCCTGCCGGTAGACCTCGGCGGCCAGCAGCCCCTGGAAGGCCGCGAGCAGCGCGCGCACCGGCGCACTCAGCAGGGCCGTGTCCGCCGGGGCGCTGCCCAGGCCCGCGCTCGCGAGATAGTGCGCCCTGAGCTGTACGCCGTACTCCGTGACCAGCAGCGGCACCCCGAAGAAGCGTTTGGCCAACAGTCCGGGGAGGGCCGCGGAGCCGCCGGATGTGGCATGGCAGAGATCGGCCGCGCCCAGCGCCTCGTCGTCGTACCAGTCCAGCGAGAGGGGGCGCAGGGCGCGCTCCAGCCGCTCGGTGAAGGCCAGGAAGTCGGGCACGGTCGCGGACTGCACGCTCCGGCGTGCGCCCGGTGCGCGGCAGGCGGACTCCAGCAGCCGGGCGGCGGCTTCCGAGCGCAGTGCGCCGGGGAGCCCGCCCCGCTCCCTGGCCAGGTCGGCGAGCCCGTACAGCCCCGCCGCGAACCCCCCGGCACCGGCCGCGGACGCCGACCCGCCCGGTCCACCCGGTCCACCCGGTCCGCTCGACGCACCCGGTCCGCCCGCCGCGCCGGCCCCCGCGCCCGCGTCCCCAACCGTTTCGGCACCCGGTTCGCCCGGCTCCGAGCAGACAGCCGTGACCAGCCGGCCGAAGTGGTCCGCGAAGCGCCGCCGGTCGCGCCGCCCGTACCCCCGCCCGTTGTCCGCCGGTGCCCAGAGCGGCGCCGTGCGCACCCGCTGGATCCGGCGCGGCAGCTCTATCCAGCCGCGCGCCTCCTGCCGCGCGCTGCGGCTCAGCGCGTAGATGTCGAACTCGTGCTGTACGAGCCCGCGTACGAGCCGGTCGCACCAGAGCCTGGATTCACCCGTCGCATACGGATACCCACCGTCCGTAAGCAGTCCGATCCGCACGAGTACACCCCCGATCTCCCTTGTGGGCAGCCGCCGTTGGCCGGCGACTCGCAGCGGGACGACCGTAAGCGGATATGCCGGTGGCGCGACGGACGGTTG
>NZ_JBHVGV010000002.1:387458-622052 GCF_042800555.1 Streptomyces sp. NPDC057617 | reverse complement strand
TTTCGTCTCCCTTTTTCTTCCCCTTCCCTTCTACCCCCCACCCCCCCACGGCGGCCCCGCCCCCCCGGTCCCTCCTTCCCCCCCCCCCCCCCACCAGAAGGGGTGAATGCACGTAACTTTCCCGGACCGGTAGCGTTTTGTTGCGCTACGGATCGACCCGGCTACACAGGGTCAGACGGCGGCGACCTTCTCGGCCACCGCGGGCAACGTCTTCCTGGCCGCGCGGCGCTCGGCGGCGAGTGCCGGATCGAGCGCGGGCACGGCGGCGAGCAGTTGCCTTGTGTACGGGTCGGAGGGCGCCCCGTACACCTCCCCGACCGTCCCCTGCTCCACGATCCTGCCGTGCCGCATCACCGCGACCCGGTCGCTGACCTGCCGTACGACCGCGAGGTCATGGGCGATGAAGACCAGCGCCAGGCCGAGTTCCCGCTGGAGTTCCGCGAGGAGCGCGGTGACCTGCGCCTGGGTGGTCACGTCCAGCGCCGATACGGGTTCGTCGCAGACGATCAGCCGGGGCTCGGCGGCCAGTGCCCGGGCGATACCGACACGCTGGCGCTGGCCCCCGCTGAACTCGTGCGGATAGCGGTCGTACCGGTCGGGATCGAGCCCGACCCGCTCCAGCAGCTCCCGTACGCGCGTAACGATCCGTCCCTCGTCCAGCACCCCCGCCGCCCGCAGCGGGTCGGCCACGGACTCCCCCACCGACCGGCGCGGATTGAGCGAGGAGACCGGGTCCTGGAAGATCATCTGCAACTCGCGGCGGAAAGGGCGCAGTTGCTTCTCGGGCGCCGCCCCGATCTCCGTACCCCGGTAGCGCAGCCGCCCCTCGGTCGGATCGAGGAGCCGTACGAGCATCCGGCCCAGCGTGGTCTTGCCGCTGCCGCTCTCGCCGACGATGCCCAGGGTCTCGCCGGCGCCGACGGTGAGCGAGACCCCGTCGACGGCGGTGACGGTCCGCCGCCCCCGACGGAACTCCCGCCGCAGGTCCACCGCTTCGATCAGCGCATCACCCACGGCGGACGCCCCGGACGTCCCAGCCGGCTCACCGGAGCCCCGTACCACCGGCGCGTCCACCCGCGGCACCGCCGACAGCAGCGCCCGCGTATACGTCTCCCCGGGCGCGCCCAGCACCTCCGCGACCGGACCGCGCTCCACCTCGCGCCCGTGCCGCATCACCAGCACCTCGTCCACGCTCTCCGCCGCGACCCCCACGTCATGGGTCACCAGCAGCAGCCCCATCCCGGTCTCGTGCCGCAGGTCGTGCAGCAGATCGAGGATCTGGGCCTGGACGGTGACGTCCAGGGCCGTGGTCGGTTCGTCGGCGATCAGCAGGCGCGGCTCGCAGGCCAACGCCATCGCGATGAGCGCGCGCTGGCGCATACCGCCGCTGAACTCGTGCGGTCTGGCGTCCGCCCGGCGCGCCGCGTCGGGGATGCCCACCCGGTCCAGCACCTCGACGGCCCGCGCGCGGGCGGCCCGCCGGGTGGCGGCGGTATGGACCCGGTAGACCTCGGCGATCTGGTCGCCGACGGCGTAGTACGGGTCGAGGGAGGAGAGCGGGTCCTGGAAGACCATCGCGGCCACCGCCCCGCGCAGGGCGCGCAGTTCGCGGTCGGACGCGATGCCCACGTCCGTACCGCCCACGCGTACCGTACCGCCGACGCGCGCGCCGGTCCCGCGGTGCAGTCCGAGGAGCGCGCCCGCGACCGTGCTCTTGCCGCTGCCGGACTCGCCGACCAGGCCGATCGCCCGGCCCGCGGCCAGCGAGAAGGACAGCCCGTCGACGGCCCGTACGGTCTCCTCCCCGAGCGCGAAGTCCACCGTGAGGCCCTCGACCTCGACCAGACGGTCCGTCACAGGAGTCGCGGAAGTCCCTGGAGTCGCAGGGGTTACGGGGATCAATGCAGCACCACCCTCCGGTCGGCGGCCGCGTACAGTAGATCGGCCACCACATTCGCCAGCACGACGGCCACGCCGATCACCAGCACCACCCCGACCACCACCGGCAGATCGATCTCGCGCACTCCGTCGATCAGTGCCTTGCCGATCCCGGGAACGTTGAAGAGGGACTCGGTGAGCACCGCCCCGCCCATCACCGTGCCGAAGTCCAGCGCGCTGAGCGCGATGACGGGCGGTACGGCCCCGCGCAGCGCGTGCCGCCCGACGACCGCCCGCTCCCCGACACCATAGGCGCGGAAGGTGCGGATATGGTCCTCGGCCAGTGTCTCCAGCGTCGAACTGCGGGTGAGCCGGGCGTATTTGGCGCTCTCGAAGAAGCCCAGGGTGAGCCACGGCAGCAGCATGTTCCACGCCCACTGCTCGGGGTCCTCGGTGAGCGGTACGTACGTCGGGAAGGGCAGCCACTGCAGGTACGCGCACACCACCATCAGGAGCAGCAGCCCCAGGATGAACACCGGTGTGCCCGTCCCGGCCAGGGTGAGCAGTGTCAGTGTGCGCTCGGTGATCCCGCCGCGCCGCAGCGCGGACAGCAGTCCGGTGCCGACCCCGACGGCCAGCCAGATCACCATCGCGCCGATCGCGAGGGAGGCGGTCGCGGGCAGCCGGTCCAGGATCAGCGCGGTGACCTGCTGGTCGGTCTGGTACGAGAAGCCGAGGCAGGGCGCGTCGCAGTGCAGCAGGGCCGTGCCGGTGGAGTAGTCGCGTCCGGCGACGATGCCCTGGAGGAAGTGCGCGTACTGCGCGTAGACCGACTCGTCGAGACCGAGTTGCCCGCGTACCTGGTCGACCTGCTGGGTGCTGCACCGGTCGCCGCAGGCGAGCCGGGCGGGGTCGCCGGGCGCCAGATAGAACAGCGCGTAGATCGCGACGGAGAGAACGAGCAGGACCAGCACCGCGCCGGCGAGCCGTTTGAGCAGATAGCGCGTCATGAGGAGGTGTCCTTGCGGAGGTCTGCGGGCGCGGCGGCCCCGGGGGCCGCGGCGCGTGCGGTACGGGACGTACGGGATGCCCGTGTCCCGACCCGCAGCCGCGCCGCCTCACGCGGGTCGAGGGCCGCCCGTACCGCGTCACCCAGCGCGGTGAAGGCGAGCACGGTCACGAACAGCATCCCGGCCGGCAGCAGTACGTACATCGGATCCGCGCGGAACCAGGTCTGCGCGCTCGACAGCATCTGCCCCCACGACGGCGTCGGCGGTTTGACCCCGACGCCCAGGAAGGACAGGGACGCCTCAAGCACGATGTTGACGGGGAGCAGGATCGCCGCGTACGTGATGAGGGGCGCGGCGAGCGAGGGCAGCAGCTCGCGCCGCGCCACCCGCCAGCGCCCGGAACCCGCGAGCCGGGCCGCGGCGACGAAGTCGAGCTGCTTCAGGGTGAGCGTCTGCGCCCGTACGATCCGGGACGTACCGCCCCAGTTGAGCAGTCCCATCACCAGGATCAGCAGCAGCGGGCGCGGGAAGTCGGGCGGTACGACGGCGGTCAGGGCGATGGCGAGCACCAGCAGGGGCAGCGCGACCATCACATCGGTGAACCGGCTGAGGACGGTGTCGAGGAGCCGGTTGCCCAGCCCCGCGGCGAGACCGACCGTGATCCCGATCAGCACCTGCACGACGGTGGCGCCCGCCGCGACCAGCAGCGAGACCCGGGCGCCGTACAGCAGCCGTACGAACAGATCGCGCCCGGTGCCCGGTTCGACCCCGAGCCAGTGGTCGCCGCTCACCCCGCCGAACGAGCCGATCGGCACCCCGCCGCGCGCCGAGTCCACCAGCGCGTCGTGGTAGGTGTTCGCGTCCTGGCCCTCGACCGCGGCGAGCAGCGGCGCCGCGACCGCCAGCACCACGAGCAGTCCGAGGACGCTCGCGGCGATGACGGCTGTGGGGCGCCGGCGCAGCCGCCGCCAGGCCTGACGGGCGTCCGAGGCGGCGGCGGGCACCACCGTGGTGGCACCCGCCTTCGCCCCGGACGCCGGCAGATCGGGAACCGTACTCACTTGACCGCGACCTGCGAGATGTCGAGGACACCGGTCCAGTCGCTGATCACGATGTTCTTGACGTCCTTGCCGTACAGCCGCTTGTAGACCGGGTGGAACAGCGGTACGTCGAGGGCCTGCTCACCGATCTTCTTGTCGAGCGCGCCCCAGCGCTTGGCGGCGGCGGCCAGGTCCGTCAGCTTGTTGATCTCGTCGATCTCCTTGTTGACGGCGGGGTCGTCGAGCTGGGCGTGGTTGAAGTTGGAGCCGTCCCTGACGATCTGTCGGCCGTCGAAGATCGGCGCCAGGAAGGGGCCGCCGGACGGCCAGTCGGCGCCCCAGCGCGAGAGGAAGAACCCGGGCGACTTGGTGACGCTCCAGCGCGCCTCGTTGAACGCGTTGGGTTCGAGGCCGACCAGCTTGACCGTGATCCCGGCCTGCTTGAGCGACTCCTGCACGGCCGTGGCGACGTCAGGGCTGGTCTCCCGGTTCTGCACGGTGGAGTGGGTGAGGGAGATGGTCAGCCCGTTCGGGTAACCGGCCTCCTTCAGCAGTTCCTTGGCCTTGGCCGGGTTCCCGGTCTTGCCCGCCGGGAAGTGGTCGTACGGCGTGTAGCCGAAGGCGGCCTGGTCGGGCAGGAAGGTCGTCGCGGGCTCGGCGAGCGCGGAGCCGCCGGCCGCGTTGATCACACTGGTGCGGTTGATGGCGTACGAAATCGCCTGGCGCACCTTGGGGTTGTCGAACGGCTTCACCTTCGGGTTGAAGGCGAGGTAGTTGGTGTAGCCGAAGTGGCCGGTGCCGACGCGCGCGGCGAGCGCCTTGTCACTGCTGGTCTGGGCGAGTTCGGCGGGGCCCAGGTTGGTGTCGGTGGTGACGGCGGCGGCGTCGTCGCCCGAACTGGTCGACAGCCGCTGGTTGATGACGGCCGAGTCGAGACCGGACTGCACATCGATGGTGTCCGGGTAGGCGTGCCGCTGGTCGTCGGTCTTCTCCGACCAGTTCGGGTTGCGCTCCAGGAGAAGGCGCCGCCCGTCGTCCTCGTTCTTGACGACCTTGTACGGGCCGGACGAGACCGGGTGCTCCTCGTACTTGGCGCCGTCGTCCTTGGCCTTCGGCACCGGCGCGAACTGGGTGGCGGTGGCCAGGAAGGGGAAGTCGCCCTCGGGCTTGCGGAGTTTGAAGACGATGGTCTTGTCGTCGGGGGTCTCGATCGAGGCGAGGCCCTTGGGGTCCTTGTACGGGCCCTGGTAGTCGGCCCCGCCGATCAGCCAGTCGCGCAGATACGGCGCACCGCCGGAGAGTTCGGCGGCGAAGGAACGCTCGACACCGTATTTGATGTCGGCGCTGGTGATCGGGGTGCCGTCCTCGTACTTCAGCCCGTCCTTGAGGGTGTACGTCCACTCCGTGGCGTCCGCGTTGGGGCGCCCGGTGTCGGTGGCGAGGTCCGGGACGACCTTGGTGCCGGCGGCGCCGTTCGCGCGGTTGCGGGTGGTGAGCGTACGGAAGACCAGCGAGGGGACGTTGCCGCCGCCCGAGGTGTAGAGGCGCGCCGGGTCGAAGTCGGCCTGCGGCTCGGTGTTCAGCACCGTGAGCTTGCCGCCCTTCTGGGGCGTGCCCTTGCTCGCGCCGTCGGCCTTGGCATCGTTGTCCTGGGGGCCCGAGCAGGCGGCGGCGCCCATGGCCAGGACCAGGCTGATGGCTGCCGCTGCCAGGCGGCGGGATCTTGCGGACGGTTGACGCATGGGAAGAAAGCCTCTCGGTTGCTGCGCGGGCGGAATCGTGCGGGGACGTGCGGGACGTGTGCGAGGGCGGGAATCGCCCGGTGTCCGCGCAGGCGGCAGCGGTGGAGAGCGGAAAAGGTGGAACCGGTTCATGCCGCGCCTGGTACGGACGGAGTAGTACGCCCTAGGCGCGGACTCGCACGGCCGTCAGGGACGGTCGGCGCGCGCTCGGGCAGGCGTCAGCGACAGTGGATGTCTGCCACGCACAGCGCGGTCACACCGATGAGCGTCAGCTCTATCGCGGCGTGCCCGACGGCGGTGGCGTGGTGGTGGGGGGACATGCCGAGAAATATGAACGACCCCGCCCGTGATGTCAACGCACTTTGAGACGAGCGTCTCAACTGTTGGGAAACACCCAGGGGTTGGGCCTGCACTTTATGCCGTCGATGTCCAGGGACTTGGTCTGCTGCTGCATCACCGGGGCGAGTGCGCCGGGCGTGCCGCAGATCACATGGTTGTGCCCGAGCCGGTGGCCGACCTCGTGGTTGATCAGCATCTGGCGGTAGCTGAGCATCGCCTTGGCGCCGAAGGTCTTCGAACCCTGCGCCCACCGGAAGGCGTTGATCATCACGCGGTCGGTGGAGGCGGAGTCGCAGGACACATTGTCGACAGTGGTGTCCAGACCGGACTTGGCGCACCAGACACCGGTGGTGCCGGGGCTCGCCAGGGTGATCACGAAGTCGGGCTTGCCGCTGGAGATCCGTTCGAAGGTCATGGCGCCGTTGTGCGCCCAACTCCGGTCGTCGTTGAGGGTCTTCTGGACGGCGTCCGCGAAGAGCGCGCCGTCCAGCCCGAGGCCGTTCTCGATGTCCACGCGGTAGCGGAACTTCTGGCCCTTGCCCGGCGCCCGGTCGAGTCCGGGTACGGCGGTGAAGCGGCCGGACGCGGTGAGCTGGGGGTCGAGCGGGAACTGACGGGTCATCAACTCTGCATAGGTGGGCGGCGGCGGGGCGGGTACGTCCGGCTGTACGGAAGGGGTGGCCCGGCCGTCGGAGCGGGAGGCGATGTCGTCCTCGGCGCGGTCGAGTCCGTCGGCGGCGCGGGCGCCGGACGGCTCGCCGCCGGTGATCTGTCCGGCGACGACGACCGCGAGCACGGTGGTGACCGCGGCGGCGGCGATCCCGGTGAGCGCCCGCCCCTTGCTCCCCTTGACGGGCTGCTCGGCCTCGGGCTGTTCCGGGGCGTCCGGACCCGCGTCCGGCCCGTCACCGCCCCGCCCGGGCGGAGCCGCTTCCCGTACGCCGGTCCGCGCACCCGGAGCGTCGAAGGCGTCGTCGTCGAACGCGTCGATGAACTCCCGCCGCGGCCCGGGAATCAACGGCGTCCCGGCGGCGGGCGTGGCATCCACGGGCATCCGTGCCCCACGGCCGGCGCCCTTCAGGGTCCCGGCTCCGGGCCCGCGGGCCCCTGGAACGCCGCCTCCCGGCATACCGGCCGCGGGCGCCTGAGCCCCGGGCATCGCACTTCCCGGCCCTCCGGCGCCGCGGGCCGCGCCTGCTCCGGGGGTCCGGGGTCCGGCGCCCATGCCTCCGGCCGTACCCGGTCCGGCAGTTCGGGGCCCGGGCGTCGCGCCGAGCATGCCTGCGGCCCCTGGGCGGGGGCGGCCCGGGGCCGTGCCCTGCCAGTCGCCGTAGCGCTGGCCGGTGCCCCAGCCTCCGCCCGGTTCGCGCTGTTCGGGGTGGCCGCCCCGTACCCTCGGCACACCGTGCGCGGGAGTGCCGCCGTACACCGGGGTGCCGTGCGCCGGAGTGCCGTACGCGGCCTCGTCCCCGGCGGCTCCCGCGCGCCTGCGCCTGCCTCTGCCGGGGCCCTCCGGATCCGGGTCCGGTTCCGCCTCGGCGGGCGCGACACCGGCCGGGCTCGGCGAGGCGGAGCCGGACCCGGGTGCGGGGCCTCTGCGGCTGTGTCGTCCCACGCCCCGGATCAGCTCCTGTCGGTCTTGTCCGCGTCGCCGGCCCTGCCGGCGTTGTCGATCAGCTCCCGGGCGGCCTGGGCGACCTCCCGCGGGTACTCCATCATGGCGACATGCCCGGCGTCAGGGAGCGTAAGGAGCCGTGAATCACGGAAAGCGGCGGACGCCTTCCGTGCCATACGGTACGAAACGAGCTGATCCCGCCCGCCGTAGACGAGCAGCGTCGGGGCCAGTACCCGCTCGGCCTGCCGCCACAGTGCGTGTTGACCGCCCAAGGTGTACGCGTTGACGATACCGCGCGCGGAACGGGTCATCGCGTCCCAGAAATACGGCAGTTGAAGCCGGCGCTCCATCTCCCGCACCGCGTCCCGCAGTTCCTGCTCGGTGATCGACGAGGGATTTCCGTAACAGAGCGCGAGGACGCCCCGCGTCCGCTGCTCCGCCGACCACTCCCGGGTCATCCTGCCGAACAGCGCGGCGGCCCCGGGCAGCGCCAGCAGCGCGGTGGGCACCGCGGAGCGCTGGACACGGATCTCCGGCAGCGCCGGCGAGACCAGTGTCAGGGTCCGCACCAGATCCGGCCGGGCCGCCGCGACCACGGTGGCGACCGAGCCGCCCATCGAGTTCCCGAAGAGATGCACGGGCCCGCGCCGCCCCGAGTCCAGCAGCCGGATCACCGCGCGGGCATGCCCGGTGACCGAGTAATTGCCGTCGTCCGGCGGCGGCGAGTCCCCGAAACCGGGCAGATCGACGGCCTCGCCGTCGACCAGGTCCGCCAGCAGGGGCATCATCCCCGACCAGTTCTGCGAGGAGCCGCCCAGCCCGTGCACATACAGCGCGGGCGGCGCTCCCGTACGGGTCGCGGGCCGTGCCCGTACCGTCAGGGTGAGTCCGGGCAGCGCCACGGAACGGAGCGTCTCCCCCTCCGCGACCCGTACGGGACTCACCTTCGGAGCCACGGCGGCGGCAATGGTTTCCGGCAGCTCGGTCGAAGACATGCGGCAATGTTACGAGACGATCACGCCCGGCACTGTGTGTTCGCCATCACAGGCCGCATGGCGCCCGGCATCGCGGGCTTCTACGCTGCATGAAGAGGGCTTGTACGAAGAAAGGTCAGCGAAAGGCCACTTATGCCGGTCGACCCCACTGATCCGGACACTTTCGAGACCGACGACCAGGACGAGTACGCCGAACTGCCCGAGGAGACCCCCGAGGCCGACGCCGCGGAGCAGCACACCGAGGTGCGCCGCCACGGCGACGAACGCCTGACACATGTCGATCCGGACACGGTGAGTGAGGGCGATGCCGCCGAGCAGGCCCGGGCGGTCGACCTGGACGAGGACGAGGAGGGCTACCGCTGACCCCCGCCAGGTGCTCTGAAGTGGGCCAGGGTCTTCGTTCGGATCCGGCCGCCCGCTACCGCGGCCGTCCCGGTCCGTGAAATTCTGCGTTCCGCCCGCGCACAGCGCCGTTACCCAAAAGTACGATGGCGGGGCGGCGCACAGCGCGCACGGCACGATTTTTGGGAGGCGGCGTGACAGCCATAGAGCAGACCGAGGCGGCGCGCCCGCGAGGCACGCGCCTGCCCCGCCGCGCCCGACGCAATCAGCTTCTGGGCGCGGCACAGGAAGTCTTCGTCGCGCAGGGGTACCACGCCGCGGCGATGGACGACATCGCCGAGCGGGCCGGGGTCAGCAAGCCCGTCCTCTACCAGCACTTCCCCGGCAAGCTGGAGCTGTATCTCGCGCTGCTCGACCAGCACTGCGAAGCCCTCCTCCAGGCCGTCCGTACCGCCCTCGCCTCGACCACCGACAACAAGCTGCGCGTCGAGGCGACCATGGACGCGTACTTCGCCTATGTCGAGGACGAGGGCGGCGCGTTCCGGCTGGTCTTCGAGTCGGACCTGACGAACGAACCGGCGGTGCGCGAGCGCGTCGACCGGGTCGCGCTCCAGTGCGCCGAGGCCATCTCCGAGGTGATCGCCGAGGACACCGGGCTCTCCAAGGAGGAGTCCATGCTGCTGGCCGTGGGCCTCGGCGGGGTCTCCCAGGTGGTCGCCCGCTACTGGCTCTCCAGCGAGTCCGCCATCCCCCGCGACCAGGCGGTCCGGCTGCTCACGTCGCTGGCCTGGCGGGGCATCGCGGGCTTCCCGCTGCACGGCGGTGAACAGCACTGAACGCCCCGTGTTCGCTGCGGGCGTTCAGCACGGCGTCTTCCCAGTGGATTCCCGGTGGTTTCCGCGGGCTAGTGTGTGCTGAGTACAGCGCGGCTGACCGCGCAACGCACTGACCGTTCGGAGGGACATAGCCGTGGAGGTCAAGATCGGCGTGCAGCACACGCCCCGGGAGATCGTTCTGGAGAGCGGGCAGTCCGCCGAGGAGGTCGAGCGCGCCGTGGCCGACGCGCTGGCCGGCAAGGCGCAGTTGCTCAGCCTCACCGACGACAAGGGGCGCAAGGTGCTCGTACCGGCCGAGCGGGTCGCGTACGTGGAGATCGGTGAGCCGACGACCCGGCGGGTCGGATTCGGCGCGCTGTAGCGCTCTGAGGATCACTTTCGTGATGGCCCGGCGGGACTCCCCGCCGGGCCATCGCGCTGTACGGGCCCTGATACGGGAGTACGCGCCGGGATTGCGCCGTACGGACGGCCGCCCGGCACCCGACTGACCGTGCCGGTGATCGTGTCCGGGGGATCTCGGGAGGGTTGCGTTCCGTGCACCGCGGGTAGTGACGTGCTGGGCCAAAAGGTCCGGACCACCATGTGCTTTCTGGTGTCGTGAGGTGATCAGCGGTGTTCTGGGTAGCTCTTGGATCGGCCCTGCTCGGGCTCGGTCTCTCCTGGGTCGCGTCCCACCTGCTGTCCGACCGGCTCCCCGCGTACCGGACGGTGTTCACCACCGGTCCGCTCGGCGCCCTCTTCGGTGCCTATCTGACGCACATGGCGCTCGGCCCCGGCCACACCCTGCTGACACTGGGCGGCGCGCTGCTGGTGGGGGCGGTCCTGCTGTCGCTGCTGATCCGCCCCACGGGCCGCCCGCTGCACCGGGCCATGCCGTCCTGACGCACGGCCCGGAGAGTCCGGTGAGCCCAGGGCTCAGGCGGCCAGTCCCAGAGCGGCCATCCGCTTGGTGTGCGCCTCGGTGATCCGCGAGAACATCCGGCCGACCTCCGCGAGATCGAACCCGTCGGCCACCCCGCCGACCAGCATCGTGGAGAGCGCGTCCCGCTCGGCCACCACCCGCTGTGCCTGCGACAGCGCCTCGCCCATCAGCCGCCGTGCCCACAGCGCCAGCCGCCCGCCGACCCGGGGCTCGGCCTCGATCGCGGCCCGTACCTTCTCCACGGCGAAGTTGCCGTGGCCGGTGTCGTCCAGCACCGCGAGCACCAGGGAGCGGGTGTCGGTGTCGAGCCGCGCGGCCACCTCACGGTAGAAGTCGCTGGCGATCGAGTCCCCCACGTACGCCTTGACCAGGCCCTCCAGCCAGTCCGACGGCGCGGTCTGGCGGTGGAAGTCGTCGAGGGCCTTGGCGAAGGGCTCCATCGCGTCGGTCGGCTCGGCGTCGATGGCCTTCAGCCGGTCGCTGAGCCGCTCGAAGTGGTGGAACTCGGCGGAGGCCATCTTCGCCAGCGCGGCCTTGTCGGCGAGGGTGGGCGCCAGCTTGGCGTCCTCGGCGAGCCGCTCGAAGGCCGCCAGCTCGCCATAGGCGAGCGCCCCGAGGAGATCCACGACCGCGGCGCGGTACTGCGGCTGCGCGGAGGCCGTGTCCCAGTTCTGGGCGGCGATCCCCGTGTTCGCGCTGTCTCGGTTCTCGCTGTCTGCCACGGCAACCTTCCAGTTCGTCTGTCTTACATCACATGTGGCGATAGACTAACCACTGCGCGTCACTGCGCCGGGCAGGGCTCGTCCGTCATCAGACCGCTGTGCGGCCAGGTGAGAAGCCCCTGTGGGGGAGGAGTCACGGACGGCACAATAGTCCGCCGTGAGCATGGAGGAAGGGCCTGTCCAGCACTGGTGGACGGGCCCTCCATGAACTTTCCCCGACACACATGCGCGATTCCGGGGTACAGTGATAAAGAGCCTGCTGATCGTTCGGCGGGCCCTTGCAGTATGTGGAAGTGTTTTGACCGAGGGTCCATTCCTCGGACAGGCCCCATGAGGATGCCCGGTCGGTGGCCCGATCGGCTCCGACCCGACCGCCCTCCACGCGGATCGTACGCACAGCAGCGTATGACCGCAGATGAGGGGCCCCCTCAGCGGCACGAGCGCTCGAGCGACGGCAGTGGTCCCGCGCCATCCGGCCAACCCACGGCCGGCCGAGTACCCAGGTGCGGTACGACCCCCAGCGTTCGCCTCGCGCCGCGTCTCACAGAAGAGGCAGCACCCTGACTACGACTTTCCGAGAACTCGGAATCCTCCCCGAGACGGCCGAGGCGCTTGAAGCCGTCGGCATTCTGTCTCCGTTCCCCATCCAAGAGATGACGCTCCCCGTCGCACTGTCCGGCAAGGACGTCATCGGACAGGCCAAGACCGGCACGGGCAAGACGCTCGGCTTCGGTCTGCCGCTGCTGGAGCGCGTCACCGTCCCCGCCGACGTCGAGTCCGGCCGGGCCGTGCCCGAACTGCTCACCAACGCACCGCAGGCGCTTGTCGTCGTCCCCACCCGCGAGCTGTGCACGCAGGTCACCAATGACCTCCTCACGGCCGGCAAGGTGCGGAACGTACGCGTGCTGGCCATCTACGGCGGCCGGGCGTACGAACCTCAGGTCGAGGCCCTCAGGAAGGGTGTCGATGTGATTGTCGGCACTCCGGGCCGCCTCCTCGACCTGGCGGGCCAGAAGAAGCTCGACCTCTCGCATGTGCGCGCGCTCGTGCTCGACGAGGCCGACGAGATGCTCGACCTGGGCTTCCTGCCCGATGTCGAGAAGATCATCCAGCTTCTGCCGCCCAAACGCCAAACGATGCTCTTCTCGGCGACCATGCCGGGCGCGGTCATCGGGCTCGCCCGGCGGTACATGTCGCAGCCCACGCACATCAGCGCCACCTCGCCCGACGACGAGGGCGCGACCGTCGCCAACACGACCCAGCGGGTCTACCGCGCGCACTCCATGGACAAGCCGGAGATGGTCGCCCGCATCCTCCAGGCCGAGGGCCGCGGACTCGCGATGATCTTCTGCCGTACGAAGCGTACGGCCGCCGACATCGCCGACCAGCTCGCCCAGCGCGGCTTCGCCTCCGGCGCGGTCCATGGCGACCTCGGCCAGGGCGCCCGCGAGCAGGCGCTGCGCGCGTTCCGCAACGGCAAGGTGGATGTCCTGGTCTGTACGGACGTCGCCGCTCGCGGTATCGATGTCGAGGGTGTGACGCATGTCATCAACTACCAGTCTCCGGAGGAGGAGAAGACCTACCTCCACCGCATCGGCCGCACGGGCCGCGCGGGCGCGTCCGGTACGGCGGTGACGCTGGTCGACTGGGACGACATCCCGCGCTGGCAGCTCATCAACAAGGCGCTCGACCTCGGTTTCCCGGACCCGCCGGAGACGTATTCCACGTCCCCGCACCTGTTCGAGGAGCTGAAGATCCCGGCCGGGACCAAGGGCGTGCTGCCGCGCGCCGAGCGCACCCGTGCCGGGCTCTCGGCCGAGCAGGTCGAGGACCTGGGCGAGACGGGCGGCCGGGGCCGCAAGTCGGCGGCCTCTTCCGCGGTACGGGAAGAGCGCCCGGCCCGTACGCGCACTCCGCGCCAGCGGCGCCGCACCCGTGGCGGGGCCGTGCTGGACGGAGCCACGGCGGAACCGCAGTTCCAGACGGCCGTTCCGGTGGACGAGCCGGCAGACGTGACCGTGGAGCAGCCGGCCGAGCCGCGCACTCCGCGCCGCCG
Source organism: Streptomyces sp. NPDC057617 (assembly GCF_042800555.1). Lineage (NCBI taxonomy): Bacteria > Bacillati > Actinomycetota > Actinomycetes > Kitasatosporales > Streptomycetaceae > Streptomyces > Streptomyces sp. NPDC057617. The sequence goes on along the minus strand of NZ_JBHVGV010000002.1, from coordinate 608,555 downwards.
CCGTCGCACCCGGAGCGGCGCCCTGGCGGCGGCCGAGGCCGGGGCTGCGGTCCTGGAGACCGTCCCGGCGGGCCCCGCGGCGGACGTGCTCGCTCCGGCGGAGCCGGAGGCCGAGGCAGCGCCCAAGCCGCGCCGCCGCCGCACCCGGGCCGCGAAGCCGGTGGCGGAGGCGGGAGAGGCGGCCGAGGGGGCTGTGGCGGTGGTGACCGCCGAGGCGCCCGTCGCCGAGGCCGCGCCGCGCAGACGGACCCGGGCCGCCAAGCCCGTGGCCGAGGCGGTGGCCGACCCGGCCGAGGCTCCTGTGGCGGAGGTGGCGGAGGCCAGGCCCCGTCGCCGTACCCGCGTCGCCAAGGCCGTCGAGCCCGCCGCCGACGGGCCCGAGGCCCCGGAGGCGGAGGCGGTACCGAAGCCGCGCCGCCGCCGTACGCGTACGACCGCGGCCAAGACCGAAAGCTGATCCAGCAGCCGTAGCACCCGATGGCCCGGCATCCCACCAAGGGGTGCCGGGCCATCGGCGTACGGCCAGGAGCCCGGCCGGTGCTCTCCCGTCGGGCACGGACCTGATCGCACCGGGCTTGCGCCGCGCGGTTAGCCTCGTCGCATGAGTCGGCCGTCCAGCTTTGTCCCGCCCTCCTGTGCCCGTGCCCGCACCCTGTCGACCCGGCGCGGCCGGTTCGCCGTGCTCGACAGCCGACCGGCCGGAGAGCCGCAGGCAACCGTGCTTCTGCTGCCCGGGTACACCGGCAGCAAGGAGGACTTCAACTCGATGCTCGAACCGTTCGCCGAGGCCGGTTACCGCGCCCTCGCCGTCGACGGCCGCGGACAGTACGAGACCGAGGGGCCGGACACCCAAGAGGCGTACACCCAGGGCGAGTTGGCGGCCGATGTGCTGGCGCAGGCGGAGGCGGTCGGCACTCCGGTCCATCTGCTCGGGCACTCGCTCGGCGGCCAGATCGCCCGCGCCGCGGTGCTGCTGGACCGGAGCCCGTTCCTCACCCTGACCCTGATGTCCTCCGGGCCCGCGCAGGTCGCCCCGGCCCAGCGGGAGCGGGTGAAGCTGCTCAGCGACGCGCTCGCCACGATGTCCATGGCGCAGGTGTGGGAGGCCATGCGTGCGATGGATCCTCCGGAAGAAACCCCTGTCGACGGCGAGGATCTGCGCAGGCGCTGGCTGCGGACCAGTCCGGCGCAGCTCATCGCCACCGGCCGCCAGCTCTCCGTCGAACCCGACCGGGTCGCCGAACTCGCCGCCGTACAGCCGCTGCCCAAGCATGTGCTGTCCGGGGAGCGCGACGACACCTGGCCGCTGCCGCTGCTCGACGCGATGGCGGAGCGGCTCAAGGCCCGCAGGACCGTGATCGCGGGGGCGCAGCACTCCCCCAACACCGACCGGCCGCTGGAGACCGCCGCCGCGCTGACGGACTTCTGGGACGGCCACTACTGACCCGGCCGGCACTCACCCGGCCGGGGCCCCAAGAGCCGCGAAGGGTTCAGTCGCGTAAAGGTCAGTACTGCGACTGGAGGTGCTGCCAGAAGCCGTCCCGCAGCGCCCGCCGCAGCATCGCATGCCCCCTCAGCGACCGCTGGAGCAGTCTCTCCGCCTCGATCAGCAGGTCCTGGTCCACCGGCCCCGGCAGATACGGATGGCCCGGCAGCAGCTCGACCATCGACTCCCGGCCGCGCTCCGCCAGCCAGGTCGCCGCGATCTGCGCGCCGATGAAGCGGACCTGGTCGCGGGAGGGCGGCGGCTCGCCCTCGTGCTCGTACGTGGTGACCGGGCGCCGGGTGACATACGGCTTACAGAACTCCAGGTCGAAGGTGCGCTGGCTGTCGACCTCCCAGAGCAGCGGCTCGGCCTGGTTGCGCCCCTCGCCGGCCTCCATGCCCCAGAGGTGGACGCGTGCCCCGTACCCCTGCGCGGCCTCGACCGCGGACACCAGGTCCTCGTCCCCGCCGACCAGGGCCGCGTCGCTGATGGCGCGGTGCCGGGCGAGCGATTCGAGATCCGTGCGGATCAGTGAATCGACGCCCTTCTGCTGGTTGTTGGCGTTGAGATTGCCGAGCCTGACCTTGACGTCGGGCAGCTCCGCGATGGCCTGCTGCTCGGGGGTGTGGATCCGCCGCCTGGCGCCGTCGTACCAGTAGACCCGCAGCAGCCTGCTGTCCGCGAAGATGATCCTGGCCTTGTCGATGAAGGCCTCGATGAGCCCCTCGGCGTCGAGATCAAAGGCGCGCCGGTCTTCCGTGCCCGCTACAAGCAACCCGGCCGCAGCATAGACGTAACCGGCGTCGACGAAGATGGCATGTGTGGACGGGGTCTTGGCGACCTCCGCGAGCATGCGCTGGAGCAGCTCGTTCGTCCGCTCCAGACGGGCTGCGATCTCGGCGATCCCGGGGCCGGTCTCCGGGGTGCTCTCTGGGTTGGTCTCTGCCTCGTTCATACGCGCTTCATTCTCTGTGGACGACACCGTACCCGCCAGTAGTTAGCCTCCCAAAGAATTTCCTTAGCCTAAGGAATATTTGCAGTAGGCAACCCGTTGAAGCTACACGTAACCGTTCACGCACCGATCGACGGACATCCCGTCACCCACAGTTCTCCAGCCGGAGGATCAGACGAAGGGAGAAGCCCGTGCGCTTCGAAATCATGCGCCTCGACGATGTCGACGGCACCGCTGTCGACAGCACTGTCGTGGACGCCGCCTCCGTCAACCGCATCGTGCAGCAGGCCGCCGCCGAGGGCCAGCGCATCTATATCCGCCCCGCCGAATCCACGGCCTCGTAACCCCGCATCCACTTCGCACAACGCCGACACTGCGCCCCTGTACGGATCACCCGTACGGGGGCGCCGGCTGTTGTACGGGCACGCTTGCGGGAGCCTGTGCGCGGCCCCTTACGGGTGGCTGCCCGCGGCCCGGACCGGGAGGGCGCCGGAGGCGCGCCGGGTGAGTTCGGCGTAGACCTCCGGATCGGTGGTGTACGCCCCGAGCGGTACGGGCTTCCTGCTGCCGTGGTAGTCGCTGGAGCCGGTGACCAGCAGCCCGAGATCGGCGGCCTGGGCGCGCAGCCGGGCCCTGGTCGGGGCGTCGTGGTCGACATGGTCGACCTCGATGCCGTCGAGACCGGCGGCGGCGAACCGCTCGACGGCCGAGTCGGGCACGACCTCACCACGCTTGACGGCCTGCGGATGCGCGAAGACCGTGACTCCGCCCGCGGCCTTGACCAGTCGGATCGCCTCGAACGGGTCCAGCTCGTGCTTCTCGGCGTACGCGCGCCCGCCGTTGGCGAGCCACTCGGGGGTGAAGGCGTCGGAGACGGTCTCGACCACACCGAGCTGGACGAGCGCGGTGGCGATGTGCGGGCGGCCGAGCGAGGCGTCGCCGGCGATCCGGGCGACCTGCTCCCAGGTGATCGGGACGCCCAGCTCCTGGAGCTTGCCGACCATGGTGCGTGCCCGGGGTATGCGGTCGTCCCGTACCAGCTCGCGTTCGCGCAGCAGCTCGGGCTCGTACGGGTCGAAGAGATACGCGAGCAGGTGCAGGCTGATGCCGTCGAGCCGGCAGGAGAGTTCGGCGCCGGTGACGAGAGTGAGGTCCCGGTCGAGGTCCGCGAGCGCGGCGGTCGCCTCGGCATGGCCGCGGGTGGAGTCGTGGTCGGTGAGCGCGACGACATCGAGCCCCGCCGCGGCCGCGTTACGGACCAGCTCGGCCGGGGTGTCCGTACCGTCCGAGGCGGTGGAGTGGGTGTGCAGATCGATGCGCACGAGGCGGACTCCGGAGGCTGGGACGGACATTCCCGGGCTGACACCCGTGCGGGCGCTCACAACGGGCGCTCACATCGGGCGTTCAAGGACCTCAAGGATAACGGGGGGGCTCGGACACCCCCGGATCGCTGCCGTCCACGATGCCGCCCGAGGCACACAGGGCGACAGGAGGCACGAGGGAACGCGGCGGTCAGGACAACAGCCGGGGTGACAGCGCCCCGCACGGCAGCAGTTCCACTTCGGCGCCCGCGTCCCGCAGGTCGGTCAGCACCAGTTCGTCGTAGAGCAGCAGCCCCGACTGCTCCGGCCAGACGATCGCCCACAGCCACAGTCCGAGCGCCTCACCCGCGAACACCGCCCGGTCGTCGGGGGCCTGGGCGACATGCCACAGAGGGGTGGGCCGGCCCGCGGCGAGCAGCTTGGCCTGCGGGGGTTTGTCGACTCCGATGTGCGGTCCGGGATCGGGGCCGTCCATCCCGGCGTACCGCGCCCCCAGCCCCACCCCCAGCTCCTCCGCGACGAGCAGCAGCTCCCCCATGCCGCCGAGCGGTCCTGGACCCGAGCAGGCGACGGCGGTGGCCCGGCCCCCGCTGCGGTCGTCCCCCGCGTACGCCACTCCGGTGAAGAGCCAGCCGACGGGCAGCGGCCAGGGCATCCACACCGGGACCCGCGCACGGTGCACCACCACACCGAGGGCCTCGACGCTGGGCGGTATCACGGGCTGGAGCGGATGCACGGTGCCGTGCACATCACACTGCCAGGAGTCGGCGAAAAGACCGGGCGCCCTGACCCGGCCACCGCACTTCGGGCAACTGGGTTCGCCCCTCATAGCGCCCCACGGTCCTCCCCGGCCGACGTCGCGTCAAGGACGATCACCCGTCCGGACCGAGTACGTCCCGGTGGAACGATACAAAGTCTTCCGCGCGCCATGAGCGCCATGATCCGGTCCATCGGTCGCACCGCCGGTCCACACATCGCCATCAGTCCAGCATCAGTCCAACGGTACGGAACGGCGCAGCGGATCGCGCAGATCCGTGCCGTGCGCCAGCCAGCGCTCCTGAAGCTCCCGCGCGCCCCGTGCCCGCTTCCACGCCGCCTCGTTGGGTGTCATCGGCAGCAGCGGCAGAAACCGTACGGGCTCCAGGGGCGCGTCCAGCTCCAGATCCGGCACCAGCCCGCCGGACTCCCCGATCAGTACGGAGTGGAAGGGCGCCCCCGGCCAGAGCGGTCCGCCCAGGTCCAGGGAGCCGCCCGAGGCCATGACCACGCCCTCGACCTGCGGTGACGCGGCGAGTACGGCGAGCGGGCGCAGCACCCGGTCGGTGTCGGCGAGCCCGGCCCGTACCGTCAGGAGCAGCTCGGCGCGGGGGCCCTTCACGAGGTCGGCCAGTACGGCGGAGGGGTCGGCCATGGGCTGCGCCGACATTCCGAGTGTGACGTACCGCACCACATCAGCGCCGTCATGGGAGCCATGAGAGCCACTGGAGCCGCTCCCGGAGTCCGGGAAGCGGAGCACCTCGATACGGTCCGTCCCCAGGAAGGTGACCGCGGCCCGCGCGTCCGGTTCGCCCAGCGCCGTACGCAGCCTGGCCTCGACCAGAGCGAGAATTTCTGCCATACGCGGAGCATAGATCGCTACGGAATCGGGCAGAGGAAGAGATTGACGTCTGTCGGCTGATAGTCTTGGCCGCTGGTCGGGACAGTGTGCGCAGAGCGCCGCTCTCCAAGTCCCGATGACACGTCGTCCCCCACGGGGGACCGGCCGGAGGAGGTGGGGCTGCGGTGGATCGAAGTCACCCGGCCAGTACCAACCGCTCTTCCGCCCCGCTCTCTTCCCGGTGATCCGGGTCCCGGGGATCTGAGGCCCCGGCAGTCCAGGCACGGCCTCCCGCACGACGGAAGAGCGTCCTTTCCTCTCGTTCTCACGCTCTTGCCCTCTCGCCTGTGTTTTCAGCCTGTCTGTAGCGAACGCCGTCACCGCGACCCCGCGGTGCCGCCCGCTTTGCGGACGTATGCACCACGTCCCCATTCCGGGCTGTGCCACCTCGCCGACGGCCTCTCCGTGAAGGAGCCCGCCATGTCGATGATCCGAGACCTGCGCGCAGCGGTCCGCCCGGCCCTGCGCAGGACCGCCGCCGCCTACAGCAAGTACGACTCGTACGACCCCACCCGGGACCCGTCCGCCTCCAGCGCGGTGGTGGACTGCGCGGTCTACCGCAAGGGCCGCCGGGTGATGGAGGACCCGTGTGTCACGCCGCACGAGGCGATGCTGCGGGTACGGGAGGGCGGCGGCTTCGCCTGGATCGGCCTCCATGAGCCGACCGAGGAGGAATTCGCCGGTATCGCGGCCGAGTTCGGGCTGCACCCGCTGGCGGTGGAGGACGCGGTGCAGGCGCATCAGCGGCCCAAGCTGGAGCGGTACGACGACACCCTGTTCACCGTCTTCAAGACCATCCACTACGTCGAGCACACCGAACTGACGGCGACCAGCGAGGTCGTGGACACCGGTGAGGTGATGTGCTTCACAGGACGGGACTTCGTGATCACCGTCCGGCACGGCGGCAAGGGCTCGCTGCGCGCCCTGCGCCACCGGCTGGAGGAGGACGCCGAACTGCTGGCCAAAGGGCCCTCGGCGGTGCTGCACTCCATCGCGGACCATGTCGTGGACGGGTACATCGCGGTGGCGTCGGCCGTCCAGGACGATATCGACGAGGTCGAGATCGATGTGTTCTCGGCGCCCGCGAAGGGCAGTCCGCGCGGCTCCGACGCCGGGCGGATCTACCAGCTCAAGCGTGAGGTGCTGGAGTTCAAGCGGGCCGTCTCGCCGCTGCTGCGGCCGATGCAGCTGCTGAGCGAGCGGCCGATGCGGCTGGTCGACCCCGACATCCAGAAGTACTTCCGCGATGTCGCCGACCATCTCGCGCAGGTGCACGAGCAGGTGATCGGCTTCGACGAACTGCTGAACTCGATCCTCCAGGCCAATCTCGCGCAGGCGACCGTCGCGCAGAACGAGGACATGCGCAAGATCACGTCCTGGGCGGCCATCATCGCCGTACCGACGGCGATCTGCGGGGTGTACGGCATGAACTTCGATCACATGCCGGAGCTGCACTGGAAGTTCGGCTACCCGATGGTGCTGGGCGCGATCGCGGTCGTCTGTGTGACGATCCATCGCACCCTCAAGCGCAACGGCTGGCTGTAGAGGGGGGTCCGGCGTGCTGGCTAAGCTGCGGGCATGACAGATCCGCGGCTCGGCCAGGCGCTTGTCGAGGAGGCCACCAAGAAGTCCGGCCTCATCTGGGTACGGGGTCCGGGGCCCGGCCGCGCGCTGTGGCACATCTGGTACGAGGGCGCCGCCTATCTGGTCGGGGACGGCGCCGGCGAGCAGCCGCTGCCCGGCCTCGCCGACGGCTCCACGGCCGAGGTGACCGTACGCAGCAAGGACAAGGGCGGCCGGCTGGTGGCCTGGACGGCGGACATCACGGAGCTGGCGCCGCGCTCGGAGGCCTGGGAGGCGGCCGTCGCCGAGCTCAAGAGCAAGCGGCTCAACGCTCCGGACGCCGAGCGGATGCCGGAACGGTGGGCGCGTGAGTGCCGGGTGCTGCGGCTGACGCCCCGCGAGGTGATCACCGAGCTGCCGTCGGGCTCGCTGGCCGCGGTGCCGCTGCCGACAGTGGCGACCACTCGCCAATCCGCTCCCGTCAGGAACCGGTCCGCCCGGCGCTCGAAGACGAGTGAGCAGCCGAAGCCGGTCTGAGTCCTGGTCCCGCCCGGCGCTCGTTCTAGTTCTGCTCGTCGGTCTTCGGCAGGCGGCTGCCGTAGTCGACGGTCTCCCCCTTGGACGGCGCTTCCAGCACGAAGTCCTTGCCCCAGTCGGACAGCGTGACCGTACCGGCGCCGCCCGCGCGTACCAGTTGCAGCGGGTACGGCACGCCCTCCAGCGAGACGTCCAGCGTCCCGCCGTCGCCCTCGCCGCCGTTGACCTTGATCGTCCGCAGGCCGCCGATCCTGGCGCGGTCGCCCTTGGTCAGCTTGCCGTGCAGCGACAGTATCCCGTCGAGCAGCACCCGCTTGTCCGTGAAGCCGCTGAGCTGCTTGTACGAGGAGTCGTCCTCCGGGACCTTCACGTACTTGTCGCTCAGCTTCTCGGCCGCCGAGACATCCTCCTCGGTGGGCTCCTCACCCTCGCCGCCGCCGTCCGCGTGGCTCCAGAAGCCGGCGTCGGCCTTCAGATACAGCTCGTCCTCGATGCGCAGGAGCTGGAAGGTGCTGTCCTTCGAGGTGACGGTCCCGATACCGCCGCTCTTCTTGAGCTGCATATTGAGCTTGTAGGTCTCGCCGCCGGTCACCAGTGAGCCGGAGAGCCGGACCGCGGTCGCGGTGGCCGCCGCGGACTGCGCCTTTCTCTCGATCTCGGTGGCGGAGAGCTTCCCCAGGCCGTTGGTTCCCTTGTCCGGATCCTCACCGCACGCCGTGAGTACCGCGGCCAGCCCCACGCAGAGCGCGACGGGGAGAGCGGCCCGGCGCGAACGGCCGGACGACAGGAGAAGGGACACAGACGCACTGCCTCTCATACGCGGTGGCGGGTGGCAGACGGCAGCGTACCCGGGCTGTCCCGGCCGCTCGACAGAGAGCCGTACGCACGCCGTACGGACCGTTCCGCCAGGGCGCGGCGCACTGGTACGGGCTAGCCTGAACCCGTAATCGCGCTGGATAGAAGGACATTCAGGGACCGTTCAGGAAACAAGGAGGCGCGTGCGATGGCTGCCGGCGCCCCTCGGATCTTCGTCTCGCATCTCGCCGGTGTGCCGGTCTTTGATCCCAACGGCGACCAGGTGGGGCGGGTCCGCGATCTGGTGGCGATGCTGCGGGTCGGCCGCCGGCCGCCGCGGCTGCTCGGTCTGGTCGTCGAGGTGCTCAGCCGGCGCCGGATCTTCCTTCCCATGACCCGGGTCACCGGGATCGAGTCGGGCCAGGTGATCACCACGGGCGTGCTGAACGTACGGCGCTTCGAGCAGCGCCCCACCGAGCGGCTGGTCCTCGGCGAGCTGCTCGACCGGCGGGTGCGGCTGGCGGACAGCGGCGAGGAGGTGACGGTCCTCGATGTGGCGGTCCGGCAGCTCCCGGCCCGCCGCGACTGGGAGATCGACAAGGTCTATGTACGGCGGGGCAGGAAGGGCGGCGCGCTGCGGCGGCGCGGGGAGGCGTTGACCGTCGAGTGGTCGGCGGTCACCGGTTTCTCGCTGGAGGAGGAGGGGCAGGGCGCGGAGAGCCTGGTCGCCACCTTCGAGCGGCTGCGCCCGGCGGACCTCGCCAACGCGCTGCACCATCTCACCCCGAAGCGGCGGGTGGAGGTGGCCGCGGCACTGGACGACGACCGGCTCGCGGATGTCATGGAGGAGCTGCCCGGCGACGACCAGGTGGAGATCCTCGGCAAACTGGAGGAGGAGCGCGCGGCCGATGTCCTGGAGGCGATGGACCCGGACGACGCGGCCGATCTGCTCTCCGAGCTGCCCGAGGGGGACAAGGAGCGGCTGCTGACGCTGATGCGGCCGGACGACGCGGCGGACGTACGGCGGCTGATGGCATACGAGGAGCGGACCGCGGGCGGGCTGATGACGACCGACCCGATCGTGCTGCGCCCGGACGCGACGGTCGCGGACGCGCTGGCCCGGGTGCGGCAGCAGGACCTCTCCCCCGCGCTCGCCGCGCAGGTCTATGTGTGCCGCCCGCCGGACGAGACGCCGACGGGCCGGTATCTGGGGACGGTGCACTTCCAGCGGCTGCTGCGGGACCCGCCGTACACCCTGGTCAGCTCGATCGTGGACAGCGATCTGCCGCCGCTCGACCCGGAGACCCCGCTCTCGGCGATCACCAGCTTCCTCGCCGCGTACAACATGGTCTCGGCGCCGGTGGTGGACGACAGCGGGGCGCTGCTGGGCGCGGTGACCGTCGACGACGTACTCGACCACCTGCTGCCGGAGGACTGGCGCGAGACGGACTACCGCGGGGTGGAAGAGGCGGTGGCCGGTGGCGAGTGAGCGTTCGGAGAAGGAGGGCGTCCGGGAGCGGGCGAGGACCGTCGGCGGCTCGACGGCGCTGTCGCGGGGCGGCCGGAGCCGGCTCGACCAGCCGCTGGCGCCCCGGCGCAGACTGCTGCCCGAGTACGATCCCGAGGCCTTCGGGGTGCTGTCGGAGCGGATCGCGCGGTTCCTGGGGACGGGCCGCTTCATCGTCTGGATGACCCTGGTCATCATCGTCTGGCTGGTCTGGAACGTCACCGCGCCGCACTGGCTGCGCTGGGACCCGTATCCGTTCATCTTCCTGACCCTGATGCTGTCGCTCCAGGCCTCGTACGCCGCGCCGCTGATCCTGCTGGCGCAGAACCGCCAGGGCGACCGGGACCGGGTCACCCAGGAGCAGGAACGCAAGCAGAACGAGCGCTCCATCGCGGACACGGAGTATCTGACCCGGGAGATCGCGGCGCTGCGGATGGGCCTGGGCGAGGTCGCCACCCGGGACTGGATCCGCTCCGAACTCCAGGATCTGGTACGGGACATGGTGGAGCACCGGGTGGTGTTCCCGCCCGAGACCGTGCGCGGCCGTGAGGACTCCGATCACTGAGACCGGTCGCCGGCGACCGTGAGGGCTTTTCGCACGGGCCGCGCGGGCGGCCTTTCCCCCGGTGGCACCCGGCGCCGTACCATCTCGGTATGGCTACCGACACGTACGGAACCTCCGTCCCCGCCGAAGAGGCGGTGCGCGCGGCGCTCGCGACGGTGAACGACCCCGAGATCCACCGGCCGATCACCGATCTCGGCATGGTCAAATCGGTGGAGATCGCCGAGGACGGCACGGTGGCCGTCACGGTCTATCTGACGGTGGCCGGCTGCCCGATGCGGGACACCATCACCCGGAGCGTGACGGACGCGGTCGCCCGGGTCGAGGGCGTCACCCGGGTCGCCGTGACGCTGGACGTGATGAGCGACGAGCAGCGGCGCGAGCTGACGTCGTCGCTGCGCGGGGGCACCGCCGAGCGCGAGGTGCCCTTCGCGAAGCCGGGCTCGCTGACCCGGGTGTACGCGGTGGCGTCGGGCAAGGGCGGCGTCGGCAAGTCCTCGGTGACGGTCAATCTCGCCGCGGCGATGGCGGCCGACGGGCTGAAGGTCGGTGTCGTCGACGCGGACATCTACGGCCACAGCGTGCCCAGGATGCTCGGCGCGGACGGCCGGCCCACCCAGGTCGAGAACATGATCATGCCGCCGTCGGCGAACGGTGTGAAGGTGATCTCGATCGGGATGTTCACCCCGGGCAACTCGCCGGTGGTGTGGCGCGGGCCGATGCTGCACCGCGCGCTCCAGCAGTTCCTCGCGGATGTGTACTGGGGCGATCTGGATGTCCTGCTGCTCGATCTGCCGCCGGGGACGGGCGATATCGCGATCTCGGTGGCGCAGCTCGTGCCGAACGCGGAGATCCTGGTGGTCACGACCCCGCAGCAGGCCGCGGCCGAGGTGGCGGAGCGGGCCGGGTCCATCGCCGTACAGACCCATCAGAAGATCGTCGGCGTGGTCGAGAACATGTCGGGTCTGCCCTGTCCGCACTGCGACGAGATCATCGATGTCTTCGGCACCGGCGGCGGCAAGCTGGTCGCCGAGGGGCTGACGAAGACGACGGGCGCGACGGTGCCGGTCCTGGGCGCGATCCCCATCGACGTACGGCTGCGGGAGGGCGGCGACGAGGGCAAGCCCATTGTGCTCTCGGACCCGGACTCGCCCGCGGCGGTGGCGCTGCGGGAGGTCGCGGCGACGCTGGGCGGGCGGCAGCGCGGGCTCGCGGGCATGTCGCTGGGGATCACCCCGCGCAATAAGTTCTGAGGCTCCATAGGCCTGTGTGCAGTCCATGTGTAAGGGGCGGCCGCTTTTGCGGTCGCCCCTTACACATGCGTGCTCGTGCCCGGTGTTACTCGTCGTACGCGCGGATGTCCTCGATCACCGAGAAGCCCAGGCCGTACGCGCTCATCCCACGGCCGTAGGCCCCCAGATGCACCTGGCCGCCCGTCGACCCCGCCAGCACCCAGCCGTACTCGGACTCGCGGTAGTGGAAGGGCGTCGGCACCCCGTCGACCGGCAGCGCCAGGGACGACCAGGCGGACCCTTCCAGATCGTCGGCCAGCTCGAACGCGATCTCCGTCTGCTGGTTCAGCCAGTCGTCGCGCAGGGCGTGGTCGAGCTGCGGGGGCCAGGTCGAGGACAGCAGCCCCGAGCCAGCCAGCCAGGCGGCCGAGGAGGCCGTGGTGGCGTCCAGGTGGCCGCCGTCACCGCTGCGGCGCTCGGGGCTGGTGGCGACCGTGATCACCACCGCGAAGCGGTCCGTGTCCACCGCGGGGTCCGGCCTTATCGACGGCTCCTCCCCATGGCCGGTGGCGCCGTGGCGAACCGTTCCGTCGGCCGTGGCTCCGACCTGCATCAGCCAGCGGGGCCCGGTGAACGCCTCATCCAGTCCGTACCACGGGAACGGCGCGCGCAGATACTCCGCGACCGTGCGGCGGGCGACCGCCGCCACTCCCCCGACGGTGGATGAGCTGGCGCTCCACGCCCCAGCCCGGCTCGTCGTCTCCATCTGGCCGGCGCCTCCTCGATCTCGTGCGTCCGGAGCGGCCCGCCCCCTACGGGCGCCTCACTGCCGGACAGATGGAGGATAGCCACCCCATGGCGGCGCGCTGGGATTGAAGGCGCTCAGGTGGCGTCTGCGTCGAAGGGCGGACGGTCGTCGCGAACCGGCGTCTCACGCTTCTTGAGCAGGTCGGGAGTGCCGGAGGAACCGTTCGCCGACCCGACGGGGGCCACCGGGGCGTCCTTCACCGGGCCACTCTCATGGCCGTTCACCGCGTCGGCCACATCCGCCATCTCCTTGCGGAGATCGAAGCTGCTGCGGATCTCCTTCAGCCCCAGTTCGTCGTTGTCCATGAGCTGCTTGCGGACGAACGTCTTGGGGTTGAGGTCCTCGAAGTCGAAGTCCTTGAACTCCGGGCCCAGCTCGGAGCGGATGTCCTCCTTGGCGCTCTCGGAGAACTCACGGATCTTCCGGATGAAGCGGGAGGCGTCCTGGATGACCTTGGGCAGCTTCTCAGGACCGAACACGAGCACGGCGAGGACCACGATCGTGACCAGCTCAAGTGCGCCGATGTCATTGAACACCTTGCTGCTCCTTGTTGTTCTCCATGTCCGCGGACGGAAGCGGGGGCCGTCCTGGCCTGAAGTGGTCGAGGTCCGGGCCGCTCCACGGTACCTGGCGCACCTGTCCGGGCGGTACCTTCGGGTGACCGGCAGGTGCCGTCCGCACGTCACCGGCCGGCCGCACCACCGTCAGCTCCCGTCCGCCGAGCCCAGAGCCACCGTCAGGGTCCGCTCCCTGCCGCCGCGCAGCAGGGTCAGCTCCAGCCGGTCGCCGGGGCGGTGGGCGCGGATCTTGACGATCAGCTCCTCACCGCTGTGCACGCGCTGGCCGTCGACCTGGGTGATCACATCGCCCGGCTTGATGCCGGCCTTGGCGCCGGGGCCGCCGGCGGTCACCGCGGGGCCGCCGCCGGCTGCCTCGGTGCCGACCCGGGCGCCGTCGCCCGCGTACTCCATGTCCAGGCTGACCCCGATCACGGGGTGCGTGGCCTTGCCGGTGTTGATCAGCTCCTCGGCGACGCGTTTGCCCTGGTTGATGGGTATCGCGAAGCCGAGGCCGATGGATCCCGACTGGCCGCCGCCGAGGCCGGTGCCGCTGTCGGCGGCGCGGATGGCGCTGTTGATACCGATGACCCGGGCCCGGGTGTCGACCAGCGGGCCACCCGAATTGCCCGGGTTGATGGGGGCGTCGGTCTGGAGGGCGTCGACATAGCTCACATCGCTGCCGTCGCCGCTCTCGCCGCCCGCGGTGATGGGGCGCTCCTTGGCGCTGATGATCCCGGAGGTCACGGTGTTGGACAGGTCGAAGGGGGCGCCGATGGCCACGACCGGATCGCCGACCCGGACATTGTCGGAGTTGCCCAGCGGGAGCGGCTTCAGCCCGGAGACTCCGGTGACCTTGACCACGGCGAGGTCGTAACCGCTGTCCTTGCCGACCAGCTCGGCTCTGGCGGTCTGGCCGCCGCTGAACGTGACCGATATCTCGCCGGAGGATCCCGCGGGCTGGACGACATGGTTGTTCGTCAGGATGTGGCCCTGCCGGTCCAGGACAAAGCCGGTGCCGGTGCCCTGTTCGTCGCTGCCGCTGACATGCAGGGTGACGACGCTGGGCAGGGCGCTGGCGGCGATGCCCGCGACGCTGTCGGGGGCGCGGCCGCCGGACTCCCGGTCGGCCTGCGGGAGTTCGACGGTGGTGAAGCCGCCGTTGCGCTCGATGTACGCGCCGACCGCACCGCCCAGGACACAGCCGCAGAGCAGGAGCAGGACCGCGCCCGCGGCACCGGCCCGGCGGCGCCTGGTCCTGCGCGGCTCGCCGGGGTGGGTGAGGGGCTGGACCGGGGCGGCGGTGTTCCACGGGTCGTACTGGAGCCACTGCCCGGACTGGGCAGCCTGGGCAGACTGGGCGGGCTGCGGGAGCGGCTGGGTGGGGGCAGGGTGCTGCCCCTGGTGCGGCGGCTGCGGCGGCGGGTAGTTGAGCCCGCTCTGCGCGCTCTGGTGGTTCTGGGGGCTCGCGTACGGCGGCGGCAGCGGGGTGCCGTGTGCCGGGGTCGGGAGCTGTACGGGCGGTGCGGGCGCCCAGGGGCCGGGACCGCCGTAGGGCGGTGTGCTGTACACGTCGGGCTCATGCAGCGGCTGCGGGCGCCCCTGCGCCTGCTGTACGGAAGCGGGAGCCGGAGCCGCGTCGGCGGGCGCCGGAGCCTGCTCGGCGGGCATCGGCGCATGGTCCACGGGCATGGGCGCGCGCTCGGCGGGGAGCGGGGCATGCCCGGCGGTGTGCGCACCGGGCGCTGACGCCTCGTCGGTAACGGGAGGCAACTGCGCCGTGACCTCGGCCGCCCCGGCTGCCGCCTCGCCGCTCCGGGCCGGTGGCACCTCCGGGCCCTGTGGTACCGCACGCCCCTCCGGCGGACGGCTCCACCACTTCGCCTTGGGTCCGGTGGGCTTCCCGTCGTCCATGCTCTCCCCGCAACTGCCGTTCCGCGCCCCGCGAGAGGCACCCCTGCAAGGATTCAACCAGGTTTACGAAGGTCCGCGCAGGGGTCCGCTCAGCGCCGGGCCGAGAGCGCGCTCGCGGGCAGTGTGGGCGCCGCGAGCTGGGTGGGGTTCGGGGTGGCGGTGGGGCTGATCCCGGAGGCCGCGTCGATCTGGACGGCCGGGCCCGCGGGCCGTATCAGCGGTGACTGCGCCCCGCCCCCGAGAAAGCCCGTCGGGAAGGCGTGCTCGGCAAGGGTCTGTGTCTGGAAGACACCGGGAGGAGCCGCTCCAGTCGGGCGGTCCAGCGAATACGGCAGAAGTCCGCCGCCCTGGCGCCGGCCGGGCTCGGTGCCCGCCGGGGTGGTGCCGGGGGCCCGCATGGGCGTCACATTGTTCCCCGTACCCCTGGGCAGGGCATCGGCAGCCGTACCGAGCGGCATCGTGCCGCCGAGGGCCATCGCCGCGAAGGACACCGCGCTGGCGGCGGCGAAGGCGAAGCGCCGTCCGCGCCACGGCGAGCGCTCGGCCTCCTGGCGGGCGACCTCATGGATACGGAAACCGGAGCCGCCGGACAGCGCGCCGGCATGCGCACCCGCCGGGACATAACCGAAGCCGTCCGTCCGCACACCGAAGACGCCCTCACCAAAGCGCCCCCCGTCGAACAGCCCCTTTCCGCTGTCATCATCTCCCGGAGCCCCGCCGGGCAGTCCTTGAAGGCGGGCGAGAAGTCCCGCGGAAGGCGCGGGCGGCGCGGTCTTGGCGAAGACACTCTTGAGCCGTCGCTGAGCGTCGGCCTCCGTCTTGCATTTGGCACAGGTCGCGAGATGGGCCAGCACCCGCTCGCGGGCGTCATGGTCCAGCTCTCCGTCCACCAGGGCGGCGAGCCGGTCGCCCAGGTGCTGTTCGGCGGGGGTCGGACTTGTGCCACTCACGCCGCTCCGCCCTCCCCGGCCACGCTCACAAAGGCGCGCTGGTCGGCTCGGGCCTCGGGCGAACGGTGCTGGAGCGCCTTGCGCAGATGCGAGCGGCCCCGGTGGATCCTGCTCCGTACCGTGCCGAGCTTCACGCCGAGCGTGGCCGCGATCTCCTCGTACGACAGGCCCTCGATGTCACAGAGCACCACGGCGGCGCGGAACTCGGGCGCGAGGGTGTCCAGCGCCTGCTGCACATCCGCGTCGAAGTGGGTGTCGTGGAAGGCCTGCTGGGGCGAGGGCTCGCGGCTGGGCAGCCGCTCCGCGGCGTCGTCCCCGAGCGCGTCGAACCGGATCCGCTGCTTGCGGCGGACCATGTCGAGGAAGAGATTGGTGGTGATCCGGTGCAGCCAGCCCTCGAAGGTGCCGGGGGTGTACGTCGACAGCGAGCGGAACACCCGGACGAAGACTTCCTGGGTCAGGTCCTCGGCGTCGTGCTGATTGCCCGTGAGACGATAGGCGAGGCGATAGACGCGTCCGCTGTGCGTGCTGACGATCTCCTCCCAGGTGGGAGGCGTCCACGCCAGCGATTCCGCATCCGATGCGAAGGTCGCGGTAACTGCGGAGTCGGTAGAGCGAGAACGGTCAGCGAAGTTGGTCACGGATTTCGGCTTGCCGGCCGACCTGAGACAGCGCGTGAGCACTCCTCCCCGATCCACAGGCTCAGCCGCACCTCCCCTATCGGCTCTGGTGGTGTCCAGTGGAGCCCCTACCATAGCCACTCCGCCCGTTAGCTCCGGATAAGAATCTTTACGCGAAATTCGGACCGGCTCCCCCTGCCGAACCGCGCTGATCACGAGGGGGCCACACCCCTGCATAACGCCCGGTCCCATCTGCGGGTTCCCGGGCGCAGCGGATACAGTCACCGTTGCGCCGCCAACGGGGACAAGGAGAGGGACATTACCGCCAACCGGCAGACGAGCTGGGCGTTCGCCGACGCCTTTGTCGCCGAGGACGAAGCACTTCGCTGGGCCCGGGACCGGGCCCGTGAGACAGGGCTTCGCTCGGTGTCACCAGGCACCGGAGCCGCGCTGCGTCTGCTGGCCGCCACACTGGACGCGAAGGCGGTGGCCGAGATCGGCACCGGCACCGGGGTCTCGGGGACGTATCTGCTGCTGGGCATGCGTCCGGACGGCGTTCTGACCACGGTCGACACCGAGCCCGAGCGGCAGCAGTTCGCCCGGCAGACCTTCCGCGCGGCCGGCTTCGCCGGGAACCGCGCGCGGTTCATCCCCGGCCGGGCCCTCGACGTACTGCCGAGGCTGGCCGACGGCGGATACGACCTGGTCTTCTGCGACGGCGACCGGCTGGAGTGCCTCGACTATCTCGCTGAATCGTTGCGGCTGCTGCGGCCCGGCGGACTCGTCTGTTTCGAGGGGGTCTTCGCGGACGGCAGGACGGTCGACTCGGCGGCCCAGCCGGCGGAGGTGCTGCGGCTGCGGGAGCTGCTGAGAACCGTACGGGAGAGCCAGGAGCTGCTGCCGTCGCTGCTGCCGGTGGGCGACGGGCTGCTGTGCGCGGTACGGCGGGGCTGACGCGGGTCACCGTACGCACCCGGTGGGCAGTCACCGTACGTACGAAATGAGACACCGGGACATGACGCTGCCCCGGTACGGAGTCTCGTCCGTGCCGGGGCAGAGCCGGTGCCGGTCCGCGGGTGGCCGTGCACCCCGAAGACTGTGAGCCTCTCGCTCAGCCGACGACCTTCTTCAGCGCGTCGCCCAGCGCATCCGCCTCGTCCGGAGTCAGCTCGACGACAAGCCGACCGCCGCCTTCGAGCGGAACGCGCATGACGATGCCCCGCCCCTCCTTGGTCACCTCGAGCGGGCCGTCGCCCGTTCGCGGCTTCATGGCCGCCATGCTCGTTCCCCTTCCTGAAACCAGCTCATCGCAGCCGGCGGCCCCATCACAGGCGCTGTGTCACCGGCATCGAACACATTGCTTCCAGCCCATTATCCCGCATGGCGGGACCCGATGACCAACATCGGGCGGCATCGCTTGTGCAACGCGCTCCCGCAAAACCACTCAATTCGGCGATCCGCCTGCGATACTTCGCCACCGTCCGCCCGACGGCGGCCCGGCATTCTTAGACGCAGGTCACATGCCCGGCGCCGGTGATCTCCGCCATGCTGGGGCCGGACAGGACTGCCCGAGCCCCGAAGGGAACCCGATCATGGCCGACACCGTGCTGCACGACGTGACTGACGGACTGGCAACGATCACGATCAACCGGCCCGAGGCCATGAACGCGCTGAATGTCGAGGCCAAGGCCGCTCTCAGGGACGCGCTGGCGGCCGCCGCCGACGACACCTCCGTACGGGCCGTGCTGCTGACCGCCGCGGGCGACCGGGCGTTCTGTGTGGGGCAGGACCTGAAGGAGCACACCACCCTGCTCGAAGCGGACCGGGCCACGGGCACCGGCGGCACGATGACGACCGTACGGGAGCACTACAACCCGATCCTGCGGGCGATCACCGGGATGCCCAAGCCGGTGGTGGCGGGGGTCAACGGGGTCGCGGCGGGCGCGGGACTGGGCTTCGCCCTGGCGGCGGACTACCGGGTGGTGGCGGACACGGCCTCGTTCAACACGGCCTTCGCGGGGGTCGCGCTGACCGCGGACTCGGGCGTCTCGTGGACCCTGCCCCGGCTGGTCGGGCGGAGCCGGGCGACGGATCTGCTGCTGTTCCCGCGCTCGGTCGCGGCGGCTGAGGCGTACGAGTGGGGCATGGTCAACAAGCTGGTCCCGGCGGCCGACCTGGCGGCCGAGGCCGCCGCGGTGGCCCGCGCGCTGGCCTCGGGCCCGACCTTCGCGTACGCGGCGCTGAAGGAATCGCTGGCGTACGGGGCGGCGCACACGCTGGCCGAGACGCTGGAGAAGGAGGACGAGCTCCAGTCGAAGGCGGGCGCCTCGGACGACCACGCGATCGCGGTGCGGGCGTTCCTGGCGAAGCAGAAGCCGGTGTACGTGGGCCACTGACGGCGGCGGGCCCTGTCCGGGTCGCCGGGTCCGGCCGGCTGCCGGTTCGTCCTCGATCGCCGGACGGGCTTGAAGTGGCCGACCTCAGGGCGTCCTCAGCGCGTACGGAACGCGCAGTCGGCCAGGTGGTCGTTGACCAGGCCGCAGGCCTGCATCAGGGCATAGGCGGTGGTGGGGCCCACAAAGCGGATGCCCCGCTTCTTCAGGTCTTTCGCCAGCGCCGTCGACTCGTCCGTGACCGCCGGGATGTCGGCCGACGTCCTGGGTGCCGGGCGCGGCGGGTCGGGGGCGTGGGACCAGATCAGGGTGGTCAGCTCACCGGCCGGCCAGCTTGCCAGCTCCCGGGCGTTGGCGAGGGTCGCGTCGATCTTGGCGCGGTTGCGGATGATGCCCGGGTCGGCGAGCAGCCGCTCGCGGTCCGCGTCGGTGAACTCCGCCACGGACGCGATCTTGAACGAGGCGAACGCGGCGCGGAAGCCCTCGCGCCGCCGCAGGATCGTGATCCAGGACAGCCCCGACTGGAACGCCTCCAGGCTCAGCCGCTCGAACAGCGCGTCGTCGCCGCGGACCGGCCGGCCCCACTCGGAGTCGTGGTACGCGACGTAGCCCTCCGTGGACATGCCCCAGGGGCAGCGCGGCCGCCCGTCGGGACCCTCCACCGTGCCGCCGGTCATCGGCCGCTGTCCTCTCCCGGCTTCTTGAAGAGGTCGGGGGAGGAGACCGCGGTCGCCTGGGCCCCGGCCAGCGCCGCCTCCAGCTCCGCGATCCGCGCGTCCCGCTCGGCCAGTTCCGCGCCGAGCCGGCCGAGGACGTCGTCCACGTCCGCCATCCGGTAGCCGCGCAGGCCGAGGGGCAGCCGGAGGGCCTCGACATCGGCGCAGCCGACCGGGCGGGTCACGGGCAGCGGGTCCACCAGCCGCTCGGGGGCGGCCTCCGGCAGGACCGCGTGCTCGCCGCCGCCGATGACCGCGAGGGTGACCGCGGCGACGACCACGACCATCGCGATGAGCAAGAACAAGAACACGAGCTTCTCCCCGGGCAGGAAAACGTCCGGTGCCGATCGTGCCATGCCGGGCCGGTCAGGTCGCCTCCGGGCGACAAGGCCCCAGGCGGCAGGGGATCGGGCGACGGACCTCGGCAGGGCTTGGGGGAGGAAGAGGCCCTAAGGTCGCAGACGGGCGCGAGTGCGAGAAGGAGACAGCGGATGAGCGGCGGGACTCTGCGGCTGGGGCGGCGGGAATTCGGACCGTACGAGCCGGTGATCATGGCGATCGTCAACCGGACCCCGGATTCCTTCTACGACCAGGGCGCGACCTTCCGTGACGGGCCCGCCCTCGACCGCGTCGAGCGGGCGGTGTCCGAGGGTGCTGCCATCATCGACATCGGCGGAGTGAAGGCGGGGCCCGGGGAGGAGGTCACGGCCGAGGAGGAGGCGCGTCGTACGGTCGGCTTCGTGGCCGAGGTGCGCCGCCGCTGCCCGGATGTGGTGATCAGCGTGGACACCTGGCGGCACGAGGTGGGCGAGGCGGTCTGCGAGGCGGGCGCGGATCTGCTCAATGACGCGTGGGGCGGGGTGGACCCGAAGCTGGCCGAGGTGGCGGCGCGGTACGGCGTGGGGCTGGTCTGTACGCACGCGGGCGGGGCGGAGCCGAGGACCCGGCCGCACCGGATCGCGTACGACGACGTGATGGCGGACATCCTGCGGACGACGCTGGGGCTGGCCGAGCGCGCCCTGGAGCTGGGGGTGCGGCGGGACGGGATTGTCATCGACCCGGGGCACGACTTCGGCAAGAACACCCGGCACTCGCTGGAGGCGACCCGGCGGCTGGGCGAGATGACGGAGACGGGCTGGCCGGTGCTGGTCTCGCTGTCGAACAAGGACTTCGTCGGCGAGACGCTCGACCGGCCGGTCAAGGAGCGGCTGATCGGCACGCTGGCGACGACGGCGGTCTCGGCGTGGCTGGGGGCGCGGATCTACCGCGTCCATGAGGTCGCGGAGACCCGGCAGGTGCTGGACATGGTGGCGTCCATCGCGGGCCACCGGCCCCCGGCGGTGGCCCGCCGGGGCCTGGCCTGACCGGCTGCCGGGGACCCTGGGACGCCGGGAACCCGGGCTGAGGCTCGGGCAGAGATCCAGCGTGCGGGACTGCCGGGGACCCTGGGACGCCGGAGACCTCAGGACGCCCGGGACCATGGGGCGCCGGAGGCCTCGGGGCGTGCTGGCCGCCGGGCCGGGTGCGTTCCCGATCCGCCGTCCCGATCCGCCGCTACTTTCCCGTTTCCTTGGTCACCAGCGCGACCGCCTCGTCCACGTCGTCCGTGACATGGAACAGCAGCAGGTCCTTCTCGGAGGCCTTGCCCTGCGCGACGACCGTGGTCCGCAGCCACTCGATGAGACCGCCCCAGTACGCGGTGCCAAAGAGGACGATCGGGAAGCGGGTGACCTTGCGGGTCTGGACCAGGGTGAGCGCCTCGAACAGTTCGTCCAGCGTGCCGAGCCCGCCCGGCAGGACCACGAAGCCCTGCGCGTACTTCACGAACATCGTCTTGCGGACGAAGAAGTAACGGAAGTTGACACCGATGTCGACATGCGGGTTGAGGCCCTGCTCGAAGGGCAGCTCGATACCCAGGCCCACCGAGATCCCCTCGGCCTCCCGCGCCCCCCTGTTGGCCGCCTCCATCGCGCCGGGGCCACCGCCCGTGATCACCGCGAACCCGGCGTCGACGAGCGCCGCCCCGATCCGGACACCCGCGTCGTACTCCGGTGAGCCGACGGGGGTCCGCGCCGAGCCGAACACGCTGATGGCGCTGGGCAGTTCGGCGAGGGCACCGAAGCCCTCGACGAACTCCGACTGGATGCGCATCACCCGCCAGGGATCGGTGTGCACCCACTCCGAGTCGCCCTCGGTGTCCAGCAGCCGCTGGTCGGTCGTCCCGGGCTGCACCTGCTCCCGACGGCGGATCACCGGTCCGAGCCGCTGTTCCTCAGGCCTCCGCGCTCCGTCAGGCATGCTCATGACCCGCTCCCTCCGCTACTGTGCGTTGTTCTGCGCCAGAGTAGGTCCCCGCGCGTGACAATCGGCGAAATTCCGGCAGACGATCAGACCGTCACTTGGTGAGACGGTTCACTTGGTCAGCCAGTTGCGGAGCCGCTCCTCGCAGTGGGTGATCCGCTCGACGGCCACCCGTTCGTCGCGCTTGTGTGCGAGCAGGGCGTCACCGGGGCCGTAGTTGACCGCGGGCACCCCGAGTCCGCCGAACCGCGAGACATCCGTCCAGCCGAACTTGGGCTGTGCCGTTCCGCCGACGGCCGTCATGAAAGCGGCAGCGGCGGGGTGCGAGAGGCCCGGCAGGGCCGCGCCCGAGTGGTCGTCCACGACGAACTCCTCGACCCCGCAGTCCGCGAAGACCTCGTGGACATGGGCGAGGGCCTCGTCGGGACCGCGGTCGGGGGCGTAGCGGTAGTTCACGGTGACGGTGCACGCGTCGGGGATGACGTTGTCGGCGACGCCGGCCTCGATCCGTACGGCGTTGAGGCCCTCGCGGTACTCCAGCCCGTCGATCACCGGGCGCCTCGGCTCGTACGCGGCGAGGCGGGCCAGGATCGGTGCCGCGGTGTGAATGGCGTTGGACCCCATCCAGCTCCGCGCGGAGTGTGCCCGCTCCCCACTGGTACGGAGCAGCACCCGGAGCGTGCCCTGGCAGCCGCCCTCGACCTGCCCGTCGGACGGCTCCAGCAGGACGGCGAAATCGCCTTCGAGCCAGTCGGGGTGTGCGTCCGCCACATGCCCCAGTCCATTGAGATGTGCGGAGACCTCTTCGTTGTCGTAGAAGACAAAGGTCAGATCGCGGTTGGGCTCGGGGACCGTGGCCGCGATCCGGAGCTGTACGGCGACCCCGGACTTCATGTCGCTGGTGCCGCAGCCCCACAGCACCCCATCGGCGTCCAGCCGGGAGGGCACATTGCCGGCGATCGGCACGGTGTCGATATGGCCGGCCAGGATGATCCGCTCGTCGCGCCCCAGGCGCGTTCTGGCCACGACATTGTTGCCGTGCCGGTCGACGGTGAGATGGGGCAGGGCACGGAGCGCCTCTTCGATGGCGTCGGCGAGCGGCTTCTCTTCGCCGCTGACCGACGGGAAGTCGACCAGCCGGGCGGTGAGCGCCGGGCCGTCCAGGGTGAGGTCGAGCACATTCTCGGACATGGTCCGACCCTAGTACTCCGTCCCCGGCGTCCCGACTGCTCCGTCCCTGGTGCCACGGCCCTTCGTACTCCGTACCCGGTGGTCCGCCCCTGGTATCTCGTACCGGCCGCGCATGAGTACGGTGGGCGCGTGTCCGAGACCGCTTCCCCCTCCCGTCGCGGCCGCCTCCTGCGTATCGCCGCCGCCCTTGTCGTCCTGCTCGCTCTGGCCGGGTATGTGGTGGCGCAATACCTGTCCGGCGGCGGTGGCGCTCCTCGGTGTGTGGTGCGGGCACAGGACGCGAGCGGCGACAGTGGCGACAGTGGTTCCGGGGACAGTCCCTCGTACGAGATGAGCCCGGAGCAGGCCGCGAACGCCGCGACGATCTCCGCGGTCGGCACCACCCGCGGGCTGCCCGAGCGCGCGGTCACCATCGCGCTCGCCACCGCCCTCCAGGAGTCCGCGCTGCGCAATCTCAACCACGGCGACCGCGACTCCCTCGGTCTCTTCCAGCAGCGCCCCTCGAAGGGATGGGGCACGGCCGCTCAGATCCAGGACCCGGTCTACTCGGCGGGGCAGTTCTACGACCATCTCGCCAAGGTTCCCGGCTACTCCCGGCTGCCGCTCACCGAGGCCGCGCAGCGCGTCCAGCGCAGCGGCTTCCCGCAGGCGTACGCGAAGCACGAGCCGGACGCGGCGCTGCTGGCCGCCGCGCTCACCGGCCGGTCGGCCGCCTCGCTGACCTGCTCGGCGCCGAACAGCGCCCGGCCCGGCGATCCGGCGAAGGTACGGGCCGCCCTGGAGCGCTCCTTCGGACCGGGGGTACGGGCAGCCGGCTCGGGCGCCGAGGTGTCCGTACCGGTGTCCGTCACCACGGGCGCGGAGGCGGAGGCCGGCCCGTCCGAGGATCCGGCGCCCGGCGAGGACTCGGCGTCCCGGCGCGGCTGGGAGCTGGCGCACTGGGCGGTGGCCCAGGCCGCGGTCCTGCGGATCGAGGAGGTCTCGTACGCGGACCGGGTGTGGAGCGCGGAGGAGGCGGACAAGGGCTGGCGGCGCGCCGACCCGTCCACAGCGGCCACGGAGGAAGTCCGCCTGCGCACCGCGCGCTAGCTCATCACGGCCGGGCCGGCCTCCATAACACCCCATAGCGGGCATCGCTCAGCCGTGCGGCCCGTCACCCGTACGGACGAGTCCTCCGCTCTTCCGACCGCGTTTCCTCCCGACGGTCCTGGAGCCCCGCCCGAGCCCGTGCCGCGCGCCAAATCCCCTGGTCGGCAAGGGAAGTGACGGTTCGTCGGCCATTTCGGAACGCTGGTGTTTGCCCGTTTTCGTTCCCTGGTGACAATACGACGCATTACCAACTCTTTACCCTCGCCCGCCGCAACTTCCGCGGCCCTCCGAGCGGTTGTCACACCGTCCGACCGACGGACAAGCACTGTTTCCCTCCCGTCAAAGGAGCATCATGTCCCTCCCCGTGACCCGCCGGATCGCCCGTGCCGCGCTGCTCGTCGCCGTCGGCGCGGCCCCCGTGGTCGGCGCGGCCGGTTCCGCGAGCGCGGCGGCGCTGCCGCAGCCCACCGATCTGGGCGCGATGAGCAAGCTCGACGGCGCCGCCGTGGGCGGCACCCTGGACAGCGGAGCGCGGCAGACCACCGAGGTGGCGGGCGACCTCGGCGGCAAGGCCGTCAAGAAGGGCGTCCCCGCAGCGGGCAAGGCCGTCGGCTCGGTCGGCAGGACGGCGACCCCGGCCGTCCAGAAGCTGGCCGGTGACGCCGCGGGAACCGCCGGTCAGGTGGTGGGCGACACCACCTCCACCGCCACGAAGACCGCCGGTTCCGCCCCGGCCGGCTCGGCCGGTTCGCTCGTGGGCGGTCTGCCGGTCGGAATGCCGATCGGCGGCTGATCCGCGCGCACATAGGCGCGCACCACATAGGCGCGCACCATAGAGACACGCAGAGGTGTATGTGGGGAGGGGCCGGGGGGGAGATGGTTCCCCGGGCCCCCCCCCCCCCGGGTTGGGGTCCCCTTGGGGCCTCCTTCGTCCCTCCCCCCCCCCCCCTTCCCCCCCCCCCCCCCCCCCCTCCCCCTCCCCACATCGGTGCGGGATCCATGTGGGATCCGTCGGCGTCCGTCAGCCCAGCCGCTTGACCGCCGACTCGATCCGCTCGTCCGTGGCCGTCAGCGCCACCCGTACGTGCCGGTCCCCCGTGGGGCCGTAGAAGTCGCCGGGCGCCACCAGAATGCCCAGCTCCGCGAGGTGCGCCACGGTGTCCCAGCACGGCTCGTCGCGCGTCGACCAGAGGTAGAGGCTCGCCTCGCTGTGGTCGATACGGAAGCCGTGCGCCTCCAGTGCGGCCCGCAGGGCGGCGCGCCGGGCCGCGTACCGCCCGCGCTGCTCCCGTACATGCGCGTCGTCACCGAGCGCCGCCACCGTCGCCGCCTGCACCGGAGCGGGGGTCATCATCCCGCCGTGCTTGCGGACCCGGAGCAGCTCGCCCAGGACTGCCGCGTCGCCCGCCAGGAACGCCGCGCGGTATCCGGCGAGGTTGGAACGCTTGGAGAGCGAGTGGACGGCCACGATCCCCTCGTACGTACCGCCGCTCACGTCCGGGTGCAGTACGGACACGGGCTCGGCCTCCCAGCCCAGCTCCAGATAGCACTCGTCGCTGAAGACCAGCACACCCCGCTCCCGCGCCCAGGCCACGATCCGGGTCAGCGCGTCCTTCGGCAGGACCGCCCCGGTCGGGTTCGACGGCGAGTTCAGCCAGAGGAGCTTGACCCCGTCCAGGCCCGCGGACCCGGGGTCGGCGGCGAAGGTCTCCACGTCGTACGGCACGGGCTCGGTGCCCGCCAGCCGCGCCCCCACCTCGTACGTCGGGTACGCGAGCCGCGGGTACGCGACCCGGTCGCCCGCGCCGAGGCCGAGCTGGGTGGGCAGCCAGGCCACCAGTTCCTTGGAGCCGAGCACCGGCAGTACGTTCTCGTGCGCCACCCCGCGCGCGCCGAGCCGCCGCTCCACCCAGCCGGTCAGCGCGTCGCGCAGCGCGGCCGTGCCCCACACCGTCGGATACCCGGGTGAGTCCGCCGCCGCGATCAGCGCCCGCCGGATCACTTCCGGGACCGGGTCCACGGGCGTGCCGATGGACAGGTCCACAATCCCGTCCGGATGGGCCTGGGCCTGCGCCTTGTAGGGGTCCAGCCGGTCCCAGGGGAAGACGGGGAGGCTCGAAGAGACAGCGGACACGTGCTCACTCTTTCTCGTACGCGCTCGGCGCTCGCTCGCACTGGGCGCGCACCGCGCTCGTACCTGCGAGACACCTGCTACCTGCTGCTACCTGCGAAACGCCTCGGTCCCGTACGGCGGCGGGCCGTACGGGACCGGGGGGCGCGCTGTCAGCCGTTCTGGGGCGGCAGCGCGGCGATGAAGGGGTGGTCGCGCTCGATCAGACCGAGCTTGGAAGCACCACCGGGCGAGCCCAGCTCGTCGAAGAACTCGACATTCGCCTTGTAGTAGTCCTTCCACTCCTCCGGGGTGTCGTCCTCGTAGAAGATGGCCTCGACCGGGCAGACCGGCTCACAGGCTCCACAGTCGACGCATTCGTCCGGATGGATGTACAAGGACCTGGAGCCCTCGTAGATGCAGTCGACCGGGCACTCCTCGATGCACGCCTTGTCCTTGACGTCGACACAAGGCTGCGCGATGACGTAGGTCACGCTGTCGTTCCTCCTCGATAGGGCGCGGCGGGCCGATCTGCGGCTCCGTCCACGGGCGCGCGGGAGCGCGGCGTCGTCGATGCCCGCATCTAGTATCTCCGTTCTTGAGCACGATCCGAACAGGAGGGGCGGACTGAGCTGTGGAATTCACTGCGGGCGGACGGCTCCGGGTCCGGGTGACCCCGGCTGACGTGGGCAAACGTGTATCAGTCAGACAGTTGACGGGGGGCGGTGCGGGGGCGGAGAAGTTCACCGACACGGTTGGCGTTCTCACATCGTGGGACAACGGTGTGCTGCTCATCACACGCCGCACCGGGGAGAGTGTCCGGGTGCCGGAGGCGGCTCTGGTGGCGGGGAAGGTGGTACCGGCCGCCCCGGCCAGGCGCCGGGGTCCCGCGGCGGACTTCGAGGAGCTGGCGCGGGCCGGCGCCCGGGCCTGGCAGCCGGTGGAGAGCGAGCCGCTGGGCGAGTGGCTGCTGCGGGCCGCGTCCGGTTTCACCCGGCGGGCCAACTCCGTACTGCCGCTCGGCGACCCCGGGATGCCGCCGGACGAGGCGCTGGCGCGGGTACGGGAGTGGTACGGGGAGCGGGGGCTGCCCGCGTACATCCAGGCCGCGACCGGCGCCGAGGGTACGCAGGAGCGGCTGTGCGCGGAGCTGGAGGGGCACGGCTGGCGGCCGGAGGTGGCGGCGGAGGTACGGATCGCCGCGCTGGCGCCGGTCGGGGACCTGGACACCGACATCTCCGGGGTACGACTGGAGCGCACGGTGAGCCCTGGCTGGCTGCGCCGCTACCAGCGGTTCGGTGGGTCGGGGCCACATGTGGCCGAGCCCCATGTGGCGGGCCCCCATGGGTCCGACGCACATGGCCCGGAACTCCATGTCGCGGAAGACCATGGGCCGGAGCCCCATGTGGCAGGCCCCCATGTGGCCGGGCGCCATGCAGCGGGCTCCCATGTGGCCGGGGCCCATGTGGCCGAACCCCATGTGCTGCACGTACTGGGCAGCGGGCCTTCTGTGTGGTTCGCCTCCGTGGCCGGGGCAGGGGAGGTGCCCGCGGCCATCGGACGGTGTGTGGTCGACGGACGGTGGGCCGGGTTCATGGCGGTGGAGGTCGGTCCGGAGCACCGCCGCCAGGGGCTGGCCACCGCCGTGATGACCGCGCTCGCCCGGCGCGCGCTGGAGGAGGGCGCGTCCGCCGCCTGGCTCCAGGTCGAGACGGACAACGAGGCGGCGCGGGCGCTGTACGAAGGCATGGGCTTCGCCGTCCACCACCGCTACCACCACTTCCGAGCCCCCTGAGCGGGTACGAGGCCGATATGCGACCGGATTCCCACGACCTGCGCCGGCGCTTCGCCGAGGAGGCCCGCGCTCCCAGCCCCGACCTGGCGACGCTCTGCCTGCTGGTGGGCGCGGAGGCCGACCCCGAGCTGGGCGAGGCCTCGCTCGACGCGGCCCAGGCCGAGCTGGACCGGCTGGCGGGGCTGCTGCCCTTCGGGGTGCTGGGGGCGCGCGCCTGGGCGGTCGCGCTCGCGGAGCTGCTGGGCGAGCGGTGCGGTTTCGAGGGCTCGCCCGCCGAGTACCAGCGGCTCGACGCCTCACTGCTGCCGGTGGTACTGCACCGGCGGCGCGGGCTGCCCATCCTGCTCTCGGTGGTGTGGATGGAGGTCGCGCGACGGGCCGGAGCGCCGGTGTACGGGGTGGCCCTCCCCGGCCATTTCGTGGTCGGCTTCGGCGACCCCCGGGACCGGATCCTGGCCGATCCCTTCGCCGGCGGGCGCCTGCTGACCAGCGCCGACACCGCGCGGCTGGTGGGCGACGCGACGGGCGGGCCGCCGGACGACGCACTGTTCGTACCGGCCGATCCGCTCGACATCGTGCTGCGCGTCCTGAACAACATCCGCGCCTGGGCGGCGACCCGCCCCGAGCGCACCGATGTGGCGCTGTGGGCGGTCGAACTCTCCCTGCTGCTCCCCGCGCATCCGGCCAGGCTGCGCTACGAGCACGCCCAACTCCTCGTACAGCGCGGGGAGTTCCTCCAGGGCGCGACGGAGATGGAGGAGTACGCACGGGTCGTGGCCGCGGTCGAGCCGTCCACGGCGGAGGCGATCCGCCGCCGGGCCCGCGCGGCCCGGGCAATGCTCAACTGAAACCCGAAGCGCCGGACGGGTGGGGAAGCCCGTCCGGCGCTTGAGGACTGCTCTAGTACAACGCGCGGCGACTAGCTCGGGTCGAGGTTGATCACCTGCGTGCGCTCCGCCGGCGTCTTGCCCAGCAGCGCCTTCTGCATCGCCTGCGCGACATCGTCCGCGGAGACGGGGTGCTCCTTCCCGTCCCCCTTGGTGATCGTGATGCCGTCGAAGACTCCGTCCAGCAGCTCTTCGATCGCCTTCTTGTCGTAGACCTCCACCAGCCGCCCGTCGATCGCCTTCATCGAGAGGATCTTCGGCAGCGACTTGGCAGGACCGAACTGGATCTCCTTGCCCCCGGCCTTGATCGTGATCAGGTCGGACATCGCGGGCTTGGCGAACTCGTTCATCGCCCGGTCCAGCTCCGCCTGGCTGATCGTGGGGTCGCGGGGCGCGATGGGCAGCTCGACGGTGTTCGTACGGCCCGTCTGGACCTGGGCGCGGTAGGCGTCCCGTACCGAGATGATCGAGTGGCTGACGTCCAGGGACTGGCCCGACTTGCCCGGTACGGCGACGGCGCGGCCGGGCTCGAACCGGATCGTTCCCTCGGTGGCCGAGCCCGAGATGCCCGCCAGATCGGTCAGCGCCGCGCTGAGCTTCTCCTCGTCGACGGGGATGACCGGCTGGGCGATGCGCTCGCCGCCGAAGAGCGAGCCGATCACCGAGACCGGGTTGTAGTCGCTGCCGGCCGCGGCGCGGACGGTCGCCTGGCTGTCCAGGCTGAGGCCCGCCTTGTCCGGCGCCAGCTCCTCGGTCTTGCCGCCGACGCTGAGCCGCAGCGGCTGCGAGGCGCGCTCGCCGAGGGCGGCGTCGAGCTTGATGACCGCCGCGTCGCGGGTGCCGCCGCCGATGTCCACACCGAGGACGGTGGTGCCCTTCGGTACGTCGGAGTGGTTCATGAGCAGGCCCGCGCCATAGACACCGCCCGCCCCCACCAGCAGGACGCCGACCAGCAGCGTCAGCTTGGAGCGGCCCTTCTTGCGCGCGGGTGCGGCGGGTGCGGCAGCGGCCGGGGGCGCGGTACGTACGGGCGCCGGGCCGCCGCCCTGGGTTGAGCCCACCGCGCCGGGGAAGTCCGGCGCCGAGAAGCCCTGGTCCTGGCCGGGGGCGCCCGGTCCGCCCGGCCGGTGCGCCTGGTCGGTCCCCGGGCCCGAGCCCGGGAACGGCGACCGCTGCTCCGCCGGGACCACCGGGATTCCGCTGGTCAGGGTGTCGCCGGAGACATGCCCGCCGGGCCCGGGACCGGGCGCGTGCTGCTGCGGGGTCAGCTCCGCGGTGTCGTCGGACATCCGGGGCGGGCCGCCCTGGCCGGCTCCGGGCGGGGCGCCGAGGGCCGGGGGCGGGGTGCCCAGTGGTGTGCTGCCGGTGACGGGTCCGGCGGTCGGGCCGCTGGGGCCGCCGGCCGGTCCCGGCGGCCGGATGCCGAGCGCCGGGGTGGTGGGACCGCCGCCGGGTGCGAAGGCGCTGGTGCCCTGGCCGGGCGGCAGACCGGCTCCGGCGGCCAGCTCGCTGAGCGAGCCGCCTCCGGTCGGCGGGTGCTGGCGCGGGGCCTCGGAGTAGTCGCCGTAGTACGGAGTGTCCGTGCGCCGGTCGGCTCCCGGGGCCGTCTGCGGCGGTACGGAGGTGCCCGAGACGGCGGCCGCCCCGGCACCCATGCCCGCGGCCATGCCCGTACCCGCACCGCCGGGCGCGCCCGCGGCGGACTTGCGTGGCGCGAACCAGTCGCTCGCGGGCTTGTCCCCGGACGGTTTCTCGTCCGCGGCCTCAGGCCCCGGGGCGCCGGCGGTGTCCGTGCCCGCGTCCTGCGCGGGGACCCCGCCCGTCAGCTCCGGCGTCTTGACGCCCCGGCCGCCCGCGGTGTCGGCGTCGCCCATGGGCGTACGCATCACCACCGGCGGGATCGGCCGCGAGCCCGGGATGTTGATCCGGATGCGGGTGGTCAGGGTGGTCTCGGTCTTGGGCTCGTCCGGCTGAGCGGCGGCCGCTATGCCGGTCTCCTCCGGAGGGTCCTGCTGGGGATGCAGCGACGGATACTGGCGGGATCCGTACGGCGGTGTTCCCGAGGGGTACGCGGCTCCGCCGCGCCCCTGGGGCCCGGAGGACGAACTGTCAGTTTCACGACTCAAAGCAGGTTCTCCCGGTTGGCTCCGCCGCCCGTTCTTACTGGTACTCAACTGTTCAGGTCCCCCATGCCGAAGGCGAGGGGAAGGCCCGGAGCGCGCACCACCATACTGGCCTCCGCCGACGGACACCCGGCGACCGTGTGAAGCTATGGTTCGCGGGCGGTGCGGACGGGGGGCATTTCAGTGGATGGCGGGCGCGTCACTTCCCAAGTCGGCCGGACTTCGTGCCCGGTTGCGGCAACCGCGACATGGTGGCACACATCACAGCCAGCACCATCCCGCCCAGCAGATAGATGAGCGGACCGACGCCCGCGGAGAAGGCCGCGTCGCCCTCCGGGCGGCCCATGCTCAGCAGAACGGCCGCGATCAGCCAGCCCGCGGCGGGCGCCCCGACCCCCATCTGCGTACCGGTGGCGCGCAGTCCGCCGAGGAAGACTCCGGCGGTGGCGAGCAGCGCGAGCACCAAACCGCCGGGGAACCAGCCGCCTTGGACGAGCGAGCCCGCGAGCGCGACCAGCGCGCCGAGCACGGCAAGGCCGACATATGCGGCGATACGGCCGGGCCCCGGCATGGTCATGTACGGGCCCAGGGGCGGCCGCTGAGGCTCCTTGCCGCTGCCGCTCATGCGCCCGCCTCGGCTTCGGCCTCTGCTCCGGCTCCGGCTTCAGCGACCGCCTCGGCTTCCGCGGCTCCGTCGGTCCCGGCGGCCACACCGATCCCGGCGAAGAGATCGCTCTCGCGTTCGCCGGCGGAGACTCCGGGCACGCCCTGCACCAACTGGTAGTACTCGGCCGCGAAGATCGGCTGGCCGAGGTCGTTGGAGAGCGCGAAGAAGGGCCCGTCCACGGCGATTTGGCTGGCGTGGGCGCGCATCGCGGCGGCCTTGCGCTCCCGGTACGGCGCGCCGTCGATCGCCGCGGTGATCTCCGAGTCGTCCACCACGCCCGGGATGTCGCCGACCTCGGCGATGCCCGGGAAGTCCGTACCGTTCGCACGCATCCTGGCGAAGCCCGCCTCGGCCACCGAGCGCGGCACCCGGTTCCAGTAGATCTTGGCGACCGTGTGCGCGGCGCCGAGGTCCGGGCGGTACGAGGGGTCGGCGGCCAGGGCCGCGCCGCGCATGGCGACGCGATGGGCCTGGATGTGGTCGGGGTGGCCGTAGCCGCCGTTGGGGTCGTACGTCACCAGCACCTGAGGGCGGACCTCGCGGATCACCTCGACGAGATACGGGGCGGCCTCGTCGGCCTCGGTGTGCCAGAAGGCGCCCTCGCGGTCGTTCTCCGGCAGGCCCATCATCCCGGAGTCGCGGAATCTGCCGGGACCGCCCAGGAAGCGGTGGTCGGAGACACCCAACTCCCGCATGGCCGCCGCGAGTTCACCGATACGGTGGGCGCCGAGGCGATCCTCGCGGCCGGCCGCGAGATGGGCCAGCTCCGGCGGGATGATCTCGCCCTCCTCGCCGAGGGTGCAGGTCACCAGGGTGACCAGGGCGCCCTCGGCCGCGTACTTGGCCATGGTGGCGCCGTTGTTGATCGACTCGTCGTCGGGGTGGGCGTGCACCAGCAGCAGACGGCGGGCGGGTAGATCGGTCATGGGCACAGCCTACGAGGCAAGCGAAAAAACCTCCCGGCCTGTGGACAACGGCCGGGAGGCGACGGGACAGGGCCTGGCGGCCCGCGAAGGCCGTCGGTTGTCAGTGGTCGGCGGTCGGTGATCAGGAGGCGGAGCGGCAGTCGTGGGGCGGCGGCCGGAGCGGGCCGGCCGCGGCGGGCGGGGCGCCCTCAGAGGGATGCCAGAGGGGCGCCGGAGAGCCGTCAGAGGGCCGTCAGAACTTGATCCCGCCGATCATCCCCGCCACATTCGTGGTGAGTTCGCTGATGGTGGGCGCGATGGACGAACTGGCGATGTAGAAGCCGAGCAGCATGCAGACCACCGCGTGACCGGCCTTGAGCCCGGATTTCCGGACCAGCAGGAAGACGATGATCGCCAGCAGCACCACCGCCGAAATCGAGAGTGCCACGGCGGTTCACCTCCATAAATATTCAGTCGGGAAATCGCAGCATGCATGTGCCAGCGGATTCCTACCCACCTTGCGCTACGGATCATAACTATCCGTGCGTACGCATCGATCGGTGCACGGCAGCACAGGGGGGCGCACAAGCACTAGTTTCGGTCGTATGACCTTGAGCCAAGAGCACTCGTTCCCACGTCAGTACGCCAGGACCCAGCGGTTCACGCTCGGCGCTCCCCGGGCGTTCACGGTCTCCCCCGACGGCGCCCGGGCCGTCTTCCTGCGGTCAGCCTCGGGGACGGACCGCGCCAACGCCCTCTGGGTGCTCGATCTCGAAGGCCCCGGCCCCGCGGGCCACGAGCGGATCGCCGCGGACCCCACGGCCCTGCTGGCGGGCGCGGAGGAGCAACTCTCCGCGGAGGAAAGGGCCCGGCGCGAGCGGAGCCGCGAAGGGGCGGGCGGAATCGTCGGTTACGCGGTGGACAGCGCGGTCGAACTGGCCGCGTTCGCGCTCTCCGGGCGGCTGTACGCGGCCGAGCTGCGGGCCGGTACGGCGCGCCAACTGCCCGTACGGGGACCGGTGATCGACCCGCGGCCCTCGCCCGACGGGCGGCACATCGCCTACGCGGCCGGGGGCGCGCTGCGGGTGACCGGCGCGGACGGCGAGGGCGACCGCGAGCTCGCGGGGCCCGGACCCGGCGAGGGCGAGGATGTCACGTACGGGCTCGCGGAGTTCATCGCCGCCGAGGAGATGAGCCGTACGCGCGGCTTCTGGTGGTCGCCCGAGTCGGACCGGCTGCTGGTCGCGCGGGTGGACACCTCGCCGGTGCAGCGGTGGTGGATCTCCGATCCGGCGCACCCCGACCGGGAGCCGGTCCGGGTCGCCTATCCCGCCACGGGCACGCCCAATGCCGACGTACGGCTCTTCTTGATCGGCGTGGAAGGAGCGCAGGAGGCGGGCGGCGCGGACACGGAGCGTACGGAGGTGGTCTGGGACCGGGCGCGCTATCCGTATCTGGCCCGGGTCCACTGGTCGTCCGCGGGCGCCCCGCTGCTGCTCGTACAGAGCCGTGACCAGCGCGGACAGCTTTATCTCGCGGTGGACACGGAGACCGGCGCGACCAGGACCGTGCACCAGGACGAGGACCCGGCGTGGCTCGAACTGTCACCCGGAGTGCCCGCCTGGGCACCGGACGGGCGGCTGGTACGGCTCGCCGACGAGGGGGGCGCGCGGATCCTGGTGGTGGGTGACCGGGCCCTGACAGGTCCACAACTCCATCTGCGGGCCGTCCTGGACATCGGTGAGCAGGATGTCCTGGTTTCGGCGTCGGCCGGCGAGGAGGCGGGTGATCCAGAAATTGGCCAGATTCATGTGTACCGGGTCAACGAGCTGGGCG
Source organism: Streptomyces sp. NPDC057617 (assembly GCF_042800555.1). Classification (NCBI taxonomy): domain Bacteria; kingdom Bacillati; phylum Actinomycetota; class Actinomycetes; order Kitasatosporales; family Streptomycetaceae; genus Streptomyces; species Streptomyces sp. NPDC057617. The sequence goes on along the minus strand of NZ_JBHVGV010000002.1, from coordinate 574,080 downwards.
TTGAGCGCGTCTCTTCGGAAACGGGCGTGCACTCGGCCGTGCGGGCCGGCGGGGTGACCGTACTGGTCTCGTCCGTGCCGGACACACCGGGCTCGTCCGTACAGGTCCTCAGGGAGGGCAGGCCGCCCGTCGCCGTCGCCTCGTACGCCGAGAAGCCGGTGCTGACGGCCCGGGCGCGGCTCACCGAGGCGGGGGCGCACCGGATTCCGAGCGCGGTGCTGCTGCCGACCGGATACCAGGAGTCGGAGGGGAAACTGCCGGTTCTGCTGGATCCCTACGGCGGCCCGCACGGCCAGCGGGTGGTCGCCTCGCAGAACGCGTATCTCACCTCGCAGTGGTTCGCCGACCAGGGGTTCGCGGTGATCGTCGCGGACGGCCGCGGCACCCCGGGCCGCTCGCCGGCCTGGGAGAAGTCGGTCAGCCGGAATCTGCTGCTCAGCCTGGACGACCAGGTCGAGGCGGTGCACGCCCTCGCGGAGCGCTTCCCGCTGGATCTGGGGCGGGTGGCGATCCGCGGCTGGTCCTTCGGCGGCTATCTCGCCGCGCTCGGGGTGCTGCGCCGCCCCGATGTGTTCCACGCGGCGGTCGTGGGCGCTCCGGTCACCGATCTGCGGCTCTACGACACCCACTACCAGGAGAGGTATCTCGGGACCCCACAGGAAGAGCCCGAGGTGTATGCCCGGCACTCACTGGTGACGGACGAGGGGCTGTCGGCGCCGGAGGAGCCGGCCAGACCCATGATGATCATCCATGGGCTGGCGGACGACAATGTGGTGGTGGCACATACGCTCAAGCTCTCCGCGGCCCTGCTCGCCGCCGGGCGGCCGCATGAGGTGCTGCCGCTCACGGGTGTGACGCATATGACACCGCAGGAGCAGATCGCGGAGAATCTGCTGCTGCTCCAGGTCGACTTCCTGAAGCGGTCGCTCGGAATGAGCTGACCGCCGGAATGAACTGATCGCCGGAATGAGCTGACCGACCGGGCTCGGCGATACGGCGACCGGCCGGGGCTCCCAGAGTCCCGGCCGTTCTACGGCACCCGCACGGCCGTACGCTGTCCAGCCTGACGCGTTCGTATATCGGTGCCGGGTCCGTCAAGTTGCCTGTGTGTTAACGAAATTGATGCGCTTTATTACGTTTCGCTCCCCATCGCCGGTACGGTCCGTTGCTCCTCCGCGAAGTGACAGGCCGACGGATGCGCGGCGGGTCCCCGCGATGCAAGGGCCGCCGGAACCGCCAGCTCCGGCTCCTCCACCGCGCACCGCTCCCGCGCCTTCCAGCACCTCGTACGGAACCGGCAGCCGGACGGCGGAGCCGCCGGGGACGGCACCTCGCCCGCCAGGATGATCCGCTCCCGCCGCCCGCGCGCCCCCGGATCGGGCACCGGCACGGCGGACAGCAGCGCCTGGGTGTAGGGGTGCGTGGGGTGGTCGTAGATCTCGGTGTCCGTGCCGGTCTCGGCCAGCCGCCCGAGATACATCACCGCGACCCGGTCGGAGATGTGCCGTACGACCGACAGGTCGTGGGCGATGAACACATAGGACAGCCCGAACTCGCTCTGGAGCCGCTCCAGCAGATTGACGACCTGTGCCTGCACCGAGACGTCGAGGGCGGAGACCGGTTCGTCGGCGACGATCACCTCCGGCCGCAGGGCGAGTCCGCGCGCGATCCCGATGCGCTGGCGCTGCCCGCCGGAGAACTGGTGCGGATAGCGGTTGATGTGCTCGGGGCTGAGCCCGACCACGTCGAGCAGTTCCTGGACCCGGCGGCGCCGGTCGCCTCTCGGGGCCGCCTCGGGATGGATCTCGTACGGTTCCCCGACGATGTCGCCGACGGTCATCCGCGGGTCGAGCGAGGTGTACGGGTCCTGGAACACCATCTGGATGTTGCGGCGCACCGCCTTCAGCGCCCGCCCGGACAGCAGGGTGATGTCCTCGCCCTTGTAGCGGATCCGGCCCGCGGTCGGCCGTTCCAGGCTGACCAGCAGCTTCGCCACGGTCGACTTGCCGCAGCCGGACTCCCCCACGATGCCGAGGGTCTCGCCGCGGGCCAGGAAGAAGGAGACCCCGTCGACGGCCCGTACCGCCCCGGTCCGCTTTCTGAAGACGATCCCCCGGGTCAACGGATAGTGCTTGACCAGGCCGGTCACTTCCAGAACCGTCTCACCCATCGAGGGTCTCCCTCCAGAAGTGGCAGGCGCTGCGCCGTCCCTCGCCCGCCTCGAAGAGCGGCGGCTCGTCCGTACGGCAGATGTCCCGGGCGATCGGGCAGCGGGGGTGGAAGGCGCAGCCGGGCGGGATACGGAGCAGATTCGGCGGCAGGCCCCTGATCGCGTACAGCTCCCGGCCCTTGCGGTCGAGCCGCGGGACCGAGTCCAGCAGACCGCGGGTGTACGGGTGGGCGGGCGCCTTGTAGAGAGCGTGGACCGGCGCGGTCTCCACGATCCGCCCCGCGTACATCACCGCGATCCGGTCGGCCGCGTCCGCGACCACGCCCAGATCGTGGGTGATCAGGATCAGGGCGGTGTCCAGCTCCCGGCGCAGCTCCGCGAGCAGATCCATGATCTGGGCCTGGACGGTCACATCGAGCGCGGTCGTCGGCTCGTCGGCGATGATCAGCGCGGGCTCCAGGGCGAGGGCCATCGCGATCATGACGCGCTGGCGCATCCCGCCGGAGAACTGGTGGGGATAGTCGCCCGCCCGCTCCTTCGCCGCCGGGATCCCGACCCGCTCCATCAGCTCGACCGCCCTGGCGCGCGCCCGCTTGCGGGACATCCCCCGGTGCACGATGAACATCTCGCCGAGCTGGGCGCCCACGCTGAGCACCGGGTTGAGCGAGGACAGCGCGTCCTGGAAGATCATCGCCATCTCGGCGCCCCGGATCCCGCGCCGCCGCTCCTCCGGGAGTGTGAGCAGATCGCGGCCCCGGAAGAGGACTTGGCCGCCGGAGATCCGGGCGGGCGGGGTGTCCAGGATGCCCATGACGGCCTGGGCGGTGACGGACTTGCCCGAGCCGGACTCGCCCAGCACCGCGAGCGTCTCGCCGGCGTCCACGCCGAAGCCGACACCGTTGACGGCCCGGGCGATCCCGTCGCGGGTGCGGAACTCCACGGACAGATCGCGCACTTCGAGCAGCACGGGGCCGGCTCCCTCCGCTAGCGCAGCTTGGGGTCGAGGGCGTCGCGCACCGCGTCGCCGAGCATGATGAACGCGAGCACCGTGACCGCCAGCGCGCCGGCCGGCCAGAGCAGCATGTGCGGGGAGTTGCGGATGTACGGCGAGGCGTCCGAGATGTCGATCCCCCAGGACACGGTCGGCGGTTTCAGCCCCACACCGAGGTACGAGAGGGTCGCCTCCAGCGCGATGAACGTACCCAGCGCGATGGTCGCCACGACGATCACGGGCGCGACGGCGTTGGGCAGGATGTGCCGGAGCAGGATGCGCGCGGAAGAGGCGCCGAGCGCCCGTGCCGCCTGGACGTAGTCGTTCTGTTTGACGGTGATGACGGAGCCGCGGGCGATCCGCGAGATCTGCGGCCAGCCCAGCAGCACCATGAAGCCGATCACCGGCCAGACCGTCGAACTGCTCACCACGGACAGCAGGACCAGACCGCCGAGCACCACCGGGATCCCGAAGAAGACGTCGGTGATCCGGGAGAGCACCGCGTCCCAGGTCCCGCCGAAGAAACCCGCCAGGGCGCCGAGTACGGAACCGGTGACCGCGACCCCGAGGGTGGCGAGCACCCCGACGACGACCGAGGTCCTGGCGCCGTGGACCGTACGCGTATAGACGTCGCAGCCCTGCCCGTTGAAGCCGAAGGGGTGGCCGGGCCTGGCGCCCTCCTGGGCCAGCGCGAGATCGCAGGAGAGCGGGTTGCGGCTCGCGATCAGGGACGGCCAGGCGGCGATGAGCAGCAGGAAGAGGATCACCAGCGCCGAGACGACGAAGACGGGGTTCCGGCGCAGATCGTGCCAGGCGTCGGACCGGAGTCCGCGCGGCTTCCCGGCGGCGGAAACACCACCGCCGGAGTGCGGCAGCGGCTGCTCCAAGGTGGCGACAACAGCTCCGGCAGGGCACGCGTGCTCGGGCTCAGGCATACCGGATCCTCGGGTCGAGTACGGCGTACAGGAGGTCGACCAGCAGATTCGCCAGCAGGAAGACAATGATCAGTACGGTGACAAAGCCGACGACGGTCTGGGTGTTCTGGCGCAGAATGCCTTGGTAGAGCTGGAATCCGACCCCGTGGATATTGAAGATCCGCTCGGTGACGATGGCGCCGCCCATCAGCGCGCCGATGTCCGTGCCGATGAAGGTGACCACCGGGATCAGCGAGTTGCGCAGCAGATGCCGGGTGATCACCCGGTGCCGGGGCAGTCCCTTGGCGACGGCCGTACGCACATAGTCGGCGCGCGCGTTCTCGGCGATCGAGGTACGGGTCAGCCGGGTGACGTACGCCAGCGAGACCGAGGCCAGCACCAGCCCGGGCAGCAGCAGTTCACCGAGCGGCGCGGTGTACGAGACGGACGGCTGGACGAGCTTCCAGGCCACCCCGAACACGAGCTGCGCCAGCAGACCGGTCACAAAGGTCGGTACGGCGATGACGACCAGGGTCAGCAGCAGTACGGAGGTGTCGACCGGGCGGCCCCTGCGCAGCCCCATGACCACACCGAGCGCGACCCCGATGACGACTTCGAAGACAACGGCCACGAGGGTGAGACGGATGGTGACCGGGAAGGCCGTCGCCATCAGGTCGATGACCTTCTGCCCGTTGAAGGCGGTCCCGAAGTCCCCCGTGAACACATGCGCCATATACGTCGCGTACTGCTGCCACACCGGCTTGTCGAGGCCGAACTCCTGGCGCAGCCGGCCCTCGGTCGCCGGGTCGCATTGCCGCTCGCCGCAGAGACCCGCGACGGGGTCGCCCATCACATGGACCATCAGGAAGACCAGCAGGGTGGCACCGGCGAAGACCGGGACCATCTGGAGCAGGCGGCGGAGCGCGTAACGTCCCATGGGGTCAGGCAACCGTGATGCGGTCGTAGACCGGGACGCTGAAGGGGTTCAGCTCCACATGGGAGAGCCGGGCCGCGTACCCGGCGCTGCCGTTCTGGTACCAGAGCGGGATGGCCGCCATCTGGTCCCGTACGACCGCTTCGGCGCGCTGGAACGTACGGACCGCCGTCGCCATGTCCGTATCGGCGTTGGCCTCGTTGACGAGCCGGTCGAACCTGGCGTTGCTCCACTTGCCGTCGTTGGACGAGGCGTTGGTGTAGTAGAGCGGCTGGAGGAAGTTCTGGATCAGCGGATAGTCCATCTGCCAGCCCGCCCGGAAGGGGCCGGTCAGCTTCTTCCTGCCGATCCGGTCGCGGAAGTCGGCGAAGGTGCCGACCGGGCTGCCGACGCAGGATCTGTCGTTGCCCAGAGCGTTGTTGACGCTGTTGCAGACCGCGTCGACCCACTGCTTGTGGGAGCCGGTGTCGGCGTTGTACGTGATGGTGAGCCGGCCGCCGGGGATGCCGCCGCCCTCCGCGATCAGCTTCTTCGCCGCGGCCGGGTCGAAGTGACAGGCCTTGCCGCAGAGTCCGGCCTTGTGGCCGCCGTCCGTGCCGAGGACCGGGGAGGTCCAGTCGGTGGCGGGGGTCCGGGTGGAGCGGAAGATCGTCTCGGTGATCTGGCGGCGGTTGACGGCCATGGAGAGTCCGGTGCGGACCTTGACGGCGCCCGGGGTGTTCCAGGCCGGGTCGTAGTAGGGGAAGGCGAGGGTCTGGAGGATGCCGGCGGGGCTGTTGATGTAGCGGCCTTCGAGATCGGCCTTCACGTTCTTGAGCTGCGCGGCGGGGACGTCGTCGAGGAGGTCGAGATTGCCGGAGACCAGATCGGTGTAGGCGGTGTTGTTGTCCGTGTAGACCCGGAGGTCCACACCGCCGTTACGGGCCTTGTCGCTGCCCGGATAGCCCTTCCAGGTACGGAGCGACATCTGGGCGCCGCGCGTGTAGTTCAGGACGGTGTACGGGCCGTTGCCGACCGGCTTGGCGAGCCAGTCGGCGTGATGGTCGAAGAAGGCCCGGGGCAGGGGTACGAAGGCGGCGTAGCCGAGGGTGTCGGGCCAGGTCGAGAAGCGCTGGGAGAGGGTGACGGTGAAGGTCCGCGGGCCGGTGACGCGGAGGCCGGACAGGGTGTCGGCGGTCGGTTTGCCGGAGACGGGGTGGACCTGGTCGTACCCCTCGATGTACTCGAAGAAGTAGGCGTTCTTCTGGTTGTTCTTCAGGTGCGCGCCGTAGTTCCAGGCGTCCACGAACGACTTCGCGGTGACCGGTTCGCCGTTGCTGAAGGTCCAGCCGTCCCGGACGGTGACGGTGAAGTGCGTCGAGTCGGTGGTCTCGATGCGCTCGGCGAGGACATCGCGCGCCTGGCCGGTCTTCGGGTCGTACCGCTTGAGGCCCCGGAAGATCATGTCGAGGACCTTGCCGCCCTGGACCTCGTTGGTGTTGGCCGGTTCGAGGGGGTTCTGCGGGTCGCCCCAGGAGGACGAGAGGACTCCGTCGGGGCCCCCGGCGGGTGCGGCGCCGCCTCCGCCGCAGGCGGTCGCGGTGAGGACGACGGCGAGGGCGACGGCGGAGGCGGGGGCGACGGCGGGGGCGAAGGCCACCGCGCGGGCGGTGCGCTTGGCGTGTGCGGCTGGGCGCATCCCAGAGTGCCTCCTCGTCGGGCGGGTCCTCCGTGCGTGACCCGCTGAGACCAAAGATCGAGCGCCGGGGCAGGATCCGCACATCCAGCCCGCGCAAATGGACGATCTCGGATGGACGGTCTCAGGAAGACGGAGGAGTCACCGGGGCAGCCGAAGGCCTGTGCTGTGCCGGGGCAGCCGAGCGGCAGAGGTCACGCCAGCAGGGCGGCCGTCTCGTCCTGCTCAGGCGTGCCCAGCGCGGTGAAGAGTCCGTGCGCACGCCGCCAGGTGCTCCGAGCGGCCCGCTCGTTCCCCGTCCGTTGCTGTGCGTGCCCAAGAGTGATCAGAACGCGTGCCCGCTCAAGCCTCTGTCCGGACCGCTTCGCGAGCTTCAACGCCTCTTCGCACGCGTCGAAGCACCGTGCGCTGTCACCGGCCGCCAGGTGGACGGCGGCGAGCAGGCCGTAGAGCCGCGGCAGATCCAGCCGGCCGCCGTCGGCCGCCAGCGCCAGAGCCCGGTCCGTCTCCTCGTACGCCTCGTCGTAACGGCGGAGCCGGCAGTTGACATGCGCGGAAACCCACAGCACACCGACGAGTTCCGTGCCCGTGTCCTCGGCGATCTCCCTCGCCGGGACGAGCCGCTCAAGGGCGCTGTCCGTCCGGCCGGTCTTCAGATCGACGCCCGCCATGCCGGTGAGCGAGGCGATCTGGCAGTTTCTGTTCTCGACCTCCCGGGCCAGCCGCAGGGCCGTGTCGAAGGCGTCCATCGCCTGCGCGTGGTGGCCCGCCTCGCTGTGCACCCAGCCGAAGGTCTCGTGTGTCACGGCCGCGGCGTACTGAAGACGGGCGGCACGCGAGACGCCCAACGCCTCGTCAAGCACCAGCAAGGCGTCGGGAAAACGCGCCTGCTGCTGCCAGACGAGCCCAAGGTTCACCAGGGTGAGCGCCTGCAGATTACGATCACCCGATTCGTCGGCCAGCGGTCGGCTGGCCAGCAGACATTCCTCGGCACGGTCGAGCCGGGCCAGTCTCAGATAAGCGGACGCCATATTGTTCAGGCCTCCCGCTTCGCCACGCTTGTAGCCCAGCTCCCGGTTGAGGACAAGAGACTTCCGGTAGTAGGGGAGGGCTCGACGGGGCTCGCCGAGCTGTTTCAGCACGACGCCGCAGAGCTGGAGCGTCATGGCCTCCCCTCTTCTCCAGCCCGCGCGGCGCGCGAGAGCCAGACCACGCTCGCTCTCCGTCAGCGCCGCTCTCAGATCGGCCATGCGCCATCTGGCGATCCCCAGCGAATGGTGCATGGCGGCCTGCCCCAGCGGATCGCCTTCCTGCTCGGCCGCGGCCAACGCGATTCCGGCGACGCGCAACCACTCCGCATACGTCCTGCTGTGATGGAGGAGGTCCTGCATCGCCTCGACCAGAAGCCAGCAGTACCGGCGGGGTCCGTGCTCCGCCGCGTACGAGACGGCGACCGCGATGTTTCCCCACTCCTCCTCGAACCAGGCGCCGGCTTCCGCCGAATCGCGGAAGTCCACCGGTGAAACGTCCGCCCGCCCGGAGGCATCGTGCGGAAGGTTGGGCGGCTGAAGGCCGTACACCTTCGTCGCGTTCACCACACACGCGAGGTAGTAGTCCATGAGCCGCCGGACACCGGCATCGCGTTCGGCGCCGGTGTCCTCTTCCCGGCCGCGCTCGGCCGCGTACTCCCGTACCAGGTCATGACAGAGAAAACGGTTGGCGCTCATCTCCTGGACGAGATGCACCCTGGCCACCACGCGCAGCAGGGCTTCGGTTTCCGTGACGTCCGCTCCCGTCAGCGCCGCGCCGACCGCCGCGGAGACGCTGACACTGGGAACGAGACCGAGGAAGCGGAACACGCGTCGGGCCGGCTGCTGGAGCGCGGCGTACGACAGGTGGAGCGCGGCGTCCACTGCCGCACTCTCGTCGCCCTCCACGCGAAGCCTCGCCAACCGGCCCTGGTCGGCCAGTTCGCTCACATAGGGGCCGATCTTCCGGTGCTCGTGATCGGCCAGCCATGACATGGCGATGCACAGGGCCAGCGGCAGCCGGTCGCAGAGCTCGACCAGCGCCACCGCCGCCTCGGGCTCGGCGCGCAGCCGGTCGTCACCGATCCCATGGGCGATCAGACCGAGAGCTTCCTCCTGATCGAGGGCATCAAGTGCGAGGCGCCTCGCGCCGTCGAGCGCGACCATGCCGCCCATCCGGTCGCGGCTGGTGATGACAGCCAGACTCTTCGGATTCGGTGGCAGCAGCTTACGGACCTGCGCGGGATCCGCGACGTCGTCCAGTACGAGCAGCACACGGCGGTCGGCCAGGAGCGAGCGGTACAGGGCGATCTGGGCGTCCAGCGAGACCGGGATATCGCGAGGTGTCTGCCCCATTCCTTGCAGCAGCAGCGACAACGCCTCGGACATCGACATCGGCTCCGACGTGTCGAACCCACGCATGTCGAGGAACAGCTGACCGTCCGGGAAATGCGCGGCGACGCTGTGTGCCCAGTGGACGGCCAGCGACGTCTTGCCCACACCGGCGGGACCGACGACAAGCAGGATCCGGTCCGCTTCAGCCAGGAACTCATCGAGCCGACGCAGTTGTTCCGCACGGCCGACGAATCGTCTGGAAGCGGGAAGCTGACGGGGAACCGCCCACCGCGGCTCCTGCCCCGGCCCCGGCCCACCGTCGCCGCCCGTCTCAGGTCCGGAATCGCCCCGCAGCATCCGCTGGTGGAGCTGGCGCAGTTCCAGGGTCGGCTCCACACCGACGTCGTGCATGAGACGTGTCCGGAAGTCCCGGTACACCTCAAGGGCGTCAGGGAGACGACCGGTGCGGTGGAGCGCCAGCATGAGCTGTTCCCGGGGCCTTTCCCGCAGGGGCTGCTCCATGACCAGTCGCGTCAGTTCGGCGACGACGACCCGGTCCTGGCCCAATGCCAGATTCGCGTCGACAAACCCTTCGATCGCCCCGGTTCTGATCTCCGCGAAACGGTGTCTCTCCGACTCGGCGGCAGGGCCCGTCAAGTCGGGGAAGGGGTCGCCTCGCCAGAGCGCCAGAGCTCGGTCGTACAGCGTGATCGCTTCCTCGTACCGGCTGCTCACCGTCGCCAGACGGGCCTCGTCCACGAGGGTCTCGAACTCTTCGATGTCGAGTTCTCCGGGGCTGACACGCATGAGGTAGCCGGGGTTCGTGGTGATGACGCGCTCCTGGCCATGGGGCCCAAGAGCCCGGCGCACCTCCGCGATCAGGGCTCGTACCCGGGCGCCGGGGGAAACCGGAAGATTCTCGCCCCAGAGCCAGTCCATGAGGTGATCCACCGAAACCACGCGATTGGCCCGGAGCAGCAGGACAGAGAGCAGAGCCCGCTGCCTGGCGGTGAGCGCCACCTCTCGGCCGCCCACGTCGGTCTCTACGGAACCAAGCAGGAGAAAGCGCAAGGTCACGGTCACGCGGGTCACTCTAATCGAAATCGTGACCGAGCCGGAGGGGCGGCCCGGCAATCGCGCCTCTTCTCACGAGGATTGCGGACACATCGGAACAAATTTGCATATACATCCCGGGCTGTCCGGTCGGTGAGATCCCATGAAAGATCCGCGAATGATCCACGACAAACATCGCTGCAAGACTCGGAAAGCAACATGCGGTTGCCGCGCGACGAAAAGATCCCCACTCACCCAATCGGAGATGAGCCATGGCGCTCTACCCCATCGTCATCCTTTCCCTGTTTGCCGCCTGCGCCGCATGTGCTCTTTCTCTCGCGGTTTCCCTCAGGGTGAAAAAGTTGCTCGATCCACTCATCGAGGAAGGCGCGTTCAAGAACGACCGGCCACCGACGGTACCGATCGGCACGGAGGTCCCGGGCTACGGGAAGCTGACCGACGTCAACGGAGACACCGTTGAACTGGCCACCGGCTCCGGCGATTCCTGGATTCTGGCCTTTTTGTCCACGACATGCAGTGGATGCAAGGCCCAGCTTCCCGTCTATCGGGAATACCTCAAGCGGCAGGGCGTCTCTCCGGACCGGCTGATCACCGTGGTTTCGGGAGCAGCCGCGGACCTCGTGATGTATACGGCCGAGATCGGCGAGATGAGTCGAATCGTGCACGCGGACGACTCGTCGACCATCGGATCCGATCTCAATGTGTACATCTGGCCCACGTATCTGCTCGTCAATTCCGAGCGCGCAGTGGAATTCTCCACCACAAGCATTTCCAGCCTTCCCGAACTCGTCACCCGGGAGACGAAGGCGCTGGCAACGCCCTGACGCCGTCCCCGCCTCTCCGAACCCTCTCCACGGGAGCAGCAAACGGTGCTCTATTTCCTCTCCATCATTGCGTTGCTCGCATCATGCGCAGCGTGTGCGCTCTCCTTGGCCCTGACGATTCGGGTACAGAAGACCGTCGGGGCCGCCCCGGACATCAGCGCGATCCGTTCGGCCTCCGCCGCCCCGGTGGCTCCGGGCACACGGATCGCGGACCACCAGGATCTCGTCGACGTGAACGGCAGCCCGTTCTCGCTGCCGACCGACTCCACGGAGCCGTGGGTTCTCGCTTTCCATTCCCTTGAGTGCGGTGGCTGCCGACGGCAACTTCCCGGCTATCGGAAATTTCTCGCAGCGCAGGGCATTCCCAGGGAACGTGCTGTCTCCGTCGCCATTGGCGAACCGTCCGAACTGGACTGGCTGAAGGACGGACTGGAAGGCGCCGGCCAAGTTGTCCATGTCCAGCAGGACTCGCGGATCCTGCTGGACCTTCAGATCAGCACATGGCCTGTCTATCTGGTCGTCGGACGCGACGCCACCGTCGTCCACTCGACGCTGAGCGCGAGCCGGTTGTCCACGTTGCAGATGAGCTAGCTCTCGGGGCCGTCGGTCCCGGGCGCAAACCCTGACTCCGCGGGACGGTCGATATCGCTCAGACGCGACGGCCGATCCCCGCGGCAATCCAAAAAGAAAGGAGGTGAACAGAATGCGAATTCTTCACACTCTGGGCGCGAAGGTGGCCGATCTTCTTCTTCCGAAGACGGAGGCCGATGCCGGATGTGCTCCCGACTGCTACTGCAAGCAGTGCTCGATGGGCGGCACGAACTGCAATCCCAGCGGCGTCGTCACCGGCGGCAATCGCTGCGTAGTACGTTGCTGCTACACGCCGACCTGCGGGACCTCTTGCGTCGTCACCTAGCCGACAAGGCCGGCCGATAGAAGCCGAAACTTCTGTCGGCCGGCCTTGCCGATTCACTTTTCCACAGACAACTTTCCGCAGAAAACGAAGATCGCGAGAGATCGTTGGAACTCCTTTTGGCATTCAGCAAACTGTCGCTCATCTCGCTCTTCGGCGTATCAGCAGCGACGAAGGCGAGGGACCTCACCCCGCTCGTCACCCACATAACCCTCACCATGCCGCTGAGCAACCGGCCCGCCCGCATGCTCGCCCTGGCGACAGTTGCGGCCGAGTCGCTCGCCGTGGTCGCCCTGTTCGTTTTTCCGCTCCTCGGTTTCATTGTTTCACTCGTGCTGCTCGCCTGTTTCACCGTGCACTTGAGCAGAGTTGTCGCATCCGGAGTGGCCACGTCGTGTGCCTGTGCGGGAAGTTCCGAATCCACGGTCTCCGCGGTCCATGTGGTTCGTAACGCGATTCTGATCGGAGTGGCACTCGCCGGCATCGCATCGATGTCGTTCCGCCCAGCCGCGTCCGTCGCAATTCAGTTGACGGTGGCGGGCCCGGCCATGCTTTTCGGAGCAGGCATGCTCTGGCTGGATGAGATAACTCGCTTTTTCTCCCCCCGATATTCGCGGTCGGGCTGACGCCATGAGAAGAGTGAACGCCCTGCCCCCGATGGCCAGGTACGGCGTGGCAGCGATGGCACTGGCTTGGCGCACAGCACCTGGACTGATCAGCGTGTACGCCGGACTTGCCCTGCTCGGGGGCGCGTTTCCGATAGCCGTCGGCTGGCTTATGAAGCTTATTCTGGACCGGCTGGTCAGTGGCGACGGGGCGGGCGTTCTGATCGGTCTCGCAAGCTTCCTGGCGGCACTCAGCGTAGGTCAAGGGGCACTGCCGCACATCAGTCAGTTCGTGCGGGCGGAGTTCGGGCGAAGGGTGAGCCTGGTAGCACTGGAGGAACTCTTCACCGCGATCAACCGGTTTGTCGGGATCGGCCCGTTCGAGAACCCCGAATTCCTGGATGAACTCCGCTTCGCGAAGCAATCAGGAAGCGCCGCCCCCAACCAGGTCATCAATAGCCTGATCGGGGCGCTTCAATCCGTGGTGACGGTGGTCGGATTCCTGGGTTCGCTTGTTCTGCTGAGTCCGGTCATGGCGATTTTCGTCCTGCTCTTCGCCGTCCCGATCGTCTTTGCCGAGATTTCGCTCTCCCGTAGCAGGGGGAAGATGCTCTGGAGCATCAGCCCCGCCGAACGGCGTGAATTCTTCTACAACGAATTGCTGTCGAACGTCGATGCGGCCAAAGAAGTCCGGCTCTTCGGTATCGGCGATTTCCTGCTGGATCGCATGAGAAGTGAGAGGAGAACTGCCGACCGAGCGAAACGGGCAATGGACATCCGTCAGGCCCGCACTCAGTTCGGCCTCGCTCTCCTTGCGGCCACGGTAAGCGGTGGCGGTCTGATCTGGGCCGTGCAGTCGGCGCAAAAAGGAGCACTCTCCATCGGCGACATCACAATTTTTGTGGCCGCGGTGGCGGGGGTCCAGGGCGCTTTGACACAGTTGGCATCCGAGGTGGGGTTCACTCATCAGTCACTCACTCTGTACAAACATTACCTGACGGTCACCAGGAAGGACCCGGAGCTGGTGGTCGCCGCCGATCCACAGGATCTCCCTCCACTGCGTTTCTCGATCGAACTGCGGGATGTCTGGTTCCGGTATTCGAGTGACCATCCCTGGATTCTTCGTGGTGTGAATCTGAAGATAGAGCAGGGGAAATCCCTGGGGCTGGTGGGGCTGAACGGCGCCGGAAAGTCCACACTCGTCAAGCTGTTGTGCCGTTTCTACGATCCGACTCGGGGGTCGATCCTCTGGGACGGTGTGGATATCCGCCAGGTGGATGCCGCGCAACTGCGCTCACGTATGGCGGCGGTTTTCCAGGACTATATGCAGTACGACATGACGCTCAGGGAGAACATCGGGCTGGGCGATCTGACGGCACTGGAAGACAATGACCGCATCGAGCAGGCGGCGGATCGCGCCGGGATCGCCGATACCGCCGAGGAACTGCCGAACGGCTACGACACTCTTCTCACCAGAATGTTCTTCGCGGAATCGGACAAGACCAATCCCGAGACGGGCGTGGTTCTCTCCGGGGGGCAGCAGCAGCGCATCGCCATCGCTCGGGTGTTTCTGCGGACCAACAGGGATTTCGTCATCCTCGACGAACCTTCGTCCGGTCTCGACGCGGAATCGGAGCACGAGGTCCACTCGGCCCTCACTCTCCACCGGAAAGGCAGCACAAGCCTGTTGATTTCACACCGTCTCGGGGCCGTCCGCGAAGCCGATCGCATCGTCGTCCTGTCCGAAGGGAAGATCGTCGAGGACGGCAGCCATCAAGAGCTGCTGCGCGTCGCCGGTGAGTACGCCCGGCTCTTTCATCTGCAGGCGTCGGGCTATTCCGAAGAGCCTTCGGACGACATGCCGGTCAAGGTGGGTCCGCAGTGATCGGTACATGGGTGGCCGGAGCATGCGCTGTAGCACTCTCACTCGGTGCCGGCTACCGAATGCTGACCAGACGTCTGATCGTCGTGACCGTGCGCGGACTGAGCATGCTGCCGACCTACAACCCTGGCGACCGGGTTCTGGTCAGACGGGGGACCGAACCTGCCCGTGGTGAGGTGGTTGTCGTCGAATCACCCGCCGCCATGCGGTCGTCCGGAGACACCGGCGATCGATGGCTGATCAAGCGTGCGGTCGCGGTAGCAGGCGATCGGGTCGATGAAGAGAGCCGTGCCGGTGTCCGGGGTGAGATCGTTCCGCCAGGAATGCTGTTTCTGCTCGGGGACAACCGGAAGCTGAGCATGGACTCACGGCAGATCGGCTACTTCTCCACGCGACAGCTTCTGGGCACGGTGTGGTTCAGACTCTGAGCGTTGCCGCCGTGAGAGTGGGGTCGCGTCGGAGGATCTGACTGTGCAGATGGCGTAGGGCCATGCCGGGCTCGTTGCCCAGTTCCAGAACGAGCTGGTTGCGGATACTGGCGAAGCGCGCCAGGGACTCCGCCTGTCGGCCGCTGAGGTAGAGCGCCTGGATCAGGAGTTCCGCGATCTTCTCGTCGAGCGGATGATCCTCGGCGAGTTGATACAGGAGCGGGACCGTCTCCATATGGCGCCCGAGACTCAGCGCCAGTTGGGCACACTCGATCTGTGCCGACAGCCGCTCGCGCTCCAGAGTCACCCGGACACGGCCCGCCCAGGACGATCCCAGGTCGGACATGGGCGCACCACGCCACAGGGCCAGCGCGGAGTCGAAGAGGTCGACGGCTCCCGACCAGTCCGCGGTCCGGTCCGCGTCGCGTGCCGACCGGACAAGGCGGCGGAACCGGTGCACGTCGATCGCCTCGGGATCGACGTGGAACACATAGCCGCCTCTCCGACGGGAAATGAGGTCGGGCAGCTCCGGTCCGGCGCCGCACCCGAGCGCCTGGCGGAGTCTGCTGGCGCACGTGTAGAGCGTGTCCTTCGGCCGCACAGGCGGAATATCCTCCCATATTCGGTCAATGATGAAGTCGTCGGCGACGAATTCGTTGGGCTGCCAGGCGAGCAGTGCCAGGAAGCGCCGCACCTTTTCGGCATGCGGCGCCGATGGGACATCGCCCTTCCAGACACTCACGGGCCCCAGTATCTGAAACCTCATCGAACCTCCCCCAGTTCGGCCCTCTGCCGAGATCACGGGGATCGTCGCAATCGGATGCATGGCCGGCGCATGGAAACCGCATGGCCGCAACCGAGGCCCCGGCCGTGCCTGAGAAAGATGCGTGAAAGATCCCAGTGCCACCATGTCGCTCACGGATGGAAACCGTCAGAAAAAGGAGTGCCGAAATGACGCACGAGGAGAACAAGCACCAGCCGGTAGAGAAGGCCGAGGAAAAGCAGCCCGGCGTGATCGAGATCAGGATTCTCGACAAGATCGAGACAATCCAGGCGAAGGCGCCCGCGCGCTGATCACAGCCCGGAACGGCCGGCGGGGCGGGCGGAGCGGAAGGGGCCGCCCGCCCCGGCGGCGGCAGAATACGGATCGGTTACGGATGGGTGTTGAGCCATGCTGTTTCCACGAGTGAAACCCGAACACAGCCCCTACCGGTACGACGACGGGACGATTCGTATCGGCGGCGAGCTGTACCCCGTCGCCGCCGAGATCAAGGACCCGCACGGCTGGGTCTGGGCGGCGCTCGGTCTCATGAACGGGCACCGCGCGGCGGCCGAGATCGTCTCGGAGCTGGGCGCCCGGTACGCCTCGCTCAGCCGGTCCCATGCGACGGATCTGCTCGATCAGCTCATGGCGACCGGTTATGTGGAGGACGCGGCGGCCCCGGCACCCGCTGACCTGGACGCCTCGGCGAGGGAGCGGTACGGCCGCAATCACGCGTTCTTCCGGCGGGTGGACCTGCGGCCCGGGGCAAGCGCCTGGGAGGCGCAGACCCGGCTCAGGGAGTCCCGGGTCGTCGTGCTCGGTCTGGGCGGCACCGGCAGTCACACGGCATGGGCCCTGACGGCCGCCGGGGTCGGGCGTCTGCACTGCGTGGACCCCGACGTCGTCGAGGTCTCCAATCTGACCCGGCAGACGCTCTACACGGAGTCCGACATCGGCCGCCCGAAGGCAGCGGCGGCCGCCGCTGCCCTCAGAGCGGTGAATTCCGGGACGACCGTGACGTACGAACAGCGCAAGGTGACCACGGAACAGGATCTGAAGGACCTGGTTTCCGGCTTCGACGTGCTCGCGCTGTGCGCGGATGAACCCCGGGACGACGGAATCAACAGAATGACCAGCAGGGCATGTGCCGCGGCCGGTCTCCCCTGGGTCGGCGCCGGCTACGACGGACCGCTGGTCACAGTGGGTGTCTACGGTCCGGGGGGACCCTGTTTCGAGTGCGTCGCCGCCGGTGAGGAGGCCCGTCTGCGACAAGGGCCGGTCCCTCATCTCGGCGGTCCCGGTGTCATCGCCCCCTCGGCCGGAATCTCCGGCCATCTGCTCGCGTACGAGATCATCTCGCTCCTCACCGGCGTCGCCCGGCAACCGCCCGGCTATGTGCGGGGAATCAACTTGATCGCTCCCGATCAACTGATCCATGTCCGGCACCCCGCGCTCGCGGACTGTGAAACGTGCCGTGGCTGACACCGGGCCGGGCGAGAAAGCGCCGGACGGCCGGATCACTCAGGTGGCCTTCCACCCGCTGGGGTTCCGTGAGGACGGCGACGAGTGGATCGTGGGCCGACGAGATGCGGGAATCTTCGTCGCGCTGCCCTGGGAGGGCGTCCTCGCCGTCCGCCTGCTCGCATCCGGCGCCACCGTGGATGACGCGCGGCAACGCCTGCGCGCCGAAACGGGGCGGGACATGGACGTCGACGGCTTCGTCCGGGCGCTGTCCGACCTAGGGCTTGTCTCCTCCATCGACGGTCGCGCCGCCTCCGTACAGGCCCCGGCGGCGCCCACTCTCCCCGGCATTCAGCCGCACCATGTCCGCTGGGCTCTCCACCCGCTCCTCCACGGCGCTCTGCTGGCCGTCGGGCTCTCCGGGCTGGTGGCCGCCGTCACGTACCCCCGGATCCTCCCGCGCTGGGACGATGCCCTCTGGAGCAGCCACGGCACCTTCGTCCTGCTGGGGCAGTCGGCGATGACCTGGCTGTTCATCGCCTTCCATGAGCTGGCGCATCTGCTGACCGCACGCGCGGCGGGTGTGCCGGGGACGATCCGACTCGGTACGAGGCTGCAGTTCCTGGTCGTACAGACCGATGTCTCCGGAGTCTGGCTGTCGGACCGCCGGACGCGGCTGACGGTCTATCTGGCGGGCATGGTGCTGGATCTGACGCTGAGCGGCGCGTGCCTCCTGGTCATGGCGGTCTTCGGTACGCATCCTCTGCTGTCGCTGATCGCTCTGACCGGACTGGTGGCCGTCTCACTCCAGTTCATGGTGTTCACCCGTACCGACATCTACTTCGTGTTCCAGGACCTGGCGCGCTGCCGCAACATGTACCGGGACTCCCTCGGATATCTGCGGCACCTCTGCGCCCGTTCGACCGGCCGTGAGTCGCTCGATCCCCTCATCGGTCTCCGTTCCGGCGAACGACGCGCCCTGCGCGCCTACACGGTCCTTCTCGCGGTCGGCACCGCCGGCTGCCTCACGCTGGCCTTCTTCGTCACCACACAGGTGACTTGGGCCCTGCTGAGCCGTTCGTTCGCTCATCTCACACAGCCGCGGAACTGGCTGGAGGCGGTCGACGCCACGACCACATTCCTTGTCGTGGCCGGATTGCAGCTTCTGTGGGTGACAACCTGGTGGAAGACACATGGTCAGCGCGTCCGGCGGATGATCGGCAGGCTGTCGGACAAGCGCGAGGGCATCTGAGGCTCACCGGCACCGTGCGGGAACCGGCATCACACACGGCGGCGCCCGGAGCCACTCGGTTCCGGGCGCCGCTCGTACGGCATACGACCGCGGTCACGCCGCGTGGACGATGTCCTTCTCCTCGGCGAAGTGGCACGCCGACTCATGGGCCGCCTGCCCGCCCGTGCCCTTGAAGCGCTCGGGAACGGCCAGCAGCGGAACATCCGTGGCGCACTTGTCCTGCGCCTTCCAGCAGCGGGTCCGGAAGCGGCAGCCGGACGGCGGGTTCGCCGGGGAGGGAACGTCCCCGGCGAGGATGATCCGCTCGCGGGTCTCCCGGGCCTCCGGATCAGGAACGGGGACCGCCGAGAGCAGCGCCTGGGTGTAGGGGTGCGTCGGGTGGTCGTAGATCTGGATGTCCGTACCGATCTCGGCCATCTTGCCGAGGTACATGACGCCCACCCGGTCGGAGATGTGCCGGACGATCGACAGGTCGTGCGCGATGAAGATGTAGGAGAGATTGAACTCGTCCTGGAGCTTCTCCATCAGGTTGATGACCTGCGCCTGGACGGAGACATCCAGCGCCGAGACCGGCTCGTCGCAGATGATGATCTCGGGGTTGAGCGCGAGGCCGCGGGCGATGCCGATGCGCTGGCGCTGGCCGCCGGAGAACTGGTGCGGATAGCGGTTGATGTACTCGGGGTTGAGTCCGACCACGTCCAGCAGCTCCTGGACCTTGCGCCGCCGGTCCCCCTTCGGCGCCACCTCGGGGTGGATCTCGTACGGCTCCCCGATGATGTCACCCACCGTCATACGCGGGTTGAGCGAGGTGTACGGGTCCTGGAACACCATCTGGATATTGCGCCGGACCGCCTTCAGCGCACGCCCCGAGAGCCTCGTGATGTCCTGGCCCTTGAAGAAGACCTCGCCGGCGGTGGCCGTCTCCAGCATCATCAGCAGCTTGGCGACGGTGGACTTGCCGCAGCCGGACTCGCCCACGATCCCCAGGGTCTCGCCCTGGTGAAGGTCGAACGAGATGCCGTCCACGGCCTTGACCGCGCCGATCTGCCGCTTGAAGAGGACGCCCTGCGTCAGCGGGAAGTGCTTGACGAGGTTACGGACCTGGAGGATCGGCTCGCCCCGCTCGACCGGCGCCTCGATGGCGGCGACAGCCGCCGACTCGGTCTCCGCCCCGACCACCTCTACGTCGGTGACATTCGGGGTGGCTTCCCCGGCCTCGTCGAAATTCGCCAGATCAGCCATGGATCGTCTCCTTCCAGAAGTGGCACGCGCTGCCGCGTCCAGGCAGCTCACTGCCGTCCCGCTCGGTCACCGGCGACAGGGCCGGGACCTCCGTACGGCAGATGTCCTGTGCCGAGGGACAGCGCGGGTTGAACGCGCAACCGCTGGGAATCTTCAGGAGGTTGGGCGGCAGGCCCTTGATCGCGAAGAGTTCCTGGCCCTTCTGGTCCAGGCGCGGGATCGAGTCCAGCAGCCCCCGCGTGTACGGATGGGCCGGGCGCTTGTAGATCTCGTGGACCGGCGCGGTCTCGACGATGCGGCCCGCGTACATCACGGCGATCTTGTCCGCGACATCCGCGACGACGCCGAGGTCGTGGGTGATCAGGATCAGCCCCATGTTGAATTCACGCTGGAGCTCGGCGAGGAGATCCATCACCTGGGCCTGGACGGTCACGTCGAGCGCGGTGGTCGGCTCGTCCGCGATGATCAGGTCGGGCTCCAGGGCAAGCGCCATCGCGATCATGATGCGCTGACGCATCCCGCCGGAGAACTGGTGCGGATAGTCGTTCACCCGTTCCCTGGCCGCCGGGATGTTCACCCGCTCCATCAGCTCGATCGACTTGGCCTTGGCCTCCTTCTTGGACATGCCCTGGTGCACCCGGAACATCTCACCGAGCTGGTAGCCGACGGTGAGCACCGGGTTCAGCGAGGAGAGCGCGTCCTGGAAGATCATCGCGATCTTGCGGCCGCGGATCCTGCGCCGTTCCTCGTTGCTCATGGTCAGCATGTCCTGGCCCTGGAACAGGATCTGGCCCTGCGGGATACGGCCGGGAGGCATGTCGAGGATGCCCATGATCGCCTGGGCGGTCACTGACTTGCCGGAGCCCGACTCGCCGAGGACGGCCAGCGTCTCCCCGGCGGAGACGCTGTAGTTGACGCCGTTGACGGCCTTGACGACACCGCCCCGGGTCGCGAACTCGACATGCAGGTCACGGACTTCGAGCAGCGGACCGTCGGAACTTCCGTCGCCCGGGGCGGGAACCGCCGCGGTTTTGTCGATGATGGTCACGTACGCCTCCGTCAGCGCAACTTCGGGTCGAGGGCGTTGCGTACCGCATCGCCGAGCATGATGAATGCCAGCACGGTGATGCTGAGCATGATCGACGGGTAGATGAGGATGTGCTGCGCCACGCGGATCTGGTTGGCGCCGTCCGAGATGTCGATGCCCCAGGAGACGGTCGGCGCCGAGAGGCCAAGTCCGAGGTACGACAAGGTGGCCTCGGCCGAGATGTACCCGCCGAGGGCGATGGTCGCGACGACGATCACGGGGGCGACGGCGTTGGGCAGGATGTGCTTGAGCAGGATCCTGCCGGTGCCAGCGCCGAGGGCCTTCGCGGCATGCACGTAGTCGGACTGCTTGATGGTGATGACCGAACCGCGCATGACACGCGCGACCTGGGTCCAGCCGAGGAAGGCCAGTGCCAGCACGACGACCCACACCTTGCGCTCGGTGAAGGAGTTCAGGACGACCATCGCGCCGAGCAGGAAGGGAACGCCGAAGAAGACGTCGGTGATCCGGGAGAGGATCGAGTCGGTGATACCGCCGAAGTAGCCGGCCAGCATCCCGACGATGCCGCCCACGATCGTGACCAGCACGGTCACCGAGATACCGACGATCACCGAGGCGCGCGTGCCGTAGATGAGGCGCCCGTAGACGCTGCGCCCCTGGCCGTCGTAGCCGAGCCAGCCGTCGGAGAAGGCCTTGCCCAGCTCGGGCTTCTGGAGGAAGTGCTCCTTGAGGTCGCCCGTGACGGGGTCCGCGCCGGTGAACCACCCGGGGAACGCGGTGATCGTCAGAAGCAGCAGGATGAGGATCGCGGAAACCACGAAGTACGGGTTGCGGCGCAGATCGCTCCAGGCGTCGCCCCAGAGGGAGCGTGGCTTCTCCGCGCCGTTCCCGGAAGGGGTCACGGCCGGCGCGGCGGCGGTCTCGGGTACGGCCTTGTCCACTGCGGTCTTGGTCATGTCAGGCATAACGGATCCTCGGGTCCAGGACCGCGTAGAGCAGGTCGACGATCAGGCTGGTGGCCAGATAGATCAGGACGAGAACCGTCACCAGGCCGACCAGGGTGGTGCCTTCGCGGCGCTGGATGGACTCGAAGATCGTGCCGCCGATGCCGTGGATGTTGAACAGGCCCTCGGTGATGATCGCGCCGCCCATCAGCGCGCCCAGGTCGGTGCCCAGGAACGTCACGACGGGGATCATCGAGTTCCGCATCAGGTGCAACCCGATCACCCGCCGCTTCGGCAGCCCCTTCGCGATGGCCGTACGCATGTAGTCGGCACGCAGGTTCTCGGCTATCGACGTACGGGTGAGTCGCGCGACGTATGCCAGCGAGACACCCGCAAGCACGGTCGCGGGCATCACCAGCTCGCCCCAGGTGACATCGATCGACACGTTGGGGGCCGCCCAGCCGAGCTGGAAGGCGAAGACGGTCTTGAAGATGAAGCCCAGGACAAAGACGGGGACCGAGATCAGCAGCAGGGTGAAGATCAGCACCAGCGAGTCGCCGAGCCGCCCGGCGCGCATACCGGCCAGCAGGCCGAGGCCGATACCGAAGACGATCTCGATGGCGAACGCGAACAACGCGAGCCGGATGGTGACCGGGAACGCGTCGCCGAGCACATCGGTCACCGGCCGCCGGCTCGCGATCTGAGTGCCGAAGTCGCCCTGCAGCAGACCCGTCAGATAGTGCCAGTACTGCACCAGGATCGGCTGGTCGAGGCCCAGATCATGTTTGATGCTGGCGATGGTGGCCGGATCCGCACCCTTGTCTCCGAAGAGCGCGCGCACGGGATCGCCGGGCAGGGCGTAAACCATAAGGAAAATCAGCAGAGTTGTCCCGATGAAGACCGGGATCATCTGGAGCAGTCGCCGCGCGACATAGCGCCCCATGTTTCCTCCATGTCAGTCACTGCGGCAGCCGACGGGGCCTCTCTTCCGTCCTCACGGAAGAGAGGCCCCCCGGCCGCTGGCTGCTTCCCGCACTACTGACTTACGTCAGAGAGGGACGCCGCAATGCGCGATGAATGCTACTTCTTGACCTGGACGCCGGTCAGGATCGGGTCGCCGTCCTGGGCGTAGTCGACACCGGTGACGCGCTCCGAGTAACCGGCGTTGACCTTGTAGTACCAGAGCGGGATGGCCGGCATCTCGTTGACCATCTCCTTCTCGGTGTCCTGGTAGAGCTTGACCGACTCGTCCAGGGTCGGAGCAGCGTCCGCCTTGGAGATCAGGCCGTCGATCTTCTTGGACGAGAAGCCGCTCTGGTTGCCGTCCGACTTGGAGCCGTAGAGGTCACGGATGAAGTTGGCGATCACCGGGTAGTCGAGGACCCAGCCACCGCGGTACATCGACTTGACCTGCTGCGCGTCGCGGGCGTCCAGGTCGGCCTGGAAGTCCGGCTTGGAGTCGCCGGTGCAGGCGACGCCGACGGCCTTGGTGATCGAGCCGCAGACGGCCTCGACCCAGTCCTTGTGGCCACCGTCGGCGTTGAACTGGATGGAGATCTTGTTGCCGGGGACGCCACCGCCGGCCTTGATCAGTTCCTTGGCCTTGGCGGGGTCGTACTTGAAGACATCGCCACCGACGTTGGGCTGGTAACCCAGCACTCCCTTGGCGACAAAGCCGGTTGCGGGCTCACGGGTGCCCTGGAGCACGGTCTTGGTGATGGTGTCGCGGTCGATGGCCATCGACAGACCCTGGAGAACCTTGGGGTCGATGCCCTTCCACTGCGCGGTGTAGAAGGCGGGGACGATCGACTGGACGGCGGAGTACGCCTTGTCCACGGCGCGGTCGCCGAGGTCGTCCCGGTACACCGACAGGTCCTTCGGCGCGATCTGGCGAAGGACGTCGACGTTGCCGGACTTCAGGTCCTCGTAGGCCGTCTCCAGGTTGGTGTAGTTCTTGAAGAGCACACCACCGTTCTTGGCCTTGTCCGCACCCGTGTAGTCCTTGAACGCCTTGACCTCGATCTGCTTCTTGTGGTCCCAGCTCACGAAGGAGTACGGGCCGTTGCCGACCGGCTTCTCGCCCGCAGCGGCCGGGTCCTTGTAGAAGGACTCGGGCAGCGGCGAGAAGACCTCGTAACCCAGCTTGTAGACGAAGTACGGAATGGGCTTCGAGAGTTCGATGGTGAAGGTCTTGTCATCGACGACCTTGAGACCGGACATC
Source organism: Streptomyces sp. NPDC057617 (assembly GCF_042800555.1). NCBI lineage: Bacteria > Bacillati > Actinomycetota > Actinomycetes > Kitasatosporales > Streptomycetaceae > Streptomyces > Streptomyces sp. NPDC057617. The sequence goes on along the minus strand of NZ_JBHVGV010000002.1, from coordinate 550,376 downwards.
TCGGTCTTCGTGGGTTCACCCTTCTCGGGGTGCACATCCGCGAAGCCGGCGATGTCGGAGAACCAGAAGGAGTTCGTCTGGTTGTTCTTGATGTTCGCGGCCCAGTTCCACGCCTTGACATAGGACTCGGCGGTCACAGGAGTGCCGTCGTGGAACTTCCAGTCCTTCAGCTTCACCGTGAAGAGCTTGTTGTCCGTCGTGTCCACCGACTCGGCGTTGGACATCACGATCGCACCCTTGGCGTCGTAGTCGACGAGCTGCGAGAACAGCGCGCCCACGACGATGCTGCCGTTGGACTCCATGGTGTTGGCAGGCTGCAACGGGTTCTGCGGCTCGCCCACCTCGACGGAGAAAGTACCGTTCGGATCAACCGAACCGGCGTCCTTGCTCTCATTGTCACTGCTGTCGCTGCCGCCACAGGCAGTGGCGGCCAGGGCGACGATGATCGCGCCCGCCACCCACTTGGCGCTCTTGGCACCACGCACGGGGTTCCTCCTCATGAGTCCACTTGTCACTACAAGACGGGGCACTGTCTACGCGCGCTGACACCCCTGACAGTGCGCGTTGGTGGTACCCCGAGTGTGCTCGTGAGTCGACGCTCCCCATAGCGCTTGACCCATTGACCCGAGCTCAATGGCCAACTATTAAGTACGACCGGGCCGTAAACCACACTTAAAGGGTCTCGTTTTGGCAACATCGACACCCCCCGTCCGCCCGAAATCCGGACAAAGTTATCCCAGGCAGACACCCGCGAAACGGACCGTTAACACACCATCCGGTGACCACCCACCGATAATCGGACGCGATCCGCAAAAACGGACTTGACGTCAAGGCGGCCGGAAGTGTCCCCGGCGGTCACCCTCCAGAACCGGACGACCGCGTCCGGTCCCCGGCGGGGCGGCGGACCACCGCAGAGCCCAACGGCCCGCCCCCCGCGGGGATCCGCGGGGCCCGGGCCGTTCATGGCTGTGCTCGGCGGGGTGTCAGCCGTGCTTGGCGCGGGAGGCGGCGCGGCCGCGCTCCTTCTGGTCCAGGACGACCTTGCGGATACGTACCGTCTCCGGGGTCACCTCGATGCACTCGTCGTCCCGGCAGAATTCCAGGGACTGCTCCAGCGAGAGTTTCCGCGGCGGCACCACATTCTCGGTGGAGTCCGCGGAGGCGGCCCGCATATTGGTGAGCTTCTTCTCCTTGGTGATATTCACGTCCATGTCGTCGGAGCGCGAGTTCTCACCGATGATCATGCCTTCGTATACCTCGGTGCCGGCCTCGGTGAAGATGACCCCGCGCTCCTGGAGGTTGATCATCGCGAAGGGCGTGACCGTACCGGCGCGGTCCGCGACGAGCGAGCCGTTGTTACGGGTGCGCAGCTCGCCGAACCACGGCTCGTGGCCCTCGAAGATCGAGTGGGCGATACCGGTGCCGCGGGTCTGGGTCAGGAACTCCGTACGGAAGCCGATCAGGCCACGGGAAGGAACGATCCACTCCATGCGGATCCAGCCCGAGCCATGGTTGGTCATGGTCTCCATACGGCCCTTGCGGGTCGCCATGAGCTGGGTGATGGCGCCGAGGTGCTCCTCGGGGGAGTCGATCGTCATCCGCTCGATCGGCTCGTACGTCTTGCCGTCGATCTGCTTGGTGACCACCTCGGGCTTGCCGACGGTCAGCTCGAAGCCCTCCCGGCGCATCTGCTCGACCAGGATGGCCAGCGCCAGCTCGCCGCGGCCCTGCACCTCCCAGGCGTCGGGGCGCTCGGTGTCCAGGACCCGCAGCGAGACATTGCCGATCAGCTCGCGGTCGAGACGGTCCTTGACCTGGCGGGCGGTGACCTTGTGGCCCTTGCCGCCCTTGCCGACCAGCGGCGAGGTGTTCGTACCGATGGTCATCGAGATCGCGGGCTCGTCGACCGTGATCAACGGCAGCGCGATGGGGTTCTCGGTGTCGGCGAGGGTCTCGCCGATCATGATGTCCGGGATACCGGCGATGGCGCAGATGTCCCCCGGGCCCGCCTTCTCGGCCGGCTTGCGGGTGAGCGCCTCGGTCATCAGCAGCTCGGTGATGCGGACATTGGACTTGGAGCCGTCACGCTTGATCCAGGTGACGGTCTGGCCCTTCTTCAGCTCGCCCTGCTCGACGCGGCACAGTGCGATACGACCGAGGAAGTTGTCGGCGTCCAGGTTGGTGACATGCGCCTGGAGCGGCGCGGTCTCGTCGTACTCCGGAGCCGGGACATGCGACAGGATCGTGTGGAAGAACGGCTCCAGACTGGTGCTGTCGGCCGGGACCGTGCCGTCCTCGGGCTTGGTCAGCGAGGCGACCCCGTCCCGCGCGCAGGCGTAGACGATCGGGAACTCGATCTGCTCCTCGGTCGCGTCCAGGTCGAGGAAGAGGTCGTACGTCTCGTCGACGACCTCGGCGATCCGGGAGTCGGGGCGGTCCGTCTTGTTGATACAGAGGATGACCGGCATCTTCGCCTGGAGCGCCTTGCGGAGCACGAAGCGGGTCTGCGGCAGCGGGCCCTCGGAGGCGTCGACGAGCAGCACGACCGCGTCGACCATGGAGAGACCGCGCTCGACCTCACCGCCGAAGTCGGCGTGGCCGGGGGTGTCGATGATGTTGATGGTGATCGGGTCGCCGCCGGTCTTGGGGTGGTACTTCACGGCGGTGTTCTTGGCCAGGATCGTGATGCCCTTCTCACGCTCCAGGTCGTTCGAGTCCATCATCCGGTCGTCGAGGTGCTCGGCGGCGTGCGCGGCGAAGGCGCCGGCCTGCTTCAGCATGGCGTCGACCAGAGTGGTCTTGCCATGGTCGACGTGGGCGACGATGGCGACGTTACGGATGTCGTGGCGCGTGGGCATGCTGGCTGGCGCTTCTCTCGATCGTGGGATGCGGCGTTCTTTCCTCGTACGCCCGCCGGGCTGACACGCCACGGCTTGTCCCATGGTACGGGGCCGAGGTGTCATGGGCTTCCCGGCCCGATCGAAGAGGCTGGTTCTGGGAGTCGCTGGTAATGAGGGGTGGTGCTGGGGGTGTGGAGCTGCCCGGGTCAGGGACGGGTACGAGCTTGCCCGCCGGGCAGGCCGGCGGGCAAGCGAATTGATCGGGCGGTGAGCTGCTGCGGAGGGTCTCACATGGGGCTTTTCCGCTGCTTCATGCTTCGCTCACCGTACTTTCGCTACTTCTTCTTCTCGTTGCCGCCGGAGTCCGGGGCCGCGGTGTTGGTGAAGCCGATGTCCTGGAAGCGCGCGGCCGCCAGGCCGAAGGCGCCGGCGTTCGCCACCTCCGGCTTGGCGGCGACCAGTTCCGGCCGCTGGTAGAGGGGGATGGAGCCGGCGGCGGCCCAGATCCGGGCGTCGGCCTGCTTCAGCAGCTTGCGGTTGGCCTTCTCGTCCAGCTCGGCGACGGCGCGGTTGAAGAGCTGGTCGATGTGGTCCGTACCGACGCGGGTGTAGTTCTGCTCCACCAGCAGGGTCCCGTCGCTGGCGGGTACGGGCTTGGCGTAGATGGGGCGGCCGTCGGTGGCGGGGTAGGCGCTGGCGGGCCAGGAGTAGAGGGCCAGGTCGTAGTCGCCGGCGGCGATGTGGTCCTTGAAGTAGTTCGCGTCCGGCACCTTGGTGATCTCCGTCTTGATGCCGATGCGGTCGAGCATCCGCGCGATCCGCTCACCGACGGAGCGCAGCGCCTCGGAGCCCTCGCCCGAGGGTAGGACGAAGCGGAGGCTCAGCGGCTTGCCGTCCTTGCCGAGCGGGCCGCTGGGGGGTGCGGCGGAGCCGGAGGGCGTGGGGGTGGGGGCGGCGGCCGTACCGCGCGGGGCGTACGCACCGGCCGAACCGGGCTTGTCCTGGTTGTCCCGGGCGACCCTCGCCTGCGGCCGCGCCGAGTCGTCGAGGACCGCGGCCTGGCGGAGCAGGGTGAAGCCCTGGAAAGCGGCGGCGGGGGCGGGCGCGAGGACATGGGTGGCGGACTCGGGGCGGGGGGCGCGCTGGCCCGGCTTGCTGTCGTCGCCGACGATGAACTCGCCCTCGTCGGACGGTACGTCCTCGGCCTCGGCGTCCTCGGCGGAGGGTCCGGCCGAGGCGCGCGGGCGGGGGCGCTTGTTGTCGCCCTCCGCTCCTTCCGCGGCGTTCTCCCGGTTCTCCTGGGCCTCCTGCCGCTTGGCCTCCGCCTCTTCCTTCTTCTGCAGTTCGAGCTGTTGCGCGTCGTACTTCCGCTCGTAGATCGACTTCTCTCTGGGCTTCTCCTCCTCTTCCTCCTCGTTCTCCTCCTCGTCCTCGTCCGGGTCCGGCTTGACGGGCTTGCTGCCCGCCTTGGCGCCGTCCTTCTTCAGGGCGCCGCCCGGCACCCAGCCCGCGTCGCCCAGCAGCGCCCGCGCCTCCTGCGTGTCCTGCTTGCCGAGCGCCGCGCTGCTGTCCGCGTACGCCTCCTGGCCGACCAGCGCGAGATGGCTGCCGAGCGGCCTGGCGGGCAGCCCCAGCGGCTTGAGCACGACGTCGGCCAGTTCCTGGCGGTCGAGCGCCCGGGCGACAGCACGCCGTACCCGCTCGTCGGCGAGCGGCCCCGACTCGCCGTTGAGCGCGAGCTGTGTGTAGGCGGGCTCCAGGGACTTGCGTACGACGAAGCCGTCGAGCGTCTTCTGCTCCTTGGCGTACCGGGCGATGGACGCGACCGTCTGTTCGCGCGCCTCCTGCGCCTCCTCGGCCACGTCCTCGTCGGAGCCGTGGGCCAGCGCCCAGGAGCGGAGCGCGGAGGCCGGAGTGATCTTGGTGCCGGGGCCATGGGTGAGTTTCTGCCCGGTGGTCCCGGCGTCGCGGTCGCGGACCGCCAGGGCGATACGGTCCGCCGCGCTCTTGTCGATCTCGGCGAGGTCGAGCTTGCCGTCGGCGAGGGCCGACGCGCGTTTGCTCCGCGGTACGGCGCGCAGGACCAGCGAGTCGAGCTTGGCGGGCTCCCCCCACCAGCGGGCGCTGCGGACGAGGGTGACCTCCTTGCCCTTGCGGTCGACCTTCTTGACGCTGAAGGGCCCGGCCGTGGTCTTGAGGCTGGCCCTGGCCCCGTCGTTGAAGGAGTTGGGCTTGCCCGTCACATCCTTCGGATACAGGGGGGTGAAGAGGGACTTCCAGTCCGCGTACGGCTTGTTGAAGGTGACCCTGACCTCCAGGTCGTTGGCCCCGCGCTCGATCTTCTCGATCCGCTCGTACCCGGCGTTGCGCGCGGTCCAGTACGCGGAGTCCTTGCCGCTGAGCGCGCGCCACTGGGCGACGAAGTCGGCTGCCCCGATCTCCCGGCCGTCGCTCCAGACCGCCTCCTGGTTGAGCTTGTAGAGGACGACCTGTTTCGGCTCGCGCTCGACCACCTTCGCGGACTCCAGATAGTCCGGATTGCGCTGGGGGCGGCCCCGCTTGTCGAGGGTGAAGAGGGAGGGCAGCACGGCGGCGGCGATCCGGGCGGTGGAGCCGTCCGCGTCGGCCTGGAAGACATTGAGCGTGGCGGGCATGGTGTCGATCGCCCAGCGCATGGATCCGCCCGCGGTGACATGGTCGCGGCCGGCGGGGGCGATGTCCGGGGCGGCGTCCGCGCTCGTGTCGTCGTCCGAGGTGCACGCGGACAGGACGGGCAGGGCGAGCACACCGGTGGTGAGGAGCGCGAGGGAGCGGAGCGTTCGGGAGCATGTCCTCCCGCGTGGGGCGCCGACGTGGGACATGGCTTGTACCTCTTCGTCCTGTTTGTGGAATTTATAGATGATCACACCTATTGCCCACTCACTGAAGTGGAAAGCCGCGGAACCGGCCCGGCGACACGTCAACCTGGCGGGCAAACCCCACCCGCTCGGGCCAACCGCACGGCCGCGTGGGCGACCTCGTACCCGGTCTTGTGAAATACAGGTGTGACGCGCGACACTCTCAGGCGCGTACAGAGAGCAGCCGTCCAAGGGTGACCGCACGCTCCCCGCATGCCACCCGCGACCGCGGAAGTGAGGGCAACTCATGTCCCTGCAGGACGATGTGGCAGCGGTCAAACGCTGCCTGGACGACCTGGTCCGTACGGTCGGACGGTTGGAGCAGAGTCTCGCGCAGGTACGCGAGAACGAATCCCGGCCCCAGCCGGCCGGCCGCGCCGACGACCTGGTGACCATCCCCGACACTCCGTACGACAGCGCGCTGTGGACGGACTCGGACGACGAGGGCCTGGGTGTGCGCGACCGGCGAGCGCCTTAGGGCCTGTCCCCGCCGTGCACCATGTCAGGAGATCTCGTTGGCCACCGGTACCCAGCCCCCACCAGCCAGTACGGGCGTGCGCGGCCCCTCGCGTGCCGCCATCGCGCCCCGCCATCTGCGGACCGACCGCTGGTGGCTGGCGCCCGCCGCGACCGCCGCGGGACTGCTCGCCTTCATCGTCTACTCGACCTGGCGGGCCTTCGCGAACGACGACTACTACGCGGCGCCCTATGTCTCACCGTTCTACTCGCCCTGTCTGGCGGAGAACTGCGCCCCCATGCGCGGTGGCCCCAACTGGGAGATCTTCGGAAGCTGGTGGGGCCTCTCCCCCGCCCTGCTGATCCTGATCTTCCCGCTGGGCTTCCGGCTGACCTGCTACTACTACCGCAAGGCCTACTACCGCGGCTTCTGGGCCTCCCCGCCCGCCTGCGCCGTCGCCGAACCCCACGCGAAGTACTCCGGTGAGACCCGCTTCCCGCTGATCCTCCAGAACATCCACCGGTACTTCTTCTACGCGGCCGTCCCGGTCGCCGGCATCCTCACGTACGACACCGTGCTGGCCTTCCGCGACGAGCACTACGCCTGGGGACACATGGGCCTCGGCTCGCTGATCTTCCTGGTCAACATCGGGCTGATCTGGGCGTACACCCTCTCCTGCCACTCCTGCCGGCACATCATCGGCGGCCGGCTGCGGCACTTCTCCAAACACCCTGTGCGCTACCGGCTCTGGGGCTGGGCGGGCAAGCTCAACGGCCGCCATATGCAGCTCGCCTGGGCCTCACTGATCAGCGTCGCCGCCTCCGACTTCTATGTCTATCTGCTCGCCTCCGGGGCCTTCGACGATCCGCGCTTCTTCTAGGAACAGGGAGACCGTTCAGATATGACGCAACTCGAACGCCGTCAGTGGGACGTGGTGGTCGTGGGCGCGGGCGGTGCGGGACTGCGGGCCGCCATCGAGGCGCGCGAGCGGGGCGCCCGTACGGCCGTGATCTGCAAGTCGCTCTTCGGCAAGGCCCATACGGTGATGGCCGAGGGCGGGATCGCGGCCTCCATGGGCAATGTGAACGCGGGCGACAACTGGCAGGTGCACTTCCGCGACACCCTGCGCGGCGGGAAGTTCCTCAACCAGTGGCGGATGGCGGAGCTGCACGCGCAGGAGGCGCCGGACCGGGTCTGGGAGCTGGAGACCTGGGGCGCGCTCTTCGACCGTACGGCCGACGGCAGGATCTCCCAGCGCAACTTCGGCGGGCACGAATACCCGCGACTCGCGCATGTCGGCGACCGGACGGGTCTGGAGCTGATCCGTACCCTCCAGCAGAAGATCGTCTCGCTCCAGCAGGAGGACTACGAGGAGTACGGGGACTACGAGGCGCGCCTCAAGGTCTATCAGGAGTGCACGGTCACCCGGATTCTGAAGTCTCCCGAAGGGGCTGAGGAGGGCGGGACCGGGCAGGGCGAGGACGGCGCCGGGCGGGTCGCGGGGGTGTTCTGCTACGAGCGCGAGTCCGGGCGCTTCTTCGTCCTGGAGGCCCCCTCCGTCGTCCTCGCCACCGGCGGTATCGGCAAGTCCTTCAAGGTGACCTCCAACTCCTGGGAGTACACCGGCGACGGCCACGCCCTGGCGCTGCTCGCCGGCGCTCCCCTGCTGAACATGGAGTTCGTGCAGTTCCATCCGACCGGGATGGTCTGGCCGCCGTCGGTGAAGGGCATCCTCGTCACCGAGTCGGTGCGCGGCGACGGCGGGGTGCTGCGCAACTCCGAGGGCAAGCGGTTCATGTTCGACTACATCCCCGATGTCTTCAAGGAGAAGTACGCGGAGTCGGAGGACGAGGGCGACCGCTGGTACAAGGACCCGGACCACAACCGGCGCCCGCCCGAGCTGCTCCCCCGCGACGAGGTGGCCCGCGCCATCAACTCCGAGGTCAAGGCGGGCCGCGGCTCCCCGCACGGCGGCGTCTATCTCGATGTCTCGACCCGGATGTCGCCCGAGGTCGTCCGGCGCAGGCTGCCCTCGATGTACCACCAGTTCAAGGAGCTGGCGGATGTCGACATCACGGCGGAGGCGATGGAGGTCGGGCCCACTTGCCACTATGTGATGGGCGGGATCGCGGTCGACTCGGACACCGCCGCCGCCCTGGGGGTGCCGGGCCTGTACGCCGCGGGCGAGGTCGCCGGGGGGATGCACGGCTCGAACCGCCTCGGCGGGAACTCCCTCTCGGACCTGCTGGTCTTCGGGCGGCGGGCCGGGCTGCACGCCGCCGAGCACACGCTGGGGGCGGGGGACCGGCCCGTACCGGAGGAGGCGCAGATCGAGGCGGCGGCGGCCGAGGCGCTGCGCCCGTTCAGTGACGAGGGCGCGGAGGGCCCGGCGGGCGGGCCGGTCGAGAATCCGTACACCCTCCATCAGGAACTCCAGCAGACGATGAACGACCTGGTCGGCATCATCCGGCGCGAGCACGAGATGGAGCAGGCGCTGGAGAAGCTGGCCGAGCTGCGGGTACGGGCGTCGCGCGCGGTGGTCGAGGGGCACCGGCAGTTCAACCCCGGCTGGCACCTCGCGCTCGATCTGCGGAACATGCTGCTGGTCAGCGAGTGTGTGGCACGGGCCGCCCTGGAGCGTACGGAGAGCCGCGGCGGCCACACCCGCGAGGACTGGCCGGGCATGGACCGCGACTGGCGCCGGGTCAATCTCCACTGCACGCTCACCGGGGCCACCGGTCCCGCCGACGGCCGGATCGCGCTGACGCGCCGCGCGACCGAGCCCGTCCGTCCCGATCTGCTCGCCCTGTTCGACAAGGAAGAGCTGGTCAAGTACCTCGCCGAAGAGGAGCTTCACGAGTGAGTACGAGTACGGGTACAAGTGCGGATGCGGGCGCAGGCGCAGGCGCGGGTACGAGCAGCGCGGGTACGAGCGGCGGTACGGATACGAGCCCGTCGGCAGCGTCGGCGCCTGCTTCGGCCGCTTCCGCGTACGAGGCGAAGTTCCGGGTCTGGCGCGGCGACGCCGACGGCGGAGAGCTGAAGGACTTCGCGGTCGAGGTGAACGACGGCGAGGTCGTCCTCGACATCATCCACCGCCTCCAGGCCACCCAGGCGGCCGATCTGGCGGTGCGCTGGAACTGCAAGGCGGGCAAGTGCGGTTCGTGCAGCGCGGAGATCAACGGCCGGCCGCGGCTGATGTGCATGACCCGGATGTCGGTCTTCTCCCGTGAGGAGACGATCACGGTCACCCCGCTGCGCGCCTTCCCGGTGATCCGGGACCTGGTCACGGATGTGTCGTTCAACTACACCAAGGCGCGGGAGGTGCCGTCCTTCGTACCGCCGCCGGGGGTGGCCGCCGGGGAGTACCGGATGCAGCAGGTCGATGTGGACCGCTCGCAGGAGTTCCGCAAGTGCATCGAGTGCTTCCTGTGCCAGGACACCTGCCATGTGGTGCGGGACCACGAGGAGAACAAGGCCGCCTTCGCCGGGCCGCGCTTCCTGATGCGGGTGGCGGAGCTGGACATGCATCCGCTGGACGCCGCCGCGGAGTCCGGGCTCGACCGGAAGAAGACGGCGCAGGACGAGCACGGGCTCGGGTACTGCAACATCACCAAATGCTGTACGGAGGTGTGCCCCGAGCAGATCAAGATCACCGACAACGCGCTGATCCCGCTGAAGGAGCGGGCGGTGGACCGGAAGTACGACCCGCTGGTGTGGCTGGGCAACAAGATCCGGCGCCGGGGCGAGTAGGCCGCACACATCCGCGCACATCCGCGCACAGAGCAGCAAGCAGGGCCCGTGTCCCCTCCCGGACGCGGGCCCTGCTGTGTGCCCTCGCGTCCGCGGCCGTCCGTCACGGGGGGGGGCCGCCTTGCTCCCCGGACAGCGCGGCGCCTAGGGTGAATGCGCTTTCATTGACAGAACCGAACAGAACAAGAACAAGAAGCGGGCGGTCGGTCGGGTGAGTGTCCCCACGGTGTACGACGTCGCCGAGCGGTCCGGCGTCTCCATTGCGACGGTGTCACGGGTCTACCGGAACCCGGATTCGGTCCGCGCCCAGACCCGCGACCGGGTGCTCGCGGCGGCCCGTACGCTCGGCTACGTACCCAGCGGAAACGCGCGCGGTCTGGCCAGCAGGACCACCGGAGTGCTCGGGCTCTGCTTCCCGGACTACGCGGATCCGGACGCCGAGACCGATGCCGAGGCGGACGACACGTACGACGACTCAGCCGTGATGCTCTACTCCGACCAGATCATCCGGGGAATGGAGCGGGCCGCGCGGCGGCACGGGTACGCGCTGCTGATCGCCGCGTCCCTGAAGGGCGGGCCCGAGTCGCTGGTGGCGAAGGTCGCGGGCCGGGTCGACGGCTTCGCCGTACTGGCACGGACCGTTCCCACCGAGGACCTTGAGGTGATCTCACGGCGACTGCCTGTGGTGATGCTGGCCGGGCCGCGCGAGATCGACCATCTCGACCACATCGAGGTGGCCAACTCCGACGGCGAACGGGAACTGGCCCGCCATCTCATCCGCGACCACGGGCTGCGCGAGCTGGTCTTCATCGGCGGCGAGAAGGAGTCGCCGGACGCCGAGGCACGGTTCCGCGGCTTCCGGGAGGCGTGCGCGGAGGCGGGACTGCCGGTTCCGGACGAGCCCGGACTGCGCGCCGGGATGATGACACAGGCAGAGGGCCGACGGGCGGCCGAGACGCTGCTGGAGCGCGGCGGCCCGCATGGCCGCAGGCCGCAGGCGATGCTCTTCGCCAACGACCAGATGGCGATCGGCGCCCTGCACGCCCTGGAGCGGCGCGGCGTGCGGGTGCCCGAGGACATCGCGGTGACCGGCTTCGACGGGATTCCGCTGAGCCGGATGGTGCGGCCGGCGCTGACGACCGTACGGCAGCCGATCCGGCGGCTGGGCGAGGAGGCCGTGGAGCTGCTCGTACAGCGGCTCGGCGACCGGGACCGCGAGCCGGTCTCACTGATGCTGCCGGTCTCGGTGGCCCGCCGCGCCAGCTGCGGCTGCTGACGGCTCCGTACCCGCACCCGGTCCGGGCACCGTATTCCCAGATGTCACACATGTTGCACGAGCGTGACCAAAGGACCTCTTGCGGATTCCGGAAAGGCGGCGGCACAGTGATGTATGCGCTTACAGGTAGCGCATACATCGGAGAGCTCAAGGAGGAGCCGTCCATGCACCGCACCGCCAGAACAGCCTCTGCCGCCACCGCGCTCGCGCTGGCCTTCGGAATCACCGCGTGCGGCAGCTCCGGCGGTGAGGGAGCCGCCGCCGACAAGAAGCAGACGCTCACCGTCTGGGCCATGGGTGCCGAGGGCGAGAAGCTCGCGGAAGTGGCCTCGGTGTACGAGAAGGCCAACCCGCACATCACCGTCAAGGTCACTCCGGTCGGCTGGGACGTCGCCCATCAGAAGCTGGTCTCGGCCGCCGCCGCCGGCAATCTGCCCGATGTGGCCCAGATGGGCGGCAGTTATATGGGCGAGTTCGCCGAACTCGGCGTGCTGGAACCGGTGGACACCACGGTCTTCAAGAAGGACACCTTCTTCCCGGCCGCCTGGCAGCAGGGCGAGATCGACGGCGAGGTGTACGGCGTCCCGTGGTACGTCGACTCCCGTGTCCTCTACTACCGCACCGATCTGGCGAAGAAGGCCGGTGTCGAGAAGCCGCCCGCCACCTGGCCGGAGCTACGGCAGCTCGCCAGCGCCTACCAGGACAAGGCCGGCACCGAATGGGGCATCTTCATCCAGCCCAGCGGCCTGGACACCGTACAGAGCTGGTATCCCTTCCTCTACTCGGCCGGCGGCGAGGTCGTCACCGACGACGGCAAGGCGGTCGTCAACAGCCCGGCCTCCGTCCGCGCCCTGGCGGAGTACGGCTGGTACTTCGACAAGGGCCTGGCCAAGAAGAGCGTCGCGCCCGGCTATGACGTACTGAAGGACTTCAACACCGGTGACGCGCCGATGTTCTTCTCCGGTCCCTGGATCATGACCCTGATCAATGACGGCTATCCCGAACTCAAGGACAAGTGGGGCGTCGCGAAGGTCCCGGCCGACCAGGGCTCCGTCTCCATGGCGGGCGGCTCCAGCCTCGTCGTTTCCAAGGACAGCGAACACAAGGCCGCGGCCCAGGAGTTCATCGCCTATCTCACCGGCACCGAGGGCCAGCGGGACTGGTTCACACGCTCCAGCGATCTGCCCGCCAATACCGCGGCCTGGGACTCCGGCAGGCTCGCCGACGATCCGGCCCTCCAGGTCTTCCGTGAGCAGATGGAGTCCTCCAAAATCACGCCGGTCCAGCCCCGGTGGAGCGAGATAAGTTCCAAGGTCGATGACGCCATCGCCTCGGTGACTCAGGGCAAGTCCTCGCCGCAGGAGGCCGCCGGGAAGGCGCAGTCCGAGATCGAAGGGCTCGTGGAGCAAGCGCGATGAGCACCTCGACCGAGCCTGCCGCCCGAGGGGCCCACGCGGTCCCGGTGAAGTCCGGGCCGGAGGCCCGTCCTCCGGCCCGCCGGGCGGGCGGCGGCCGGCACCGCCCGATGGGTGTGCAGAATCTGGCCGGGTGGCTCTTCTCCACTCCCTTTCTGGTGCTGTTCGCCGTCTTCATGGCCTTCCCGATCGTCGCCACGCTCGCCATGAGCTTCACCGACTTCGGGCTGCGCGATGTGACGGATCCGTTCTCCGCGGAGTTCATCGGCTTCCGGAACTACACCGAGCTGTTCGGTGACGAGAAGTTCCTCAAGTCCTTGTTCAACACGGCGTACTTCGTGGTCGTCGGCGTGCCGCTCACCATCGGCGCGGGGCTCGCCGCCGCCGTTCTGCTGAACGGCGGTATCGACCGGGCACGTACCGTCTTCCGGGTCGGCTTCTACGCACCGGTGGTGACCAGCATCGTCGCGGTCGCCGTCGTCTGGCGCTTCGTCCTCGACCCGTCCGACGGACTGATCGCGGGCCTGGCCTCCGAAGTCGGGCTCACCGGACCGGACTTCCTCGGCTCCGAGGCGCTCGCCATGCCGTCGCTGATCCTCATGGCGGTCTGGCGCAATCTCGGTACGGTCATGGTGCTCTTCATCGCCGGTCTCCAGGCCGTCCCCACCGACGTACGGGAGGCGGCGCGGCTGGACGGCGCCGGTGCCTGGCAGGAGTTCCGCCGGATCACCCTCCCGATGCTGCGGCCCACCACGCTCTACGCCACGGTGATCACCACGATCGGCTATCTCAATGTCTTCGAGGAGCCGTTCGTGATGACGCAGGGCGGGCCCTCGGACAGCACGCTCACCGTCTCCCTGAACATGTACCGCCAGGGCTTCAACTTCTTCCACATGGGCTATGCGAGCGCCATGGCGTATGTGCTCTTCGTCGTGATCATGGGCATCACCGTGCTCCAGCTCCGTCTGCTGAAGGACAACACGAAATGAGCGCCGCACACACGCCGCCCCGGACCCCGGCCCCGGACCCGGCCCCGCCGACGCCGACCCGCACGTCGGCCGCGACCAAGGCCTCCGCGCCGGCCGGACGCGGCGGCGCGCGCACCGAGCGGCTCAAGAGGCCCGGTGCCTATGTGCTGCTGTCGCTCGGACTGCTGCTCATGGCCACGCCGTTCCTCTGGATGGCGCTCTCCGCCTTCAAGACCGACCGTGAGCTGCGGGCCAGTCCCCCGGTCTGGATTCCCACGGAGTGGACCCTCGATCACTTCACCCGGCTGCTGGACCGGTTGGACCTTCCGCTCCACTTCTTCAACTCCGTGGTCGTCGCCGTGCTGGTGACCGTCTCCAATCTGGTGTTCTGCTCGATGCTCGGCTACGCCCTGGCCAAGCTGCGGTTCGCGGGCCGGAACAAGGTCTTCGCCCTGGTGCTGGGCGCGCTCATGGTGCCCGGCAATCTGATGCTGCTGCCGCTCTTCGTCCTGATGAGCAAGTTGCAGCTCATCGATTCGTACGCGGGGCTCGTCCTGCCGTTCGCCGCCGGAGCCTTCGGTGTCTTCCTGATGCGCCAGTTCATGCTCTCGGTCCCGGACGAACTCCTCGAAGCGGCCCGGCTGGACGGCGCGGGCGAGTGGTACATCTTCTGGCGGATCGTGATGCCGCTGGTCAAGCCCGCGCTGGCGACTCTCGCGATCCTCACCTTCCTCAGTTCGTGGAACAACTTCGTCTGGCCGCTGATCGCCACCAACGATCCGCACAAATACACGCTTCCGGTGGCCCTCGCGACCTTCGCCACCGACCCGAACCAGTCCGCGGGTTCGAACGGGATGCTGATGGCCGGCTCCTTCCTGATCGTGCTGCCGGTGCTGCTCGTCTTCCTCGTACTCCAGCGGTACTTCACCCAGGGCATCGCCACGGCCGGTCTCAAGTAACGGCCCGCGTTCGCCGCGCCCGTACCTCCGGCGGCTCACGCTCGCCGCCGTACACACACGCACCTCCACACGCACCTCCGCACCCCCCTACCAGAAGGTTTGTACTTCCATGACCGAAAAGTCCGCCGCTCGCGCCGACTGGGAGTCGCGCATCGGGAAGCCCAGCGACGAGCGGCTCACCGGCATCGGGGAGCTTCCGGCTCCGCTCGGTCTGTCCGCCGAGGACGGCACCGGCCATGTGCTGCTGACCTGGCGGCCGGTGGCAGGAGCGCTCGGCTATCTGGTGCACCGCGCCGACTCCGCCGAAGGGCCCTTCGAGCCGCTCGACCATCTCGGCGGTGATGTGCTCGCCGTGCCGCATCCGCCGTACGCCGACACCCTCGGCGTGCCCGGCCGCGGCTATTTCTACAAGGTCGCCACCTGGTCCGACAGCGGAGCCGGTGAGCTGTCGGAGGCCGTTCCCGGCTCGCCCAGGGCAGCGGGCTCGCGCCCGGCCGAGGTCACCGTGGCGGTGGACGCCGCCGCGCCGGCCACCGAACTGCCGGGTGTCTGGAACCGGATGATCGGCGCCGAGCACTTCTCCCTGCTCACCTGGGAGAAGCCCGGTGCGGGCGGCTCCGATGTGGCGAAGGAGTACGGCGAGGCGCTTGCCATCGTTCGCGACGAGATCGGCGTACGGTCCGTGCGCGCGCACGGCACCTTTCTGCCGGAGACCGTGACCGTCCGGGACGACGGCTCCTTCGACTTCTCCGGCCTCGACGCGGTGTACGACCGCTTCCTGGCCACCGGCCTGCGGCCCGTCGTCGAACTCTCCTTCATGCCGAGGGAACTCGCCTCCGATCCCGGCTACACCGTCTTCGGCTACAAGGCGCTGGTCTCCACCCCCGCGCGATGGGAGCGCTGGGGCGATCTCTGCCGCGAGCTGACCGTCCATCTCCAGGAGCGGTACGGCCGCGACACCGTCGCCGGCTGGGAGTTCGAGGTCTGGAACGAACCCAATCTGGAGGTGTTCTGGAACGGCAGCCAGGACGACTACCACCGGCTCTACGAGACCGCCGTACGCGCCGTGAAGGGCGTGGACGAGCGGATCCGGGTCGGCGGGCCCTCCTCCGCCGCGGCCGGCTGGGTCGGCGCGCTGCTGGAGTACTGCCGGGAGCGCGATGTCCCGGTCGACTTCGTCTCCACCCATACCTATGGCAACGCTCCGCTGGACTTCCGTCCGATGACCCGCGCCTTCGCCGCCGCGACCGGCAGGCCCGAGCCGGAGATCCTCTGGACCGAATGGGGCGTCACACCCACGCACTTCCACCGTGTCAGCGACTCCGTCTTCGCCGCGCCCTTCGTCCTGCGCGGGATGAAGAGCGCTCTGTCGTCCACGGACTGTCTCTCCTACTGGGTCGCCTCGGACCAGTTCGAGGAGCTGGGCTGGCCGCCCCGGCTCTTCCACGGCGGCTTCGGACTGCTGACCGTCGGCAATCTGCGCAAGCCGCGCTTCTGGGCGCTGTATCTCCTCTCCCGGCTGGCCGGCGGCCGGATTCCCGCGGCCGTCACCGGCGACGGCGCGGAAGGGCTCGTGGAGTCCCTCGCCACCCGGGCCGAGGACCGTTCGACCGTGGACGTCCTGCTCTGGAACGGGACCCTCGACCAGTCCAAGCTCGACGGCGCCACCGTGCTCGACCGCGCCGCGACCGTACGGATCGGCGGGCTGGAACCGGGCGCCGTCCATACGGTCGAGTCGCATCGCGTCGATGAACGGCACGGCAATATCCGGGCCGTCTGGCAGGACCTGGACGGCGGCGACTGGCCCGACGAGCAGCAGTGGGCGAAGCTGCGCGCCGCCGACCGGCTGCCCGCGGAGGAGCTCGCGCCCGTCACCGCGGACGCCGACGGCACCGCCGTGCTGACCGTCGGTCTTCCCAATCCGGGCATCCGCTTTCTGCGTTTCACGCGCGTCTGATCCGCGCTTCGGCCGATCCGCAGGCCGACGGCATCCGACCGCCGTCGGCCACCGCACCACCACGGCCACCGCACCGCCACCGCACCGCCAACAGAACAGTCATGGCCACAACTCCACATCCGACAAGAGGAGCTGGACTCTTATGGACCGTCGCACGTTTCTCACCGCCGCGGGGACCGGGGCCGCCGCCCTGTCCCTCGGAGCCGTATCCGCACCTGCACTCGCCGCGCCTGCCGTATCCGCGTCGCGTGCCGGTGTCCCCCACACCTCCGACACAGCGCTGCTGCGCCGCTGGTTCCGCGATACGTATCACTCGATCGAGGCAATGACGACCGATCTCGGTCTCGCCGCGGACAAGATCGACGTCAGCGGTCCCGGTACGCCCGTGCCGTCCCGGAACACCTCGCCGACCAATATCGGCTGCGGTCTCTGGTCCACCGTCGCCGCGGCCGGCCTCGGAGTGATCGACCAGGACACCATGCGCCGCCGGCTGGCCCGTACCGTCTCGGCCGTCGAGCACCTCGAACGCCACCACGGCTTCTGGCTCAACTGGTACGACGCCCACGACGGTTCCGTCCTCACCAGCTGGCCGGACACCGGCGATCCGATCCGTCCCTTCCTCTCCTCCGTCGACAACGCCTGGCTCATCACCGGTCTGCGTATCGCCGCCGACGCGGATCCGTCGTTGCGCCCTCGCGTCGCCGCGCTGCTCGCCACCGCGGACTGGTCGTACTACTACACGCCGTACGACCCGGCGGACCCGGTGGCCCGGCCCGGCCAGCTCCGCGGCGGCTTCTGGACCGACACCGGCGAGCCCACCGGTCACCATTACGGAGCCCTCAACACCGAGCCGCGCATGGCCAGTTACCTGGGCATAGCCGATGGCACCCTGCCCGGCGAGCACTACTGGCACATGCTGCGCACCTTGGTTCCCGAGAACGGGCAGGAGCAGCCGCCGCAGGGAACGTACGACACCATCGACGGTGTCCGTGTCTGGCAGGGCCACTACACCTACCGGGGCCGCAAGCTCGTTCCCACCTGGGGCGGCTCGATGTTCGAGGCGCTGATGGTGCCTCTCTTCGTACCCGAGACCGAGTGGTCGCCCGGCTCCTGGGGCATCAACCACAGCCGCTATGTCCGTTCCCAGATCGAACACGGCCTGGCGGAGACCGGCTACGGCTACTGGGGCTTCTCGCCCTCCAATGTGCCCGAGGGCGGCTATCAGGAGTACGGCGTCGACGCGATCGGCATGCAGATCGACGGCTATGCCTCCAACACCGACCGTACTTTCGTCACGTACGGCGAGCCGCTGCCGCCCGCCTCCGCCTACACCAATGGCGTCGTCACGCCGCACGCCTCCTTCCTCGCGCTCCCGCAGGCGCGTACGGAGGCCCTCGCCAATCTGAAGGCGCTCGCACGTGACTTCGGCGCGTACGACGACCGCTACGGCTTCCGCGACTCCGTCAATGTGGGAACGGGCCGGGTCAGCGACTTCGTGCTCGCCCTCGATCAGGGAATGATCGCCGCCGCCCTCGCCCAGGAGTTGCGTCCGGGCCTGCTCCAGCGGCCCTTCCGTACGGGCGGATTCGCCTCGCGGGTACGGCCGCTGCTGGCGAAGGAGCGCTTCAGCATCCAGCCGTGACGCAGCCCCATCCCGCGCGGTACGCCGTCCAGTCGCCCTCCCTCGCGGCGAAGTCGACATAGATGGCGACCCCGAACCGCTCCCGGTCGCGGTCCGTGCGCCCCAGGCCCAGCCTGATGCCACGGACCGCCGCCGCGACGGTCTCGGTGTGGCCGTGATGGCTCATGTCCTCCTCGTAGTAGAAGGGCAGTCCCATCAGCAGATCGGTGCTCTCGGGTGTGACCTCCAGGGCGAGCGTGGTCTGCTGGGCGACATAGCCGCCGTAGAGGCTCTCCAGCGGCATCGCGGTGTCGTAGGACATGACCGCGATCTGGTCGACCCGCCGGGCCACCTGGGCGAAGAAGGCCTGCGACCACCACTTGGGGTGGCCGGTGAGGGCTCCGGCGACGGAGTGCAGCGCGGGCAGCGGGTCTATCTGATGGGCGGCGACCGAGAGCGGCACCTGCCGGGCCTTGGTGAGCGCGCGCAGATCGTCCAACAGCGAGAGATAGTCCTGGTCGCCCGAGTGCAGCGGCTCCAGATCGAAGTGGACGCCGTCGAAGCCCGCGTCCAGGATCTGTTCCGCCGAGCGCACCACCGCCGCGCGCGACGCGGCCAGCTCCAGACGCAGCCCCTCGGGCCCCTCGGTGGCCAGTTCGTCGCCGAGCCAGGCGTGCACCCGTACGCCCGGGATCGTGCGGTGTACGGCGTCGATCAGCCAGCGGGCGCGGGGATAGCGGGCCTCGGGCAGGGTGCCGTTGTGCTCCAGCGGTCCTGCGTGGACGTACAGCTCGCGTATCCCGGTGCCGCGGATGCGCTCCGCGAAGGCCGCGAGATCGGCGTCGTCCTTGCGGCCGTCGACCCAGGCGTGGCCGAGCCAGATCGCGTCCCGGCCGCGGGTCTGTGTACCGTCCTCGATGTCGCCCGCGTAACCGATCCGCAGTGCCACGGCTGCCGTTACCGTCGGTACGACCAGCAGCAGGGCCAGCGCCAGCGCGATCCGCTTGGGCCATCTCGCACGCCGGCTCCGCCAGACCCGTACAGCTGTCCGCCCGAATCCACGCAGCCGTCCCCGCAAAGCCGTCCCCTCCCCCTGGCGCCGTGGCCGACCGGCCACGAAGGGTCCAGGTTACGCACCGGAACCGGGCACCGGACGATCAGGATCCATTCCGTGAGTGATCGCACGAGGTCAGGCCCGGTCTCGAACGGTCCGGTCACTAACGGCCCAGTCGCGAACGGTTCATCGCGGACATAACCTCCCAATTGTGACGCCTGTTGTGAGTTCGCCCCGGACCCACATAGCCGGCCGGGCCTTCCTGACCGTCCTGGTCCTGGTCTGCTGCCTGGTCATACCCCCGGCCCAGGGCGCACGGGCGGAGGGTCCGGTCCCGCTGTCCCAGCAGGGGCAGATCACCGACCATGTGGGGGCGCTCGACGACCGCAGATCGGCGGTGAGCGATTCACTCGATCGGCTCTATACCGACACCCGCGTCCAGCTCTTCGTCGCGTACGTACGCGATTTCTCCGGCCGCACCCCGCAGAACTGGGCCGACACCACGGCCGTACGCAATGGCCTCGGTCGGGACGACATCCTGCTGGCGATCGCCACCCACGCCCGGCAGTACGCCTACTCGGCCGACCCCGGCGCCCCGCTCTCCAAGACCCAGCTCGCCGAGGTCGCGAGCACCGCCGTCGAGCCCGCGCTGCGGCAGAACGACTGGGCGGGCGCGGCGATCGGCGCCGCCGACGGATACGGCGCGGTACTGGCGGGACAGCCCGTACCCACCCCCGCCATCACCCCCGGCGAACCGGACCCCGGCGGCCGGGCGGCCAACGGAGGCGCCGCGACCAATCTGGTCCTGCCGATCGCCGTCATCGTCGCGGCGGCGCTCATCGCCGCGTACGTCTACGGCAAGCGCAAACGGCGGGTGGCGGCCCGTACCTCCCAGCGCGCCGCCCAGCAGGGCTGGGGCTCACCGGGCACCGCCCCGCAGCCACCGCCGACCCCGCTGCCCGAGCTGGACGCCCGCGCGAAACAGACCCTGGTCGAGACGGACGACGCCCTGCGCACCAGCCAGGAGGAACTGGGCTTCGCCACCGCGCAGTTCGGCGAGGAGGCCGCCGCGCCCTTCACCGACGCCGTGCACTTCGCGAAGGGGCAGCTCACCTTGGCGTTCCGGCTTCGGCAGCAACTGGACGACGCCATTCCGGAGGACGACGAGACCCGCCGCCGGATGCTGGACGAGATCCTCGCCCGCTGCAAGGAGGCCAGCGACCGGCTGGACGCCGAGTCCGAGGGCTTCGACCGGCTGCGGGCCCTGGAGCGCACCGCGCCCCAGGCCCTGGAGTCGGCCGGCGAGGCGTTCCGCGAGCTGAGCGGACGCGTCACCACGGCCCGCACCACGCTGGCCGCGCTGCGCGAACGGTACGCCGACTCCGCCTCCGCTCCCGTCGCGGACAACGTCCAGCAGGCCGAGGACCGGCTGACCTTCGCCTCCGCCGGCCTCGACGAGGCGCGCGGTCTGATCGGCGCGGGCGACAACGGCCGGGCGGCCGTGCATGTACGGGCCGCCGAGGGCGCCGTCGGCCAGGCCGCCACCCTCGCCGAGGCCGTGGAACGGCGCGCGCAGGAACTGGCCGAGGCGGCCGGGAAGCTCCCCGGCGCGCTCACCGAGACCGAGACCGATCTCGCCGACGCCCGCGGCCTGCTGCGCGGCACCACCCCCGGGGTGTCGACGGGCGACCTCCAGGGCCGGATCAGCCGCGCGGAAACGGTGGCGGCGGAGGTACGGCGTGCGGTCGACGCCGGACGGTACGACCCGATCGACGCCCTGCGCCGGGTCGAGGAGGCGGACGCGGTCCTC
Organism: Streptomyces sp. NPDC057617; assembly: GCF_042800555.1. Lineage (NCBI taxonomy): Bacteria > Bacillati > Actinomycetota > Actinomycetes > Kitasatosporales > Streptomycetaceae > Streptomyces > Streptomyces sp. NPDC057617. The sequence goes on along the minus strand of NZ_JBHVGV010000002.1, from coordinate 529,369 downwards.
GACGAGGCGCTGACCGGGGCGCGCGAGCACGAACAGGGCATCCGCCGGGCCGGCACCCTCCTCGACCAGGCCATGCTCAGCGCGCGCTCGGCCATCGGCGCCGCCACCGACTACATCACCACCCATCGCGGCGCCGTCGGCAGCCAGGCCCGTACCCGGCTGGTGGAGGCGCAGCGGCGGCTGGAGCGCGGGCACGCGGCGGCGTCGGTCGACGCGCAGGCCGCGCTCGCCGAGATCCGGCTCGCGGACGAGCTGGCGCGGGAGGCCCAGTACCTCGCCGAGCAGGACGTCCAGTCGTACTCGTACTCGTACGAGACCCAGTACGCGGGCCGCGGCGCGCCGGGCGCGGGGGTCGGCGGCGCGATGCTCGGCGGGATCCTCCTCGGCGGTCTGTTCGGCGGCGGCTTCGGAGGGGGGTTCGGCACGGCCGGCGGCTTCGGCGGGGGATACCGCGGCGGCGGGCGTCCCGGCAGCTTCGGCGGCGGCGGTACGCGCGGCCGGATGGGCGGCGGCGGCCGCTTCTGACGCGGTGCCCCTGTTTCAGCTCCCTCGACTCACCTTCCCCACAAGGATCCTCACAAGGAGAAGACCAATGACCAAGCAGACCATCCTCGGACGGGTCACCCAGCTCGCGAAGGCCAACATCAACGCGCTGCTGGACCAGGCGGAGGATCCGCAGAAGCTGCTCGACCAGCTCATCCGCGACTACATCAACAACATCAGCGAGGCGGAACAGGCGGTGGCCGGCACCATCGGCAATCTGCGCCTGCTGGAGCAGGACTACCGCGAGGACGTCGAAGCGGCCCGCGAGTGGGGCGTGAAGGCGCTCGCGGCGAGCAAGAAGGCGGACGAGCTGCGCTCGTCGGGCCAGGGCCACGAGGGCGACACCTTCGACAATCTGGCCAAGGTGGCACTGGAGCGCCAGCTGCAGTCGGAGAAGGAGGCGAAGACCGCGGAGCCCGCCATCGCCGCCCAGACGGAGGTCGTGGACAAGCTCAAGACCGGTCTCGACCGGATGAGGTTCAAGCTGACGCAGTTGCAGTCGAAGCGCGACGAACTGGTGGCGCGGGCCAAGACGGCCGAGGCGCAGAACCGGATGATGGACGCGGTCAAGAGCATCAATGTGCTCGACCCGACCAGCGACATCGGGCGGTTCGAGGACAAGGTGCGGCGCGAGGAGGCGAGAGCGATGGGCAAGCAGGAGCTGGCGGCCTCGTCGCTGGACGCGCAGTTCGAACGGCTGGACAGCGTCGGCGACCGCGCCGAGGTGGAGGCACGGCTGGCGGCCCTGAAGGCGGCCTGAGCCCGCTGCCTCACCGCACTGCCTGCCTCACCGCACTGCCTCACCACGGGCGAGTCCGGACGGGCAGGGCGGCGGCCGGGCGGGGTGACGGACGGGCAGGGCTTGCGGCCGGGCGGGGTGGCGGCCCTGCCCGGAGGCGACCCGACCGTAACTGACGGCCCGTCAGAACATGCTCATGAGCTGCTCGATCGTCGGCTCCGTCGCCGAGTCCCCGCCGGGCAGCGCGAGTTCGAACCAGACCGTCTTCCCGCGCGGGGTACGACGCGACCCCCACGCCGCGCTCAGCAGGCCGACCAGTTGCAGCCCCCGGCCGCCCTCGTCGGTGTCACGGGCCCGCCGCCGCCGGGGCTGGACCAGGCCCGCGTCCCACACCTCGCAGACGAGCGTACGGTCACGGAGCAGCCGCAGCCTGATCTCGCCCTCGCCGTACCGCAGGGCATTGGTGACCAGCTCGCTGACCAGCAGCTCGACCGTGTCCACCAGCGGTTCGAGGTCCCAGGCGAGAAGCTGCGCGCGGGCGAGTTCGCGGGCCCGGCCCACCGAGCGGGCCTCGCGCGGCAGCCGCCAGTCGCCGACCGCCTCGGCGGGCAGCCCCTGGATCCGGGCCATCAGCAGGGCGATGTCGTCCTCGCCGTGCCGGGTGTCGAGCGTGGCGAGGACATGGTCGCAGACGTCCTCCAGCGGGCGGCCGGGGTTGGCGAGCGCGGCGCGGAAGGCGGTCAGCCCCTCGTCGAGCGGATGGTCCCGCGACTCGACGAGTCCGTCCGTGTAGAGCGCGAGCAGCGCGCCCTCCGCGAGATCGACCTCGACCTGTTCGAAGGGTTCACCGCCCACCCCGAGGGGCATCCCGGGCGGCACATCGAGCATCAGCGCCTCTTCGCCCGGCTCGACCAGGACGGGCGGCAGATGGCCGGCGTTGGCGAAGGTGCAGCGCCGGGTGACCGGGTCGTAGACCGCGTACACACAGGTGGCGAGATAGACCTCGGCCAGGTCCGCGTCCCGGGTCTTGTGGGCGACCCGCGACGCCTGCTGGGCACCGCTCGGGGTGCCGAGGCCCCGCGCGATCTCGTCGAGCGCGGACAGCACCTCCGCCGGCTCCAGGTCGAGCAGCGCCAGGGTGCGTACGGCCGTACGCAGCTCCCCCATGGCGACGGCGGCCCGCAGCCCGCGTCCCATGACATCGCCGACGACCAGAGCGGTCCGGTGGCCGGGCAGTTCGATGACGTCGAACCAGTCGCCGCCGACCTCGGTGGCCGTATTGCCCGGCAGATAGCGGCAGGCGATGTCCAGTCCGGCCGCCTCGGGGTCGCCGGGCGGGAGCAGGCTGCGCTGGAGGATCAGCGCGCGCTCGTGCTCCCTGCGGTAGAGGCGGGCGTTGTCGATACAGACCGCGGCGCGCGCTGCGAGTTCCACGGCGAGCGCCCGGTCCCGTTCGCCGAACGGCTCGCTGCCCTTCGTACGGGAGAACTGGACCAGCCCGATGACCGTGTCGTGCGCGACCATCGGCACGGCCAGCGTGGACTGGATCAGGCTGCCGGCCTCACCGGGGATGGACTGCACCCGGCCGGTGCGCAGGGCGTTCGCGGTGAGGGAGGTGAACGGGAACCGGTGGACGGCGCCAAGCTCCGGCGGTACGTCCCCCGTACCGCCGGCACCGGTCAGCGGGACGTCGGACACGGCGCTCGCGGAGGCGACCCGGCGCAGCCGCGCGCTGCCGCCGCCCGTGTCCTCGCCGGAGAAACCCCACCGTCCTGGCGGGGCCTCGTCGCCGGTGAGCAGGCTCTGGTAGAGGTCGACGGACGCGAGGTCGCAGAAGCCGGGCACGGCGACATCGAGCAGTTCGCGGGCGGTGGTCTCCAGATCGAGGGAGTTGCCTATCCGGGCGCTCGCCTCATTGAGGAGGGCCAGATTACGGCGGGCGCTGGCGGCCTCGCGGGCGGCGATATGACGGCGGGTGACATCCGTGCCGACCCCGGCGACCCCGATGGGGCGGCCCGATCCGCTGTGCACCCGGTAGAGATTGATCGACCAGTGCCTGCGTTCCTTGCCGCCGGGCTGGGTGCCGACGATCTGGAGGTCGGTGACCGACTCCCCGGTCCTGAGGACCCGCTGGAGGGCGGCGGTCATCCGCTCGGCCTCGGGGCGGGACAGATAGTCATGGACCGTACGCCCGCGGTGGTCGCCCGCCTCGCCGCCGAACACGGTGACGAACCGCTCGTTGGCGCGCTGCACCTTGAGATCGGTGCCGAACAGCAGGAAGCCGAACGGAGATTGGCCGAAAATAGCCTGCGAGGAGGCGAGGTCGGTTTCGATCCGGCGCAGCGCCCGGACGTCGACGACTATACAGAGCGCGCCCCGCTCGCCACTCTCCGTCTCGCTCGGCATCACATAGACCTCGGCGAGCCCGTGCTCCGCGCGGGCCCCGTGACCGCCGGGGCTACGGAACGGGACCAGGCCGGTCCACTCCTTGCCGTCGAGGATCTCCCTCATCCGGCGGTGGCCGCGCGGGCGCAGATCGGCCGGTACGAACACCTCGACCGGGTCCTTGCCCCTGACCTGGTGCGGACCGACTCCGAACAGCTCGGCGGCCCGCTGGCTCCACTGGTCGACCAGCCCGTCGGGGCCGATCGAGAACGAAGCGACTCTGACGTAGTCATAGATCGAGCCGGGCGGACTGCTCTGCCATACGACGTCGCCCGCCGTCCCAGATATCTCGCTCACGCGACCGTCCCCTCCAGCTCACGCACCGGACCGGCCATGCCCGCAGTATTCAGCACTACGGCCCCGGCCGACACGCCGTTCACGATCACAGCACGGTCTCGTTCTTTTTGAGCCGACTCGGAACGTGATCGTTGTCCCCTCACACTTCTAACCAGGCAGAGGCAGCTCGAACCACACGGTCTTGCCCGTCTTCCCGCGCCGGGTGCCCCAGCGCTGGGCCGACCGGGCCACGAGCTGGATCCCGCGGCCCCCTTCGTCGTCGGGCCCGGCGGGGCGCGCGGTCGGGGGGTCGGGCAGCGGATCGGACACCTCGGCGAGCAGCGCGACGGGGCGGGGGGCGGGGTCGGGGGTGCCGGGGCCGACCGGATCGGGGCTGCCGGCGGGGTCGGACCTGGGGCTGCCAACGGGGTCGGAACCGGGGGCGGGATCCTGGGCGCGGAGAGTGAGCCGTACCCCCACAGGCCCTGAGGCATAGCGCAGCGAGTTGGTCACCAGCTCACTGACCAGCAGAACCGCCACATCACAGACGGCAGGGGGCACCTTCCACGCTCGGAGCGTGTCGCGGGCGGCATGGCGGGCGGCGCGCACGGAATCGAGTTCGGCGGAGAAGGTCCACTCGGCCTCTGCGCCGTCCTCTGTGTCGAGCAAGCCGATCACTTCCCAAGACCGACGGCGGGGCCGCATCCCTTCTGAAGGGGTTCAAGACTGAACTGAAGGGGTTCAAGACTGAAGGGTTCAATCAGCTCATACCCGATATTCAGGGCGGTTATCGCCACGGCACACGCACGGGCCACCCCGTCCTGGCGCACCGGGGCCGGCGCGGAGGCGGCGGGCGGCTTCGGCGACGGCCGGGCGGTCCTGGTCGAGCCAGTCCACCGTATGGATCTCGTCAGCGCCCAGCCAGCGCAGCTCGTCGTGGTCCTCCAGGGGCAGGGGCTCGCCGGAGAGCAACTGGGCGGTCCACACCTGGAGCACATAGCCGGGCTTGAGCGGCCACTCGCCGGGGATCCGCTCCACGGGCCGTGTCTCCACGCCCAGTTCTTCCCGCAGCTCGCGCACCAGCGCCTCTTCGGGACCCTCGCCCGGCTCCAGCTTGCCGCCGGGCAGCTCCCACCGGCCTGCCAGCTCGGGCGGCGCGCTGCGGCGGGCCGCCAGCAGCCGCCCCCGGTGGCACAGGGCGCCCGCCACCACGACTCGATCGCTCATGCGCCGGAGCGTAACGCGGGTATGAGCGCCACCGCGGCCCGGGCCCGATGGGCAGTCCGGCACGGGCGGGCGGTCCGGCGGCACCGGCGCACGGCTCTCAGCAGGCGGTCCGGCAACGGCGCGCGGCTCTCAGCGGACGGCCCTAGTGGGCGGCTCTAGTGGGTGGTCTGGCCGACGTGCTCGACCGAGTAGAGCTCCTCGTGTCCGCGGTCACCGAGACTGTCGGCCATCTTCCGCGCCTCGTCCTCGGTGGCGTATCGCCCGACGCGGTAGCGGTTGCCGTTGTCGTCCTCGCGTATGACCAGCCATGGGAGCGCGACCGTGCTGTCGTTCATCGAGCTCCTCCCGCCGCCGGCCTGCATCTCTGTGAAGATCCCCAGGAAACCGCACTCCGCATATGCCCGAGCCTACGCCTGACCTTTACTCAGCGGATACGGGTTTTCACAAACAGGTACCTATCCGGCCAACAATGCGCCCGAAAACCGGGGGCATGCGCGAGCGTACGCCGTCGACAGGCCCGGCGCACAGGAAAATTGACGGTCAGTTACCTGACAGAGAGTTACCCGGCCCGCGCCACTTGACGGACCGGGGCCGTCCGGACGGCCCGGGGCCGCTTGGAGGGTCCGGGGCGCCGCTTGCCCGACCCGGGACGCGACCGCCCGCGTCCGGGCTGCTCGCCGGGGCCGGGGGCCGGCTGCTCGCCGGCCTTGCCGGGGCCGGGCGGCCCGGCTGCTCGCCGGGGCTACTTCACCGACATGTGGTACGCGATGCGGTACCGGTCGGCCGGGACCACCATCTCCGCCGTCTCCACCGCCCGCCCCGACGCGAAATACGTACGCTCCAGGACCATCACCACATGCCCGGGCACCCCGCCCAGCGCCAACAGCTCCTCCGCCAGCCCCGGCCGTGCGCCGACCTCCTCCAGCACGTTGTCCACGACGACGTCGATGGCCGCCATCCGCTCGACCACCCCGCAGCCGCCGAGCGGCCCCTCCTCGGGCAGCATCACCGGCGTGCGCCCCGTGACCGCCAGGGGCTCCCAGGAGGTGGAGAGCATCATCGGCTCGCCCGCGTCCCGGAAGACATAGCGCGTCCGCATCACCCGGTCGCCCGGCTGGATGCCCAGGCGGAGCGCGATCGCCGTCCCCGCCTCCGCCTGCTCGCTGCTGGACTCCCACGTGCCCCGCGCGCCCGCCTCGGCCTGCTCCTGGCGGAAGGGGCTGGAGCCGGACGGCGGCCGGTACCCGGCCCGGGAGATCCGGCGCGGCACCGGCCGCTCCCGTACGTACGTACCCGACCCGGAGCGGCCCTCGACCAGCCCCTCGGCCATCAGCACCTTGCGCGCCTCCAGCGCGACCGTGTCCGAGACGCCGTACTCCTCGCGGATACGGGCCTGCGAGGGCAATCGGGTGTGCGGCGGCAGCGCTCCATTGACGATCTTGTCGCGCAGATCGCTCGCAACGCGCAGATAGGCGGGCTGCTCACCGAAGGCCACGGGCACTCCCATCAGGTTGACAGACAGCAACAGCCTGACAACCCTGGGTTGTTGACCGCAAGCATGGGCCAAAGTTTCACTCGATGTGATGACCTGGGGTTTAGCAAGGCCCTGGCACCCGCGCCGACCTGGGAAAGTGCGAAGCTGGCCGCCATGACGACGATGTACCTCTGCCCGGCCGACGGCACCCGCGCACCCGTCGCGACGGCGCCTTGGTGCTGCCCCGTCTGCCGGGGGCCCTGGGACCTCGGCTTCGAGGCCGCCCCCGTACCCCTGAAGTCCCTTTCCGGGCGCCTCAATTCGCTCTGGCGGTACGAGGAGGCGCTGCCGCTCGCCGCGCCCGCCCTCAGTCTGGGCGAGGGCCGTACCCCGCTGGTCGAGCTGACGCCGTCCGTCTCCGCCAAGCTCGACTTCCTGATGCCGACGCTCTCCTTCAAGGACCGGGGCGCGGTGATGCTGGCCGAACTGGCGCGGCGACTGGAGCCCGAGCGGGTCGTCGCCGACAGCAGCGGCAACGCGGGCACGGCCGTCGCGGCCTACTGCGCGCGGGCCGGGCTGCCCTGCACGGTGTTCGTACAGGAGGCGACCTCACCGAAGAAGACCGAGCAGATCCGGGCCCATGGCGCACGCCTCGAACGCGTCCCCGGCGACCGCGAGGCCACCGCCCTGGCCGCCCGCGCCGCCGCCGGCGAACCCGGCACTTTCTATGCCAGCCATGTGTACAACCCGTACTTCCTGCACGGCACCAAGACCTACGTCTACGAGCTGTGGGAGGACCTCGGCGGACGCCTGCCCGAGGCGATCGCCGTACCCGTCGGCAACGGCACCCTGCTGCTGGGCGCCGCGCTCGCCATCGCGGAGCTGTACGGGCACGGGCTCATCGCCGAACGCCCCGCGCTGATCGCCGTCCAGGCCGAGGCCGTCTCCCCGCTGGCTGCCGCCTTCCACGCGGGCGCCGACGAGCTGCCCGCCAACTCCGGATCCGCTACCGCCCCCACCCTCGCCGAGGGCATCGCCATCCCGAACCCGCCGCGCGCCCGGCAGATCCTGCGCGCCGTACGCGAGTCCGGCGGCACCTTCCTCACCGTGACGGAGGACCAGCTACGCGCGGCACAGCTCGACCTCGCCGCCCGGGGCCTCTTCGTGGAGTCGACCGGCGTCGCCTGCTGGGCCGCGGTGGGCGGCTGGACCGGCCGCTCCGTTGTCGTACCGCTGTGCGGCGCGGGCGCGAAGACAGGCCTCGCGCCCGCGCGGTAGCCCGGCAGGGTTCATTCCGGGGTGTCGGGTTGACGGATGTTGCAGGCCTGGGGCGTGAGAGGGGTGCGGTCTCCCGCCGGCCTACCGCACAGCCTCGTGCGCTGGACCTCGCCGTCGTCGCCCTGCCGGACACGGATCAGCGCGACTCCGTGGCCCACGCGTTCGTCGTACACGGGGGCTTCGGTGAAGTCGACGGTGCCGGTCGCCATGCTCTTGAGTTTGACCGTTCTGAGGTTCGCCCAGGTGGTGGCCCGGTTCTGCGGTTCCCGCCGCAGGCCGCGGCTGGTGTCTTCGGCCGGGAGCCGCTGCGGCTGCCGACTGCGGCTGCGGCTCGCGGCCTCGTACAGGGCCTGGGTCGCGTCGTGCGACAGGGCGGTCTGGCCGTTGCTGAGAAAGGGGCTCTTGTACGACACGTCCTTGCCCTGGAGCCCCGGGAGGAAGTCCTCGGCGTTCGTATAGAAGGGAGGGTCGTCCTCCGCGGCCGTTTCGAGATCGGTCAGGGAGACGTGGTAGAGCGTCACCTTCTTGGTCACGTCCGCGCCGCGTCCGAAAGCCGCCTTGGACAGGTCGTCGCCCGTGATCACGGAAATCTCCTGATCGCCGCATCTCGAACTGAGCTGGGTCATCAGCGGACCGACGTCCTCGGTCCTTCCCGCGAAGTAGATGACGGACGGAGGGGTGTCCTGTGCGCAGAGCCCCTCGACCTGGTTCTCCAGTGACGCCGTCCGGACGGTCACCTGGTAACGCTCCACCGTCGTGATGAAGCCCTGCTTCTTCAGCATCTTGGCGCCGTAGTAGGCCTGCTCGTCGGTGTAGAGGTCGTCGCTGCCGCTGGTGTCCCGGGCGAGTACGACGGCGTGCTGCTTCCCCGGGGTACGGAGCTGGCCGACGAGGAGGCCGAGTTGCTCGGCCTGCCAGTTGTCGGGGGCGGCGAGGCTGAACCAGTTGGGCATCTGGGGCGGGAGGTACGAGGCCGAGTTCGTGCCCGACACCACGGGCAGGCCCGCCTCGACCAGCCGGTCGGCGGTGGCCAGACTGGTCTCCAGGTCGCGCCCCAGTCCGACCACGCCCACCACGGTGGGGTCCTTCTCCGCGTACTCGGCGATCCGGTCGGCCATCTTCCGCTGCCGGCTCATGTCGAGCCCGCCATTGGCCGGCAGGACACGGAGTTTGACCCTGTTCTCCTTGTTGATCGCCGCCTGGGCCAGATAGACCCCGGCCAGCTCCTCGGCCCCCTTCACGGGCGGGCGGCCGTCCTCGGGGTCGCTGCTCAGCGGTCCGGCGTACACCACGGTGACGTAGGAGCCCTGGTAGTTCCGCTCGACCTTCGCGTTCTCGGCGTGGATCCGGTCCTCCACCTGCGCAAGGGTCCATGGGACGGAGCTGTCCTCGGTGCTCAGGTCGGCGGGGCTGGGGGGACCGTCCGCGTCGGCGTTCTCGCCGTCGCTCCCGCTCCCGCTGCCGCCTTCGCCTTCGCCTTCGCCTTCGCCTTTGACGGCGAACCGTACGCCGCCCGTGGCGATCCCGATGCACTCGTCGCTGCCGCGCACGCCCTTGACGAGCTGGGTGTCATGGTTCGCGGTCAGAATCCCGGCGGAACAGTAACGGTGCCGGAGGTCCCACCAGGAATACCCGAGCAGGCCCACGATCATCAGTCCGGCGAGGGAGAAGACGGGCAGCGACCAGACGAGACGGGCGAGGGCGGGCCGCGACGGAGCCCGGGTGCACCAGCGGCGCTGCTCCTCAAGCTGCCGCAGTTCCGCGGTGGGCAGCGCGATCCGCAGTTCCCACGGCACCGCGCCGGACATGCTGGGCGACTGGCCGGCCCGCAGCCCGTGCTCCCACGCCTGATGGGCCCGTCTGATGCTGTCCCGCAGTCCGGCGGAGGCCGGAGCGGCCGGGTTGCTCGGGGCACCGGAGTGGCTCTCGTCGAGGAGATACACATCGTTCCTGGCGACGGAGGCCACGACCAGGAGCGGGTCGAGTTCGCTGCGGACGCTCCGTACGTCACTGACCGCCTTGATCAGCGCGATACCGCCGCCCCGCTCATCGGCGCCGGGCAGGAAGAGCACCGGTGGCCGGATGCGTTTGAGACCGCGCAGGTCCCAGCTCCGGCGGCGGTGGTTGTCCCGTAGATCTTCGAGCAGAGCCAGGACATGGAGCTGGAGCTGCGCCTGACCGCCCTCGCGCAGGCTCTCGGCCACATCGTTGGCGCGGGCCGCGATGGCCTTCCAGGAGCGGACCGGGTGCAGCATCCGCACTTCGGAGGGCTGCTGGCCGGCCACGGGCAGCAGGAAGGTCGTGGTCAGGAACCAGCGGCTCTCGCGGCGCAGCCACAGAAAGATCGGGGCACGGCCGGGCAGCCAGTAGTTCAGGGCGGTGAGCAGCACCAGGATGCCGAGGACCGCGGCGAGCGCCACCCAGAGTTCGACACTGGCCAGCAGTACGGCGAGTCCGGCGACAACACTGGCCGGGAGCACATGGGCGGTGTCGAAGAGGGAGGGACCGATCCGCCAGGGCGAGCCCGCCTTGGGCTTGGGCCGCCACCGCTGCTTGGCGAGCTGGTCGAGCAGCCGCTGCTCCCGATCACGTTCGGCGTCGGGCGCGGCGGACGCGCCGCTGTCCACCTCCCGTACGGCATCGTTGATGGCGCGCACGAGCCGCAGCCGGGGAAAGGCGTAGCGCCGGTACAGCGCCCCCGGCGAGTCCCAGCGCCGCGGCTCCCCCAACTCCCGCACAAGCCGCGCGGCCGGCACAGCCTCCCCCGCAACCTGCGCCGCCTGCCCGGGCACCTCGGCGACACGGCTGCCGTGCTCCTCCTGCCCGAGGCGTAATTCCTTGACGAGTTTCCCGATCTGTTCGTCCTGGGCTGACTCCTCGGCATGCAGAACGATCACAGGCATCAAAGGATCACTGGTACGGAATTCATGGATCAGCGTCTCGACATGCGCCTGAACATCGATCCCGGCCTGCGACGACATCCGCAAATGCCCCTGCCCACACTCCCCGGGGACGCTCCGGCTCCGCTTTGTCAAGGTAACCCCCCTTTACCCGCTGGTAGTTGCGAGAATATCCGTTACGGGAAGGACGGGAGAGGCCCTGAGCAACAAGGTTTCCGCCAACCGCGATTCCGGACCGGGGCATTGGCCATTGCCATATGTCACCCGAGAATCAACCCCGGAATTCGCCGATCTCGGCACCTGAAATGCCCCAGGACGGCCGAGCGCCCGGCCAGGACGACGAGGGTGTCGACGCGGCGCTACCGTAAAGCCATGACCGCACTGCCCGGCTGGATGCGCCCGCCCCGCGCGGAAGGCTGGTTCGCGGAGGACCTGGACCGCCTCCCCGAGGCACCCCGCCATACCGAGCTGATCGACGGAGCGCTCGTCTTCAGGGCGCCACAGAGGTGGTGGCACAGCCGCCTCGTCACCGGGCTGACGGTCGCTCTCATGGAGCAGACAGCGGACGGCATGGCGACCGCGCGGGAGATGACCATCCGGCTCGATGTCCGCAACCGCCCCGAGCCCGACCTTCTGGTGACGACAGCCTCGTATGACCCCGACCGGACCTAGTTCGCACCGGACGAAGTACGCCTCGTCATCGAGGTCGTCTCCCCCGAGTCCGCCCACCGGGACCGCACGGTGAAGCTCCGCAAGTACGCGGAAGCCGGCATCCCCCACTACTGGTGCATCGAGGACGAGGACGGCGCACCCGTCGTACATGCCTACGAACTCGACGAGCCGACCCGCTCCTACGCTCCCGCCGGCATCTTCCGGGGCTCGCTCCACCGCCCGGTGCCCTTCGAGATCAACCTCGACCTGACGAAACTCGCCCCTCCCCGGAGCGGCTGAAAGCCGGCACGGAAACGCGGAAGGGGGCGGCTCCCGAGCAGCCGCCCCCTTCCGAACCGCGCACCGCTACACGTTGAAGCGGAACGTTGAGTGCGGCGCTCTGACCTGCGAAAATATGGTTCTGGAAGATCGGATCCAGCACGGATCCAGCACGGTAGGACATCATCCAGCACACCAGGCCGCTTGCCGTACCGCCTGATCGTCCAAGGGTCCTCATCGGCGCCCGTCCATGATGCTCATTCCGGGTACGGCGGCGCCGTGTCGGGCTCCAGCCCCTCAACCTTCGCGTCAGGGTGCTTGAGCGCCCAGGCCCGGGTCCACCACACCATCACCCGCTCGCGCAGCTCAACCAACTCGGCGGTGAGCCGGTCAAGGTGTTCAACGCTCACCGTCTTGATCCTGAACCCGCCAGGCTCGACATTGAAGGGCTTGCTGTTCATCGCGCTGAGCACGCCATCGAGTTCCCCCCAAGGCCCATGCACGTAGGCATTGCGATGGTCCATGCCAGCCTCCACGTCAGCAAGGATCACACCCAGAACGTTCCGCATGGAAGAGTTGAGGTATGCGGCTACCGCTGCATACTCCAAGGTGAGCTTGACGAGCGGCTTGATCGTCCTGCCCTTGAGCTTGGCCGCCCGAGTCTGATCGGCGGCCAGGAGTAGGCCGGTGAGCTCTACCACCATCTCGACTGTTGCTGCCGTATAGACCATTCGCCCAAGGGCGGCATGGACCGGGGCAAGAGCATCGCCGGGCATGTCCTCGTCACTCACAGGGCAATTCTGTCACTCCGGTCAAGCTGCGGCGCCGTACCGGGATGGGTCCTGCGGCGCCTCCCCCTCCGGGCGCATGGCCATCTGCATGATGTCGCGGCAGCGGTCCCACGCCTCCGGGACGAGGTGGCCGTAGATGTCCACCGTCGTCTTGATCGACTTGTGGCCGAGCCAGCGGGAGACCTCGTGGATCGGTACCCCGTTGGCGAGGGCGGTCGAGGCAAAGAAGTGGCGGAGGCTGTGAGGCGTGTACTTCGCGGACCCGTCCGGGTTGACTAGGCCGGCCGCCTTGCACGCCTTCCGGAAGTGGTACGAGTACGTGTTGGCCGTGGGCATGATGCCCTTACCTCGCTCCCGAGGCGCAAAGTAGACCTCGACCACCTGTTTCCGGCCCCCCTTGTCCTCGAATTCAAGGGGAATCGGCGCCCACTCTTCTGCGTGAGAGTGACACTCGTCGACTATAAAAGGCGCCACCGGGACATCGCGGTATTCACCTTCCTGTCTATGCTTGAGCGGCACGAGCCGCGTCTTGCAATCATCGCGATGAGCTTTCGAGCTGATTTGCCACCGAACTCGAATGAAGTCACCACGCAGGCATCCGGTATGGAATGCCAGAGCCTCGCTGATACGCAGCCCCGCTCCTGCTTGGAGCGGAATCGTGAACTTGTACTGCGGCGAGATGTGCTGATGGATGAGATTCACCTCGAACAGCTCTGGGATCTCGTCCTCATCCACGGCATTGTTCGCCGGCGTGTTCTTCACTTCTCTGGTGGGGTCCTCCTGGATCAGCTTGTCTTCCTTCGCTGTCCAGAAGATGTGCTTGACGAGCTTCATCCGGTCGTAGACAGTGCTCTCCGCCAGGACCTTGCTGATGGACGCTTTGAAGTGCTCGATGTCCCTCTTGGTGATGCCGATCAGGGTCTTCCTGCCAAGGTGGGGTATCAAGTGGTTGTCTATGAACGCCTTGTAGTTCGAGAAGGTGGCGTCGGAGACTATTCGACGTGCAAGGTAGTCCTCGGCGTATGCCCGCAGACTGATCTTCCCGGCATTCGGGTCGACGTAGACGCCCTGGTCCTTGTCGGCCTCCATCTTGTTCCCGTAAGCCTCGGCCTGTGTCTTCTTAGGGAAGCTCGACTCGCGCTGTCGGCCAGTCCGCCCGCCGGGCTCGCGGTATCGCACGGTCCAGTCGTGGCCGCAGCGAACCTTCTCGCACGGGTAGAGCGGGCTGCGCTTATCTTCCTTGCAGCGCTGAAACACGGTGGCCATGGGGCCTCCTTCCCTGGTTTTCGGCATGGGGATGCCGTCACTCGTAGTGGTCTTCTAGGTACGCGATGATGTCGCGTTCGCGGAATCGCAAGAGTCGACCGACCTTCTGGGCCTTCAGGCCCCAGGTCCGGTATTTGTTTCTGACCGTGGTGTCGCTGACCTTGAGCCATTCGGCGACTTCTTCCGGCGTTAGCAGCCGGTTACTTCCGCCTTGCGTCAACCGGCAGTCCGCTGGTTCTGCTCGGCTGCGGTGAGGTCATAGACGGCTCGCCAAGCCAGGGCGGCCGAGTCGAGCGCCTTCTTCCGGTCCGCCTGAAGGGTTCGGATGGCGGCCGGCACGAGTGCGGGGTCCTCGACGCCGAGGAGCTTCGCGACTCGACCGAGCAACTCCGCCGGATCTTCCGCCGGAGACTGCTGGACGTGGCGCGAGTACACCCGGCATTCCTGACCGGAGACTCCGAGCACCCAGCCCCATCCGTTCTTGAGGGCCTTCTCGCTGTACTCCATCAGGCGGCGGCTCCGAAATGAGCCGCGCGGGACTGGGAGGTCAGGTGGTACATGCCGTAGTCGCACTCGTAGAAGCGGTTCTCGCGAAGCAGCCCGCGCCGCGTCCCCTTGCGATCTCCCGCGCGGTGGCGCTTGGCCTGAGCCTTGCCCAATGCCTTCGAGGCCAGCCGCTCATCCTCGTAGCCGCGTTTGGCACCGCATTCACACGTTCTGAACTCGACTGTGGTGATGGACATACGCTTCTCCTTGCTCACTTCATGAACTTGTCGCATGGGCAGGTGGGTATCTGGCAGGCGCCTCGGGCAGCGCTGGCGGCGGAGTGGGTGAAGGGTGCATGGGCACAATCGGGATGCTGGCAGTACCCCTTCCAGCCCTTCTTGCCGTCCACGTTGGCGAGCATCACGCCGGGGGCGTAGAGCTTGACCAGGCGGCCGGTGCCGCCGATGGAGAGCTTCGAGGCGAAGGCGCGGGCCTCGGATTCGTTTCCGAACGGGGCCCAGTTGAGGCCCCGGCTTCCGTCGTTCCAGGTGTGGACGAGGGCCACCCAGTCGCGCATCTGGAGGATCTCGCCGATCTCCTTGATGAGGGCCTTGGCCATCTGGTCGGCGCTGTCGAAGCCGGGGTCTTCGAGCAGCGCCTTGACCGCCTCGACCTCTTCCTTGCGGGGGGTGATCCTCACGCGCCACCAGCGGGGTCGAGGAGCTTCTCCAAGCGGGTCACGACGGTGCCGAGCATCTCGGAGTCCTGCTCGGGGTGAGCGTCGTACCGGAGCCCGTCCCATTCGCGGAAGTTGCCGCTGGGTACGTCTCCGTCCTCGTCGCGAAGCTCGTCGAGTTCGGCCTCCTGCTCGTCCCACAGCTTCCGGACTGCCGCGAGGATGCCGCGGATCTCCGACTTGAGAACGTGGGTCGTCTGCGGGCCCGCGAGGTCGGCGACGAGTTCAGCGGTCGCGGCGGTCGGGTTGATGACGCGGACGGGGAAGCGGAACCAGTCCGGGTCCAGAGCCCAGCCGAAGCCGACGACCTTCCAGCCGCCGTCTCGGGTCTTGGTTCCGCTGTCGCCGTCCGCGTCCTGGATCTCCGTGCCGGCAGGGAGTTCATCGAGCACGGCGGGGCTGCCGATAAGGGTGGTGGTTGCGTTCATGGGGTGCGCCCTCCTTCAGAATGCCACACTATCTCAATGATGCCGACTGAACAACTCTTACATTGACTTCGCGATCGAACGGATGCTGGCGCCGAGCTGGTCGATGGTGCCGACGTTGAGCACCGTGGCGTCGAACTCCCACCCTCCGAGGGCGTTCTCGCTGATGTGCTCGGCCTCGTCGATCAGGGCCTGGCTCGGCCTGACGATCTTGACCACCAGGCCGCCACGGGCCTTGATCTCCTCGGCCTCATTGCGGAACCGCACGTCAGTGATGACGGTCGGACTCGCCCAGCTCCCGTAGTCCTTGAAGAGCGTGTCGACCCAGATCCGCTCGTCGATTACCTGGCGTCCGGCCTCGGTGCCGAGTCGTTGGAGGTATCCACGGACCTCGGGGAACTCACTCTTCACGTAGTCCCAGCCGTGATTGTCGACCTCCCACGCGACGGTGGTCGTGCCGGCCTCACCCAGAGGGGCGATCAGCACTGGGTTGAGGCGGTACAGCACCTCTCGAACGGGGTTGGCGAACGCCCGGCGCTGCCAGCCCCAGTCCGCGAGGGAGGAGGCCGCGGTGTCCTTGCCGGAGCGGGCCGCGCCCGCGAGTCCGAGCAGCGGGATCTTCATGATTTGGGTTCCTTATCCTTCGAGGCTGTCAACGAGCCGGTACAGGCCGGGGGCGTGCACGGAGCCTTCGCACACGTCGCAGTCGCAGTCATGCAGACAGATCGAGCAGCCGAGTTCGTCGCAGTACGGGTCAGGCCCATGCCACTGGTGGGTTGGGTCGGGGTCCGGGCAGCCCCAGCTTTCGCAGCTCCGGTCCTTGGACCAGGTGGGGTAGCGGATGTGCTCACGGCGACCGAGAAGTCCGTGCACCAAGGGCCCGCCGGGACACGGGAAGGTCGACGCGCGGGCAGATTCGTGGTCGGTGAAGGCGGCCCGGCAGCGCAGACACTGAAGACGCTGCTCGGGCCGCTTCCGCAGATGGTGTTTCACGCGACAGCGGGGAGGCGGCCGAAATCGCCGTCTGCGTGCAGTGTCACCGAGTTGCTTCGGGTCGGGGTGGCGTCCGGCTCGTCGGAGATGTGCAGGCGCCACTTCTGGACGCGCTTGCCCCAGTCCTGGACCGTCACCAGCTCGGGGGTCGCGAGCAGCCGCCCGACGCGGGTCACGCTGTGCCCTCGGGTGTCGTTGCCGGTGGCCGTCACCCGCTCCCCGGCCGCGAGGGTGGCGATGTCGATCCGCCGGGACTCGGGAGCGGCCGGCCGGAGCGCGTCGGCCAGCTCGTCAAAGTTCGCCAAAAGGGCGAGCTGCTGGCGGTACCTTTCAATACCGTCCTCCAGCTCGGCGACCTTCTTCTCCACCTCCTTCATGGCCAAGGTGGCCTCCTGGCGCCGCGAGGGGAGGCGGTAGCGGGCGTACGCGGTGGCGTGCTCCCAGACCAGACGGGCGTCGGTGATGTGGACTTCGAGGACGGCGCGCAGTGCGGCGTGCGTCCGAGCACTCGCCGCATCGGAGATCTCCTCGGTCCTGTAGTTCGCCAGAGCGCGGCGGAACCGGAATCGGCTCGCGTCGTCGGGCTCGGCGACGCTGAGCATCCGCATGTCGTCGATGTCGACGCCGTTGACGGTGAAGTGGGCCGGGGTCTTCTCGTACTCACCTCCGGCGACCAACACCTCGAAGAAGGTGGGCAGCAGCTCGAACTCTCGGTGGTACTGCGGCCGAATGTGGACGAGGCCGGTGACGCGGCGGCCCGCGACCTCGTACGAGGCGGTCCAGTCCTTCTTGGCGGAGTCAACCTGGGCGTCGGGGACGCGGCTCACGTGCATGGTGCCGTACTCGGTCTCGATCCGGGTGGCTGGCGGATTCGTCGTCATCTTGCTCTCCTCGTTGCTGGCTGGCTTCATCAGGCCGCGGGCACCACCCCGCGACGACCTCCCCTCCCAGGAGGTTTCGCCACACTCTTACAATGGGGTCTGCGAATAGCACTGCTCGACGGGGATGCCCCACTCAGCCGCGTGGGCGATGCAGCCCTCGGCGCACTGGACGAAGAAGGCGAGGGCCTTCTCGGCGGCGTCGGCCTCGCTGACGGCGAACTCGAAGCGCGGGTCCTGCATGGCCAGCAGCTCGTCATTGAACATCAGGTATAGGCGCTCGCCGCGCCAGTAGATCCGGCCGCCCCCACTCGGGTTGTTGGCGTTCCGCTCATGGAACACGGCGTCCCCGGTGAGGCCGCGCTCGATGCGGACGCGCAGGCCGGCTCCGTCCGACAAGGTGACGGTGCTCATGCGACCAGCGCCTTCGCGGTGTAGAAACGGAGCGCATCGCGCGCCGCCGAGGCGGCCCACTCGAACCCGTAGTGGCCATAGCAGGAGTCGACCTCCTCCCACTTGGTTCTGGTCTCGGTCGCGTCGTCGGCGCGCACCCAGTCGACGGCCTCCTCAACGATGTACCCGTAGACCTCACCATCGGCCCATGCCTGGTACTCGGCGCGTTCGGCGTCGAGGTACGCCTCCGGCAGGATGCCGAGATCTTCGGCGTCCTCGCCCATCAGGTACCAGAGGGAGACGGCGCCCCGCTCGGGCCGGGACTCGATGACGATGGCGTTGTGGAAGATTCGGGCCCAGCGCGTGAATGTGTCGACGCCCTTCCACCGGTTCCAGCTCACGCGGTCCCAGGCGTCGGCGAGCGGGCCGCCGTCCGTGTCGACGGGTGCGCACCAACCGAGGTGGGTGTCGATGGTGATCACGTGCGCCAAGTGGTCGAAGTCCTCGCGCGGGTTGATCGCATCCTCGTCCTGGACCAGGCGGACCCGGAAGCGGCCGTCCTCGGTCGTGTCGATGATGTCGTGCATGGTGTCTCCTTGCAGGTGAGTTGGGGTCAGGCGGCCAGCGCGTGAGCTGGCCGTCCTGCGGTGGTGGAGTAGATCTCGGCGAGGTAGGCACGGAGCTGGGGCTCCCAGTCAAGGCCGAGCAGACTGCCGATCACGACGCCGCCCATCGGTGGGGCGACCACATCGCCGATCTGTTGGGTGCAGCTCGACCGAGAGCCGGTCCACGGGTATCCGGGGCGGAAGCCGACCAGGAGCGCCGCCTCGTCGAGGCTAAACCGGCGGTCCTGGTCATGCTCCCAGTACCAACCCCTGATCTTCGAGGTGATGCCGGTCGCTGGCTTGTCCGCGCTCCAGCAGTTCCCGCCGGCCGTCTTGCGGACGCCCCGCGTGTTGACCCGGATACCGGTCGGCCAGTCGAGGGCCCCGGCTGCGGTCGTGGTCGGCATCGGCGCCTTGGGGGTGAGGGCGTTGAGGTCGACGTAGGAGTGCCGGGCAGCCATGAGAAACACACGCTTCCTGCGGGAGGCGAGTCCGTAGTCCACGGCGTCCAGCACGCGGTACTCCGCACTGCACCAGTCCGCCGACCACAACTCCTCGCGGAGGCCATCGAGGACCAGCTCCGGCAGTGCGCTGGACTGCTCCATGGCCAGCCACCGGAGGTTGTCCCACTGCGCGGTCAGGCTGAGCGACCAGATCAGCACCTCGGCGATCAGGCCGATCCGCTCATCCGTCATCTGCGCAATCGGTGCCCGAACCTCGTTCAGCGTGAGAAGAGGGCCGGTGAACCCACCGAACCCGTCCCACTCCGGGTCGGCACAGATCAGGCACTCGCCTTCCCATTCGCAGGGGCCGGAGTCGTGCCAGTGCCCGAAGGTCGCCTCGAAGGCCGCGGTGAACACGTCCAAGAGGAGTTCCTGATTGCGCGGGTCCTGCCCGGCCCGCTTGCCCGCAGGGGTCCAGCACTGGCACGGCGCGGTGACGATCAGTCCGCGCACCCAGCGGAGGGCGGGGTGCTTGGGGTCGAGGAGCCGCACGTCCATGACAATGCGCTGGAATCCTGCCGCGCGGGCCGTGGCGGAGGCGTCCTTGTTGAGTTCGACGCCCACGGTGTCGAGCTGGTGGCCGAGAACGTCCCGGACTCCAACGTCGAGGCCACCGGGCCCGCAGAAGAGGTAGACCACACGGTCGGGGTCGCCCTCCTCGGGCGGGTAGAGCCACCGCGCCGGCCAAGGCGCGGCGAGTTGCTCCAGTTCCTCGGCGGAGAGCTGGTCGAGGTCCAGCTCGGAGGTCGGGATGAGCGCACCGGCCGTCTCCAGGGAGCGGAAGGACATCACTCGTCCCCGTCCCAGCCGATGTCGACGGTCTCCACGCTGGTCAGCCAGTCTCCGACGATCTCCCAGTGGTAGCCGGGGCGTATCAGGCCGTCGCGCATGTAGACGTTGCGTCCGCAGTCGGCGCACTCGTATGGCTTCAGGTCGATGTATCGGATAGGGCCGCTGCACTCCACACAGCGGACGACGTTCACGGGTGGTTCGGTCTGCACGGGGGCAGGGGTGTTGGGCATCGGTATCCTTGGGGGCGATGCTGGCTGGCATCATCAGGCGAAGCGCACCACCGCTTCGCGACCCGCCCTCACCAAGCGGGTTTCGCCGGGCGCCCGCCCCCGCCACTTCGGATGGCAGGGGCCGGGCGCTTGTGCATCAGACGGTGTTGACGACCTCGACGACTTCCTTCGACTGGATCTCGCAGAAGGAGGGTTCGCACTCGTACCACTCGCCCTCGTTGTCCTCCAGCCAGTCACGGAGGGCGTCGTCGTCGCAGACCTCGCCGTCCTCGTCGAGGAACTCCTCGGGCACGTCGATCTCGATCTCGACATCTCCGTGCGTGATCTCTTCGACCGTGAACTTGACGATCTTCTTCATGACAGTGGCTCCCAGGTGGATTCGGATTCGGCACGGGCCGCAGGTCAGGTCTTCGTCGAGCAGGACGGGCACGTCGCCGCACTCGACGCAGGGTTCGGAGGTCATCGGGTCATGAAGACGTAGATGCCGCCGAGCGCGTCCTCGGCGTGGAATCCACCGGTGAACAGGTCGAGCGATGCGCGCTCCCAGTCGATTTCGTTGAACGGCCACTGGGTCAAGCGGGCCTTTTCCTCCTCGTCGGAGGTGGCCTCGAACCACTCGCGGGCGAAGTCGGCTTCGCTGTCGTGGAATCCGCGGAATTCGTCACGGAACTGGTCCACCCACTGATCGGGCTCCATGTCGGAGCCGAACTCGGAGAACCACGCGCCGAACGCAGGGGCCTCGTCGTCACGGAGGCCGGCCAGGGCCTCGGCGATCTCGGCGGCGTGGCTCGGGGAGCACTCCCCGGTGATCGTGCCGTGGAAGTTGTCGTGGTCCATGACCCACAGCTCTTCGTGCTGGGTCTCGCGGCCGTGGAGGTCCGCGGGGGTCACGAGGTCTGCCGTGTCGGCCTCGTACCAATCCCCTTGCAGGTGACCGGCGTTATAGCAGGCCAGGCACCCGATCCACACGCGCGGGGTGTCGAGAGAGGTGAGGGTGTTCATGTGTCCTCGCTGTTGATGTCGGCTGGCTTCGTCAGGCGGGGCACACCACTGCCCCGCGACCTCCCTTCGGAGGTTTCGCCTTGATGAGTCGGTCAGCGTTCGGCGTCTTCGAGGACAGGCCACAGGTCCCGTGACCGGTAGGCGCCGATCGACTTGTGCAGGTCATCGAGCGCGCTCTGTAGGTCGCGGACGCACACCTCACACAGGAACTGGCGGTTGGACGGTGATCGGGTCCACGGCCCACGCCGGCCGGTCGTCGGACCGCACAGCTCGCAGAGCCCTCCGCCTTCGATGTGCTGGAAGACCACGGCCTTCGCCCCGTTGTGCGGACTGGTTGACTCGACGTAGGCGTGCTTCTCGCGGGCGGCGGCCCGGAACGCTTCTCGGTAGCCGTAGTCGTGGAAGGTGCCGCCGTGCCGCCAGGCACCACACGAACCGTCGTGGTCCTCGGGGTTCTCGTATCCGCAGTCGCAGATGTAGAGGTCGTAAGGCCAGGTCACCAGTCGACCCCCAGCGCCTTCATCAGCTCGTCGACGGTTGCGTGCTCGTGCCCGGACGGGTGACGCAACTCCTCTTCGGGCAGCAGCTCACCCGGCAGCGAGAACACGAGTTGCTCTGTGAGGTCGGCGAGGTTGCACAGCGTGTACCACTCGTCGGTAGCCGGGTCGTAGTCCTCCCGCCACTTCTCGACCTCGCGGGTGACCGCCAGCACCTCGCGGACCTTCTCCTTGATGCGGTCGCTCACGCCGAGACCGCCTGGCGCTGAGCGGCCTCGACGCGCGGTCCCCCGATATCGGCACGGCGTCCGGCCGCGCGTCCGTCGCGCTGTCCAGTCCCGGTCAGCTTCGGGAGCTTCGCAGCCTTGCCGAGCTTCGGATATGCCCGTGCCTGCGCGGCCTCGACGATGCTCTTGCGGTCGGCCAGCACCAGGGCGACCGAGCGCCCTGCGCCGCTCCGCTCCTCCTCGGCGTCCGTCTGCGCCTGCTTCTCCGCGCCCCGCAGTCGGCCACCGATCTCGGTGGTGAAGCCTCGCAGCCACGACCGCCGGTACGCGGCCACACTCTCGCCAGGCACCCACGGCCGGGCGTCGACAAGGCCGTTCGTGGCCTGGAGAGACAGCGACGCGAAGAGCATCTCAATGCGGTCGAGGTCGCTCGCATAGCCGAAGAGGTGGATCCGGTAGATCTTCTTGCCGTTCACCTTGCGCATGGGGTTGTAAACGACCTTGGCCCCGAGGCTCCGTGCGATCTCGTTCAAGAGGGCGCGACGCTCCAGTGCGTACGAGCCCTCGATCGTTACCGCGCGGTCGCCCACCTTGTCGGAGTCGGGCTCCTTCTCGGCGAGCATGGCGCGCTCGATCCCGAACTTGCTCATCAGCTTGAGAGCCTTGGCGTTGTACGCCTTCCGCTCCTCGGGGGTTGCTGCTGGGTCCTCGGCCTTCGCCAGCATCGCCCGAATCTGGGCGAGCTTGGGGTGAGGCTGCGGCTTGTCGTTCATGTGTACCTCGTGGATCTTGATGCGGCTGGCATCGTCAGGAAGCGGGCACCACCCCGCCCCGACCCCCTTGACAGGGGGTTTCGCCAATCACCTACAGGGGTTGCTTCGTGGGCCTACCGGCGAGCACGGTGGCGAAGTTGGCCATCACGACCATGGCCAGCGCCTCAAGGTCCGCTTCGTCGTCCGGCAGCGGAACGCCGAGGACGCGCATCGTGTTCAGGGAGCGGCCGATCAGGCGCTCCATGTCGTCCGTGTCAACGAGATCCGAGCACAAGTCGCAGGCTCGCCAGTGGCCATCGTTCGGGATCGGGGTCACCACTCCGTCGTCGGTCATCAGGGCGACGTGGGCCCTGTCCCTGGGCACGTAGAGCCACCGGGCTCCGGGCAGGCAGCAGAAGTCACACTCGCTCATTGCGGTCGACTCCCCCGACTCAGGCCACGAGGGCGTGGGCGTACTCGCGAATATCGACGGCGGTCGGCCACGAGTCTTCCTGGTCGTCCCAGACCTCGGTGCCCTGGTTGTGTGCGTCGCCGTACTCGTCACCCTCGGCGTGGCACTCCAGCCAGGACACACCAGCCTCTTCCCGGCCGGCCGCGAGGAGCAGACCCGCGATGGCGTCAACCTCCGTGCAGGTGAAAGAGGTGCTTACCATCGAGGCCAACATCCCGTCGTCGAAGGTGTCGGCGAAGTGGTCGACGGCCGTGCTGAGTTCCTGATGGATCATGGCGACCTGGCCGCTCAGTTCGAGCAACTCGGCGTAGAAGGCGCGCTCAGCGCGGCGCTTGGCGCGGAAGTTCAGGGCGCGAAGGATCTTCATGGGTCGTCCTTGGAATGAATGCTGGCTGGCATCGTCAGCAGTCGGGCACCACCCCGACCGGACGCCCCGAGTGGGGCGTTTCGCCTTTGCCTCAGTCGATGTACAGCTCGCCGTCGTCGCCGACGTAGGCGTGCAGCTCGGGAAGGGTGTCGGCCCTGGCCATCTCGCGCAGGGTCTCGCCGTGTTCAGCGGACACGTAGCGGTAGAAGCCGGAGTCCAGGTGTGCGGCCATCACGAGGTACTCGTGACCGAGGTTGTGTGCCTCGCGCTGGTAGTGGCCGAGCGTCTCCCAGTTCTCAGAGACGAAGGATCGGCACATGCCGTCGATCTCGTCGTACTTCTCGGAGGGGATGTCGCTCGCGTCGAAGTGGTCCTCGGCGTTGCCTTCGTCGCAGCCCTCGGCGTTCCAGACGAGGGTGGCCCAGAGCAGCGACTCGATCACCGAGTCACGGAAGGTGTCGATGAAGGACTCGACGTCGAGCGGCTTCCAGCACGAACCGCAGCCGTTCTGCGGGAAGGTCTCGTCCACCGGATCGCCGTACACGATCGCGCCGCAGTCGTGACACCTGACGCTGAACGGGGAGACGAAGTCCCACCACTCGGTGGCGTCCTTGTCGCACCTCTTGATCGTCAGCGATTTGGCGTACTTGGCGTACAGGGCATCGACGGCCGGGAACTCCGAGGCACCGGCAAGGGCGTGCACGGCTGCGAGGTAATGGCCGTGTTCGATCATGCTCGGAATCTCGCACGAGTTGTCCTGGCACTGCCCGTGTTCGTATCGGGCGACCTCTCCACACAGCTCACGAATGCTCGACGCTTCGAGCGTCTCCCCGCCGAACACTTCGTCGAGGGTGATGCGGAACGTACGGGACATGTGCTCCCCACAGTCGGAGGGATGCGGCTGGCATCGTCAGGCCGCGGGCACCACCCCGCGACGACGTTCCCCCTCGGCCGGCATGAGGCCGGAGGGGTCACGTTTCGCCACACTCTTACAATGGGCCCTTACGAAGCAGTCAGCGCTTCCAGCTCCCGCGTCACCTCGTACAGGGCCACGGCGTAGGCGTCCCGCTCGACCATCAGGCCAAGGGCGATCTTGATCCACGCGATCTCGACGTTCTCCAGCTCCGCCAGCTCGACCTTCGCGGCGTCCAGCTCCAGGGCCAGGCCGAACGCCCGCCCGGCGAGATTGTCGGCCTGCTCGATCAGGCTCGGGCCGGTACCGATGCAGTCGGACTTGACGAGGTTCACGGGCTTGATGGTGACGGCCATGTCGGTCCCCTTCCAGGACTCGCCGGACGGTCGTCCAGCATTGGATTCGCCGCCCTCGGGCGACAATGAGTCACAGCCACACTCTTACAATGGGGCTGCGATCAGTGCCTCCCAGCGGCTTCGCACCTACGCCCAAGGCGTCCGGGAGGCCCGACCCATGGGGCCGGATGTTCAGTCAGGTGATCATTTCGGGTAACGATGGCGGATTGCTCAAGCCATCGGGCTCACCGTTCCATCACCTCTCGAACCGGCCGGATTCCTCCGGCCCGTTCGGTTCGTTCCGGCCGGTTTCCCGGCCCGTTCGAATGAACGGTGAGCCCTGACCTCCGAAGTCCACACGGCTGCCCTGACATCGCTTCCCACGGGCATCCGAGGGTTGCTTCTCACCCAGCGCCTACCCCGGAGGACGGGGCGGTTCGCAGGCTTCACCAGGACCGTACGGGCGGGACTGCGGACAAGGAGAATCCGCGCCGCTGCCTGTTACGTTGGCTGTACCCCAGGGGTTCGGCGTCGTCTCCGACACGCTCCCATCATCGGCAGGATGCCCCGCCTCCGGATCACGCACCTTCAAGCCCACCTGCGCCCTGCGTACCCACCCACACCGCGATGCGGTTGCGACATCCGCCTTTGAGGCGGGGCCGGGTGAGCGACAAGCTCAGTTCGTGCGCCGTACCGGCCTGAGCCGGTCTGGCTTGGCTCCGACCCTAGCGGGCCTCGGCCGTTCTGCGCAACTCTTACAATCGCTGCGTTGCTACCCGCCATGAGAGCCGGTCGGCCAGGCAATCCCAGTGTCCTGACCGCTGCCCGGTGTTCCCGTTCGGCGTTGGTCCCAACCCTAGCGGGTCGATCCCATTGTGAGCAACTCTTGCAATCGCTTCGAGTCCCTGCCCCCGCTCCGTTGCCCCGCCTTGCGGCTGGCGCCCCGTTGCGGCGACAGGCAGAACACTACGGCACCAGCCACACTCTTGCAAACCAGATCGCATAAGCGCAGCTCGAAGGCCGTACGGCAGGGCATGAGTGCCGGTCTTGGGGGCCGATTGCGGCCGTTCCGCAGCGTCCGGGCGCGATCCGGGCGGACACTGCCTTGGGGGGTGCGGGGGGGGTGCGTCTGCGCGGAGCGCGCGATCCTAGAGCACGCCCGGCGGGGTGGGGGTATGACCCCCGGTACGCGACGGCCGACACCGCCACGTCTTAGCAGCTCAGAAGTTGCCACGGTTTCAAGGTCGTTTGAGATCCCAACACCGAAACGCGCTGCTACCACTCTTGGACCGTTTCGACCATTTCGGCAACGGAGTTGGACTATCTTCATGCTGCGCAGTGCCCTCGCACCGCTGCACAGTTCTCCCCTCCCTCACCTTCGGCGTTGCCGCCAGGGCAGCACCACCTCTGCGGAAGGGAGCACACGCATGGCTCGTGGGCGCCGTCGTAAGAAGAAGGAGAGGTTAGCCCGGCTGTGGCCTATCGCCGCCTCCTACCTCGCGTCGCTGGCCGGTCGCCTCACGGCAGACTGGCTGCGCAGCGTGGCAGGCTGGTTGCGCTGACCACAGCCGGAACGGAAACCCTCTAAACGGACCGCATGGGTCCGCCCTGGGGCCGTCTCGGACAGGAGACGGCCCCAACGGGGCGGCGACCACATTGCATCTGTATTTCCAGTTATGCAATGTGCCGTCTTAGCTAAGATAGCGATTCGGCGTAACTAATACTCTCAAGTTCCGGTGTTTGATTGGGTCGTCACGAGGGTCAGGCCGCCAGGGCCTCGCCAAGGTAGCGGTAGCCAGAGCGCTCGGAGCAACCGAGCCGTTCCGCCAGCGTCGGCCCGGTGACCTTCTTCCCCTCGGCCTGCATGGCGGCGACGGCTTCCTTGACCACTGTCAGCGGGATGGCCTTCCGCGGACTGCCCTGCTGGCGCGAATTCGGCTCCGCCCGCTCAGCCGCTGCCAGCTCCCCGGCAAGCTCGTCCGCCATGGCGTCGGCACTGGCCACCAGTTCGTCGATGTCGTCGGCCAGCTCATCGTACGAGTTCTTCACTGCGCGAGCCTTCGACACCAGCGCCCGCCCCTCGCGGCTGAAGGCATCTGCCAGTTCGCCCGCCAGCGCGGCGACCAGCTCTTCCAGTTGGCGGATCTGCGCGGAGGCGGTCATCTCGCCAGCCGGGGTCGCCGCCATGTGCAGCATGTGTGCCACGACGAGCGGCGGCACGGCGGAGACAAGCGCCACCAAGACGGCCGAAGTGTGCATGTAGCTCTGCTCGATGAGGTGCGCCACGACCTGTGCTGACAGTGCCAGGCCGAGGGCGGCGCCAGCTCCGATGGTGGCAGTAACGCGACCTGGCAGTGCCATCCGGCGGCGGACTTCGGCGATGACGGCGGCTGCGGCGGCGTAGGCGGAGATGCACACGGGCATGAGCCATGCGACCCAGCCGTGCCAACCCGCGGCTTGTGCCATCTGGATCTCTCCGGGCACTGACATGGCGAGTGCCGCCACCAGGACGAGCGGCCTGCCAGCCACGAAGACGGTCTTGGCGTACCAGGGCATCTGCATGGACGTAGACATGGGTGTTCCCTTGGGTTCGAGCGCTGGCAGGGTCAGGCGGCGGCGAAGGCCGGACGGCCGTGGCGGCGGTGGGTGGCAGTCGCGCTGGCACGTCGCTGGCGGATGGCGGCGATCAGTCCGGCCGCCTCGTCGCTGGTGGGTGCGGGCTGGTCCTCGGCTGCCGGAGCCGGGGTTCCGAGGACGTGGGCGGTGGCCCGTTCCATCTCTGCGCGGCACAACTTGCACAGGTCTTGCGTGACCCCGGCGGGGAATACGACATCGCAGGACTGGCAGCGATGGCGGACGTCCGGGGCGGGCGGTGCCTTTGGCGCGGGCCTGGCCGGCATCTGGTTCTTCAGCCGATACGAGACCAGGGCGGCTGCGGAGTCGACGCGCTCCGGCAGGCGGGTGGTCAGGGCCGCCACGATCTTCGTGGCGTTGTGGCCTTCGGCGAGCCAGGCGGCGGCGAGCGGGGCCAGGCGGAGAACTTCGCTGGTGCTGAGTGCCAGGCGACGGTCCGCGTCGCCAAGCTGCGCGAGGGTCGCAGCGGCGCGGGCGGTCACGGGGGGGTCGTTGTCGTCGGAGGCATCTCCCTCCTCCTTGGCTCGCGGCGGCGCCGCCTCTTCGCCGTGGGGTCGGGGCTCGGGGAGGAGGTCCTTTTCCCGGTTCTTTTCCTCCTTGGGAAGATCGCCGACGCTCCGGCTCTTCGGTGCACCGACCGCCGGGATGCGGTCCATCGGCAGGTCAGAGATGTGGGTCTGCGTTCCCCAGAGTCCGGTGTCGGGGTCTTGGCCGCGCTCACGGCGCAGGTAGCCAGCCTTCTCAAGCGCGGTGAACGCCTTGGCCACGGCGCGACGGCCTTCCTCGACCTGATCGGTCACGGTGTCGACGGTGGCGCGGGTGCCGTCCGGGAGCGACAGGAGGGTCACGAGCAGTCCTCGGGCGGACAAGGACAGGGCGTTGTGGCGGGCGGCGGCGTTGGGGACGACGACGAAGGCCCGGTCATGCCGATTGCGATGCACTCGCATCGAGAGATACCCCTCTCGGTCGACAACCCCGGCCAGTGTTTGCGCACCGTCGAGCCGGGGTCGTTTGCTTGCTGTGCCGTGCACCATACGCAAGAGTGTGGCCACATTGCAAGAGTTGATCCAGCAACCCCCTCGGACCTTGGGCTGCAAGAGTGTGGCGTGGCTCACGCCTGACTGCGTTCCGGTATCGCCGTCAGGCTCCGTATATATGTGTAGAAGGTTGAGCCTCAACGGCTTGAGACCTTCGACAGTGGGCCCCCTCCGGGGGCCCATTTCTGATGCTTCTTCGCCGGTGCCTAAAGCCTCTTATCTGTACGCCTGGAGGCTTTATGTCCTGGTCGAGTTCCGACCGCAGGCAGCGCCTACCGGCGAATTGGCCTCAACTACGTCTCCGGATTCTGCGCCGCGACGGCCATCAGTGCACAGCCAGAGATCAGTACGGCGTGCGATGTGCCGAGCCTGCTACTGACGTGGACCACATCCGACCTGGTGAAGACCATCGAGAGGCCAACCTGAGATCACTCTGCGAGTGGCATCACCGGGTTAAATCATCCAGTGAAGGCGGAGCTGCGCGAGCTGCCGCTCGACGCCAATATGCACAGAAATTCCCCAGGACGGAGCCGCACCCTGGGCTTCGATGATTCAGCCGCCATTGCTAATCCAACAGTTCTCTGCACAGCTCGGTGAACTCGTGCAGGCGATCAGCGCCCAGATTGCTTGCGTCAGCCGAACGCCTGACAGCCTGTTCGCGGGGGACAGGACGTCCGCCCCCTTTCCCGAGCAACCATCCGATGGCGATGCGCCATCCTTGAACCTGGCTGTTCACCTCGTCGGCTGCAATCGCCGCTTCCTCTGGCCCCTCCAGCATTACGAGGGTGAAGGCTTCCTCGACTTCTGAGGCCACAACAGCAAGCTGTTGATAGTGAGACTCGTTAAGATCGCCCTCGCGTGCGGCCTCGTGCGCGGCTTCCCCCGCCCGGAACGCGCGAGACGCGCAAGCAATGAACTTCCCGTAGGCATCCCGACGAACCTGACGCCGCCATTGCTCATGTTGTGAGCGTCTCTGGTCTCGTCCGGTCAGGCGCGCGGCGCCAAGTGTGCCAGCGATCCCGATGAAGCCACCTGATAGGGCCCCAACGAGGCCAGCTATGCCTTGATCCACAGAGGCTATTTAAGCGTAGGAGGTGTCGCTTGCCTGGTCCTGTACCCGCCCGCGAGGCCGACCTCGCTCGCCCCCGTGAGCGCAAGGGCAGCGATGTGCAGTCGGTAACGCGAGGTGTCGCCCGGCCCACGAAGGTGCCGAATGCGGACCGCAACTGGCACCCGATCGCGAAACGCCTGTGGGACGCCCTGAAGGAGTCCGGCCAAGCCGACTTCTACCAGGCGAGCGACTGGGCCCTCGCCTACTCCCTGTGCGAAGACCTCTCCTTCTACAAGAAGTCGGGGAAGCGGTCGGGTCAGATGCTCCAGACCATCTACGGCGCCTTCGAGCGACTCCTCGTTGCCGAGGGCGACCGGCGCCGTGTGCGCATTGAACTGCATGAGCCTGAGCCCGAGGAGCAGTCCGCGGCTGTCCTCGCTATCGCCGACTACAAGAAGGATCTGGGCCTCAGATGATTCGGCGCCTGTCGGGAGGCGTTCCCCCC
Organism: Streptomyces sp. NPDC057617; assembly: GCF_042800555.1. Lineage (NCBI taxonomy): Bacteria > Bacillati > Actinomycetota > Actinomycetes > Kitasatosporales > Streptomycetaceae > Streptomyces > Streptomyces sp. NPDC057617. Next base: position 499,667 of record NZ_JBHVGV010000002.1, on the reverse strand, counting down.
AGGGACACACGGAACTGCCGAGTTTCAAGGCAGCGGTGCGCCGGAGGGTTCGCCAGGTAGTCGTTCATGCGCTGCCAGTCTTGCCGGTTGCGCGGTAGGCGCTCGTACCAGGCGACTCCGCGCGAGTTGCATCCGATGCATAGCAACCCTCGGACGCACCTGCCACATGTCCAGTCTTTAGAGGCACAGCAGTTGTGGTCATGGTCGATGTGCCAGTACGAACGGCCGTCGTGTCCCTGGGATCCCTGACTGCACAAGGCGCAGACGTACCCCTGGACTTCCAGGATGGCGTTCACGTCGTTGACCGTCAGGTTGTACCGCCGTGCCTGGCGGGCCATGGGGGTACAGCCCAGGCAATGCCCCCTCACCCGTCCGCGCACACCGTACTTGTAGACGGCGCTGCACTGCTCACAGTTCATCAACGTGTCGTCATTGAGTGGGATCGCGTAAAGCATGTTCGGAGAGTAGCTGGAGGCACTGACACCGGCTCGTTCTCGATCAGGCAGGCTTCGCTCAGCCTCGCGGAAACCTCGTGGGGGTGCCTTGGCTGCGCAGCTCACTGTCGAGGAGATCGAGGCCCTGGAGCCAACGTTCCTCGGTCCGACATGGCTGAAGAACCCGGACGATTCATGGAAGCTACCCAAGCACACGCTCGGCTGGCAGATCGCCGGTTGGTGCGCCGAGTACCTGGAAGCGGAACACGGCGGGCCGTGGCGCTTCACCAGTGAGCAACTCCGCTTCGTGTTGTGGTGGTACGCGATCGACGACAATGGCCGCTTCGTATACCGCAAGGGGGTCCTACAGAGGCTCAAGGGCTGGGGTAAGGACCCGCTCTTGGCCGTGATCTCGCTCGTCGAATTCGTCGGCCCGAGCCGTTTCTCGCACTGGGGTCCAGACGGACAGCCGGTCGGCGCCCCGCATCCCCAGGCATGGGTGCAGATCGCGGCCGTCAGCCGCGACCAGACCCGCAACACCATGACCTTGATGCCGAGCCTGATGAGCGACAAGCTCATTGAGACGTACGGCATCAAAGCCGGGGCCGAGCTGATTCGCGCCAACGGCGGCCGGCAGCGCCTCGAAGCGGTCACCAGCTCGTTCCGCGCTCTTGAGGGCGGCCGAGTCACCTTCACCGTGCTGAACGAGACACACCACTGGGTCACCGGCAACAACGGCGACCGCATGTACGAGACGATCGACGGCAACGCGACGAAGAAGGACTCGCGGTATCTGGCGATCACGAATGCGTACCTGCCCGGCGAAGACTCCGTGGCCGAGCGAATGCGCGAAGCCTTCGAGAAGATCCTCGACGGCCGCGCGGCGGATGTCGGCTTCATGTACGACTCGATCGAGGCTCACCCGGCAACACCGCTGACGCCTGAGGCGATCAGGATCGTTCTGCCGAAGATCCGCGGTGACGCGGTCTGGTTGCGGGTCGAGACCATCCTTCAGTCGATCCTCGACACCACGATTGCGCCGAGCCGGTCCCGGCGCATGTGGCTGAACCAGATCGTCGCGAGCGAGGACGCCCTGTATGGGCCGGCCGAGTGGGACGTCCTTCGGGACGACAGCAAAATGCTCCAACCCGGCGACGAGATCGTGATGGGCTTCGATGGCGGTCTCAAGGATGACGCAACTGCCCTGGTGGCACTGCGCGTCAGCGACATGTACGCCTGTGTTCTGGGCCTGTGGGAGAAGCCGGATGGCCCGCGTGGTGACGACTGGGCCGTCCCGCGCGCCCAGGTCGACAGTGCCGTGCACGATGCGCTCCGCACCTTCGAGGTGCGAGGCTTCTACGCCGATGTAGCTCTCTGGGAGAGCTACATATCCGAGTGGTCGGACACGTACGGCGAGGGCCTGGCCGTGAAAGCGCCCGGTAAGGACGCGATCGGCTGGGACATGCGGTCGAGCCTGAAAGCTTCAACCATGGCGCACGAGCGGCTGATGCGGTCGGTCTTCGACCGCAAGCTCGTCCACGACGGCGACCGCAAGCTCCGCCGGCACGCACTCAACGCACGGCGCCGCACCAACAACTACGGAATTAGTTTCGGCAAGGAGGGTCGGGAGTCCCCGCGCAAGGTCGACGCATACGCCGCGTTGATGCTCGCGCACGAGGCCCTCGTCGACCTCCGGGCACACGGCAAGAAGGTTCGGAAGAGAACCGGTCGCGGCTATTTCCTGTGAGCCAATTGTAAGAGTGTGGCAAAGGTGGTGGTTGCTTGACCACCCCCCTGACTCCCGCCTCGCTCGCGCGTCAACTCCTCGCCATCCTGAACCGGGACGGCGACCGCCTGAAACGGATCGACGACTACCTCCACGGCCACCATGACGACCCGTACATGCCGCCCCAGGCCGACGACGAGTACCGGCTCCTCGCGCGCCGTTCGGTGTCGAACTGGATGCCGTTGCTGGTCGGTACGCCCGCGCAGGCTTTGTACGTCGATGGTTTCCGGTCCGGCGAAGCAGGCGCGGGCCTCCCGGCGCCAGCCGAGACGACCACGGTCGAATGGGCGCACTGGCAGCGCTCCCGACTCGACGCGCGGCAGGCCGCGGTGTACCGGGGCGCGCTGACGTACGGACACTCGTTCACCGTCACCGAGAAGTCCCGCACGGGCACGGTGCGCACGAAGGGTCTTTCCTCCCTACGCACGGCCGCCTTGTACGAGGACGCGGCCAACGATGACACCCCGTACGCGGCCCTAACGGTCACGGCCTGGCCCTCGGGCGAGTCGCATGGCAAAGCCCGGATGTGGGACGCGCGGTACGAGTACGCGGTCACCTTCAAGTCGCTCGACGACGAGAAGGGCATGACGGTGACGGCCGGGCGCCAGCACGGCGCCTCGGAATGCCCGGTGACCCGATTCGCCGCGAGCGTCGACCTGGAAGGCCGGACCCTCGGCGTCATCGAGCCGATGATCGCGTTGCAGGACCGGATCAATCAGACGATCTTCGATCTGCTGGTGGCTCAGACGTACGCCTCGGTGAAGGTGCGGACCGTGACCGGCATGGCTCCGCCAGTCCAGCGCGACCCGGAGACAGGCGAGGCCGTCCTCGACGGCGAGGGCAATCCGATCCCGCTGGCGATCAATCACAACGCCAAGAGGTTCTTGTTCGCCGAGGACCCGGACGTGAAGTTCGGTTCGCTGGACGAAACGCCGCTCGGCGGGTTCATCCAGTCGGTCGATATGTCCATAAGGCACCTCGCAGCGGTCAGTCAGACCCCGCCCCACCATCTCCTCGGCCAGATCGCCAACTTGAGCGCCGAGGCCCTCCTAGCTGCGGAGACTGCGTTGAGTCGCAAGATCGCGGAGTTCCGCACGGCATTCGGGGAGTGCTGGGAAAGGGTGTTCCGTTTGGCCGCCGAGCTGTCCGGCAACGCCACCTCCGCCGAGGACTACCGGGGCGAGGTCATCTGGCGCGACATGGAACAGCGCAGTCTCGCGCAGGCCGCTGACGCGCTCGGCAAGTTGCGCGAGCAGCTCGGCATCCCGGCGAAGGGGCTGTGGCGCAGGGTGCCCGGCGTTACGCAGAACGAGTTCGAGGACTGGGAGCAGCTCGCCGAGGACGACGACTCAGTGGGCCAGCTCGCGAGCGCCCTACAACGGGCAACGCCCGACGTTCAACACAGGACGGAACTGGGGGTCGCAGCGTGACCAGCCCAGCACGACAGAGGGAGATCGACCAGGCGTCGACCGCCTTCCACGTCGCGCTGTCACAGATCGGCGCCGCGACCGTGACCGATGCGCTGTCCTTGTGGCACGAGGTCCCGGCCGTACAACGGGCAACTACGGCATCTGGCTGGCTGCGCCGGGCCATCTCCCTCGTGATGGGACGCAGGCGGCAGTCCCGCGATCTGGCCCGCGCGTACTACCGACTTGCGCGGGCTCTGCAAACGGGCAGCACAGTGGCAGACCCGTACCACCCGGAGCCGGAGTACGTCTCCCTCGCCGACCTCCGCCGCGAGTTCGCCGAGCTGGCGGGCACATACGAGGCCCCGCCCTCCGCCAGCAGTACGAGCCAGACGGCGACCGACGAGTCCAGAGACGCTGCGCCCGACTCGCGGGACAGCTCCAGCCCCGTCGCCGACAGCGTCCAGGTGACGCACGCCGACGAGGGCCAGGACCAGGATGAAGATTGGGATCGCATCCTCGTCGAGGAACTCGAAGGGCTCCGCGAGGACGAGGAGCGAATCGAGCGGGAGGCCGAGGAAGAACTCCGTACGGTCCTCGACGCCCTCGGTTCGCAGAACCTGAATCGCCGCCTGGACGAGATCGGCGACGAGCAGCCGGCCAGGGACACCGACAAGGCCCGTGAGGAAGCGCACCGCCAGGCGGGCGCTCAGCAAGCAGCCGCGGCTTCCCGCGTTGCGATGAACGGGGGCCGGTCAACGACCTGGAACCATATGCGGCGCGACCGCCGAGCACTGGGGTACGTACGGCTGTCCCGTACGGGCACTCCGTGCGGCTGGTGCGCCATGTTGATCAGTCGAGGCCCGGTCTACAAATCGCGCGAGTCCGCGACGTTCGTCGACGGCGACCGCTACCACGACAACTGTCATTGCTACGCGGCCCCGGTCTTCTCCATGCAGCAGTACCAAGGCTCGGAGTTGACCGCCCTCTCCCGCGAGTACGAGGCCCTGTGGCCCCAGGTCACCAAGGGCCTGAGCGGCAAGTCTGCCGTGAGCGCCTGGCGGCGCTTCATCCGCCAGAAGCAACGAGCCGCAGCCCAGGAGGCGCGGCAATCCACGATCACAGCCCGGGAGGCGTGACCCCTGTCCGAGCAGACCCCTGCCCCGAACGATGACCAGAAGACCGGCGAAAGCGAGCAGCCGCAGGGCGAGCCGGAGTCGGCGGAGACACCGGCCGGCACCCCGGAAGACGCCCTCCCTGAGTGGGCCCGCAAGGAGCTGACCAAGGTGCGTGGCGAAGCCGCCTCATACCGCACTCGGCTACGCGATGCCGAGTCGAAGCTCTCCGAAGCGAAGAGTCCTGAGGAGTTCGAGGCCGCGCTCACCGAGGTCAAGGCAAAGAACGCCGAACTGGAGCACTCCCTCGTCGTCGCCTCGGTGGCCCGGAAGTTCGAACTTCCCGACGAATTGGCCGGCCGACTGCGTGGCTCAACGCCTCAGGAGCTGGAGACCGACGCGAAGGCCCTGCAAGCCCTCCTCGCCCCGACTGCTCCAGAGTCCCTCGGCGGTGGCCTCACCCCGTCCGACGAGGACGACGGAGAAATGGACCCGCGCGTCCTCGCGCGTCGCTCCCGGCGCTTTTAGGCGCAGTGACCAAACATTCCCCCGCCCCCCGCGCCGACTGGCCGGGGGTTTTCTTATGCCCCCGGAGATGTACCTAATTGGCAACCGCACAGCACCAGGTCGTTAAGCCCCAAAAGCTCGTGAACACGGCAGTCGGCATGCTCGAACAGGAACTGATCGTACCGAACCTCTTCCAAAAGCAGGGGGTCGACCAGTTCAAGGGTGCCGACAACGACACCATCAGCATGAAGGTCGAGGGAATCCTCCCCTTCCACGACTACGCGTGGCGCAACGACCGCAGCACGCCGATCCAGTTCGATGAGTACAGCGAACGCAAAATCGCCGTCACCTTCGGTGGCAACTCATACAGCGCAGTGAAGCTCACCGACGAGCAGAACGACTTCGACATCGATCAGTGGAGCAAGCTGCTCCGCCCGCAGGTCAAGGCCGTATCACGCGGCCTCCAGCGCAGAGCCGTGAAGACTCTGACCAGTCAGCAGTACGCCGTCACTATCGGCAACGCGGGGCAGAACCTTCGCAGTGCGCTGATCGAGGCGCGGCGCGTTCTCAATGCGTTCCACGCGCCGAAGGAGGGCCGCTACCTCCTCGTCGGCTCCGACTTCGAGTCGGCGCTGCTCAACGATGAGAAGCTCAACCTGGCGCAGAATGTCGGTGACTCGGAGGCTGAATCTGCCCTTCGAACCGCGACGCTGGGTGAACGGTTCGGTTTCCGCATCGTCGTCGACCAGACAATTCCGAGCGATGCGGCTTACGCCTTCGCCAGCTCCGGCTTCATCTTCCTTTCCGGCGCCCCATCCGTACCGCAGTCCGTTCCCTACGGCGCGACGACATCCTTTGAGGGAATCGCCCTGCGCTGGATTCGCGACTACGACTCCCTGTACTTGCAGGATCGTTCCGTCGTGAATACGTACAACGGCTTCCGGTCTGTGACAGACATTCTCGTCGGCTGGGACGAGGCTAACGAGAAGGAAGTCATCAGCTCGCAGGAGCACTTCGTGCGGGGCATCAAGCTTCAGCTCGACGGCGCATCGGACTACCCGGCTGCGGCCTCGGAGCTGGCGAAGATCACCGGCATCTCGGACGCGAAGGTGTGGACCCCGACCGGCCGCGCCGCCGAGACCGACCCGGCCAACGCGTAATAAGCGCTGGGCCGCGCGAACTGGCCTACATCGGCGCGCGGCCCGCCGGCCTTTTGGAAGGGAGGTCGAGCGATGGCATACGCCACCCTCGACGAACTGAAGGGCCGGTTGGACTGGCAGCTCGACGACGATGAACTCCGCATCGCGGGCGGGGCGCTCGAAGACGCGTCCGACTTGGCCGCCACCTACGGACGTAACTGGCCCGAAGAGTCGGCACCCCGCCTGGTACGGACGCTGGTCCTCAAGGCCGCAGCCCGCTACATGCGCAACCCCAACGGATACACCCAGTCCCGCGCCGGGGACGAGACGCTGGGCTGGTCGGACATCGGCCGGGACGCGGGGACCGTGTACTTCACCCGCGAGGAGATCCGGCTCCTTGAAGGAATCGCCGGGCAGAAACCCGGCCTCGTGAGCGTCGTCGTCAGCTCGTGGGGCACCAAGCCGCAGCCGAGGGATGCCGGACGCGTGCCCGTCGATTACGGGGGTGACGCGTTCCCGATGTTCTCCGACGAGGTGAGCCCCTGGTGAGCGTCCAACGAAGGCGCGGTCAGAAGGCCCGCGTCTGGAAGACGGCCGAGATAGTCGACAACCGGGGCAACGCGGTGATCGTCGCGGACCCGGCCGGGCCGATCGAGGTCACCGCGGCCTTCATTCCCCAGCGCAGCGCGCGGGCCGAGGTGCCCGGTCAGCAACAGATCAATGTGACGCGGATGATCGTGGACTCCCACCTCGAAGGCGTTTCTCTCTGGTCCCTGGTCGAATACGCGGGCCGTCAGTGGGACGTAGTTTCTCCGCCCGCCTATCACCATGGCGACCGCCGGACCCGACATTGGTCGATCGACATCCGGGAGCGCCCCTGATGGTTTTCATATACGCCAAGACTCCTCGCGTTCTGTCCCGGCACCAGGACGTGCAAGACGAGCTGGAACGCATTGCGTTCGAGATCGCTGTCAGGGCCGAGGAGATTCTCATTCAGCACCGCGCCGATGGTGACTCGTCGATCGAGGTCGAAGAGGGCGACGTGGATAAATACGTCGTTCTGAGCGACGAACGCGGCCAGAAGGCAGCCCTCAGTATCGAGTACGGCCGCGCGGCTTCCAGGGTGACCCGCAAGGACAGCTTCGGCAATGAATTTGAGGTCGAAGTCCCGGGGATGGACGGCCTGTATGTACTGGCGACGGCCTCCGGTCTTCCGAAGAAGCGCAAGGGCAGGGTGAAGCTCGACTAGTGGCCGGCGTTCCCGATCACATCAAAGCGCTCGCCGAACTCAGCCCAGTCGAAGACCTGTTGCTCTCCATCCTGCGCAGCAGGTTGCCGGGTATCCGCGTAAAGTCTCTCGTCGACCAGCATGAGATGTTCCCGCTGGTCCTTATCCGCCGTGACCCCTCGTTCGGCGCTTGGAGCGGAGATACCCGTTTCACCGACGCGGCCCGGGTCGTCATCAACTGCTTCGCGCAGGACCCAGACGGAGACGAGGACGCGGCGATCCTCTCCGAGGCCGTGCGAGTCGTCCTGCGGGACGCCTGGCTGAACAACGTGGTTGTACCCGGGCGAGGCCACATCACCCGCGTGGATATGAACAGTTCGCCGCGACGCGCCTCGGACTGGGCCACTGCGACGGGGCCGGTGCAATACGCGAATCTCCCCACGGGCGTGTGGAGGTACGAGTCGATTTACGACATCCAGATCAGGAAGCCGCGCACGCGTCCCTATCCCCTCTCTCAGTAACCATTCCGCACAGGACCCCGGTCAGCTTTCCAGCGGCCGGGGTCTTTGGCGTGCGCGAGTAAGGACTCCCTCTTTGCCCATAAACGACGCCGCGACACTTGTCGTCGGCTCCGGTAACTACCTCACCGCCCCGACCGGCACCCCGATGCCGGATGACCTTCTGGTCCCGGTGTCGCCGTGGCAGAACGTCGGCCACACCAGCCTTGAAGACGTCTTCGGAATCACCTCCGAGGGTGGCGAGGCAACCACGATCGGCACGCTTCAGAACAAGTCTCTACGCACGAAATACAGCGCGAGAACCGAAACAATGACGTTTACGCTGCAACAGCTCGACGCTGCGGCACTGCGTCTCTACTTCGGCGCAAACGCGCCGATCCTGCCGGACGGCAGCGTGGGTGTCCCAGCCAATCCGCAGCCTACACAGGCCGCGTTCATGGCGGTTTTCATCGATGGCGAGAACCACTTCGCGTTCTACGTGCCGAAGGCCGAGATCTACCGCAACGACGACATGGCGATCGGCGACACGGAATCCCTTGCAGGCTTGCCCCTTGGCGTCAAGCCGATGACGTTCGGATCCAACTCGTGGACGTACGCGGTCACTCCGCTGGGCGGCACAGTCGCGACCGGTGCGACCGCAGGCATTCCCGGGTCCTTCACTCCGGCCGGCGCAGTTGCCCCGGCGAACCTTGCCGAACTGGCGTCGGTAATCGCCACCCCTTCGACCGCATGGGCGACCGGACAATACGTCGTCCTCGGCGACTCCTCGAAGGCGTCCTGGTCTGGCTCCGCTTGGGTGACCGACCCCGCGGCCTGACCTCCCGGGTCCGCTTCCCGTTCTCTTCACTCCCCCGGAGGTTCCGCGACCATGGCTTCTTACTCTCTCGACGAAATCCGCGCCGCAGCCGAGGCCCGGTACGGCAGCACGGACATCGTGCTCGGCGCCAGCACGGTGCGGCTGCTCAACCCGCTGCGACTGCCGAAGCAGAAGCGCGACGACCTCACTGACCTACAGGACAAGCTCAGTGCCGAGGATGCCGATCAGGAAGCGCTCATGTCCGAGGCGATCCGGCTCGTCGCCGACTCCGGCGAGGCCGCTGACAAGCTGCTCAGCGCGGTCGGCGGTGACCTCGCCGTTCTGGCGGAGATCTTCGACCGGTACGGCAAGGGAACCCAGGTGGGGGAAGCCTCGGCCTCTGCCGCCTGATCGACCAGTACGGGGAGGGCCTCTACCCCGATCTGCTGCATCACTTCGGCGTCGATCTGACCAAGGTGATCGCCGGACAGGGACCCTCTCCCGCGCTGGTCCTCGCGCTTGTGCGGAGGCTGCCCGACACATCTCTGACCGTTGCCCTGGCGTCGGGCGGCAGGGAGTTCTTCGGCTGGGGGCAGGACCGCCACCTCGCGGCTGACCTCTACGACGCCGTCAACGCCAACACCCGGGCCACGGGCCAGTGGGGCAGGAGCAAGGCCCCGAAGATCCCCCCTTACCCGCGCCCCAAGAAGGCCACGGCGAACAGGGTCGGCGAACGCCGCCCCATGTCGGTGGCCGAGATCTACAAGCGGTTCACGGGGAGGTAGCCCATGCCTGCGGGCCAGGTGATCGGGCGCATCTCTGTGCGCGTCCTGCCGGACACCTCCGACTTCAAAGAAGAGGCGAAGAAGCAGCTCCGCCGTATCGAGCAACAGCTCACGGTCACGATCAATACGAAGATCGACACGACCGGCGCGCGGAGAGGCGTCCTCGAAGCTGTCCGGGACATCAACCGCGACAACAAGGTCAACTCCCGGAAGATCCGCTTCTACACGAAGATCGCTACCGATGGCATGGCAACGGCCGTACGCCAAGCGGCCCGTGAACTCCAGCACCGGGCGAACAGCCAGAAGGTCGCCTTCAAGGTCGACGACCTCAGGGCCACCGGCAGGATCGAGTTGGAACTCGACCAGCGCTCTGCGGATCAGGCCAAGCAGAAAGTCAAGGATTGGCTCGACGGCGTCTCGCCGTTGAAGGTGAGAGTCGAGCTTGACATCGCCAACGGGACCGGTGCCGCCGTGTCCGCGCGGCTGCAAGTCCTCACCCGCCCCCGTACGGTGCCGATCGTCCCCGAACTGGACAACACTGCCGTCCTGAAGGTGGCGACAGCCCTGGCCGCGCTGTCCGGCGCGCGGGTCCTGAACAGCATCTTCGAGAAGCTCGGCAACACTCTCAAGAACCTCGACAAGAGCGTCCCGATCATCGGTTCGCTCTCGCTCGCGATTGCCGGCCTCGCTGGGTGGGGGCTCTCGGCGGCCTCGAACTTGGCTGCCCTGTCGGCGTCGCTCGCCTCGATCGGCGCGACCGCGCTCCTTCTGCCCGGCCTGCTCGGCGGCATGGCTGTCGGCCTCGGCGTCACCATCGCCGCCTTCCGAGACTTCAACAAGATCCTTCCCGAGGTCAAGGCGGCTCTGTCGGGTCTTCAAGACTCGATCAGCGAGAACTTCTGGGCCAAAGCCGCGGAGCCCATCCGCACGATGGTCGACGAACTCCTCCCGGAGTTCACGGCCGGGGTCGCCCAGACCTCCATCCAACTCGGTGGATTTTTCGCTGGTTTCTCCACATCTCTACAGGGCGCGCTGAACCCGGCCTTGACGCAGATGTTCACGGACCTGTCCGCGTCGATCACCGTCGCGACCACAGGTACGGGCGCCTTCGCAAACATCATCGCTGTCCTCGGCCAGGTCGGCACGTCCTACCTGCCCGCGCTGGCTCAGTGGTTCGTCGACATCAGTACACGGTTCTCCGGCTTCCTCACGAAGTCCGAGGGGAACGGCAACCTCAAGGGCTGGATCGACGAGGGCATTCAGGCTCTCAAGGATCTCGGCTCGGTTCTGCTGAATGTCGGCGGCATCCTGGCTGGCATCGCGCGGGCTGCCGAGGCTGCGGGTGGCTCTTCGCTCGGCATGATGGCCGACACGCTGGAGCGCATTCACAGCACTGTGGACAGCGCAGGCTTCCAAGCGGGCCTGATCGGCGTCTTCCAGGGCGCCCATGCGGCGATGAACGCCATCGCCACCCGGTCGGGCCCGGCGGTCAAAGAATTGCTCTCGCAGGTTGCCCAGCTTGCAGAAACGATTCTTCCGCAGGTCGGGCAGATCATCGGAACAGCCTTGTCGGCCGTTGCGGACGGGCTGAACCAGCCCGGCGTCATGAGCGGTGTACATGCCCTGTTCGACGGCCTTCAGGCCGCAGTGACCGGACTCGCTCCCGCGATGGCCCCACTGGGCCGAGCCCTCGGCGCGCTGATGACTGTCGTCGGTGCCTTCGCGGCCATGCTAGGCCCACTCGTTGCCGCCGCCTTGATTCCGCTTTCGAACGCTTTTACAGCACTTCTCCCGGCGATCACCCCGATTATCAATTTGCTCGGCGGAACCCTTACTGGAGCAATTTCTCAACTTACTCCAATAATTTCCCAGCAGCTCGTTCCGACCGTCGGTCAACTTCTCAGCTCCGCCTTCCAGACACTCGCTACAATTCTACCTCCGGTAGCCGCGCTTTTTATGGAAGCTGTAAGCGCGGTCGCTCCACTCGTTTCACAACTCGCCACCGGACTTACTCCAATTCTGGCGGTCGTGGCGAAAATCATTGGGACCAATGTCATAACGGCCTTGACTTCCCTTATCGCCCTGGCTTTGCAGCTCGTCTCGGCGATCATCCTTCCGCTTATCCCTTTGCTGCAATCTGTAGTGGAGGCGATTCTTCCTCCGCTCGCGGACGCGGTTACCCGAGTGGCTGAAGCCCTTCAGCCATTTATTCAGGCACTGATCTCGGTCGTGAACGTGACCATGCCGGTCCTGGTCCCTGCGCTTCAGTTCGTCATCGAGATCTTGGGTGGCGCCTTGGTCGCGGCAGTCAACGGGGTGGGCCTGGTCCTTGAGGGTCTTGTCGAGATCTTCAAGGGAATCTGGTCGACGATCAAGGGCGTCTTCGAAATCGCCTGGGGGATTTTCGAGGGAATATTTACCGGAAACTGGAATACCTTCAAGAAGGGCTTCTCCGATCTCTGGGATGGAATTCTAGGAATACTGAAGGGAATCTGGGATGTAATTCTCGGAGCCCTTGAAGTTTTTTTGAACGTGGGAATCCTCGGCATCGCCGGGAAGGCACTCAAAGCCATCCGCGCGCTCTGGGATGCGGCCTGGGGCGGCATCCGTATGGCAGGCGTCGTCATCTGGGACGCCATCAAGTCAGCGTTCACCGGATTCGGCTCCACTCTGTCGGGCCTCGGCAGTTCGATGATGTCCGGCCTCGGCCGGCTTTTCTCGGCGGGCTGGGAAGCAATCAAGTCGGCGGCCGGTTCGGCGATGTCCGCCCTGGGGCGGGCCATCTCTACCGGCGTCACGAACGCGATCAGATTCGTCAGGGAACTGCCCGGACGGGCGAGGGCTGCTCTTTCGAGCCTCGGCTCCACGCTCGTCAGCGCGGGCAAAGCCCTGATCCGCGGCTTCATCGACGGCATCACCTCGATGTTCGGCACGGTGAAGGACAAGCTCGGGTCGCTGACGTCCAAACTGACCGACTGGAAAGGTCCGGAGTCCCTCGACCGGGTGCTCCTGGTGAGCGCCGGCCAACTCGTCATCGACGGGTTCATCAAGGGCCTCGAATCCCGGTACGACGCCGTTCGCAAGTCACTCCGCGGACTGACCGACGAGGTGGCGGATACCTCGTTCGCCTTGCCAAGCGTGAGGCAGACCGGTGCTTCGCATGCCATCAACACGGCCCTGTCCAGTGCGCTGAACGCCCGCTCCGAAGGGGGCGGCACGACGCGGGTTCTCAACTACTACGCGGCCCCGGGCTCCTCCCTCGACTCCGAGGAGGACCTCTTCGCCGCAGCCAACAGGGCACGGATGGCGGGGTGGTGAGTGACTGCGCTCCTGCTGGAAACCCCAGGCGATCAGCTCGACCTCAACGAGGTGGCCAAAACCGGTGTCGGGTACCAAGCCACCACAGGGCTCACCGGTCTTGGCCTGCCGCCCGTCGCAGTTCAGTGGTTGGAGGGTGCCGGGGACGGCGCGCGCTACCGAGGCCAACGGGCCCTGTCCCGGACCCTCGACATGCCCCTCGACATCGTGGGTCGCGACAGACGACACCTCGGCACACTCGTCTCCCGACTGGCGCGGGCTGTCGCCAGCCCCTGCGCGCTCGTCGTGGTGGACGACGAGGGAGCACGTTGGTCCACATCGATTGTCCGCACAGGCGGCGGAGACATAGAGCTGGACGGCGGGTACGACGTTGAGACGGTGATCACCTGGCGGGCACCTGACCCCTTCTTCACGGCCGACAAGGTGTCTAGGCAGGCGGTCGGCGGCGACGTCGGCACGCCTTTCCTGTCCGCGATGGCCTCTCTTCCGCTCGCCGCTTCGCAGGCCATTGGGGAGATACAGCTCGACAACACCGGAGACGCCGATGCCTACCCGGTGTGGGAGATCTACGGGCCGGGCCGGGACCTCACCCTGACAGCACCGAACGGCGATGTCCTGCGGTGGGCTGGAGTCCTCACCTCGACAGAGCGGCTCACGGTCGACACGCGCGCCGGAACGGTCACGGACGGCCAGGGCGTGAACCGGTACGCCGATCTCGCGTCGGCGCCTCGCTTCTGGACGGTGCCGCCTGGACTGTCGACCGCCAACGTGCAACTCCTCGACACCACGGCGGCCTCGAAGATCGTGTGTTCCTGGAGGCCGCGGCGATGGTTGGTGATCTGAACTGAAACTCGCGGATCTCACAGTCGAGGTCAGGGACAAGACCCTGACCCGTATCGGCCTCATCCGCCCCGAAGACCTCGCTTTCGAGGTCGCAGACGCCTTCAACAACGTCGGTACGTGGAAACTCACAATGGCCTCGGAACACCCGCTCGCGAGCGTGCTCCGCACACCGGGGGCCGGGCTGATCGTCACAGGCCCCGGCGACGTGCTGATATCCGGGCCGGTTGTCTCTTCCCAGTACGCGGCCACCCCGGAGGACCGGCGCGGGAGCATCGTCTTCGACGGGGTCTCCGACTCGGTGATCCTCGCCGACATACTCGCCTGGCCCCAGCCCTCCAATCCCGACGTAACCACTCAGGCGGCCGGGCATGACGAGCGCACCGGACCGGCCGAAACCCTGATGCACGCCTATGTCTCCGCGAACTGCGGACCCCTCGCACCTGCGGCTCGACGAAAGGCCGGGTTGATCACGGGCGTGGACCAGGGACGAGGCCCGGTCATCTCCAAGTCGGCCCGCTTCCCCACCCTGGGCGAACTGCTCACAGCCATCGCAGTCGTCGCGGACCTCGGGTTCCGTATCGTCCAGCGCGGGAGCCAACTCGTCTTCGAGACATACCAGGTAATCGACCGGACGAAGGAGGTACGGCTCGACGTCCTGGCCGGCAGCCTCGCCGGTCAACGCGTCTCGGTCTCGACGCCCGGGGCAACCCGAGTGATCGTCGCAGGCCAGGGCGCACAGGTAGACCGGACGTTTGTGCCCGTCGATAACGCGACCTCGGTCGGCGCCGAGGAGGACTGGGGCCGCCGCATTGAGCGCTTCGTCGACCAGCGCAACACCGACAACTTCGATGAACTCACCCAGGCCGGCAATGAAGTCCTAGCCGACGAAGGCTTCACGGCGACCGCCGTGCAGGCCGTACCGGTCGAGGACTCCACAGCCGAGTTCGGCGTCGACTGGGGCCTCGGTGATCGCGTGACCGTGATCGCGGGAGGCGAGGAGCTGACAGCACCCGTCACCGGGATGGTCATCAAGGCCAATGACAGTGGCTTCCAGGCCGGAGCCCTGCTTGGTGACCCGAGTGCTTTCGACCCGAACTCGGCTTCCGGGCAACGCTCGCAGAGCACCGAACAGCGCGTTTCCGCGCTGGAGAGGACATCCGAGGGGGGAGGGACGGGCGGCACTCCCGGGCCGCAGGGGCCCAAGGGCGATCCCGGTGTCATCCAATCCGTCAACGGATTCAGTGCGCCGAGCATTACGCTCACCGCGACCGATGTCGGCGCTTCGCCTGCTGCGCACACGCACACCGCCGCGCAGGTAGGAGCCATCGCTACAACCGCGAGGGGCACTGCGAATGGCGTGGCGTCCCTTGACGCTGGAGGCAAGGTCGCGCTCACGCAGCTACCCGAGGTCTTCCTCCCGAGTGACCTCGGCCTCAAGACCTGGGCGTTCGACCCCGGCCTCGGCATGTCCGACTACAAGTATCCCTCGTCCGGGTCGCTCCGCGTCACAGCCGTACCGATCCACGCCACCGCCACGGTGTCAAAAATCGTCTGGCACGTCTTCGGGTACGCGGGCGGCCTTCAAGTAGGCAGCAACGCAGGCATCTTCAACTCGGCCGGCACGCGCGTTGCGCAGGTCGGCGACATGGTCGGAGAGACCAAGCTCCCCGGCGTCCACAACATCGGGGGCGGCACGGTCGCCGTCCCACTCACCGCGAGCGTGTCACTGCCCCCGGGCATCTACTACGTGGCCTGGTGGTTCAAATACACCACGAGCCCGATCGACGGCCCCGCACTGCTCGTTGCCGACTCGGCCGCGAGCGCTCCACCGGGCCGGTTCGGGCTGAACAACATCCACCGGTTCGGTGTGATCGGCTCCGTGTCGAGCTTCCCGAGCACGCTCAACTTCGCTGCGTTCGAAGGCGGCCCGAACCGCTTCTGGGTCGCCCTTGCAGCATGAGCCCGCCAACCCCTCGCCCCTCCACCGACCTCCGCGCATGCCGGGGGCTTTTCCGTTGCCACAGAAAGGAACTGCTTAGTGGCAAAAAGCTCGTACCCCTTCGATGGGCAGGCCGCGACCGAATCCCAGTACAGCCGCCTCTTCCGCGAATTTCAGGACTCGGGAGTCGTCGGGTCGGCGGAAAGCACCGATCTCAAAGTCTTCGCGGACGGGTCCGGCATGAAGGTCTTCGTGCAGCCCGGCTTCGCGATTCTGCGCGGGCACGCCTTCTTCTCCACGGGCATCGAGCCACTCGATATCGCGGCAGCCGGCAGCTCGGAGCGCCGGGATCGCGTGGTGCTCCGGCTCGATCCCACCGCGAACAGCATCGCCCTGACGGTTCTGGAGGGGGTGGCCGGTGGCGAAGCGATCGATGTGACACAGACCGACACCGGCATCTACGAGTTGTCACTCGGCCTCGTCCGAGTTTCGCCCGGTGTCACGAACGTTGCGGCTGACGCCATCATTGAGGGGCGACGCTATTCCGGCTCACGCGTCGGCACGTGGACCACGAACACTCGGCCGACCACTCCTCGCGTCAGTCAGCTCGGACTCAACCGGACCACGAAGGCGTGGGAGTACTGGGATGGCGCGGCCTGGGCCGACCTCGCGCCCACGGTTACGTGGTCAAACATCTCCGGCCGTCCCACGGCCTTCGCCCCCGCAGCGCACTCTCATGGCTGGAGCGATCTCACCGACAAACCGACGACCTTTCCGCCATCGAGTCATACGCACGACTGGGGAGCGGTATCGGGGAAGCCGACGACCTTCCCGCCCGTCACCCACTCGCACTCGTGGTCGTCCATCACGGGCCGTCCCTCTACCTTCGCGCCGAGTTCACACTCCCACGGTTCGTATCTGGAAGCGGGCGACACCATCTCTTGGGCCAACGGCACCAAGCGGGTTCACAACGACAGTGTGAGCGGCTCGGGCACGTACTACGCCGTATGGGTGCAGGGGGACGGAACCTTCGCGCGGAACACCAGCTCGCTCAGGTTCAAGCAGAACGTGCGGGACCACGACATCGCCCCCAAGGCCGTCCTTGCACTGCGCCCGCGGATCTACGACCGGCGCCCGAAGGAGGGCTCGGACGACTACCAGCGGAACGAGTTCGGTCTGATCGCTGAGGAAGTCGCCGAGCATCTCCCGGAGATCGTCACCCGAGACGAGAACGGCATAGTCGACGCCCTTCGGTACGACCTCCTCGGGGTGGCGCTCCTGCCTGTCGTCCAAAACCAGGCGAAGCGGATCGAGCGCTTGGAGGCCCTCGTCGAAGAGCTGAGGCAGTGAGTCTCGACCCCTCCGTTCAAGTCGCTGCCGTCTCGGCGGGCGGAATGATCGTTGCCGCTGGATTCGGCGTCCTGGTCGAGCTGCTGCGCCGCCAGGGCAGCACCATCGCCGAAGTTGCCGAGCACGCGCAGGAAGCCCGTGAGCAGGTCGTCAACACCCACTCGACGAATCTCCGCGACGACTTGGACCGAGTCCTCGCGGACCTCGGCCGCGTACTCGAAGGCCAGGCCGAGCACAGCCGCAGCATCACCGCCCTGCGCACCGAGCTGGCGCACGAACGCGCCGAACGCCTCGCCGTCGCCGAACGACTGGACGAGCACATAGCCAACTAGCCCCATTCTCATTGGCCCTGCCACACACGGTGGCAGGGCCTTTCGTGTGTCCTAAGGAGCAAAAGCATGGGCGAAGCCCAGAAGATCATTGGCATAGCCAAGGCCGAGAACGGCTACCGAGAAGGCCAGAAGTCCGGCCACTGGAACAACAACCAGAAGTATTCGGATCAGGTCCCCGGACTGGAGTGGAGTGACTTCCAGCCCTGGTGCGCCACGTTCGTTTCGTGGTGCGCGATGAAGGCCGGCCTCGCTGGCCTGTACCCGCGTACGGCTTCGTGCGAGAGCGGGGTGGCCTGGTTCAAGCAGCGCAAGCGGTTCAGCGCATATCCGGCGGTGGGGGCCCAGGTCTTCTACGGCTCGGGAGGCGGATCGCACACCGGCCTTGTCTACAACTACGACGACACCTACATCTACACGGTGGAAGGCAACACCAACGCGAACGGCTCTGCCGAGGGTGACGGCGTCTATCTGAAGAAGCGGAAGCGCCGGGATACATACGTGTTCGGATACGGCTACCCGGCTTTCGCCGAGGGCATCACATCCGCTGACCCCGCATGGAAGACGCAGGCCCCGAAGCCCACCAAGCCGAGCACTCCGGCGAAGCCCGCTTCGACCATCGTCGCGCTGGCGTCCGCAGTGAAGCCCGGCGCTCGGCACAAGCAGGTGAAGGAGCTTCAGCAGCTCCTCATCAAGGCCGGGTACGGCCCGATCCCAGGCTCTGTAACCGATCTGTACGGGCCCGAGACCCAGAAGGCCGTGGGGCGGTTCCACAACAAGAACCCCAAGTACCGGAGTAAGGGAAAGTCGTACGACCCGGCGATCGGGCCGAGCGGTTTCAAGGAGCTTCAGAAGGAGGCGGGACGCAAGTGAGCAAGATCCGCGGCCCAATCGCAGCCATTGTGAACGCTCTCCCGGTGCGGTACCGCACCCGAGTGGGCGCCGTCACAGCCGCGCTCGGGGTTCTCTTCAGCATCGCGGCCGTCGTCTTCGCGGATCGGCCGGAAGTGGCCGTGATCGTGCAGTTTCTTACCGCGATCGGTGTGGTCGCCCCGGACGCCTCCGAGGGCGTCGAGGACGGAAGCTGACTCGTAGCCCCCGCTGGCCTGCTTGGCTGGCGGGGGCTTCTCGTCGTTACGCCTTGCCGGCCGCCTTGGCGGCGTTGATCTCGTCGATCGTCATCTCCGGCGTCTTGCTGTGCCCGCGAGACGCAGACTTCTTCGCCTGGGCCTTCTTTGCCGGGGCCTTCTTGGCAGCGGTCTTCTTCGCCGGGGCCCTCTTCACCGTGGCCTTGGCGGCGGGTGCAGGCGAAGCGGGGGTGTCCTCCGGCCGGGACTCGGTGAGCACGCCCTCGAACGCTTCGGCGTGGTCGATGCACCGGTCGGTTTCGCCCGCGCGGCCATCGTCGTCCGTAATGGTGTACATCTTGGTGGGTACTCCGACACGCTTGCACGTGTCGCACACCCGAACTTTCACTTCGACGAGCACAACCCTTACACCTGCTCACTGGTCTCTGCTTGACGGGCTCAACTCTTACATGGCACAGTAGAGCCAGCGTGATCGGACCATCCCATTCACGCTGCTTGACGACGCCATCAAGGGAAGGACGACATGCCGGCCAGGTCCAAGGTACAGAACACGGGCGAAGCCGTCCGCTGGATCGAGGAGGGCAAGTCCTACTCCTGGATTGTCGCGAAGTACCTTGAGAAGTACGGCATTGAAACGACCACCTCAATGTGGGCAACCTTCCGACACCGCCAGGGACTCGATCGGCAGATCACCAGGGACACCGACTTGATTCCGTGGGCTGTCGATGCTAAGCACCGTTGGAAGTATCCGCTGACAATGCTGCGCTATGAAGCGCGGAGCCGAGCGGGGCACGAACTTAAGCCTGACCAGCGAGAACGCCTCGACAACTGGAAGGCGACGCTGGAAGAGAAGAACCGTGTCGTCTACTACGACCCCGACACTGAGGCCGGTTTCTTTCTCGTGCCGCGCGAAGAGACGGACACTGACCTGATTCGCGCGCCGAAGGAACTCAAGGCGGAAGAGAAAGCGGCCGAGGTGGAGACGGAAGACTGAAAGGGCCCCACTACGGGGCCCTTTCTCGTTACACCGAAATCAGCCCCAGGGATGACATCCCTGGGGCTTCGTCGTACCCGAGGTGGAGCGTCAACCCTCCCATACGACACTAGGCGGAGGGGATGCTTCCGGTAGTTTTTGAAAGGGTTGACCTTGCCGTCCTCGACAGGCGAGACAACTAGGGAACAGAAATCGAACGAACGCCGGGGCTGGGGACGCGTCGGCGAGGGAGAGGAGCCAGTGCATGACGCACGGCCGTGGGGCGGATTCCGGGACTGTCGACCAGCCGAGGACTGCTCGGCTGATCTGTCGCCCGGGTGTCACGCTCTACGTCGACGAGGAGCAGCTCGACTTCCACATCACGGCGAGCCCCGACCACACGACGGAGGACCTCACCGAAGTCCTTCGGGCCGCCGAAGCTCTGGGCCTGAGCCTGCTCGACCAAGACGATTGTGAGCCGGAAGTCCTGCCGGACGACTCGATTCGTCTCTACCTGAAGTCCATCGCCTGACCATCCGGAGGTACCGAGAGTGCCGCTTGACCTGAAAGAGCTACCGACCGCGAGTCCGAGCGTCCCCCGCGACGGATGGGGTCGCCCCCTGGTCGTCCCGAAGGGCGGAGGGAAGCCGCGGAGCCTGACCCGTACCACCACGTTCATCGACTGCATCGAAGACAAGTCGGCATTGTCCGACTGGCGCCAACGCATGACACTGATGGGGACCGCGAGGCGCCCCGCCCTCCTGGACATGGTGAGGCAACTCGACCCGGACGACGCGAGTGACAAGCGTCGCCTGAACACCCTCGCCGAACAGGCGGCCGACATCGCAGGGGCCAGCGTGAAGCGGAAGAGAGGCACTCACCTGCACACCCTGTCGGAGTACGTCGACCGAGGCGAGGAGCTGCCCGCCAGCAGCTCGCCAAGCGACGTTGCGGACATGGCCGCCTACAAGGTGGAGACCGTCGACTTCGACGTGGTGGCGGTCGAACAGTTCGTCGTGGTCGATGAACTCGGAGCGGGGGGCACGTTCGACCGCATGCTCCGGTACTCCGGACCCGGCCCCGAAGGAGAGCACATCGAGGGCCTGTTCATCGGCGACCTGAAGACCGGATCGGTGCGGCACGGCCGCCTGAAGATGGCAGCCCAGCTCGCCGTCTACTCGCGCGGAGAGTTGTACGACCACACGCTGTGCCCCGTGGACGACGGTGACAAGAAGGCGCTCGCGGCCTGGAAGAAGTCGGTGGTGCCGGCCAACGTGGCATCCGCCGCGTACGCCCCCGTCCCGGCCGTGAACAAGGACTGGGGCATCATCATCCACCTGCCCGCCGGGGAAGCGCGCTGCACCCTGTACTGGGCGGATCTCCGCCTCGGCTGGGAGGCCGCGCGGTTGGCGCTGGACCTCCGCCGGATGCGATCCGCGAAGAGTGCCCTGGTTCAGTTCAACCAACGCTAGCTTCTGCTCGACGATTGAGATAGTGTGGCATTAGCCGCAGAGTCCGCGCGGCGAGAACAGAGAGGGGCACAGCGAGTGGCCGACGAAGGTCGATCTACCACCGTCACAATCAAGTACGGCCGGGGCCACGACGACTCGTGGGCCGTATTTCGCGGCAGCCCGATCGAGGTCCGCGAGGACATCACGGCTTTTTTCAGCCTCGATGGTAATAGTGTGGCGAGCCTCTCGCTACACGAACTCGTCGTCGAGGCCGGCCAGATCGCGCAGAGCACGACAACCGTGGTGAAGGGGCTGAACGCACGGATCGTGCCCCAGACCACCCCGGAGCCCACCGCCGCATGGAAGGCGGCAGAGGCGGCCCCAGCCGCCGCGCAGTCGACGGTCAGCGCGGTACTTGAGCAGATCGCGGCCTGCAAGAACACGGACGAGCTGCGGCGGCTGTGGGCGACGAACCAGACCGCCTTCGGCGACCAGGCCGTCATGGACGTCTGGAAGGCGCGCGGTCGGGCCCTCAAGGGTTCGTAATGGCCCGCCGCATCCTCAGTGCGGCTGTAGCCGCCTGCATCGCAGCGGGCTCGCTCATACTTCGCGCTCCCGCGCAGCACCACCCGTACCCCGTTCACCGACAGAGTGGAGACCAGTAGTGCCCCTGAACCTCATGGACATCCCAACCGCTAACGGTGGCTGGTTCAAGCCAAAGGAAGTAGCCGATGCGGTCGCGATTCTCGTGGAGGTCAAGGCATTCGACCGGCAGCGGCCGACGCCCAACGGACCGAAGGACTCAGTTCTGTGTGATGTGACCGTCTTCAAGACCCCGGAACAGCTCGAAAGGCTCGCGCCCGAGGTCTCGAAGGGGCAGCGCATCGAGCAGACCGTTCTTGCCCGCGATCTCGAAACCGTCGTCGGTGGTGCCGTCCTAGTCACCGTGGCGCAAATACCCGCGACAAAGCCGGGCGCGCACCCGGCGTGGGTCTGGAGGCAGATAACCGACTCGGGCATTCGCAATCAGGTCGTCACCTATGCCTCTCAGCGGGACGCGGCGGTCGACGCGGCCGTGACGGACGCTCCCGACTTCGACTGAGCAGTGGCCAGTACGGGGGCGGTCGCCCTGGCCGCCCCCGGCTTCACCGATGGAAGGAGGCACCGCGGAGTGCTCACCCCTGCAAGGTCCCTGACTCTGCACTCGGAGTCGGGCAAGGAACTTCCTCGCGTCGAGGCGTTCGACGCGCTCTACAACCTCGGCTGCCGGCCCCGGCACGGCGAAGTCGTGATGATCGCTGGCCGAAGCGGCACCCAGAAGTCCGGGCTGGCCCTGTTCTGGGTCGCCAGCATGAACCTGCCGACGCTGTACTTCAGCGCTGACATGAGTGCCTTCACTGCGTCCTCCCGACTCGCGAGCCTGGCGACCGGCGACACGACCGAGATGGTCGAGGCGGGGATGGCCGAGGGCGGCCGGTACCGCGAGACGTACCTCAACGCGCTGAGTGGTAGCCGGATCACCTTCTCGTTCGGCTCGCCGATCACCTGGCGGGCCGTCGACGAGGAACTGGAAGCGTACGTCGAGCTGTGGAACGCGTATCCGGCCGTGCTGGTCTTTGACAACTTGATGGACTTCGAGGGCGCCGAGAGCGACTACAACGAGCAGATGGCGGTGATGAGCGGGCTGGCTGAGCTGGCTCGTGCCACCGAGTCCACGGTCATTGTCCTCCATCACGCATCCGACAAGTCATGGGAAGCCAAGAGCGATCCGTGGACCCCGCCCAGCCGGGACCAGGTGAAAGGTGGCCTGAGCGAGAAGCCCGAGCTGTCGCTCTCCGTCGCGCTCGACCCAACTTCGCTCGAATTCAAGATCGCTGTGATCAAACAAAGGATGGGCCCGAGTGACCCGACCGCGCGTCGGTACGCGACGCTGCGGTGCCATCCGGAGACCACGAGGTTCTCCAAGCTGGAACCCCACCTCCCATCCCAGCCCGCGGCCCGCGCGTGGTCGCCGCTCGACGCCTTGAGGCAGTGAGGATTGTAAGAGTTGAACGACGTAGCAGCGCGGAACCGCAAGAGCAAGCGGAGGGGTGCGGACTGGGAAGCGGAAATCCGCGACCGGCTCCGAGAGGCCAGGGTCGACATCGAACGGCTGCGGCTGGTCGGCAAGGACGACGAGGGCGATCACGTCGTGCGCTGGGACGACGGCCGACACCTGGTCATCGAGGCCAAGAACGCCGCCTTCGAGCCGGGCGCGTTCATCAAAGAGGCCGTCCGGGAGCGCGACAACTTCGCGCTCCACCGTGGCCTGGAGCCGAAGGACGTGGACGTGATCGTGATCGTCCGCCGCCGGGGAGCGAACTGGCGCCGGGCGTACGTCCTGACCACCGTCGAGGAGTATTTCGACTTGCCACCGGAGGCGGCATGAGGCTCTTCGAGGAAATCGCCGAGCACAGGCGACTGGCCCGCGAGCTGGCCGAACTCCTGGACGAGACCAACGAACCGGACGGTCTGACCGAGCTGGGCTGGGACAGCGAGAGCGACTGCTTCAGGGGTCGGCGGGTCGCATGACCGAATTCGACGCTCAACTCCTCCTCGCCAAAGAGGAGTTCTTCTTCGACATCAACACGCACGACCTGGATTGGATGCTCCCGTGAGGTTTGGCCACCCGGGGCGCCGCACCTTCGACGACGAGGACGGCACGAGGCCGACCTTGGAAGCAGTGCTCGAACACTACGGGGTCGGCTTCAACCCACACCGGTCCTACGGCATGGCCCGCTGCCCCCTGCACCAGGACAACACCCCCTCACTCTCCTACAACCTCGACCGGCAGGTGTGGAAGTGCCACTCCTGCCACAAGGGCGGGGACAGCTACGAACTGATCATGGAAAAGGAGCCGACCACCTTTGTCGGAGCGAAATCCCTTGCGGCCTCTCTCGCCCTCGCAGTGCGCGACGCTGGAGGAGGCGACGAGCACCTATCAGGCAGCGCTTACGGCAGACGCCGCTCGGTACCTTCTCGCTCGCGGGATCGGGCCAGCCGAGGTGGATACGTTCCGGCTTGGCGTCGTCGCTGACCCCGCTCCCGGTCACGCCCGCTACCGAGGGATGCTCTCGATCCCCTACCTCGACCGCACCGGCCAGCCGCTGACGATCCGGTTCCGCTGCCTGGAAGACCACGATCACCGGGCCCTCGGGCACGGCAAGTACTACACCGTCAAAGACGACCCGCCCCGCATGTACGGCGTCGACTCCATTCACGCGGCCGGTGAGGAAATCCACGTCACCGAAGGCGAGCTGGACCGGATCATCCTTCGCAAAGTCGGCTTCCACGCCGTCGCCATCCCCGGAGCCGCGCTCTGGCTCGGCCGGCACCGCCGGATGCTCGCCGGGTTCTCGAAGATCTGGGTGTGGGGCGACCCCGATGACTCGGGCGCCGAACTCACCAACAGGATCTGCCGGGCCTTGCGGCGCGCTAAAGGCATCCGCCTGCGCGGCGGTGACGTGACCGAGACCTATATGCGGGGCGGAGCCGAAGCCCTGTACAGCCTGATGAGCAAGGAGATGGTGAGTTGACCGAGACGACGCCGGCGAAGCAGTCGGCACGCAAGGCCGATCCGACCACGGCCGTCCTGGCAGAGGTGAAAGCCGCACGCAAGGTGCTCGGCACCCGGCACCTGCCGGTCGCGGGAGGCGAGCGCCCAGCGAAGGGACGGGCGTATCACCAGCGCCAGTCCAACCGATGGCGTGCCATCGAGCACAGCCGCACGCTCGCGGAGACCTCCGGCTGGGACTCCGCCGTCCTGGCTGCCGCGTTCGGCGCGCTCGCCGAGACCGACCCGGAGCACAACCGCTCCGGCCTGGTCCGTCTCGCAGCGGTCGCCGTCGCGGCGGCCGAGTCGCTCGACCAGGCCGCCCCGTGAGCGAAGTCCTGCCGGGCAATCCGGGACCTCGTCTTCAGCGGATCTGGAAGGCCCTAGGCGAACGCGAGCGAGAAGCGTTCGAGCGGCACCTCCTTGAGGGCACGGCCGCCGAGGATCTCGTCTGGATCCTCGACCGCTATGGGCATCGCGTGTCCGCATCCACCATCCGCACGTACCGGCGCCGACTGCGCCAGAAAGAGAGCGACCACGCTTGAGTGACACCCTGCTCGATGAGCTTCTCTCCAAGCCTGTGGGCCCATCCGTACCGGCCCGACAGACAGACCCCGACCGCGACTTCACCCGGCAGATCGAGGTGTCCGGGGACGCGGCCGAGGTCACCGTACGAGGCCCGGTCGAGATGGACCCGAAGGGCACCGCGGCCACCGTCCTGCGCTCGCAAGGGCTCGACCCCACCGAGTGGGAGGTGAAGGGCTTCCGCTCCTCGGAGTGGACGATGCCCAACGGCGACACCGGCTTGAGCACCCGTTTTTCCTTCGCCCGCAACGCGATTGCCCCGGAAGACGAGCGCCCGGACATCACCGAGCTGCTCGAAGCCGTCGAGGTGTACAAGCCTCGCTGGCCTGCGGGCGGGCTGCCCCAGGGCGATCACACTCTCGTTGTCGCGATCGGCGACATGCAGTTCGGCAAGCTCGATGGAGACGGCCCGGCCGGCACTCTTCAACGCACGATCGACTGCCTGAACCAGACGGCTGAACTGCTGGAGGTCTATCGCAGACGCTTCGCCATCGGGCATGTGCACCTGGCCTGGCTCGGCGATCACGTCGAGGGCTTCCAGTCACAGGGCGGCGCGAACGCGTGGCGGACCCAGCTCACCCTTACCGAACAGATCCGCCTCACCCGCCGAGTGATGCTGCACGGCGCGATGACCATGGCTCCGCTCGCGGAGAGGTTCACCATGGCGGCAGTGCCGGGCAACCATGGCGAGGCGGTGCGCTTCGCGGGCCGAGGCGTGACGAGGTACGACGACTCCCACGACACCGAAGCCCTGATCTCGGTGCGCGATGCCCTAGAACTGAATCCAGACCTGTACGGCCACGTCGAGTGCTACGTGCCCGACACGGATGAACTGACGGTCGTCGTCGACTGCTCCGGCACCGTCGTGGCCCACGCCCACGGCCACCAGTGGCGCCCTGGCAAGCACTTCGAATGGTGGAAGGGCCAGGCGTTCAACAAGGCGAGCGCGATGCACCAAGCCGATCTTCTGATTGCTGGACACCTGCATCACGAGTTCGTCGACACGGACGGCCCCCGCACCTTCATCCAGCCCCCGGCCATGGAGAGCGAATCCACCTGGTGGCGGCACTCCCGGGGCACCACCGGAGCGCCGGGCCTGGTCGTCGCTGTGACCAAGGACGGCGAGGTGCCGGTCAAGGAGGTGGTCCGATGACCCCACAACTCGGTCATGTCGAACCAGCCGAAGCCGTAACGGCAGTCGACTGGTCCGTCCTCACCGAGCCGCAGGTCGAGCGCGTCGCCCAGGCCGTTGCCCGCGGGTTCGCCCGGGACTACGGCCTGACCTTGGAGTACGAGGACGCCTTCCAGGAAGCGGTCATGGTGACTGCGGAACGAGCCAGTGAGGTGCGTCGAATCCTCGCAGAGGCGGGTGCCGGCATGCTGCACCGCTGGATGTCTCAACGGCTGCGCGACCGATGGCTGACGGAGGCGAAGCGCCGAACTGGGCATATCTCATACGAGGCTGCCCGGCATGCGGTCGAAAGAAGCGGCCTATGACCTACGACCGACGCCTCGTCGAGCACCTTCTAACAGCGGTGTGGGACCCGGAGGCGGCGTACGGCATCCGCAGCCCCATCGCT
This sequence comes from Streptomyces sp. NPDC057617, assembly GCF_042800555.1. NCBI lineage: Bacteria > Bacillati > Actinomycetota > Actinomycetes > Kitasatosporales > Streptomycetaceae > Streptomyces > Streptomyces sp. NPDC057617. The sequence goes on along the minus strand of NZ_JBHVGV010000002.1, from coordinate 472,905 downwards.
CCGGACGCGGACATGCCCAAGGGCAGCGTCGACGCGAAGGCCGCGGGAACGTTGTTCGCCCACCTCGCCGACATCCGGCGGGGTTGGGCAACAGCTCCTCTTTCCATCGGCGAGCGCCAGGCCCTCGTTCTGCGCTTCGGCGCGGACCTACCGGACGACGAGTCCGGAGCACTTCAGGGCGTCACGGGGAGGGCCGTGCGCTACCGCTGCGAGCGTGGCATCGGGAAGCTCGCCGCACACCTGAATGGCACGAACTACGTTGACAGCTATGACGCCTTGGAGTCGGCTGCCGCCATGCTCGCCTCAGAGTCACGCGAACTCGCGACAGCCTTCACGCGGTGAGACCAGCGCGTTCGGCCATGGCCAGAAGATCAGGCCGGGCGCGCTGGTGCATGACGAACAGCACCCGCAAGACCTCGCGGCTCATCGGGTGAATCTCCGCCATCTGCGGCGACACCCGGAAGGCGGCCTTAAGCGCCTCCTCCGCTCCTGACACATCCTTCACCGCCAGCCGGGCCCGCGAAAGGTCGATAAAGAGTCGCCCGAGCCGGTTCGGCTTCAGCCCAGGGGGCGGCTCCTCAACAAGCGTGGTCGACATCTCCACGGCCTTGTTCGGCTGGTCCAGTTCGACGTGAGCCGCGAGTTCGTACAGGGCCGTATTGCCCACGCCAAAGGTGAGGTTGTGCATCAGCACGTCCCCGTCGATCTGAGAGGCGTATCGCTTGGCGTGCCGAAGGTGCTCTTCGGTCGCATTCTTGTCCCGATGCCGCGAGGCGAGCACAACCCCACGCAGATGCAGTGATCCAAGAACGACGACCGATTCAGGCCCGCTGCTTCGCCCGCCCCTGTACTGGCCTAGAGCCCGCTCGACGATCGCCAAGCCGTCTTCATATGCACCGGCACTCTGGTACGTTCCCGCTTCGTTCCAGGCGGCGGCTGCCTCGGCGGCAGGGTTCCATGTCCTTTGTGCCGCCCACTGTTGCCGAGCAACGATGATGTCAGCCAAATCGGGCTGCACAAAGCGATGTGTCACTGTGTATGCGCAGCCGTACAGGTCAGCGAGCTGCCCCCAAGCGAGTGCGTCTCCCCCGGCATCGAGTGCTGTGGCTGTGGCCTGCCCGAGCAGTGTCGGCAACTCCCGCAGCAGTTCGAGGTACTTCGTGTCCGACCGCAGCCGAGCAGCCCTGCGCAGTCCCTCCGCCAACTCCTCGGGGGCCGGAGTGTCTTCCCTGGGAAGAGTGTGTCGTCGAACAGCGTCCCGGAGATCATTGAGCAGATCGGCTTGTTCCGTGAGGCCGAGAAAGGGCTGCCCGTAGATCCGTGCGGTCGATACGCGCAGGGGCTTGGCGAGGGCCGCGACCACGGGGGGCGTCGCCGGGCGGTTGCCGTTCTCAATCTTGCTCAGATACGAAACCGAAATCCCGGACAGACGGGCCAGTTTCGTCTGGCCCATTCCGCGGGCCTTGCGCAGTACCGAGATGTTCTCACCGGCGGCAGGTGTGCTGTCCATGGCTCCCACTGTTCCAGGCTGCGGCGGGTCGTCGGCCGGTTGTGCGGGTCTTGTGTGAACTGATCTTGATGCAAAGAGAGTTCACTTACTGTCCCAACAACGTGACGCCGGGTAAAGCCGCGTTGCACGGGATGCTGCTGGCCTTGACGTTCTTGGCCCGCATGTCAACGCCCGTGCAACCGACTGCAACCCGCTCGACATCGGAGGTCAGCGTGGCACTACGGTTCGTCGGGAAGGACCCGGAATCCGGGGACCACGGTTCCCCGGCCGTCTGGGTGGACGAGGACGCCAAGGACTTGCTGTTTCAGGGTGTGAAGGTCGACTCGCAGACGGAGGCGACCTGTAATAAGGATGTTGCGATGCCCTCTTATGAGGGGATCGTCCGAGTACCGAAGCGGATGATCCCGCTTCTCAGGGAGGCGCTTGATGTCGCAGAGCTTGAGTAGCTTTGCAGACCTGCTCCGTGCTGTCGAGCACACTGCGGTTCATCTGGAGTTGCGCGACACCTACGACATGGGGAACGAGACAGCGGGCTTCGACGCCTGGAAGCAGGGACACAGGCTCGACCCGTCCGACCGTGCATCGTGGTGGCGCCCTTGGCTCGACCTGGTGCAGGAAGTGACCGCCAAGGGTGTGCTCATCCGCCGCGCTCGCGTCATCTCGGAGCCTCCGAGCGAGTACATCCGCTACGAGCACTCGTTCACCTTCACGAACGTAGCCGCAGGCGAAGAGGTGCGCTGGCTGCCGAGGGGCAGTGCGTCGGACATCGTGCTCCCGGAGCACGACTTCTGGCTCTTCGACGGCCGTCTCGTCCAGTTCAACGTCTTCGACGATGCCGGCCGCTGGATCCGGACCGACCAGACCGAAGACTCGACTGCCGCCACCCGATGCGCCAAGGCATTCGAGGACGTGTGGGAGCGCGCCATCCCTCACGAGAAGTACAGCATCTGACGGCGGACGATCAGCCAGCTCATGTCCAAGTCCCCCCTCTCGTCAGCTCGGGCAGCTCGCGCGAAGATTGCCGAACGCCTGAAACAGGCGATGCTCGATGCCGGCCTGACGGGGCTGGAGCTGGCTGATCTCTGCGGTTGGCACAAGTCGAAGTCCTCGCGCATCGCGCGAGGCATCACGCCGCCCTCGGACGATGACATCCGCGCCTGGTGCAACGCGTGCTCTGTCCCCGAGCTGGCCGCCGACCTCATCGCAGCGTCCCGTACTGCCGAATCGATGTACGTCGAGTGGCGCCAACTCCACCGTGACGGCATGCGGCGGGTGCACGAGGAGACCACCCCGCTCTATCAGCGCACCCGTACCTTCCGCGTGTACGCCTCGAATCTCGTACCTGGAATGCTCCAGATCGGCGAGTACGCCACGGGATTGTTGCGCTCGATCACGACCTTTCAGGGCACTCCCGACGACGTCAAGCAGGCAGTGGCCGCCCGCCTCGCCCGCTCTCGCGTCATCTTCGAGGGGGAGCATCGCTTCGCTCTGCTGCTCGAAGAGACGGTGCTGTACTACCGCGTCTGCGACGAGGCCGCCATGGCCGCCCAGCTCGGATCGCTTCTGTCCGTCATGGCCAGGCCGAACGTGTCACTCGGGATCATCCCCTTCGAAGCTCGGCGTACGGTCTGGCCGCTGGAGGCGTTCTACGCCTTCGACGAAGCTCAGGTGGCTGTTGAGACTCTGACGGCAGAGATCAACGTAAGTAGTCCGGGCGAGATCCAGACCTACCTTCGAGCGTTCAATCAGCTATCCCAACACGCCCTGCGTGGGCCAGAAGCCCGTACCCGTATCACGCGCGCCATCGATGCCCTTGGATGAAATCGTGCAACCACGTGCAACCGAGTGGACCCTCAACTTCGCGATTTCCTAGCGTCGTTGGTACGGATCGGACGACTCGCGGCTCGGCCGCGGGTTCCAGCACTCGGAGGGGACCTATGGCTTCGCCCATGGCAAGCACGGGGCTGAATCCGCGGCAGCGTGACGACGCGCTCGCCGGGGTGAGCGCGGTCAAAGTATTCAAGCCCAGCAACGAGTCCGTGAGCGAAGCTCGCGCTTTCACTCGACACGCTCTTGCCGGCCTGTTCTCGGCTGACACAATCGAGGACATCGTGGTGTGCGTCTCAGAACTCGCCACCAACGCCATTCAGCACGGCACTCCGCGCGACGGCAGCTTTCAACTGGCCATCCAAGTCGAGCGGTTCAACGTCCGAGTCGAGTGCCACGACCCCGTACGCAAGAGGCCTAAGCTTCGGGCCCCATCCGCCGTCGACGAGGGGGGCAGGGGCCTCTTCCTCGTAGAAGCCCTCACATCTCGGTGGGGTGTTGGCTCCCGCCCGTTCGGCAAGTTCGTCTGGTTCGAATTCGACGACGTCACCGAGTTGACGCAGCACGACAGAGTCGCGAGAGCGTGACTCGTGAGCGTCGTAGACAGCAAAATCGTGAAGGAACTCAACCAGTACCTGCATCTCCATCCCGGCGAGACGATGGCCTTGATGCCGCTGTATGACGCAGCCATAGAACATTCGAGGCAGGGGCGCTGTCTCCACAACGGGCGGTGCCCGGTGGTGAAGGCGGGAGCACTGCTCTTGGACGAGCAGGATCGTGTTCTCGTCTTGAGGAATGGTGGTGGCTGGGCCTTCGCCGAGGGCGTCCCAGATAGCGAAGACGAGTCTCTGAGTCGGACAGCCCTTCGTGTGTTGGAGGAATTCGCTGGCGTTTACGACGTGTGGACAATGCCCGGCGAACCGACTCCTCTGGTAGTCGACGTGTCGAGAGCCGCCCCGGAGGACGGACCCCGACTACGCGTGGGCTTCCGCTATTTCTTCTGCGCTCACTCGGGTGCGCTTGCGCCCAGCCTGATCGAAACGGGTGAAGCAACCTGGCTCCCCTTGTCGGGCGTGGGCAACCCCCTCCTCCGGGAGCGGATCACCACTCGGCTCGGGAGCGCCGTGTGAGCCCTCATTCCCAGCAATTCACACACGTCGGCAATCGGCAGAGCAACGTCTGAAATCCGACCCGCACTTTTGGAAGGGAGGCAGGCTTGACAAACGACACGAAGCCCGACTACTTCGAGAACCCACCGCCGCGCCGGGTCGGCGCGCTAGTACTGCTTGAGCGGGATGGCGAGTTCGCCGTCATTCGCCGCTCGTACTGGACCGCCATCTCGGAGTACGGGCTCCCGGGTGGCTCGGCGGAGCCGAATGAACTGTCGAGGAGGGCCGCGAACCGGCTTCTGGCAGTAAAGCTGGGGGTGCGGGTCTCGGTGGGTGCACTGATCGCGGTAGACCATTCTCCGGAGCGGCCCGGCTGGTTCCACGAGGGTTCCAACTTCATCTACCACGCTCGGCTACCGCCTGGCCAAGAGATCGCCGTGGCCGCCTCAAGCGGGTACACCGAGGCTCAGTGGCTCGCCCCTGAAGCGATCGGCGAGTTGGCCATCGACCACGAACTTCTGCGTATCCAGCAATCCATCGAGTGCCTACGCACGAACTCCTTCAAGGAGCTGCTGCTCGGGCTGCCGATGTACGAACAACCGAGCGTGTAGCGAACCCCGTAGTTCGCCGCAAACTCCTCGGCTCTTCCTCTTCGCACCATCAACCGTGAGGAGAACGATCGTGTTTCTTCCCTACCCCGTGATCGAGCAGATGTCCGACCGCCAAGTAGAGACCTGGAATAGGCACTTCGCCGGGAACGGCCACGAGCGGCCCCGTTCAGTCGAGGAAGGCATCTGGCGTCGCACTCAGGACCCGGCCAACGCCGAACAGTCGGGATGGAGCAAGGACAGTGCCGGCCGCCGTCGAGTCGTCCACTATCGGTACGGGTACGACCTGGATTACACCCACCCGGTTCCGCGGCTGGTGTTGTCCGACCTGTACCTCTTCGTATCGCACCTCGCTCCGTCCAGCGAGATCGACTCGTACGCCAAGCACATCAACGCGTTGCTCATCGAGGGCCGTTGGCGCGAGAGGTCGGACGGCTGGCACAAGGGTGACCTGGTGGTCAACATCGCTGACCATGAGATCCACCCACAGGACGAACGGGCGGACCGGAAGACGCCCAAGGATTTCCGTTCGCTTGACGTACAGATCACTTCCGAGGGCTTCAAGGTGCCGCGCGCACTGCGAAATCTGCCCTGGGACGTGCTGGCCGGCGGCATGCGTGTCAAGGAGAAGCGCGGCACTCCAACCATGGCCGAAGACCTCAGCGGTTTGCTCGATTTCCTGCCCTTCCAAGTCGAGGTCGGGTGCGGCACGTCGATCGAGGCAGGCATACCACCCCTGCACTACCTCCACGAGGTCTACCGGGTGACCGAGAGGAAGGACAACTCACTCACGCAGTCTCACGCGTTCACTCTGAGTCCCCAGGCGGACACCCTTGTTCAGGAGATGCTCCTCGATGCTCCCAGCAAGGCCCACGACCTGACGCGGATGTTCGCGGCGTGCGTCGTTGCCCGGCCCACCCCCGCCCATGAGTCGTTGAAGGCCCTCCACGAGGCCGGACACATGGTCGGGCCCGTCATCACCCACAACTTCGACGTACTGTCGGCGCGTGCTGGGCTGGAAGAGGTGTTCGTACGCCGGTACGACCAGAAGATTCCGCCGGTTCCGCTCCTGGACGACGCGAAGGCGCTGCTGGTCGTCGGGCTCCACGCGGATCGGAGGGCGGTCCAGGCGCGGGCTCGCGCGAGGGGCATGAAGGTCTTCTTCGTCGATCCGGAAGGGCTGGTGGAGAACGGCGTCTTCAAGGCGTACCCCATCGAAGGGGCCAGGGAGGGCGATGTCGTCGTCCGGCAAGAGGCAATCCCGGCTCTGACGCACCTGTGCGAGCTACTGAAGGTCTGACCAGCCAACAGAGGCCGCACAGACAGGAGTTCGGGGCGCGGTAGCGTCGTGGGGCGCACGAGCAAAGTGCGCCCCACGAATCCAAAGACAGGACAGCAATGCGCGTTTCGGTGATTGGCTGCGGCCACCTTGGCGCTCCGCACGCCGCTGCGATGGCGGAACTCGGGCACGAAGTTATCGGTGTCGAACTGAACCCGGAGACGTGCCGGATTCTGCAAAGTGGACGTGGCGCCTTCTACGAGAAGGGCCTTGACGACCTGCTGGCAAAGCACGTCCCAACAGGTCGTCTGCGATTCACCAGCGATCTGGCCGAGGCCGCCGAGTTCGCCGACCTCCACTTCATCGCGGTTGGCACGCCACTCCGCGAAGACGGCCGAGGCTACGACGTGGACCAGGTTGTAGGCGCGGTCAGGTCGCTTGCCCCCTTGCTCAGGCGTCCGTGCACGATCGTCGGAAAGTCCACGGTGACCGTGGGAACCGTCGCCCGCCTCCAGGAGATCGTGACCGCTGAGGCGGCTGATGGCGTCGACCTCGTATGGAACCCCGAGTTTCTGCGCGAGGGACATGCTGTAGAGGACAGCTTGTACCCCGACCGCATCGTTGCCGGCCTCACCTCATCCGCGGCACAGAAGGCGATCGAAGAGGTATACGCGCCGATCCTGGCTCGGAACGACGTAACGCTGATCGTCACTGACCCGCCCACCGCCGAGGTGCTGAAGTCTGCCGCCAACGCGTTCCTAGCCACGAAGATCTCCTACATCAACGCCATGGCCGAGGTTTGTGAGCTTGTCGGTGCCGACGTGAGCACCGTCGCCTATGGCCTCGGTATCGATCCCCGGATCGGGCATGGCGGGATGCGGCCAGGCATCGGATACGGCGGGGGCTGCCTGCCCAAGGACACCGGGGCCTTCACCTGGCGCGTGGGCGACCTCGGCGCCACGCGTGCCCACGCCTTGCTCCAGGCCGTTGAAGACGTCAATCACTCACGGCTGGACGCGGCCACCAGGCTCGTCGAGCGGGCCCACGGTGCCCCGGTCGACGGCGCCCGGATCGCCGTCTTGGGCGCGTCCTTCAAGGCCGGGACCAGTGATGTCCGCAACTCCCCGGCGCTCCGCCTTGCAGGCCGACTGCACGAAGCTGGCGCCCGCGCAGTCATCTATGACCCCGAGTCCAACGACGCCGCCCGGCGTCTCCACCCGGAATACACATACGCGGATGACGCAGCGACGGCCCTTGAAGGGGCCGAAGTCGTCGTACTGGCCACCGAGTGGCCGCAGTTCACCCACGACACCAAGTTCCCCTCATCGGCGGGCGAAGTCGTCCAGCGCAGGGTTCTTGTCGATGTACGCAATGCCGTCGACTCGGATGCGTGGGTCGCGGCGGGCTGGGAGGTCTGGCAGCTAGGCCGACCTGAGCAGCTCCCCAAGGTGTAGTGCCACCTGCCCCGGCAAACCCGCTGGGCATTCCCGAGATTGGAGACTCACATGACAGACCTGTGGACCAAGATTCGAGAACTGCGCGGCCGGGACGAGCGCCGCAGCGGCGCCGAGGAGCCGGTTAAGGAGCTACTCCTCATCACGAAGGTCTCCGAGGAGTCCAACGAGGCCGCGGAGCTGTACCGGCGGTACAAGGGGTGGGGTACCAACGGGGCTGTGAACGCGACCCTCCCCGAGGTCCAGGACGAGATCTGTGCCGCGATCATGGCGGGGATGGTCGCACTCGATCGCATCTCTCCCGACAGCACTGCCGACGAGGTGTGGAAGCGGTACCTGGACTACGGCTACGACCGCGCGAAGCGAGAGAACGCCTAGAGCACATCGCAATCCTGAGACACGGCGGCACCTGCCACTACGGTAGGGGCCGCCGTTGTCGTGCACACCGAAGAAGGATTGCCGTGACCACCGATGAGCCCGTGAAGAAGGATCCTGGATGCGTCGCTGTCATCGTCACCAGCCGTGGTGAGATCCTTCTGCACCTCCGAGACGAGAAGCCCGATATTTGCTGGCCCGGGTACTGGTCACTCCTCGGTGGCGGACAGGAGCTGGGCGAATCTTGGATGGACACCGTACTCCGGGAGATCGAAGAAGAGGCCGGCATCACACCGGACACCATCGAAGAAGCCGCAGTCGTCCCTCACGGGTCGGAAAAGAATCCGCCTCATGTGTTCTACGGCACCTGGGATGGACGGGAGAGTGATCTTGTCCTTGGCGAGGGCCAGGCCCTACGGCTCTTCCCGTTGGACAAGCTTCCGGAGAAGGTCCCGCCCCATATCCGGCACTACATTCGTCAGCTCACGGCCGCCGTTTCCTGAACCTGAGGTTGGTCCGAGACCGGATCGGCCTCCGGTACGGACTCAGGGGCTGGAACGGGGTCGAGGACAGCGGATGGCGCGGGAGCCGGGAATTGCATTGGCTCTCCGGAAGGGTCGGGCTCGGGCGTGCAGGCAGGGAAATCGCCGGTAGGGTCGCACGGCCCTGCCGGACCGGGCGGCAACGCTCCACTATTTGGCGGCGTCACGTCATCGTTGCTGCCCGGGAAGGGCGCGAAGACTGGAGGCAGGTCGGGGGCCCCGGGGATCATATCCACCAGGTCGTCACCGATCTTTCCGTCGTCGTCCTCGTCAAGGTGCAACAGACTGCGCCCTCCACCCTTCTGAGCCTCTTGAGTTCCGGCCTTCCCAGCGGCGCCCTCAATGATGTACGTGCGGGCCTCAGTCGGAGTCATTCCACTCCGCACGGCAGCCGCGATCAGAGCATCAATTTGGTCCTGCGACAAACTGACACGATCATTACCGGACGTCTCGGGTCTGGCCCCGTCTCTCGCCTCGTGCATCGATTCGCTGGCCGCTATGCCTATGGCACCGCCCGTGGCAATCATCGTGGCCGCCAGGCCAAGAAGTAGCGTCCGCTTCGTCGTCGGCACACTCCTGTGAAGCGCTCGGGACGAAGATCTACGGCGACCGGACACAGGTACCCCCCTGTGGGTTCGGAATGACTAATTCCGTTTAGTAAACCATTCAAACTAAAGCAATGAGTAGGGCGATTTTTCGGATCTTGAAACTCCTCCCCTGGTTGTACAGGACCCGACCAGTAGAGGGATGCGAAGGACCGGTTGGGATGCGACTGGCGGCGACGAAGGCTGAGACCTTGAGATCCAGCACCGATCCAGCACGGGAGGGATGAAGAGGGGTGATGAGGGGTGACGAGGTGTCAGATTATCCAGCACGTATCCAGCACCGTAAAAACCTAGGGGTCCGACCCCGGAGGGTCGGACCCCTTCTGACCTGCATGTTTGCCAGATCAGTGATGTGGTGCTATGTCACCCATTACACGTTGAAGCGGAACTCGACCACGTCGCCGTCCTGCATCACGTAGTCCTTGCCCTCCATGCGGGCCTTGCCGGCTGCGCGGGCTTCTGGGACCGAGCCTGTTTCCAGGAGGTCGGTGAAGGAGATGACCTCGGCCTTGATGAAGCCCTTCTGGAAGTCGGTGTGGATCACGCCGGCGGCTTCGGGGGCTGTGGCGCCCTGTTTGATGGTCCAGGCGCGGGATTCTTTGGGGCCCGCGGTGAGGTACGTCTGGAGGCCCAGGGTGCGGAAGCCCACGTGGGCGAGGGTGGCGAGGCCCGGTTCTTCCTGGCCTACCGACTGGAGGAGTTCGAGGGCTTCTTCGTCATCCAGTTCGGCGAGGTCGGACTCCAGCTTGGCGTTGAGGAAGATCGCTTCGGCCGGGGCGACCAGGGCGCGCTGCTCGTCCTTGAAGGTGTCGTCCGTCAGCTCCTCCTCGTCGACATTGAAGACGTAGAGGAACGGCTTGGTCGTGAGCAGGTGCAGCTCGCGCAGCGGTTCCGACTTCTCCGTGCCCTGGACGATGCCCGCGGAGAAGAGCGTCTCGCCGGTCTCCAGGATGGCCTGGGCCTCCTCGATCGCCTTGACCTGGCCCAGCACCTCCTTCTTGATCCGCGACTCGCGCTGGAGGCGCGGGAGGACCTTCTCGATCGTCTGGAGGTCGGCGAGGATCAGCTCGGTGTTGATCGTCTCGATGTCGTCCTTGGGCGAGACCTTGCCGTCGACATGGACGACGTTCTCGTCCTTGAAGGCCCGGATGACCTGGCAGATGGCGTCCGACTCACGGATGTTCGCCAGGAACTTGTTGCCCAGGCCCTCGCCCTCGGAGGCGCCGCGCACGATACCGGCGATGTCGACGAAGTCGACCGTGGCGGGAAGGATCCGCTGGGAGCCGAAGATCTCCGCGAGCTTGTTCAGCCGCGGGTCCGGCACCCCGACCACGCCGACGTTGGGCTCGATGGTGGCGAACGGGTAGTTGGCCGCCAGCACGTCGTTCTTGGTCAGGGCGTTGAACAGGGTCGACTTGCCGACATTCGGCAGGCCGACGATTCCGATCGTGAGCGACACGGTGGCGACTTCCTGGAGTGAGGAGAGGGAGGACGTGGACGGGGGTCGGGGCCGGGGGTCGGGGCCGGGGCTGGGACGGGACGAGCTGGGCCGGGCTGGGGGCTGAAGGCTGCTGAGGCCCCGGTCAGCTTGGCCCGGCGGTCTGGTGGCCCGGTGACCCGGGGGCCGATTGCCCAGTTTACGGGCGGGCCGCGGCGGCCGACGACGGGTCCGGGGCACCACACGCCGCGCACACGCCGCGCCCGGCAACGTCGAACGCAACGCCAAGCTCGCCCAAAGAGCGTGTCCATCGCCTGATTCCTCCCCTCGCCGCACCTACGTTGGAGCGGTGGAGCAGCACAGGACACGTCAGCCCGGGCGCCGGCCGCCGCAGCAGCGCCCGTACCCCCCGCAGGGCGCCGTAACGGAACGTGTCGGCGTGTACCGGCTGCCCACGGCGCCCCGGCGGCGCGTACGACCCGTCGTGCACCAGTTGCGCAAGCTCCGGGAGGCCCAGAAGTCCCGCGGTACGCGCGGGCCGCAGAGTTCGCGCAAGCCCCGAGGCCTGCCGAAATCCGGGAGCCTGCGGAAGCTGCGCCGGCTTCCCAATCCGCGGTTCACCGGGCTCGGCGCCGGGCTGTTCGCCGCCGCGACCATGCTGGGCATCGCATTCCTGGACCGGCTCCTGCTCGACGGCGCGCCCCTGGTGTACGGGGTGCTGTTCCTGCCGGTCAGCGCGGTGACGGCGCTGTGGGTCCGTACCGCCGATCTGGTGACGGCCCCCATCAGCGTGCCGATCGCCTTCGCGGTCGGCACCTTTCCCCTCGCCGAGGGCTCCGGCGGTTTCGGCGGGCACGCGATGGCGCTGGTCACGGCGCTGGCCGTGCACGCGGGGTGGCTGTACGGCGGCACGCTCGTCGCCGGGCTGATCGCCACCGTACGGAAGGTACGGGAGATGGCGCACCGCCAGCGCGCCCGGGAGGAGGCCGCGCTCCGGGACGCCGGGTCGTCCTCCCGTACGGCTCGTACGGCACGGCCCCGGGCCAACGGAGCCACCGCGTACCGAGCGGTGCGACGCGGCTAGCCACGTCCACGTCTCGCCTCTGCGCCCCGTACCACCACGCCGGAGACCAGCGGACTCGCCGCAGGTCCAGCCCCGTCCCGTCCCACCCGGAGCAGTCGCTCCCCGCCCCTACCTCCCCGACGCCATCATCGCCGCGCCCACGATCCCCGCGTTGTTCTGCAGCTCCGCCGGGATGATCTCCGCCCTGACCCCCTTGATCAGCGGCAGGAACTTGTCCGCCTTGCGGCTCACGCCACCGCCGATGATGAACAGCTCCGGCGAGAACAGCATCTCCACATGCTCCAGATACTTCTGCACGCGGTGCGCCCAGTGGTGCCAGCTCAGCTCCGCGTCCTCCTTGGCCTTCGACGACGCGTGCTTCTCCGCCTCGTGGCCGTGCAGCTCCAGATGGCCCAGCTCGGTGTTGGGCACGAGCTTGCCGTCGATGAACAGCGCGCTGCCGATGCCCGTACCGAAGGTCAGCAGAAAGACCGTGCCCTTGCGACCGCGCCCGGCGCCGAAGGCCATCTCGGCCACGCCCGCCGCGTCCGCGTCGTTCAGAATCGTGACCCGGAGGCCCAGCCGGTCGCTGAGAAGCTGTCCCGCGTCCGTATCGATCCACGACTTGTCGACATTCGCGGCCGTACGGACGACGGAACCCGTGACCACCCCGGGGAAGGTGATACCGACCGGGCCCGACCAGCCGAAGTGCTGTACGACCTCGACCACACCGTCGGCGACGCCCTCGGGCGTCGCCGGATGCGGGGTGAGTACTTTGTGCCGCGGCTCGGCGAGATCGCCGCGCTCCAGATCCACGGGCGCGCCCTTGATGCCCGAGCCGCCGATGTCCACTCCGAAGACGTTCATGGACACAACGTTACGGCCAGACACTGACACCGACTTCCGGGGGAACGGCTCATGAACCCGCCGCGCCCCCTCTCCCCCGTACGTTCACACCGTACGTTCCCTGAGTACGTACCTTCGAGTACGTACCTTCGGTACGGTCACTTCTCCGCGAGGGCCGCCGCCTCCGCGCGCAGGTCGCGCCGCAGCTCCTTGGGAAGCGAGAAGGTGATCGACTCCTCCGCCGCCTTGACGATCTCGACATCCTCGAAGCCGCGCTGCGCCAGCCACTCCAGGACACCTTCGACCAGTACCTCCGGAACCGACGCGCCCGAGGTGAGGCCGACCGTGGAGACGCCCTCCAGCCAGGCCTCGTCGATCTCCTCGGCGCCGTCGACCAGATGGGAGGCGCCGGCGCCAGCGCCGAGGGCGACCTCGACCAGCCGTACCGAGTTGGAGGAGTTCTTCGAGCCCACCACGATCACCAGATCGGCCGCGGTGCCCATCTGCTTGACCGCGATCTGACGGTTCTGGGTGGCGTAGCAGATGTCGTCGCTGGGCGGCGAGATGAGCTGCGGGAACTTCTCCTTCAGCGCGCCGACCGTCTCCATGGTCTCGTCGACGGAAAGCGTGGTCTGGGAGAGCCAGACGACCTTCGACTCGTCCCTCACCTGGACCTTCGCGACATCGTCCGGGCCGTCGACCAGGGTGATGTGGTCGGGAGCCTCGCCGGAGGTGCCGATGACCTCTTCATGGCCGTCATGGCCGATCAGAAGGATGTCGTAATCCTCCTGTGCGAACCGTACGGCTTCCTTGTGGACCTTGGTGACCAGCGGGCAGGTCGCGTCGATGGTGGCCAGCCGCCGCTGCGCCGCCTCCTCGTGGACGACCGGCGCGACTCCGTGCGCCGAGAACATCACGATCGACCCCTCGGGCACCTCCGCCGTCTCCTCGACGAAGATCGCGCCCTTCTTCTCCAGGGTCCGTACGACGTACTTGTTGTGGACGATCTCATGACGGACGTAGACGGGCGCCCCGTACTGCTCAAGGGCCTTCTCCACGGCGATCACGGCGCGGTCGACACCCGCGCAGTAGCCCCGGGGAGCGGCGAGCAGGACGCGTTTGCCGGCGCGGCGCGCGGCGTCTCCACTGGGGGCAGCATCTCCGCCGGGGGCAGGAGCGGGCGACGGGCGGGACGTGGCAGTCATGTGTCCCATCGTAAGGCCGCCCTGAAGGCGCGGAAGTTCCCGCGTCCCCCGGATCCGGACGCGAACTGGACGGACCGCACAGAAGAGGCGCACGGGACAGAAGAGGCGCACGGCCGGAACTGGCCGCCGGGAAACCGGAGTCGCAGCCGGCCCCTGTAACCGCCACAGCCCCGGGCCGATTCAGGAGTGATGTCGTAGGCGGCGGATACGCTCCTCGGTATGGCTCTCCAAACATCCGCGGACGCTCCGCTGCCGGTCGGCGAGGTGTCGCGGCTCATCGGCAGCTGGATCGACCGGCTCGGCGCGGTCTGGGTCGAGGGGCAGATCACCCAGCTCTCGCGCCGCCCCGGCGCGGGGGTGGTCTTCCTGACGCTGCGCGACCCGTCGTACGACATCTCGGTGAGCGTCACCTGCTACCGGCAGGTGTTCGACGCGATCGCGGATGTGGTGTCCGAGGGCGCGCGGGTCGTGGTGCAGGCCAAGCCGGAGTGGTACGCGCCGCGGGGGCAGCTTTCGCTGAGGGCCACGGAGATACGGCCGGTCGGGATCGGTGAACTGCTCGTGCGGCTGGAGCGGTTGAAGAAGGCCCTGGGCGCGGAGGGGCTGTTCGACGCCGCCCGCAAGAAGCCGCTGCCCTTCCTCCCGCAGCTCATCGGGCTGGTCTGCGGGCGGGCGTCGGCGGCCGAGCGGGATGTACTGGAGAACGCGCGGCGGCGGTGGCCGGCGGTCCGTTTCGAGGTGCGCAATACGGCGGTGCAGGGGGTCAACGCGGTGGCGCAGGTCGTCCAGGCGGTGAAGGAGCTGGACGCGCTGCCGGAGGTGGATGTGATCGTCGTGGCGCGCGGCGGCGGCAGTGTGGAGGATCTGCTGCCGTTCTCGGACGAGCAGTTGGTACGGGCGGTGGCCGCGTGCCGTACGCCCGTGGTCTCGGCGATCGGGCACGAGCCGGACGCGCCGCTGCTGGATCTGGTGGCGGATCTCCGGGCGTCGACGCCGACGGACGCGGCGAAGAAGATCGTGCCGGACGTCGGCGAGGAGCTGGACCGGGTCCAGGCGCTGCGCGACCGGGCGCTGCGGACGGTACGGGGGCTGCTGGACCGGGAGGAGCGCGGGCTGGCGCACGCGCTGGCCCGGCCCGTGATGGAGCGGCCCCACCGGATGGTGGACGAGCGGGCGGCGGAGGTGGCTGCCCTGGCCGACCGGAGCCGGCGGGTGCTGCGGCATCTCCTGGACCGCGCGGACTCGGAGCTGTCGCACACCCTGGCGCGGGTGGTCGCGCTGTCGCCCGCGGCGACGCTGGAGCGGGGGTACGCGGTGCTGCAACGGCCGGACGGGTCGGTCGTACGGTCGCCGGAGGAGGTCGCCCCGGCCGAGGAGCTGCGGGCGCGGGTGGCGGAGGGCGAGTTCACGGTACGGGTCGCGCGGTGAGCGCGGCGCGGGCCGCGGGACCGCGGGCGGAGTGGGTCGGAGCGCGCACGGGCGCGGGTACGGAGAGTGATTGAGATGGCCGGTACGGACGAAGCGGCCGTGCTCGGGTACGAGCAGGCGCGGGACGAGCTGATCGAGGTCGTACGGAAGCTGGAGGCGGGCGGCACATCCCTGGAGGACTCGCTGGCGCTGTGGGAGCGGGGCGAGGAGCTGGCGAAGATCTGCCGCCGCTGGCTGGAGGGCGCGCGGGCACGGCTGGACGCGTCACTGGCCGAGGAGAAGGGGGAGGGGGAGCGGGAGGAAGCCTGAGGGGGCGCGCCGGGTCGCGGCCCGGAGCGGTGGACCCGGGCGATGCGGGGCTTGTCGAGGCCTGGTGCCGCTCGGACAGGAACGCAGCGAGCGGCGCCGTGCCGGTCGTGGCCCGGTTGCCCTCGGACATGTGCGGGGCCAGGCGCTCACGTACCTGCCGGTGACTCGTTCCACAAGCCTCGCGGCTCGCCATCGCTGCACAAGCGAGTCGCCGTACGCACGAGCGAGTCACCGCACAGCAAAGGCCGCCGTCCCCATGAGGATGGCGGCCGTCAACCGTTCGCGTCAGGACGCCGGGCCCTCCTCCGGTCCCGGTTCCAGCGCCGCCGCCATCTCCGCCAGCCGCTCGTACGAGGCCGTGCCCGTCACCACCGTCGTGGCCTTGCCCTCCGTACGGACGAGCGCGTCGTACTTCGGTCCCTCCCAGCGCCGCCAGGCCTCGCCCGCCACCTGCTGGGAGCTGCCTGTGTCGGCAGCCTGCTGGCTGACCTCCGGCACATACTTCCGCGCGGGCGCCGTGGACTGCTCGACCGCGACGTACTCCCCGTCCGGGTCCAGGAACCCCAGGTGCCAGGCGTCGCCGTCCTGGACGCTGTACGAGACGGACGTCGGCTTCCACGCACCGGTCAGGCCCGCCGGCGCCAGCACCGGATACGGCGCGGCGCGGCGCGCGGTCAGCAGCTCGACGCGGTAGTCGACCGCCTTGACCGGGACCGCCTTGTCGTCATGCGGAATGAACACATAGATGCCCGCGACAACGACCCCGATGACCGCCATCGACAGGAACATGTCCCGCACCGTCTGCCTGCCTCGCATACCTGCCACCCCACCATCGTCGCATCAGGGCTCCCCGCTCATCCGTGGGCCCCTCTGCTCAATCTGGCGGGGTGCGGATACAGTCGTATCACCCTCTTTTCCGGCCGTCGCCGTACAGAAAGGTGCGATCCGATGACCGAACATCACCTGCCGCCCCCACTTGAGGTGTCTCCCGAGGCACCCGACCGCAATCTCGCCCTGGAGCTGGTCCGAGTCACCGAGGCAGCCGCGATGGCGGCCGGCCGGTGGGTCGGGCGCGGTGACAAGAACGGCGCGGACGGCGCCGCGGTGAACGCGATGCGCACCCTTGTCTCCACGGTGTCGATGAACGGCGTGGTCGTCATCGGCGAGGGCGAGAAGGACGAGGCCCCGATGCTGTACAACGGCGAACGGGTCGGGGACGGCACCGGCGCCGAGGTCGACATCGCGGTCGACCCGATCGACGGCACCACCCTGAACGCCAAGGGCATGCCCAACGCCATCGCGGTCCTGGCCGCCGCCGACCGCAACACCATGTTCGACCCGTCCGCGGTCTTCTACATGGACAAGCTGGTGACCGGGCCCGAGGCGGCGGACTTCGTCGACATCGACGCGCCCGTCGCCGTCAATATCCGCCGGGTCGCCAAGGCCAAGCGCTCCTCGCCCGAGGACGTCACCGTCGTCGTCCTCGACCGGCCCCGCCATGAGGGCATCGTCAAGGAGATCCGGGAGACCGGGGCCCGGATCAAGTTCATCTCCGACGGCGATGTCGCCGGTTCGATCATGGCCGCGCGCGAGGGCACCGGGATCGATCTGCTGATGGGCGTGGGCGGTACGCCCGAGGGGATCATCTCGGCGTGCGCCATAAAGTGCCTCGGCGGTGTGATCCAGGGCAAGCTCTGGCCCAAGGACGAGGAGGAGCGGGAGCGCGCGATCGGCGCGGGGCACGATCTGGACCGCGTCCTGTCCACCGACGACCTGGTCAGCGGCGACAACGTGTTCTTCGTCGCCACCGGCATCACGGACGGCGAGCTGCTGCGCGGAGTGCGCTACCGCTCGGAGACCGCGACCACCCAGTCACTGGTCATGCGCTCCAAGTCGGGCACGATCCGGCAGATCGACTCGACCCACCGGCTGTCGAAGCTCAGGGCCTACAGCACGATCGACTTCGACCGCGCCAAGTAGCCGCGCCGGCTTGCGCGCCCGGCAGGCTCAGTCGGCCCGGGCACGCAGGCCGCCGCGCGGACGCGGACATCGGAGAGGGCGCCCCGTTGTGCGGCGGGGCGCCCTTTCCGTATCCGAATCCGCGTGCGCGCCAGGACCGCGGGATTACGGGAGTACGGGAGTGCGTGGTTACGGGGGTACGAGTCGGCCGTGCGGCCGGTCAGCCGGCGATCCGCTCGCCCGCCGCCGCGGCCTTCCGCAGCTCCACCTCACGCCGTCTCCGGCGGGCCAGCACCACCCGGCGCTCGGCCGCCGTCAGCCCGCCCCATACTCCGTACGGCTCGGGCTGGAGCAGCGCGTGCTCCCGGCAGTCCACCATGACCGGACAGCGGGCGCAGACCCGCTTCGCGGCCTCCTCCCGCGCCAGCCTCGCGGCTGTCGGCTCCTTCGATGGGGCGAAGAACAACGCGGCTTCGTCCCGGCGGCACACCGCCTCCGAATGCCAGGGGCCGGCCTGATCCTCCCGAGCGGGACTCCGCTGGGACGGTACGGCGGCGACCTGCAGGGGCTGATGCGGCAGTTGCAGCACGGTCTACTCCTGACGACGGCTTCGCGAGCGAGAGACGATGCAGCTTTCCCTACCCGCTGTGCGCGCTCCTAAGCACTGCGTGGCACCGAGTTCGGAGTCCGGAACACCGCCCTGAATTCCGGACGTTCAATCACCGGCGGGCGCCTTTGGCCGGAAAAAACCAGCGCCCGGGCCGCCGGCCGGGCTCAGTGACCGAGGTGCTTACGGAACCGGTCGCGGAGGTCCGCGACCCGCTTGCCGCGCTTCGGCTTGGCCTCGACATTGCCGAACACGGAGTATCCGTTCACGACAACGGCCGGGGCGTCCACGTCGGGGGCCTCCAGGGTGAGGACTTCGAAATTGCCGAAGATGCCCGTGCCGTTGCCGCGCAGCGAGATGTTCTCGGGTACACGGACCTCGACATTGCCGAAAATGGACGTCGCGTTGATCACCGTGACGCGCTGCCCGAAGAGCGCTTCGGTCAGATCGATCTCGATATTGCCGAAGAGCGCGAAGGCGTTGGTCCTGCTGCCGATGCGCCAGCGGCCCTTGCGGGTCGAGCTGCTGAAGACCGCGACGAGATTCTCGGCGGGGGCGGTGGGGTCCTCCGGGCCGTATCCGTACCCCGCCGACGAGTGCGCGGCCGGGGCGGCCGGCCTGCCGTCGGCGCCGGTCGCGGGCAAGTCCCGTACGAGCGGCTCCAGTTCGCCCAGGGTCTTGGCCCGGTAGACGGCGTCGATCCGCTCTCCGTGCTCCTCGGCGTCCAGGCGGCCCTCCGCCAGGGCCTCCCGGAGGATGTCAGCGATCCGGTCCCGGTCGGCGTCGGAGGCCCGGATACCGGCGGGCTCCGCCGGCACGGCCGGCTTCTGGGGGTGCTTTTCGAGGTCCACGGACCCAGGGTAGCGAAACGCGATAGATCGCGACTAGTGGCAGCGGGCGACAAGTCCGGGCGAACCGCGCGACCGGCCTCGCGACCGGCCCCGCAACCATCACCACCGACTGAGCCCTAGCTCACACCTGACCTCACAGGTGCGCTGTCAGTGCGGCGCCCTAGGCTGGAGGCCGCGCCGCCGATGGAGGCCGCGCCGCCGTCTGTCGAGTGAGGAATGGCCGCAATGCCAGAGTTCGCGTACTCCGATCTGCTTCCGCTGGGCGAGGACACCACGCCCTACCGGCTGGTGACCGCCGAGGGTGTCTCGACCTTCGAGGCCGACGGGCGTACGTTCCTCAAGGTCGAGCCCGAGGCGCTGCGCACCCTGGCCGCGGAGGCCATGCACGACATCTCGCACTATCTGCGCCCGGCCCATCTCGCCCAGCTCCGCAGGATCGTGGACGACCCCGAGGCGTCGTCGAACGACAAGTTCGTGGCGCTCGATCTCCTGAAGAACGCGAATATCGCGGCCGCGGGTGTTCTCCCCATGTGCCAGGACACCGGCACGGCGATCGTGATGGGCAAGCGCGGACAGAACGTGCTCACGCGGGGCGGGGACGAGGAAGCCCTTTCGCGCGGTATCTATGACGCGTACACCAAGTTGAATCTGCGTTATTCGCAGATGGCTCCGCTCACCATGTGGGAGGAGAAGAACACCGGCTCGAACCTGCCCGCGCAGATCGAGCTGTACGCGACGGACGGCGGTGCGTACAAGTTCCTCTTCATGGCGAAGGGCGGCGGTTCCGCCAACAAGTCGTTCCTGTACCAGGAGACCAAGGCGGTGCTCAACGAAACCTCCATGATGAAGTTCCTGGAGGAGAAGATCCGCTCCCTGGGGACCGCCGCGTGCCCGCCCTACCATCTCGCGATCGTCGTCGGCGGCACGTCCGCCGAATTCGCGCTCAAGACCGCGAAGTACGCCTCCGCGCACTATCTGGACGAATTGCCGTCCGAGGGTTCTCCGACCGGTCATGGCTTCCGTGACAAGGAGTTGGAGCAGAAGGTCTTCGAACTGACCCAGCGGATCGGTATCGGCGCGCAGTTCGGCGGCAAGTATTTCTGCCATGACGTCCGTGTGGTGCGCCTGCCGCGCCACGGCGCCTCGCTGCCGGTCGCGATCGCCGTCTCCTGCTCGGCCGACCGCCAGGCCGTTGCGAAGATCACCGCGGAGGGCGTCTTCCTGGAGCAACTGGAGACCGACCCGGCGCGCTTCCTGCCGGACACCACGGACGAGCACTTGGACGACGCGAGTGCCGTCGTCAAGGTCGACCTCAGCCGTCCGATGGACGAAGTGCTCGCCGAGTTGACGAAGTACCCCGTCAAGACCCGGCTCTCGCTCACCGGACCGCTGGTCGTGGCCCGCGACATCGCGCACGCCAAGATCAAGGAACGGCTGGACGCGGGCGAGGAGATGCCGCAGTACCTGAAGGACCACCCGGTGTACTACGCGGGCCCGGCGAAGACGCCCGAGGGGTACGCGTCGGGGTCGTTCGGCCCGACGACTGCGGGCCGCATGGACTCGTACGTGGAGCAGTTCCAGGCGGCCGGCGGCTCCAAGGTGATGCTCGCCAAGGGCAACCGCTCGAAGCAGGTCACCGACGCCTGCGCCGCGCACGGCGGCTTCTACCTCGGCTCGATCGGCGGCCCGGCGGCGCGGCTCGCGCAGGACTGCATCAAGAAGGTCGAGGTCGTCGAGTACGAGGAGCTGGGCATGGAGGCGGTCTGGCGGATCGAGGTGGAGGACTTCCCGGCGTTCATCGTCGTGGACGACAAGGGGAACGACTTCTTCACCGAACCGGCCCCGGCGCCGACGTTCACCTCCATCCCGGTGCGCGGCCCCGGCCTCGCCTGACGCCGGCCCCGGGGCCCGTACGTACCCGGCTCTCCGCCAACGGGCCCCGGCCCCGGGCCTCGTCACCCGTGCTCCGCACAACGTCCTCTTCGCCGTAACACTTTCGTGGGAATGAACACTTTCGTGGGAATGTCCCGGGAACACAGCGGGCCTGCCGGACGCTCTCCCAGCAGGAGGTACGACGACGATGACGACCGATGAGCACCAGTACCGCACCGAGCACGACTCGATGGGCGAGGTCCGGGTCCCCGCGCACGCCAAGTGGCGTGCCCAGACACAGCGCGCGGTGGAGAACTTCCCGGTGTCGGGACAGCGGCTGGAGCGCGCCCACATCGAGGCGCTGGCCCGGATCAAGGCCGCCGCGGCCAAGGTCAACGCCGACCTCGGGGTGATCGGCAAGGACATCGCGGACGCCATCCAGGACGCGGCGGCCGAGGTCGCGGAGGGCCGGTGGGACGACCACTTCCCGGTGGACGTCTTCCAGACGGGCTCGGGTACCTCCTCGAATATGAACACGAATGAGGTGCTCGCCACCCTTGCCACGGAGCGCCTCGGCCCCGGCCGCGAGGTCCATCCCAATGACCATGTGAACGCGTCGCAGAGCTCCAACGACGTGTTCCCTTCGAGCATCCACATCGCCGCGACGGCCGCGGTCACCGGCGAGCTGATCCCCGCGCTGGAGCATCTCGCGGCGGCCTTGGAGCGCAAGGCCGAGGAGTTCGGCTCCGTGGTCAAGTCGGGCCGTACGCATCTGATGGACGCCACACCCGTCACGCTGGGCCAGGAGTTCGGCGGCTATGCCGCGCAGATCAGATACGGAGTGGAGCGGCTCACCGCCTCGCTGCCGCGCCTCGCCGAACTGCCCCTGGGCGGTACGGCGGTGGGCACCGGCATCAACACCCCGCCGGGCTTCTCCGCCGCCGTCATCGCCGAGGTCGCCCGCGCCACGGGACTGCCGCTGACAGAAGCCCGTGATCACTTCGAGGCGCAGGGGGCGCGCGACGGGCTGGTGGAGACCTCGGGACAGCTCCGTACGGTCGCGGTCTCGCTCACGAAGATCTCCAACGACCTGCGCTGGATGGCCTCGGGGCCGCGCACCGGTCTCGCCGAGATCAGCCTCCCGGATCTGCAGCCCGGCTCCTCGATCATGCCCGGCAAGGTCAATCCGGTGATCCCGGAGGCCGTGCTGATGGTCGCGGCGCAGGTCACCGGCAATGACGCCACGGTCGCGGCGGCCGGCGCGGCGGGGAACTTCGAGCTGAATGTGATGCTCCCGGTGATGGCGAAGAACCTCCTGGAGTCCGTACGGCTGCTGGCGAATGTGTCCCGGCTGCTGGCGGACCGTACGGTCGACGGCATCACCGCGAACGCCGAACGGGCCCGTGCGTACGCCGAGTCGTCGCCCTCCGTGGTCACCCCGCTGAACAAGTACATCGGGTACGAGGAGGCCGCGAAGGTCGCCAAGAAGTCCCTCGCCGACCACCGCACCATCCGCGAAACGGTCCTGGAGCTGGGCTATGTGGAGCGCGGCGACCTGACCCTGGCGCAGCTCGACGAGGCGCTGGACGTCCTGCGGATGACCCGCCCGTGAACGGGCATCACACCACACAGCGATCCGGAAGACGGACAGTATGTCTTCCGGAAGACGGCCTAGGATCTGCGCATGACAGAGACGGCGACAGCCGGGCGTTGGGCGCCTGGCACACAGATTCTGTGGCGGTACCGGGAGAACGCCGGGGACCGTGTGCATATCTGCCGTCCCGTCACGGTCGTCGAGGACTCCGACGAACTGCTCGCGGCCTGGCTGGCGCCGGACACCCCCTGTGTGAAGCCCGCGCTCGCCGACGGCTCGCCGATCCAGCAGGAGCCGCTGGCCACCCGCTACACCACACCGCGCACGGTGGTGCGCGACCGGTGGTACGGCATGGGTGTGCTCAAGCTGGCCCGGCCCGGTGAGCCATGGTCGGTGTGGCTGTGGTGGGAGCACGGCTGGCAGTTCCAGAACTGGTACGTGAACCTGGAGGAGCCGCTCACCCGTTGGGCCGGCGGTGTCGACTCGGAGGACCACTTCCTCGACATCGACGTCTTTCCCGACCGGAGCTGGCGGTGGCGCGACGAGGACGAGTTCGCCCAGGCCCAGCAGGACGGGCTGATGGCGCCCGCCCAGGCGCGCCGGGTCAGGGAGGCGGGGCTGGCGGCGGTCGAGGCCATCACCGCCTGGGGCGCGCCGTTCCGCGACGGCTGGGAGCACTGGCGGCCGGAACCGCACTGGCCGGTGCCGGAGTTGCCCGACGACTGGGACCGGGCGCCGGTACGTACCGGGGCCGGGGCCCGTTGACCGGCCAGGGCCCCGCACGGAGAGCCCGCTCCACGGCCCCGCGCACCACCGGCACGGCCCCGCGCAGCACCGGCACGGCTCCCCGTACAACTCCCCGTACAGCTCTTCACATCGTCGCCCGCACCGGCGAAGTCATGTCCGGAAGATGGCCGGAAGCGTCAACGAGTGGCCGGAACAGTGCTGACCAAGGCCGTGATCGCAGGGGCGCCGCCGCCGACGTCATGAGACCCTTGATGTGCCCCAGGGGTTCAAACGTAGGATCGTCCTCCGGAAGACTGCACCGGGGCAACGGGTGAGCGCAGCAACCGGCCTGACCGTTAGTCACACTGTTCGACACACGCTAGTCACCTTGCATGTCACCAGACGTCACACCGTCAGCCGCTACGACCGCACGTCATGACGACCGAGTCACTACGAGGGGGTGGAGCCGTGCGTTGCGGGCCCAGCAGGAACCGTAAGACGCCCCCGGGCGTCCCGACCAGGTACCGGACACGGCCTGGACACAGACCCCGGCAGGGAACGGCACTGCCGGGACCTGCCCCAGTAGAAGCGATCGCAGCGCACCACCGGCCCGGACGGACGGAACCCCACGCGTGACGGAGCACCCTCCTTCCCACGAAGGCCGGCAGCCCCTGGTTGCCCGGCCGCAGGAACGCACCCGGCCGCGGCAGGAGGCGGGCGTCCCCGGCCTGCCCGGGCCCGCCGTGCCTGCGCCCGCGCCCGACCCCGCCGCCACGTCGCGGCGCGAGGGCGACCGGCTGCGCTTCGTGGGCGCCGCGACCCGCCGGATCGCACGCGGGATAGACCTCGACGAGATCGTGCTCGGGCTCTGCCGGGCGACGGTCCCGACCTTCTCCGACGCCATACTCGTCTATCTGCGCGATCCGCTGCCCGTCGGCGACGAGCGGCCGGTGTCGCCGTTCGTGCTGCGGCTGCGGCGCACCGACCGGCTGCGGCTGACCGACGACGACACCGAGACCGGCGGTATCCCGCTCCAGGCCGCCGACGGTCTGCGGCTGCCGATCCTGGACCCGCAGTCCGATGTGATGCCGGCCGCCGAGCTGTGCGAGGTGGGTTCCGGCGGCGCGCTCTCCGAGGTGCTGCGCGGGGTCCGGCCGGTCTTCGGCGACTCCGCGGCGGCCCGTGCCGCGCTGCCCGAGCTGCTGGGCGCCGACCGTGCCGTACCGACCGGGCACCGGGCGATCCTCGCGCCGCTGCGCGGTCGGCGGCGGGTGATCGGCGCGGCCGTGTTCCTGCGCAGGCCGGACCGCGCCGCCTTCGAGCCGAACGATCTGCTGGTCGCGGCGCAGCTCGCCACGCACACCGCGCTGGGCATCGACAAGGCGGTGCTGTACGGACGCGAGGCGTATATCGCGGACGAGTTGCAGCGCACGATGCTGCCGGAGAACCTGCCGCAGCCCACCGGTGTCCGGCTGGCCTCGCGCTATCTCCCGGCCGCCGAGACCGCCCGGGTAGGCGGTGACTGGTACGACGCGATCCCGCTGCCCGGCAGCCGCGTCGCGCTGGTGGTCGGCGATGTCATGGGCCACTCCATGACCTCCGCGGCGATCATGGGTCAGCTCCGCACCACCGCGCAGACCCTCGCCGGTCTCGATCTGCCGCCGCAGGAGGTGCTGCACCATCTCGACGAGCAGGCGCAGCGGCTCGGCTCGGACCGGATGGCGACCTGTCTCTACGCGGTGTACGACCCGGTCTCGCACCGGATCACCATCGCCAACGCGGGCCATCCGCCGCCCATACTGCTGCATCTCGGCGGCCGGGCCGAGGTCCTCCGGGTGCCGCCCGGGGCGCCCATCGGGGTCGGCGGGGTGGACTTCGAGGCCGTCGAGCTGGACGCGCCCGCCGGGGCGACGCTGCTCCTCTATACGGACGGGCTGGTCGAGTCGCGGCTGCGCGATGTCTGGACGGGGATCGAGCAGCTCAGGGAGCGGCTGGCCGCCACCGCGCAGCTCACCGGGCCCGACCATTCGCCGCCGCTGGAGGCGCTCTGCGACGACGTCCTCGATGTGCTCGGTCCCGGCGACCGTGACGACGACATCGCGCTGCTCGCGGCCCGCTTCGACGGAATCGCGCCGAGTGATGTGGCGTACTGGTTCCTGGAACCGGAGGACGCCGCTCCGGGCCGGGCCCGGCGGCTGGCCCGGCGCGCGCTGGCCCGCTGGGACCTGGAGGATCTGAGCGATTCGGTCGAGCTGCTGATCAGCGAGGTCGTCACCAATGCCGTGCGGTACGCGGAGCGGCCGGTGACGCTGCGGCTGCTCCGTACGGACGTACTGCGCTGTGAGGTCGGGGACGATTCGCCGCAGCTTCCCCGGCAGCGGCGGGCCCGTGACACGGACGAGGGCGGCCGGGGACTGTTCCTGGTCAACCGGCTGGCGCGGCGCTGGGGCGCGACACGGCTGTCCACCGGCAAGGTGGTCTGGTTCGAGCTGCCGACCCGGATGTGAGCGCGAAGGGCCCGGGACGTGACCGCGGGAGAGGCCGGGACGTGACCGCGCGGAAGGATCCGGACCGGCAGAGTCCCAGAAGAGCCCGGTCCGGCAAAATCCGGCAAATCAACCAAATCCCTCGAATGTAGATGTTGCCGACATCGAGTGGGAGGGCTTGACTGGGGAAGGCGGGCTCAATGACCGCTGCCATTCCCCGGGTCGCCCCCGGTTCCCCGGGCCTTCTATCGACGGGAGGACGTTTCGTGACCGGGTCATCCTCCAGGACGGCTTACACGACGAACAACGTCGGCATCCCGGTGGAGAGCGACGAGCATTCGCTCACCATCAGCCCCGACGGGCCGATCCTGCTGCAAGACCACTATCTGATCGAGAAAATGGCCCAGTTCAACCGCGAACGGGTCCCCGAGCGCGTCGTCCACGCCAAGGGCGCGGGCGCGTACGGCGTCTTCGAGGTGACGAACGACGTCAGCCAGTTCACCAAGGCCGTGGTGTTCCAGCCCGGCCAACGTACGGACATGCTCGCCCGCTTCTCCACGGTCGCCGGCGAGATGGGCACGCCCGACACCTGGCGCGACCCCCGCGGCTTCGCGCTGAAGTTCTACACCGAGCTGGGCAACTACGACATGGTCGGCAACAACACGCCGGTCTTCTTCGTCCGTGATCCGCAGAAGTTCCAGGACTTCATCCGCTCGCAGAAGCGCCACCCCGCCACCGGACTCCGCAGCAACGACATGCAGTGGGATTTCTGGACGCTGTCGCCCGAGTCCGCGCACATGGTCACCTGGCTGATGGGCGACCGCGGTATTCCGAAGACGTACCGGAATATGAACGGCTACAGCTCGCACACCTATATGTGGGTGAACGGCGCGGGCGAGCGGTTCTGGGTGAAGTACCACTTCAAGACCGACCAGGGCATCGACTTCCTTCCGCAGGCCGATGCCGATGCGATGGCCGGCTCGGACGCGGACTGCCACCGGCGTGATCTGTACGGGGCGATCGAGTCCGGCAACGCGCCGAGCTGGAGCCTGAAGGTCCAGATCATGCCGTTCGAGGACGCGGCCGACTACCGGTTCAATCCGTTCGATCTGACCAAGGTGTGGCCGCACGGCGACTATCCGCTGATCGATGTCGGCCGGATGACGCTCAACAAGAATCCGGAAGATTACTTCATCCATATCGAGCAGGCCGCGTTCGAGCCCTCGAATCTGATCCCGGGCGTCGGCCCGTCGCCGGACAAGATGCTGCTCGGCCGGCTGTTCTCGTACCCGGACACCCACCGGTACCGGATCGGCCCGAACTACACCCAGCTCCCGCCGAACCGGGCGCGGACTCCGGTGCGCTCGTACGCGAAGGACGGACCGATGCGGTACGAGCCGTCGGCGACGGCCAGGCCGTACGCGCCGAACTCGTACGGCGGTCCGGCGGCCGACACCGAGCGCTTCGGCGACCCGGCGGGGTGGGCCGCGGCGGGCGAGATGGTGCGCGAGGCGTACAAGCTGCACCGCGAGGACGACGACTGGGGCCAGGCGGGCACGCAGGTGCGCGAGGTCCTGGACGACGCGGCGCGCGACCGGCTGGTGTCGAACGTCAGCGGGCATCTGGCGCAGGGCGTGTCCCGGCCGGTGCTCGACCGGGCGCTCCAGTACTGGCGCAACATCGACAAGGTGATCGGCGACCGTATCGCGAAGAACATGAACGGCGGCTGATCAGAGCTGCTGAGGCTGCTGATCAGCGCGTGCGCCTGGCACGTCCGCCTGGCGCGTTTCCGAGGGCGGCCCCGGTGGGGCCGCCCTCGGCTGTCAGCGCGTCGGCTTTCGTCAGCGGGTGGGCGGGCCTCCCGGATGGCCGGCCCCCGCGGTGGGGATACCGGTCTCCGCGCCGCCGGGGTCACTGCTGCTCGTCTCCCCCGGGCCCGGGTCGGTGGCCGGCGGGCTCTCCTCGGGCGTCTCGGAAGGGCTCTCGCTCGGGCTCTCCGTCGGCGGGGGCTCTACCTGGGTGGGCGTGGGCGGCGGCGCCTCGGTGGTCGGGGTCTCCTCCGGCGCCGTCTCGCTGGGTGGCACCGTCGGCTCCTCCCGTACCGGCTCGGGGATCTCCAGATCGAACCGGGCGTCCGAGCCGCCGTTCAGCGCGCCGAGCGTGTAGTCCGCCCAGATCCTGGCGGGGAAACCGCCACCGTTGGCTCGGCCGCTGTTGGCGGTGCCGGTGAGGGAGACCTGTTTGCCGCCCTGCTTGGGGGATTCGCCGAAGAGCGCGACGACCGTGGTGAGCTGGGGGGTGTACGCGGCGAACCACGCGGACCTGTTCTCCTCCGAGGTGCCGGTCTTGCCCGCCGCGTCATAGGCGGAGCTGTCGGCCTCGAAGCCGGATCCGCGGTCCACGACGCCCTGGAGCACATGGGTCACGGTGTCGGCGGTCTCGCGGCTGATGACCTGCTTGCCGACCGGGTTGGGCAGCTCGACCGTACGGTCCTTGTGCGAGGCGGCCTTCACGATGGTGGGCGTGACCTTCCTGCCGTGGTTGTCGAGCGTCGCGTACACGCCGGCCATGTCCCACGTGGAGGCGGTCATCGTGCCGAGGGAGATGGCCGGGCGCGCGGGGAAGTCGTCACCGTCCGGCATCCCGAGGTCCAGCGCGGTGCGCTTGGCCTTGGCCGGGGTCACATCGACCACCATCTGTGCGAAGACGGCGTTGATGGACTTGTTCATGGCGGTCTGGACGGTCACCCGGCCGTAGTCCTGGTCGTCCTCGTTCTCCGGGGCGAAGGGGGTGTCGCTGCCCTCGACCGGCCGCTTGCTGGTGCCGTCGTACCGCGTGTTGACACCGATCTTCTCGCCGTCCTGGGTCTCGGCGCCGTTCTCCAGGGCGGAGGCGAGGACGACCGGCTTGAAGGTGGAGGCGGGCTGGTAGTCGTCGCGGGTGGCGTTGGAGATCCAGTGCTCGGTGGCGCTTCTGCCGCCGTACAGCGCGACGACCCGCCCGGTCTTGGGATCTACGGAGGTCGCGCCGGCCTGGACGGTCGCGTCGGTCGGGTTCTTCTTGCGGTCGAGCTTGCTCTCCAGCTCCTTGTCGACCGACTCCTCCAGCTGGCGCTGGCGCTTCTTGTCGATATTGAGCGTGATCGTCCAGCCGCCCGCGTCGATGTCCGCCTTGTCGACGCCCTCGCGGGCGAGTTCGTCATTGGCGGCCTCGACCAGATAGCCGGTCTGGCCCTCCATGCCGGGGGCGGCCTTGGGGGCGTGCGGTACGGGGAACTTCAGGCCGGCGCGGACCGAGGCGTCCAGCCACTTCATCTCGACCATGTTGTCGAGTACGTAGTTCCAGCGCTCGGTGACCAGCCGCTTGCCGGTGTCGCCGGCCGCGGACCAGTCGTACTGGCTGGGCGCCTGGAGCAGCGCGGCGAGATAGGCGCCCTGGGAGACATTGAGCCGGGACGCGTCGATGCCGTAGTACGCCTGGGCCGCGGCCTGGATTCCGTACGCGCCGCGGCCGTAGTAGCTGGTGTTGATGTACCCGGCGAGGATCTCGTTCTTGTCCTTCTTCCGGTCCACCTTCAGGGAGATCACCAGCTCCTTGAGCTTGCGGGTGACCGTCTGGTCCTGGTTCAGGTAGTAGTTCTTGACGTACTGCTGCGTGATGGTCGAGCCGCCCTGCTTGCCCTTGCCGGAGAGGGTGTTGATCAGGCCGCGGGCCGTGCCCTTGATGTCGACTCCGGAGTCCTGGTAGAAGCTCTTGTTCTCGGCGGCGACGAACGTGCGCTGGACCTCTTTGGGTATCTGTTCGAGGCCGACGATCTCGCGGTTGATCTCGCCGGTACGGGCGAGGATGGTGCCGTCGCTGTACTTGTAGACGTTGCTCTGCATCTCGGCCTGCGCGTTGGCGCTGGGGACGGGGACGAGCATGTAGATCACGAAGAACGCGCCCATGCCGAGGAGGCAGAGCCCGAAGAAGGCGCCGAGCAGTTTCTTGGGCGTGAAGAGGCGCCGTATGCCGCCGTGGCCGCCGTTCTTCCCGGCCCGGCGCGCCCCGCGCTGCCGCGCCCGTCTGGCTTCAGCTCGGCCCATCGCCGTGTCGCTCCGCTCTCAGGTCCGGAATCAGCTCAGCAAGCTAACACCGCTGGCTGTGACAAAGAGCTATCGATCCGGACTTTCCGGACGTGACAATCCGCACCTGTGTCAGTGGAACTGACTCATGGGGGAGCAAAAGGGTTGCGAAGGCCCGAGCCGGGCGGGCCAGGAGGTTGTGTCCTCAATCGCCGGACAGGCTTGAATTCGGCCTGTGCGACCATGGGACATCCGGCCCCGACCAGGAGAGCGATGGGACTCGACAAGCTGAAGTCGGCCATTCCGGACTATGCCAAGGATCTGCGGCTGAACCTCGGTTCCGTCATCGGCGACAGCAAGCTGTCGCGGCAGCAGCTCTGGGGCACCGTGCTGGTCTGTGCGATCGCCTCGCGCTCGCGGGCGGTGCTCGCCGCGCTGGCGCCGCGGGCCAAGGCGGAGCTGAGCCCCGAGGCGTACACCGCCGCTAAGACGGCCGCAGCGGTCATGGCCGTGAACAATGTCTTCTTCCGGACCCGGCATCTGCTGTCGGACCCCGAGTACGGGACGCTCCGCGCGGGTCTGCGGATGAATGTCATCGGCAACCCGGGCGTCGAGAAGATCGACTTCGAACTGTGGTCGCTCGCGGTCTCCGCGATCAACGGCTGCGGTGCGTGCCTGGACTCGCATGAGCAGGTGCTGCGCAGGGCGGGCGTGGACCGGGAGACGATCCAGGAGGCGTTCAGGATCGCCTCGGTGATCCAGGCGGTCGGTACGACGCTGGACGCGGAGGCGGTCCTCGAAGAGTAGGGGCGTGCGTGCGGCCCATATGTGCGGGCCGCACACATGGGCCCACCACATGGGCGCCGTCCACACAGACGCGAGCGAGATGGGGTCCGCGCATATGGGTCCCACGCACATGGGTCCCACGCACATGTGGGGCGCCCCCGGAGCCCCTTCCGGCCCAGGACCCTTCCGGCCCAGGACCCTTCCGGCCCAGGACCCTTCCGGCCCCAGGGCCCTTCCGGTCGCCGGACTCAGCGCTTGAGCGCGGTCATCAGGTCCTTCATGTCCTCGACCATCGCGGATTCGACACCGGAGAAGTCGAGCGGCGCCGACTCCTGGTACTCGCCCGTCACCGGGTCCGCGATGTAGTCCGCCATACGGCCCACCGAGATGCTGATCACGGCCCGGCCGTCGAGGACCTTCAGCTGCGGGGAGTCGCCCGAGGGATCCGTCACCAGATAGGCGCGCTCGCCCAGATCCGGGATACGCAGAACACGGCGCTCCAGCGAGCCTTCAGGGGCGAGATCGGTCACCGTGGCGTCGAACTCCGGGCCCGGGTCGGTCTGTTTGTGCAGGCTGTAGAGGATATTGACCGCGGCGTACGAGCGGGGGCGGCTGTCGTTCTTGACCTCGTTCGGGCGGCCAGGCATCAGGGTGAGGTTGCAGTACGCCCGGTCGATCGCGAGCTGCTCGTCCGCGGCCGCCATCGGTGACTGCCGCTTGCCGAGAAGGCCGCTGAGGGCGGGCAGTTCGGCGTCGAGGCAGAGGTTCGAGCTGACCCGGTAGCCGCCCAGATCCGGCTCCGTCTCGCCGTACGCGTACAGTCCGCCGGCCCATATCGCGGAGGCGACGACCGCCCCGCCGAGCGCCCACAGCCAGGGCCCGCGCCCCGCGGGCAGCCGGAGCGGCCTCGTACCGGCGATGGTCTCGGATCCGGCGACCGGCCCGTCATCGGCGACCGGCCGCACTCCGGCAGGCGCCTCGGATCCGGCGGTCCCGTGCGCCCCGGCGACCGCCCCGGAGCCGCCGGACGCCTGGAAACCGGCGGCCGGCCCGGACCCGGAGCCGACGGCCACCCCGGAATCCGTGAATCTCTCCCCCTCGCCGGCCCCGGCCCGGGGAGCCGGGATGCCGGACGCCCCCTCGGGCGGTCCCTCCCCCGTACCCTCCCCCTCCAGTTCCGGCTCGGATATCACTCCCGGCCGTCCCCGCCCTCGGCAACCGCCGGCGCGGCGGCCGGAGACGTGGGAGCCGCAGCGGGCGCCGGGACCGGCACGGGCTCCGGCAACGGGGCCGCCGCGGCGCCCGCGCCCGGCGACGACGGCCGCACATGCCTCAGATCGCGTTCCAGGCTGTACGCGCGGAGGTAGCCGACGACCGTATTGGTGACCGCCACCAGCGGCACCGCCACCACCGCCCCCGCGATCCCCGCCACCAGTCCCCCGGCGGCCACCGCCAGGACCACGGCCAGCGGATGCACCCGTACCGCGCGCCCCAGGATGAACGGCTGGAGGACATGCCCCTCGATCTGCTGCACGCCGAGCACGATGATCAGGACCATCAGCGCGGTGAACACATCCTGCGTGACCAGCGCCACCACCACCGCCAGCGCGCCGGAGATCACCGCCCCCACCAGCGGGATGAACGCGCCGAGGAAGATGATCACGGCGAGCGGCACGGCCAGCGGCACTTCGAGGAAGTACAGCCCGAGCCCGATGAACAGCGCGTCGATCAGCGCCACCAGCACCGTCCCGCGCACATAGGCGGTCAGGGTGTGCCAGGCGCGCGGCCCGGCCCCCGCGACACCCTCACGGGCCTGCGCCGGGACCAGCTTGAGCGACCATTGCCAGACCTTCTTGCCGTCGTACAGCAGGAAGAGCGTCGAGAACATCGCGAGGAAGATCCCGGTCAGCAGCTCGACGATCACCGTCACGCCCTGGATCCCGGCCGAGGTGATCTCCTCGGTGTTGGAGCCGACCGCGTCGCTCAGGCTCTTCGCGAGGTCGTTGATCTGGTCCTCGGTCACATGGAACGGGCTGTTGAGCAGCCAGCGCTTCAGCTCGTTGATGCCGTCGGTGACCCGGTTGGACAGATCGTCGATGTTCTCCACGACCTGCCACACCACGAACCAGCCGACCAGTCCCATCAGGACGAATCCGGAGATAGCGGTGAGGGCCGTGGCCACTCCGCGCGGCACTCCGACCCGCTTGAGCCAGGCGACCGTGGGTTCGAGCAGGGCCGTGATCAGCAGGGCCGCGACAAAGGCCATGACAACGAGCTGTACGGCGCTGATGACCCGCATCAGGACCCAGAGCATCCCGGCGAGGACAAGCAGCCGCCAGGCGGCCTCGCCCGCGACCCGCATCCCCCAGGGGATCGCGGTGACAGGGTCGGGCCTGCCGGGGACGGCGGGCACGGATGCGGGTGCGGATGAGTCGGGTGCGTACGAGGGCGGCGGTGGTACGGAATCGGGCGCGGCCACCCTGACGGGCACGGGAGGCTCGTCCGCCTCCGCCTGGGCCCTGCGCCGGTCCAGCCGCTCTCCCATCCGGGTCAGCCCCGTACCCATCTGGCTGAGCCACGCCGGCACTCTCGACATGATGGTTCCTCTTTCCCCCGTCCTTCTCCGCACTCACTCCCCCGGAACTGTTCGAATCGACCGTACACGGGTGAAGCCCCCCACCGTAGGGACGGCGGGGGGCTTCGGAAGGTTGAGCGCCGGGAGCCTGCGTATCTCAGCGGCGACCGGGGCCGGGCACTCTCTAGTACCAGTTGTTGGCCTGCCAGAACGACCAGGCGCCACAGGGGCTGTCGTAGCGGTCGTTCATGTAGTTGAGGCCCCACTTGATCTGGGTGGCCGGGTTGGTCTGCCAGTCGGCGCCCGCCGAGGACATCTTGGAGCCGGGCAGCGCCTGGACCAGTCCGTACGCACCGGAGGACGGGTTCTGCGCCTGGTAGTTCCAGCCCGACTCGTGGTCCACGATGTTGCTGAAGCACTGGAACTGGTCGGCGGGGATCATCTGCCGTGCGATCGCCTGGACCTGGGACACGGTGTACGAACTCTGCGCAGCGAAGGAGGAGGCGGACCGCACCTCGTCACGGCTGGCGCGCTCGGCGGCCTCCTTGGCCTCCCGCTCGCGCTCGGCCTTCTCCTCGGCGGCTTCCTTCTTCGCCTTGGCGTCCTTGGCGGCCTGGATACGGGCCGCTTCCTCCGCGGACTTCTTGGCGCTCGCGTCGGCCTCCGCGGCCATCACATCGGCCTGCTGGGTCAGCGACGCGGTCTGCACCTGCGCCTGCTGGCCCGCGGGGATGTCCGCGAGGAGCGTCAGGTCGGCTGCTGCTGTCTCGAAGTCGTTGTCCGAGACCTGGGGGTCGCCCGAGGCAACACCCACGACTGCGCCGACGGTGGTGACCGCGGTGGCCGAAGCCACAGCGAACCCCCGGACCGAGATCCGGCTCACACGGTGTCCTTCCAGCAACGCCCGCATGGTGACCCCGCGGACGCGATCGTGCCCCTGGCACTGGCCTCCGCACTACTGGGTCACGGGAGACACGGGCCCGGTGGACAACCCCCTTACGGGGACTGCCGCATGGTGCGCGGGCGGCATACGGCGGCAGTTGTTGAGTTGTGTGGTGCCGCACCACTGGGGGTGCGCGTGTGCCGCATGCGGGGCCTGACGGAAGCAAGACTCTGCCGGAAGCCAACACCGTAGGGCAATTCTTCGTTGCGTGGGATAGCTCACACCCCGTTTGGCCCGGGAGAAAAGGGAAAGAGCCGCGGCACACAACGCCGCCCGGCTAAGCTGCTGCGCTCATACCGGGCGGCCAAGTGCGGCGATTACCCCTAGATCTGACCGTCCTCCAACATTTCGGTCACCAGCGCGGCGATCTGCGAGCGCTCGGAGCGGGTCAGGGTGACATGCGCGAAAAGCGGATGACCCTTGAGTTTCTCCACGACAGCGACAATTCCGTCGTACCGCCCCACCCTCAAGTTGTCGCGCTGCGCGACATCATGGGTCAGCACCACCCGGGAGTTCGCCCCGATCCGGGACAGAACGGTCAGCAGGACATTCCGCTCCAGCGACTGCGCCTCGTCGACGATCACAAACGCGTCGTGCAGCGACCGCCCGCGGATATGGGTGAGCGGCAGCACTTCGAGCATGCCGCGGCCCAGCACCTCCTCGATCACCTCGCGGCCCGCGACCGCGGAGAGCGTGTCGAAGACCGCCTGCGCCCAGGGGCTCATCTTCTCGGCCTCGGTGCCGGGCAGATAGCCCAGCTCCTGCCCGCCCACCGCGTACAGCGGCCGGAACACCATCACCTTCTGGTGCTGCCGGCGCTCCAGGACCGCCTCCAGGCCCGCGCACAGGGCCAGCGCCGACTTGCCGGTGCCGGCCCGGCCGCCCATCGACACGATGCCGATGTCGGGGTCGAGGAGGAGATCGAGGGCGATGCGCTGCTCGGCGCTGCGGCCGTGGATCCCGAAGGCCTCCCGGTCGCCGCGGACGAGCCGTACATTGCCCTCCGCGGTGACCCGCCCGAGCGCCTTGCCGCGCTCGGACTGGAGGACCAGCCCGGTGTGCACGGGCAGTTCGCTCGCCTCGGGGACATAGAGCGACTCCTCGGTGAAGAGGAGGTCGACCTGGTCCGCGCCGAGCGTCAGCTCACTCATCCCCGTCCAGCCCGAGGAGTCCGTGATGGCCAGCTCGGCGCGGTACTCCTCGGCGAGGAGACCGACCGACGACGCCTTGATCCGCAGCGGCAGGTCCTTGGAGACGACCGTCACGTCGTACCCCTCGGCCTGGAGGTTCCGTGCGACCGCGAGGATCCGCGAGTCGTTGTCGCCCAGCCGGAAGCCGGCGGGCAGGATCCCGGGATCGGAGTGGTTGAGCTCGACACGCATCGTGCCGCCCAGCTCGCCCAGCGGGATCGGGGCGTCGAGGCGGCCGTACCTGACCCGGAAGTCATCGAGCAGGCGAAGGACCTGCCGGGCGAAATAGCCCAGCTCCGGATGGTGCCTCTTGGCCTCCAACTCCGTGATCACCACGATCGGCAGCACTACCTCGTGCTCGTCGAAGCGGGACATGGCGTTCGGATCGGCCAGCAGGACGCTGGTGTCGAGAACGTAGGTGCGCCGGTCGGGCATGCGGCGCTTTGTGCTGGTCACCACGGAAGGACGTACCCCCTCGAATGAGGTCGGGGTGCGACGGCGTCGCGGGCGGGTGGGCCGGACTCGGACCCCATGCGCGGGCCGGACTCCGGCCCTCCATGTCGCCCGTACGTTCAACCGCACGGTCGTCCTGGTGCAAAGGGCCTCCCGGGCGGACGGCCCCATGCCGTCCGCTGAGATGCGATGTCCGCTGACCTGGCTTTTGGACATCGACCTGGGGGAGGTATTCCCTCGAACACGCGCCGCCATGCCATGGCATATGACGGACGGTGGATGAACCACAGGTGAAGGGGGTGCGGAAGGGCTGTACGGGGGTGTCACCGGGCGCTTACGAAACGCTTCCGAGGGCTTGTTCCGGCCTTGCGCGGCCGTGCCCGGGCCGCCCGGAGCAGGGGTCAGGCCCCGTAGCGGCGGTGGCGCGCCGCGTAGTCACGCAGGGCGCGCAGGAAGTCGACCTTGCGGAAGGCGGGCCAGAAGACCTCGCAGAAGTAGTACTCCGAATGGGCGCTCTGCCAGAGCATGAAGCCGGAGAGACGCTGCTCGCCGCTGGTGCGGATGACCAGATCGGGGTCGGGCTGGCCGCGGGTGTAGAGGTGGGACGAGATCAGGTCGGTGTCGACGATCTCGGCCAGCTCCTCGAAGGTGGTGCCCTTGTTCGCGTGGTCCGTCAGCAGGGAGCGGACGGCGTCCGCGATCTCCTGCCGGCCGCCGTAGCCCACGGCGACATTGACGAGTATGCCCTCGTTGCCGATGGTGGCCTGTTCCGCTTCCTTGAGGACGGTCTGCGTACGGCCGGGCAGCAGGTCGAGCGTGCCGACATGGTGGACCCGCCAGCGGCCGTCGGCGGCCAGATCCCGGACGGCGTTCTCGATGATGCCGAGCAGGGGGATCAGCTCGTCCTCGGGGCGGTCGAGGTTGTCGGTGGACAGCAGCCAGAGGGTGACGACCTCGACATTGGTCTCGGAGCACCAGCCGAGCAGCTCCTGGATCTTGCTGGCTCCGGCCTTGTGCCCCTGCTCCGCCGTACCGCCGGAGGCCCTGGCCCAGCGGCGGTTGCCGTCGAGGATGACTCCGATGTGCTTGGGCACCTGGGAATGGTCGAGACGGCCTTCCACCCGGCGTGCGTAGAGCCTGTACACCAGGTCGCGCAAGTTCACTGAGTCCACCCTCTCGATTCCATGGGGCTCGATTCCATGGGGACCGGCGCATCCGCCGGCGGGACGGCACATCCGCCGGACGGGAACTGGGGGCCGGTCCAGGGACCCCGGAGCCGTCACACTACTGCGCGGGCCCCATGGTCACCCAACCCGGTCTGTCACAAGTCCGTGATAAGGAATGAAGCATGACTGATTTTCCCTCTTACCTCGCCGCCGACGGCCGGTACGACTCCATGGAGTACCGGCGCAGCGGGCGCAGTGGCCTGAAACTGCCCGCGGTCTCGCTCGGCCTCTGGCACAACTTCGGCGACGACAGGACGCTCGATTCGCAGCGCGCGATCCTGCGCCGCGCCTTCGATCTCGGCGTCACGCACTTCGACCTTGCGAACAACTACGGCCCGCCGGCGGGTTCCGCGGAGCTGAATTTCGGCAAGCTCTTCGCGCAGGACTTCTCGGCCTACCGGGACGAACTCATCATTTCCTCCAAGGCCGGATATCTGATGCATCCCGGACCTTACGGTGAGTGGGGTTCGCGCAAGTACCTGCTGTCCTCGCTCGACGCGTCGCTGTCGCGCATGGGCCTCGATTACGTCGACATCTTCTACTCGCACCGCTTCGACCCGGACACCCCTCTTGAGGAGACGATGGGGGCGCTGGCCTCCGCCGTGCAGCAGGGCAAGGCGCTGTACGTAGGTGTCTCGTCGTACACCGCGGAGCAGACCGCGGAGGCGGCGCGGCTGCTGAAGGAGATGGGTGTCCCGGCGCTCATCCACCAGCCGTCCTACTCGATGATCAACCGCTGGATCGAGGACGACTCGCTGCTGGACACGCTGGAGACGGCCGGGATGGGCTGCATCTCCTTCGTACCGCTGGCACAGGGGCTGCTGACCAACAAGTATCTGAAGGGCATTCCGGAGGGCTCCCGGGCCACGCAGGGCAAGTCCCTCGACCCGGATCTGCTGTCGGACGAGGTCGTACGGCGGCTGAACGGGCTGAACGACATCGCGCGCCGCAGGGACCAGTCGCTGGCGCAGCTCGCGCTGAACTGGGTGCTGCGCGATCCGCGGATGACGTCCGCGCTGATCGGGGCGTCGAGTGTGAAGCAGCTTGAGGAGAATGTCGCGGCGCTGGCCGGGGCGCCGCTCACGGCCGATGAGCTGAAGGAGATCGACGACTTCGCGGTGGACACCGCGGGGACGAACATCTGGGCCGGCCGGGGCTGACGGTCCGGCCCGGCTGTCCGACCGGGCCGCCACGGCTGCGCTCCGGCCGCTGTGCCTGACGGCGCGGCCGTGCGTCTGTGAACAGATGGAAAACGGGCCGGTCCGTGGGGGGATACGGACCGGCCCGAGGGGGGGTTTCCACCATAACCCTTCGTAAGGGCTGATGCGCGCCACGACGAGCCGTGATGACGCTCCGAAAGCGGCGGCAGACCCTGTGGGGCCCGGGATTCCGGGCCCCACACGGGTTCCGGGGCCGGGCGTGGCGAGTAGTGGCCACTCCGCGCCGTAACCCTCAGGAGCGATGGGCAGGGGCCGCGCCTTGACGCGGAGCGACGGAGTGCTGGGGCACGGGGTCGTACGGTACGAGCCTTACGCGGCGGCGAGGCCGCCGAGGAGGAGGCCGATCAGGGCTCCGGTGATCATGAAGGGGCCGAACGGGATCGCCGACTTGCGGCCCGCCCTGCGCAGCAGGACCAGCCCGAGCCCGTACACCGCGCCCAGCAGGAATCCGGCGAAGGCGCCGACGAAGAGGACCGGCCAGCCGTACCAGCCGAGGGCGACCCCGAGGGAGAGCGCGAGCTTCACATCGCCGAAGCCCATGCCGTTCGGATTGATCAGGAACAGCAGGAAGTAGCAGGCGCCGAGGGCGAGTCCGCCGAGCAGCGCCACCGTCCACGAGCCGCCCGCACCGGGGAGCAGCGCGGCGGCGCCGAGCAGGACGGCCGCCGCCGCGGCGAGCGGAAGCGTCAAGTGGTCGGGCAGACGGTGGACATGACGGTCCACCAGCGCGAGGACCACGGCGAACGGCGTGAGCAGGAGCCAGACGGCGAGTTCGGGGCGCGGCCCGGTCGCGGCGGCGAGGGCCGCGCAGGCGAGGGCGGTGAGAAGCGGGAGGAGGACCGAGGGGGCGTAGGGGACGGCGGGTGAGGGCGCGCTGCCGGTCGCCTCGTCGGTGGTGCTCGTACCGGTGTTGGCGGTGCTCGTACCGCTGTCCGCGCCGGCGGTGCTCGTGCCGGTGTCGGCGCCGGTGTCCGTACGGGCGGTGGCGCCGCGGTCGTCGGCCTCGGCCTCGGCGGCGGGTGCGGGGGCCGTACGGGCGGGGACGCCCGCTTCGCAGCTCGCGCAGCGCGTACCGCCGAGCCAGCCACGGGCCGGGCCCGTGATCGGGTGCCCGGCAGGGCAGTCCGCGCGCCAGGTCTCCTCCGGCGCGACCGAGAGCCGGTACACGGCACGCGGCAGCAGCAGTCCGGTGGTTCCGCCCCAGAGAACGGCGACGACGATCAGCGTGGCGTACACAGCACCGACCCTAGGGCGCTCCACCGGGCCCGGTCATGGGTCCAGGGGCCCACCGCGGGCGCTCCAGGACCCAGAAGGGGCGGGCAGGGGTTGCGGGGCGGACGGCGGGCGCTACGGTCTACGGCCATGGGCACTTGGCGGAACGGCAAGGGGCGGCTGACGGTCCCGGCGCAGAACGGAACGCGGGACGGATCGCAGGGCGGGCCGCAGGACGGGTCGGCGGACGGTACACAGGACGGATCGGTCGAGCTGGAGATCGCCGCCTCGTACGGGACACGGCGGCGCGGGCTGCTGGGGCGCGACGGGATCGACGGCGCGCTGCTGATCACCCCGTGCAACAGCGTGCACAGCTTCCGGATGCGGTTCGCCATCGATGTGGCGTACCTGGACAAGGAGTTGACGGTTGTCGACGTCCACACGCTGCGGCCCGGACGGCTCGCCATGCCGCGCTGGAAGGCCCGCCATGTACTGGAGGCGGAGGCGGGCGCGATGGCACGCTGGGGCCTGCGCCCGGGCACACGGGTGAGCGTGGCGCTCCCTGACCAGGCGCCTGATTAGGCCTCAGCCGAGCTTGGTCACCTGGGCGGTGAGCAGGGCCGGGGGCAGGTTCGGGGTTCTGCCGTCCTCGAAGTTGGCCGTGTAGAACGTGGCCACGGTGCCGCCGACCCGTACGAGATGGAACACCAGCGGGACCGGTTCGCCCTCGAAGTCGCCCGTCACCTGGTAGGCGAGCGCGTCGTCACCGGCCTTCACGGGAGGCAGCGGCTTCACCCCGGTGTAGGTGGATGGGCCGTCGCCGCCGGTCGCGGTGAAGCCTTCGGCGCAGGCCGTGACGGCGGTACGGAGACGGCTCAGCAAGGCGGTCGCGCCCTGCTCGCCATGGGCGGACAGAAACTCTGACACGGCCGGGCCGCGTTCCTCCGGGCCGACGAGTTGCCGGAACGCGACGGCCTTGGCCAGCGGCTCCGGCCTGCCGTTGATGACGGCGGTGAGGGGCCGGCACTCGGCCTTCTCCGCGGTCTCGCCCCGCGGCGGCGGGCCGGCCATCGGTTCGGCGGTGAAGCCGGACACATCGCCGGTGGCGAGCACCGCCCGGTCCAGTTCACCCTGGCCGAGCACCCTTCCGTCGCTCGCGCCGATACCGGTGAGACCGGGGCGGGGCGTGGGCTCCTGGGACGGCTTCCCGGCGGCGGCCGGATCCGTGGCCGGGCCCGTGGCCGTTGCCTGGGCCTTGGGGCTGCCGTCCTTCCCCGGGGCGCCCTCGCCGCCGCAGGCGCCGGTGAGGCCCAGGGCCAGCGCTGCCGCCGTCGCGGCCAGGACGACGCGCCGTGAACTGCCCGGCATACCCGCGGTGCGCGTGGTCATCATGGCTGCTCCCCTTTCTCAGGTTTCTCGGGGTCTTCAGGCGCCGCACGGGCTGAGCAGCCCGTCCGGGTTCACGGTGTACGTCGTCGGCTCGTCGTCCGAGGCGAGGAGGCGTGCCCTGGTGACCGTGCCCGTCGGGGCCGTGAGCCAGTAGGTGTCCGGGTCGATACGGTCGTCGGGGTGGAGCACGGGGACCCCGGTGGCTCCGGCGAAGGCGGCGGCCAGTTCCGGCTCGGTGGCGGGCGCGCCGTACACGGCCGTGGCGGGCTGGACCTGGATGTCGAGGCTCATCGCCACATCGCCGCGCGCCGGGTGGTACGTACAGAGGACGAACGCGTCCCAGTCGCGCTCCCCGAGTGCGTCACGGCCGGCGCGGACGTCCACCTGGCGGTGCGGCACCCGTACGACGGCGGCGAGGACCTCGGTGAGCTCGGCCGGCTCCAGAGGTCTGGTGAGCAGGAAATTGCAGATCACGGTACGTTCCCCCGTCAACGGCTCCGGCGTGCGCGGAAGCGTGTGGATGAGTCACGGACGTACACAACAACCCCATCGGAAACGCGACGCTACGCCCCGCGCCCGGCCCGGTCATGGGCCCCAGGACCCACCCCGGGGCTCACTCGTCCGTTAGGTCCGCCGCCGGGGGCCGCTGCGCCCGGGCAGGGTCAGGGGAGGGCGGCGAGATCCATCTCGATGCCGACCGGGGAGGCGAGGCGGCCGGTGAAGCACTCGTGCCAGGCGCGCTCGACCAGCGACAGGGCGGCCCGTTCGCGCTCCCCCAGGATGTTCGCCCTGGCCCGCTCCAGATACCGCCGCGCCTGTGCCGTATCGCCGCGCCGCGCGTACAGGCGGCCGAGCCAGGAGGTGTTGGAG
Source organism: Streptomyces sp. NPDC057617 (assembly GCF_042800555.1). Taxonomy (NCBI): domain Bacteria; kingdom Bacillati; phylum Actinomycetota; class Actinomycetes; order Kitasatosporales; family Streptomycetaceae; genus Streptomyces; species Streptomyces sp. NPDC057617. Next base: position 431,284 of record NZ_JBHVGV010000002.1, on the reverse strand, counting down.
GTCAGCTCGGGGGCGCGCGCCACCGACTCCGCGATGAGCCGGAACGTAAGTTCCCGGTCACTGCGGTCCACGCCGTTCCACTCGTTGACGGCGGCCAACTGGACGGCGGCCACGGGCCAGTACGGAGAGTCCTCCGCGATCCGTGACAGCAGCTCGCCGCCGCGGCGGACCGCGTCCTCGTCGAGCTGGATGTGCAGGGCGCTGTGCGAGAAGAGCAGGGCGGCGCGGGGTTCTTCGGGGTGCTCGGCGGCGACGCGGATGACGGTGGCGACCGCCGCGCTCTCCTCGTCGAACCACTCCAGGCCGAAGACGACCTGTACGTAGTCGAGGAGCCGGGCGGTCGAACCCTCTTCCTGGGCAAGCCTCTTGACCTCGGCGTACTCCTGGCCCACCTGATCCATATCCACCTGATTCATGGACGTCTCACCTGTTTCCCGGGTGCTTCGCGGGGATGAACGCGGTGCTGATCCGGGCGATCCCGTTGACCATACGCCCGCGGATGGTGACGGTTTCGCCGTCGACGACCCGGCTGAGTTCGAATTCGCCCGGCTGGCCACCCGGCTTCTGGGTCATGGGGCCGTCGCCCAGACTGTCGATGATCTTCTTCAGCGCCTGCTCGCGGCCGCCCGACTTGCGGACCAGGTCGTCGAAGCCGTGGTCGGCCTTGTTGAAGACATGGTCGAGGACCTTCTGGGAGTTGTTGGCCTTGTACGCCTCGTCGAGCTGTTCGCGGGTCAGCGGCTCGCAGATGTCCTGGTTGTGCACCAGGGCGGGGACGGAGCCGGCGAAGACGTAGTACGAGTGGATGCCCGCGACCGTGAGGTCATGGGTGGTCCGGCGCTCGGTGAAGTGGCCGGTCGTCACGACCCGCATTGGCGCGCCCGAGGGCGTACGGAGGTCGTCGCCGGGGCGGATGTCGGCGGCGTCCGCCCAGCGGTCGCGGCCGGTGAGCCAGAACGGGTGGGTGTCGGTGGCCGTGATGGTCGCGGGGCCCGAGGGGGTCGCGACGGTGAGGCGGGTGAAGTCCTTGTCGTCGTGGGTGGTGATGGTCCGTACGACGGGCCGCGCCGCGGTCACACCGGTCACCGGGTCGGTGGCGAGGACGCGGGCGCCCACGGGGACCCGGTCGATGGCCATACGGCGGCCGTCGGCGAGAAGCACCGGGGTGCCGGGCAGGAAGCTGTGGCGGACGGGGCAGGTGGTGGGCTGCTTGTCCGGTTTTTCCTGGTCCTTGGGGTCCTTCGGGTCGTCGGGATCCTTGGGTTTGTCGGCGTCGAGCTTGCGTTTCGCGTCAGCGAGTTTGTCCTCGGCCTCGCTGACGCGCTTGCGGTTCTTGATCAGGCCCTTGATGCCGTCGTACAGGTCACCGCCGTGCTTCTTGAGGGCCTTGACGAGTGCGACGGCCTTCTTCCACTTCCATGGCGCGCCGTACTTGGCGGCGAGCTTGCCGACGGCGCCGCCGACCAGGCTGAGCAGCACATTGATGAGGGTCTCGGTGCAGGCGCCCATGTCGCCCTTGGTGACGCAGTCGAGGGCGTCGGTGATGCCCAGCTCGTCGGCGAGGATCTTCGCGAGTTCCTTGGCGGCTTCCTTGGCCTTGTCGGAGTCGGCCTGTTCGGCGGCCTGGGCGTCCTGGAGTTCCTTGAGGGCGGCTTCGTAGTCGATCTGGGTCTGGGACTTCTCGCCGGGCTCGGCCGGGTCGGTGGCCGGGTCGTCGGAGACGGGGTCGGCCGGGTCACCGGGGTCTGCGAAGTCTGAGGGGTCGCCCTGCTCGTCGCCCTCGTCGGCGCCCTGTTCGTCGTCCGAGGCTTCGGTGTTGTCGCCGCCTCCGCCGCCGCAGTTGCTCCCGCCGGTGATCCGGCACACCTGCGTACTGAGACCCTCGGCGATGGTCGGCCCGGCCCCGGTCGCCACCAGCGCGCCGACGATCGCGGCCACGACCACCACAAGCCCGACGTACTCGATGGTCCCCTGGCCCCGCTGCGCTCTGCGCAGCCCCAGCAATCGCGTATCCGTACGCGGCACGACCCGCCGCACGCGACGACGAAAACGACGCACTACCCCCAGTGGCGACATGAAAGCGAGGTTATGCGCGCATTAACGGACAGTCGTGGGCCCTGGGACCCAATCCGGGACTCAAACAGGCAAGGGGCCCGGTCCGCCGCTTTCGCCACGGACCGGGCCCCGGGCCCGGCTTGCGCTTCTCAGCAAGAAATCTGACGGAGCGTCAATTCTGCGTATATCAGTTCTGGGAGTTCTCGCCGCGCGGGAAGGAGACCTCGACCCGCCGGTTCTTCTTGCGGCCTTCCTCGGTGCTGTTGTCGGCGATCGGGTACTGCTCGCCGTAACCGCGGATCTCGTACGTGATGCCGGCCGAGGCCAGCTCCTTGTCGAGAACGCCGTGCACGGCCTCGGCGCGCTGCTTGGAGAGGACATCTCCGTGGGCGGCCGAGCCGAGGTTGTCCGTGAAGCCGAAGACCCGGACCTTCGCCGCGCCCTGCTTCTTGATCTCGTCGGCGATGGCGGCGATACGGGAGTTCGCGGCCGAGGACAGCCTGGCGCTGTCCTTGCCGAAGAGGACTTCGGCCTGGAGCGCGAACTTCACGTTCTCATTGGTGTCCTCGCGCCGCTCCTCACCACCCTCGGACTCGACGACCGAGATGATGTCGAGCACCTTGGCGGGGGCGAGTGTGGCACCGCTGCTCAGCTTGAGGCCCGGGGCGTTGCCGTCCACCTCGGGTGGTGGCGAGGTCGACTCCGTGCCTGGCGGGGTACTCGGAGTCTCGTCGGCGCGGGCGCCGGCGGCCATGGTGAACTGGACACTGGTGAAGAGCACGGCGGCGGCGATGGCGGTCGCCGCCGGACGCTTGGAGACCCTGCGCACGCGGGACGTGGTGGCACCCATCAGGAGATCTCAATCGTCGCGGAGGGCATCAGCGGCAACTGGAGGTCGACCTGCGAAGTGGACTCGGGCGGAGCGGGGAACTGAGCGAAGAACGTGGCGCTGGCCCCGCCGTCCAGCCGGGTGATACCGGTCGTGGTCAGGGGGTTCCCGTCGGTGTCCCGCAGAACGTAGTAGCGCTTCTTCTCCACCTTGTCGACGAGCGTCATGCCGCCGAACGACCGCCCCTTGGCCTTGATCTGCGACTCCAGCCCGTTCCACTGGATCGGCACCGACTGGTTGCTGCTTGAGGTGTTCTTGACCGTACCGGTGACGGTCAGGAACCCGCCCTCGTCCCGGACAGCCGTGTGAACGAGGACCTGGAAGCCGTTGCTGCCGTTGACCGTTGCCAAGGTCGTGCTGGTGTCGGGGACGGTGGGACCGCTCTCTTCCTTGGGCTTGTCGTCGCCCGGAGCGGAGGACGACGAGGCGGCGCCCTCCTTCGTACCGCCGTCGCCTCCCCCGCAGGCGCTCAGGGAGACGCTCAGCGCCACCACAGCGAGAGCGGCCCCTGCCGCCCTACGGGCCTTCGCCCCATGCCACAGACTCATTGATCCAGTTTCCTTTGCGTTCGCTCGCGGTCAGTCCTGCGCCAGTCGGACGGAGAATAGATCGGCCATGTCCGGGAGGAGGTCGAGATTCTCCGGATCGATGAGCCAATCCAAGCCGCCGTCGCAGTCGAGTGCGCCCGGTGAGACCGGCTCGTCCTCGACCGGGTCCGCCGGCTCTTCCCCGTCTTCGGGTGACTCGCCGTCACCCGGTGACTCCGACTCTTCTTCGGCGGGCTCGAAGTGGCACCGGGATTCGACGACCGCCGTGGCACTGGCCTCGGCCTTCTCGTCGGCGGTACCCGGCAGGATGTTCTCGCCCATCGGCTTCTGGGTGATGACACGGACCGTGAAGCCCCACCGGCCGCCCGTCGCCCAGTCGCATCCGGCCGATCCGTCCTGTGGCTTCAGATCGGCGCCGTTCCGGTCGGCGAAGCGCCCGGCCTCCTGGCAGCCGTTGAACGTGCCCAGCGGATTGCCGTTGAAGATGTCGTCCAGAAAACCGGGGTCCAGCAGGCCTCCCAGCAGGTCCTCACGGAACTGGTCCCGGGACTCCTGGGCCGCCGCCAGAGCGGCGGCGTCCGCCGCCGACTGGGCACCGTTGTGGGTGGCACCGGCCTGACCGACCGCGAAGAACGCGAGCGCGAGAAAGAGCAGGCCCGCCACCATCGTGATGTAGATGGGAGCGGCCTGCCCTGACTCGCGAGTATCGCTTGCGGTCATCCGGATCAGCTGGCGTCGAGGATCTCGCTGACCTTGTCCGACAGACCGGTCGCGATGTCCTCGGCCACACCCGTGCCCACGATCGCCACGATGATCAGCGCGACCAGAACGATCACACCGACGTACTCGACAGCGCCCTGACCCTTGTCCCGACGGGCCTTCATGGCCGTGACGGTCGTGTTCGCCCAGGTGCCGACGTAGACCTTGGCGGCGGTGGCGGCCTTCAGCGTGATGTTCGACATGGTGTTCTCCTCCGGTGTCGGCCGGCCGTCTGCCGGCCGACTCGTACGAGTCTGTGATGTCGTTCGCGTCCCCGGCTTCCTCCCGGCCGGTGTCGCTGTCGACATGAGAAACGTACGCCGGGGAGATACCCCTCGCCATGGGCCTCAGGGCCCAACTACGGGCCCAACGCGGGGATTGGGCCCGACGCGCGTACTCAGACATGGCCACCGGCCCCCCCTCGGGCAAGTCCGTGCCACAGGGCTATCGCCTCGCCGCGGCTGCCCGCGTTGAGCTTGGCGAAGATGCGGTTGATGTGGTTCTTCACGGTCTTCTGGCTGATGAAGCAGGCGGCGGCGATCTGCTGATTGGTCATGCCCGACGCGATCAGGTCCATGATCTCCACCTCCCGCTGGCTCAGTTCGGAGTACAGGCCCTCCACGGGCCCGCTCTGCTGCCCCTGAAGAGAATGTCCCACATTCGCTTGCGAAAGCAAAGACTCTGAAGAGGATTGTTGCGTACCCGATCCTCGGTCAACCTGCCTCGCCTGCATATACGTTGGCGGAAGGTGAGGCGGATGCCCCTGGGCCGGGGCGTGTGCTTGTGCAGATGACTGGTCCGGTACCGCGGGCAGATAGCCGGGGCCGGTGAAGGCGGTTCCCAGGCCCTCGGGGAGGTGCGCGCCCCGTTCGCCGGAGCCGGGCCCCGAAGCGGCGGCCCCGCCCCGTACCGTCGCCAGCAGCGCGCTGGACGCCGAGTAGGTGAAGTGGGCCCGGCCCTGCTTCACATCCCGTACCGCGTGCACCAGTTGGTCGGCCGTGAACTCGCCGTGCACGAGATAGCCGCCCGCGCCCAGCCGCAGCGCCTCGTGGACGATCTCGCTCTCGCGGCTGTACGTCATCATCATGACCGGCGCCAGCCGTACGAGATGCGGCAGCGCGGAGATCCCGTCCACGCCCGGCATCCTGACGTCCAGCAGGATGACGTCGGGGCGGTGCTGGACGGCCTGTTCGTACGCCTGGCGGCCGTCCGAGGCCTCCGCGACCACTTCGATGTCGTCGCGCCCGGAGAGCAGGACGGTGAGACCCGCCCGTACCACCGGGTTGTCGTCGGCGACCACGACACGCATCGGCGGCGCGGCGGGCGGTTTCAGGGGGAAGTCCTCGGGGAGTTCTCCGGATGCCGCCGGCGGCGCGGCGGTGGGGACTCCGGCGGTGTGTTCCGAACTGAGCGGTGTGGCGTGCGAGGACGTGTGCTGCGATACATGGGACTGCTGCGTCCAGTGCTGCCCGGAACTGCTGGAGATGTCGTCCGGCATGGCTGCGGCCTCCTCTCAGGTGTGGGGACGGGTGGCTGCGGTGCGGGAGTGCGGATGGTTCCGGTTTCTCGGGTAGCCGGTCGGTGTCAATTGAGCTGTGGCGCGGGCTGGTTGGCCCACTGGCCTTCATGTGTAGGTCGCAGGGCGGTGAGCGGCAGTTCCAGCCGTACTTCCGTGCCCTTGGCGGCGCGGCCCCGGCCGATACGGATACGGGCCCCGATGGACGCGGCCCGCTCGACCATGCCGACCAGGCCGAAGTGGCCGGCCCGGCGCAGGTTTTCGAGGGTCGTGCCCGGCGGCAGGCCCCTGCCGTCGTCGTACACGCTGATACGGAGCACATCGCCGACGGCCCCGGCCGAGACCGTCACAAAGCTGGGGCGGGCGTGGCGCTGGGCGTTCTCCATGGCCTCGGTGGCGATGGTCAGCGCGTGCCGGGCCACGGCGTGCGGGACGGGCGGTACGGCGACGGGGCTGAGCCGTCCGAAGGTCGCCTCGACGCCATGGCGGCGGGCGAAGTCCTCCGTACGGGAACGGAGTTCGGTCAGTACGTCGACCCCGCCGTCGAGGCCCGACTCGCGCCGCAGATCGGAGAGCAGTTCGCGGGACTCGGCGGCGGCGCGGCGTGCCGAGCGGGCGACCAGCTCCGCCTGGTGCTTGACGGTGAGCGGGTCCATCCGGTCGGCGGAGCCCGCCAGGCCGTCCGCCGCCATGGCGAGTCCGTGCAGGGTCTTGGCCACGGAGTCGTGCATCTCCCGGGCGAGCCTGGCCCGTTCCTCCTCGACGGCGCCGTGCACCGCGAGCCGGGCGCGGGCTTCGGTGAGGGCCTGGCTGGCGGTGCCGAAGCCCAGCATCAGATTGCGCAGGGTGCTGCCGATCGCGCCCGCGATGACACACAGCCCCGGCAGCAGCAGCGCGTTGAACCCGGCCTCGGCCTCGCTGTTGACCGCGTAGGCCAGGGCCACGATCAGGGACTGGAGTACGGCGAAGAACGCGGCGCCCCGCCAGCCGTACACCAGGCCCGCGAGCAGCGGGGTGCAGATGGTGACATAGGCGAGGGTCGAGTCCGGGGAGGCCGTGGCCAGCAGCAGCGCGCCGAAGAGCATGTCGACGGCGAGCAGCACGGGGTGGCGCAGCAGGAAGGGCCCGAACCGCTCCCAGTCGCGCAGCAGGACGTACGACACCATGAAGGTGACGACCACGGCCGAGCCGACCAGCCAGATCGCGAGCCCCGAGGCCGTCCGGTCGAGGGCGAAGGGCGCCGCGAGGGCGATCATCGCCAGCCTGAACGCGAACACCTGGCGGCAGAGCGCCTGGAGGGCGTTCACCTGGATCGCCAGAGTGGGCACACGGGTCGGGGTGGAGCTGTCGGACGGGCGCGGGACATCGTTGCCAAAGCTTCCGGTGAGCGTGGCGAGCCGCTGGGCCATGGTGGGTCACCTCCTGTTCGGGTCGTACGGTCTTGCCGGGGTCCTGCGGTCTGTGCGGGGCGTACGGGTCTGTCACCGGCCGAGGACGGTCACTGGCCGAGGATGTCCCCGAAGTCGACACCCGAGCCGTAGTAGAAGCTGAGAACGATCAGGATCATGGTCGCCGGGAGCATGACCATGGTGACGACGAGCGTGGTCTTCGGAACGGCCTGTGCCGCCTTGCGCCGGGCGTTCTGCGAGTCGGCGCGGCGCATGTCGTTGGCGATCTGGATCAGGGTGTCGACGATGGGCGCGCCCAGCTCCTCGCCCTGCTGGAGCGCGGTGACGAACATCGACACCTGCTCCGAGGCATTGCGCTTGCGGAGCTGCTCGAAGGCGTCCCGGCGGCTGATGCCCATGTCCATCTGGCGCAGGGTGATACGGAGTTCGTCGGACCACGGTCCCTTGTACTTCTCGGCGACGCGCTCCAGGGCCTGACGGAAGCCGAGACCGGCGGAGACGACGACGGCGAGCACATCGAGGAAGTCGGGCAGGGTGCGCTCGATGTCGTCCTTGCGCCTGCGGATATGGGCACGGAGGATGACATCGGTCCACACCAGGCCGTACGCCAGGGCGACGATGGCGATGACCGCCTGTCCCCGTACCAGCAGGGCGAACCCGGCCAGCACGCCCAGGAATCCGTACACCGCGCGGCGGGCGGCATAGCGGTCGACGGTCATACCGCCGGGGTTGCCCGCCATGTCGAGCCGGCGGCGCAGCGCGTCGACCCGCTTCGGGCCCATCATCCGCAGGATGTTGGGTGCCCAGCGCATACCGAGCCGGTCGATGCCCGATCCCACCGCGGTGGTACGGGTCGCGCCGACCTCCAGGGCGATCGCCAGGTCTCCGGGGAGCTTGGCGTCGGCGCGGTAGAGACGGACGCCGTGGAAGACGCCGTAGACGGCCAGTCCGAAGACGACCGCGAGCAGCAGACTCATGATCTCTCCCCCCTTCTCAGACCTGGACCCGGGACATGCGCCGGATCAGGAAGAACCCGACGGCGTACATGCCGAAGGACACGACGACCCCGGCCTGGCCCAGCACCGAGCCCGTCATCTTGTCGAGCGCGCCGGGCGCCATGCCGTTGATCATCAGCAGGAAGCCCAGACCGAGCAGGGGGACCGCCAGTGAGGTGACCTTGATCTGGGAGAGCATCGTGGTGACCTCACGCCGGGTCTCCTTGCGCTCCTCCAGCGTCTCGGTGAGGTTGCGCAGGGAGCTGACGACCTGGCCGCCGGCCCGGCTGGAGAGCACCAGGGTGGTGACGAGGACGACCAGCTCGCGCGAGGGGAGCCGGTCGGCGAGTTCGCCGAGTGCGTCGTCCATGGTCTGGCCGATGGCGAGTTCGTCGGCGACCCGGCGCAGCTCCTCGCCAGCGGGGTTGTCGAGTTCGTCGGCGGCCATGGCGAGAGCCGTGCGCAGGGCGAGTCCGGCCTGGGTGGCGTTGGCGAGGACGCGGGTCAGCTCGGGCAACTGGTTGATGAAGGCCTCCGTACGCTTCGTCCGCTGCCAGTTGAGGAAGGCGTTGCCGCCCCACACACCGATCAGCGCGGCGAGCACCCCGAAGAAGGGGGCGAATATCGCGCCGATGACGAAGTACAGCGCGAGCAGCCCGGCCACCACGTACACCACGTACTCACCGGGGGTGAGATCGAGGCCGGTGACCGCGATCTTGCGCTCGATGCGCTTGCCCAGGGAGGTCGTACGGATCCGGCGGTCGATGCCGATGAAGCGCTGGCGGCGGCCGGTCGCGCCGGCCATCTGGCCGGTGTGGGTCATGCGGTGGACGAGCGCCTGCCGCTGGGCCTTGCCCGACGAGTAGACGTGCACGCCGATGACGGCGAGCACACAGGTGAGCAGTGTGACGCCCATCGTCAGGAGCGGGAGATTATCCATGTCGTGCGGGGACCTTCTCGGTGGACTGGGAGGGGTTCGGGGAGCGGACGGGTTCCGGGCGCGCGAGTCGCGTACGGCCGTGGGGAGGCTGCGTCAGGCCAGGGACCTCCGTACGGCCAGGTCCTCGTCGGACTCGGCGACCCCGAAGGCCGGAGGGACGGCTTCGCTCTTCAGATAGAGGCGTTCGGCGACCCGGCGGGGCAGCGGGTAGTACTCGAACTTCCCGTGGATACGGCCGTCGGCGGCCATCGGTTCGGCGCGGTAGCGGCAGACCGAGACGATCCGGTACTCCTCGCGGCCGTGCGAGTCGACGATGGCGATCTCGGTGACCCGGCGGGAGCCGTCGGCGTGCCGGGTGAGCTGCACGATGACATCGACGGCGCTGTTGATCTGGTCCTTGATCGCCACGAACGGGATCTCGACCTCCGACATGGAGGCCAGGGTCTGGAGTCGCATCAGCGCGTCCTCGGCGCTGTTGGCGTGGACGGTGGCGAGCGAGCCGTCGTGACCGGTGGACATCGCCTGGAGCATGTCGAGGGTCTCACCGCCACGGACCTCACCGACGATGATGCGGTCGGGGCGCATACGCAGCGAGTTGCGGACCAGGTCGCGGATGGTGACCTGGCCCTTGCCCTCGACGTTCGCGGGCCGACTCTCCAGGGTGATCACATGGGACTGCTGGAGCTGGAGCTCGGCGGAGTCCTCGATGGTGACGATGCGCTCGCCTTCCGGGATCAGCCCGGACAGGGAGTTGAGCAGGGTGGTCTTGCCGGTGCCGGTGGCGCCGGAGACGATCACATTGAACTTGGCGCGCACCAGACCGGCCAGCAGGACCATCATCTGCTCGTCCAGCGAGCCGAGGCTGATCATCTCCTGGAGGGTGAAGGCCCTGGGGAAGCGCCGGATGGTGAGGATCGGGCCGGTCAGCGAGAGCGGCGGAATGATCACGTTGACACGCTCGCCGGACGGGAGGCGGGCGTCGACCATCGGATTCGCCTCGTCCACCCGGCGGTTGACCGTGGAGACGATGCGCTCGATGGTCTGCATGAGCTGCTCGTTGGAGGTGAACCGCATCGGCAGCATCTCCAGCCGCCCGCCGCGCTCGACGAAGACCTGCTCGGCGCCGTTGACCATGATCTCGCTGATGGAGGCGTCTTCGAGCAGTGGCTCCAGGATGCCGAGGCCGAGGGCCTCGTCGACGACCCGGCGGATGAGCTGGGAGCGTTCGACGGTGGAGAGGACGGGCCCCTCCCGGCTGATGATGTGGCTGAGGACCCGCTCCAGGCGGGCCCGGCGCTCCGCCGCGGCGAGCGCGGACATCTCGGCGAGGTCGATCTCCTCCAGGAGCTTGGCGCGATAGACCCCGACGAGGAGACTCTCCTCGCTGTGCCCGTTCGTCGGCTCGGGGCTGTTGATGCGCGCCCGCAGGCTCATGTCCTCAACTCCCAGGTTCTGCTGGTGTGCTGGAGTGCTGGTCCGGTGCTGTGTGGTGCGTACGGCCGGAAGGCCGCGGGTCGGGGATCAGTCGAGCGGCATCGTGGCACTCCTCTTGGCCTCGCCGAAGTCGAAGACGGGCAGCAGGGCCGGGATCCTGACCTTCGCGGTGACCTTGATCTCGTCACCCGCCTCAGTCTTCTCAAATGTGGACTGGTCGGGACCGGCCAGCCAGTCGCTCATCGCGGCCCTGCCCGCCTGCTCGTAGTTGGTGGTCGCGATGTTGTACGAGGCGGCACGGGCGGCGGCGCGCGAGGCCGTACCGGCCTGCTGGATGGCGTACGCGGCGATCCCGAGCTGGATCGCGGCGAGGGCGATGAAGAGCAGCAGGGTGATCACGCCGACGTATTCGAGGGCGGCCTGGCCCCGCTCGCGTGCACCTCGTACGCCGCGCTCCGTGGGTTTCCGCACAATCAGCATGGTCGGCATGGTCAGCTCTCCCTCACGGCCGAGGCGTGCCCGGTGACCTCGACGGGGATGTCGAAGCCGGGGAAGAGTACGGGGATGTTGATTTCGACGTCCGCCGTGACCAGATCCCCGTCGGGCGGTGTGCAGTCCACCCGGGCCAGGGTCCAGGACCCGGGAAGGTCCTCCTGCGCGGCCTCCCTGCACGCCTCGTTGCGCGTGCCGGGCTCGGCGACGGTGGCCGCCCGTACCGCCTCGTCCGCCGCGTTCCCGGCGAGCGAGAACGTGTAGCCGACGAGCGCGGCCTGCCAGAGCAGGATGACCGTGCCCAGGATGATCGGGACGAGTCCGGTGAACTCCACGGCCGCCTGGCCCCGGTCACCGAGTCTGTCCCGCCACCGCTCATTCTCTGTGCGGGCCTCCGGCCCTTCCCCGTACCGCTCCGCTATTCCGTGGACGCTCATGGTTCAACGTGCCCCCTCCGACTCGTACCGGCTCATCAGTCCTGTGGCTTCGATCGTCCGCGAAGGACGCCGACCGATCCGCGGTCTCCCCTGAACTTGCCCTGTTTCTCGCCGCCTTCCGGCACCTTCACCAGACCCAGTTCGCCGGCCAGGCCCCACATCGCCTGCTTGACCATGGACTTGGCCTCCAGGTCCTGCATCCGGCCCGCGTCCACCGCCGACTGGAGTTCCTTGAAGTTGGCCGGGATGACCACCCGGGAGACCTGGGTGCTGGTGATCCGCTCGATGAGGGGCGGCTGGATCTCGGTGTTCCTGTTGTAGCGGTTGACGACCGTCACCGTCTCCTCCGCCTTGCGGATCTGGAGCCGGTCCCAGAGTCGGACCATGCGCTTCGCGGCACGGACCGACACCACATCGGGGGTGGTCACCAGCAGAGTGGTGTCGGCCATCTCGATGGCGGCCGCGTTCGCGCTGTTCATCTGGGTGCCGCAGTCGATGACGACGACTTCGTACCGGTTGCGCAGGGCGCTGACGATCTGGCGTACGGAGCGTTCGTTGACCTCTTCGCCGCGCTCGCCCTCCCCCGGCGCCAGCAGCAGGCCCATGCCGCTCGGGTGGATGAAGACCGCGTCCTGGAGCACCCGGGGCGATATGTCCTGGATGGTGGAGAGGTCCACGATCGACCGGCGGAACTGCACATCGAGGTACGAGGCGACGTCCCCGGACTGGAGGTCCAGATCGGCGAGCGCGGTGGTCATGCCCGACGCCTTGGCGGCCAGGGCGAGCTGCACCGCGATCAGGGTCGTACCGACCCCGCCCTTGGCGCCGCTCACCGTGACGACCGTACCGCCGGGGCCGCTGAACACCTCGGCGCCCTGGCCGAGATGGCGCCGTACCCCCACCGACCAGCCGGCCGCCGCCTGGACGCGCTGGGCGAGTTCCTCGTACGACAGCGGGAGCCCGATCAGTCCGCGGGCGCCCGCGTCCATCGCGGCCGAGAACAGGCCGGGGCCCGCGTCCTTGGTCACCAGGATGACCCCGACGGCGGGGAACCTGAGGGCCACTTCCCGAATCAGTTCGAGTGCCGGTACCGGGCCGATCCGTTCATGGACCAGCACGACCTCCGGCAGTTCGTCGATCGACTCGGCCGCCAGCCGTCCCAGGGTGTCGATCAGTGAGGTCGAGTCACCGACCGGCGCGGCCGGCTCCGCGTCGGGGAGCTGGCTGAGCAGGGTGGTGATGGACCGTGCGGCGTCGGCGTCACCGACGACCGGGAGGATTCGGGTGGTCATCAGTCCTCACTTGTCCCCTTCTTCGGTTCTTCGGTCCCTCACTTGTCCCCTTCGAGGGTGTAGGTGCTCTCCCCCGGACGCAGCGTTGTCGGGCTGCCGTCGGCGAGGAGCGCGAGCCGTACGTGCTGGGCGAAGGACTCGGCGTACGCGACGCGCTGCGCGTCCTTGGTCTTCAGCGCGAAGGTGATCGGCACGGCCTGCCTGACCGCGCTGCGGTTCCTGTCGTTCTGGTCCGGTTCCAGCGCGGTGAGCCGGCCCACGTCGATGACCTTCGCGTTGGAGACGATGATCCGGGACTGGGCGCGGGCACCGTCGTTCTCGGCGGCGAAGGTGGCGAAGATATTGACCAGGTCGCCGGGGGTGATCTTGCCGGCGACCCCGGTCGCGGCGTCGATCATGATGGCGATCTCCTGCTCGTCGTTGGCGAGCGCGGGCCGCTTGACGATCATGTCGTCCTGGAGCAGCGAGCCCTTCTTGAGCTGGGTGACGGCGATCTTGCCGCTGACGACGGCCAGGTCGGTCACCGCGTTGTCCGAGAGCCACCGCTTCGGCATGGTGATCTTCTCGAACTGGTTGGCCTGGAGCGCGGTGTACGGCGCCACGTCCTCTTTCAGCCGGTACGCGGCGACCTCGGGGCCGACCTTCGAATTCACGTCGCTGATCACCGAGAGGACACCGGCGAAGGCGGCGAAGGCGCAGAGCACCGAGAGCAGAAGGAGTATGACGCCGCGGCGTTGCCGTGAATTCATGGGCGGAACAACCTCGTTCGGAGATGTATGAGTACGGGTGCGTGGGCAGGAGTAGGGGATACGGGGTCGGGGGGCCGGGAGTACGGCGCCGGGGGTATGCGCTCGGGGGCCGGTGAGGCGGACGGTGTACGGGTGGTGCCGGACCGGCGGGGCCGGACCGATGGCACCGCCGCCGGCCGCGTCCGCGCGGGTCCGCTGCCCGCTCCCGGGGTTATGACCCGTGCCGGATAGGCGCTCCCTGGTTCTGGACGCCGGCCGCGCGGCCCTGGTTCTCGGGCGGGTTGACGGGCGCCGAGCAGAATCCGCAGCGGTCACCTATCAGTTCGATACCGCACCAGGAACAGACCTCTCGCCGTACGGAGGAAACCAACTGATAGAGAACGGAGATATCCGGCAGGAAGGCTGCGAACTCGATCATTTTGGAGGTCCCCCACCAGCGAGGCGAATCGGAGGGGAGGGCGCTCTCCTGAATTCCCTGGACCCGCCAGGCGGGCGCCAGTGTCGAGGTCACCCAGTCCGACTGCAATTGCCCCTTTCCGACCATCAGTTGTGTACCGAAGTCCGGACCGGTGAGCTCACCGTTTCCGATCTTGATCAATTGAGGTTCCGGGTTGGCGAGGACACCGAACTGCGAGCCGGGCACCCAGGACTTGGCGTGGGACTTGAGGCTCACCGGCACCCGGTCGAGCTTGGTGACGGAGTTGAGCAGCGCCCCGGAGTAGATGTAGTGCGAGAGCAGCCGGGCCGCGGAGGCCACGATTCCGGCACTGAAGTCACAGATCGACAATTGCCGCAACTGGCGCACCAGTACGGCCACGCCGAGCGGCGGCAGATCCAGCTTGAGCAGGGCGATCCGGTCGCTCTCCAGCATCGACCTGACCGTGTGCAGCCGCCGTTCATGGGCGGCCGGGATGGAGGCCGGGTAGACACCGATCACATAGCCGTGCTGTTCCACGAGCACTTGCATGTCGGCGAGCGCCGCGTCCAGGGGCTGGGCGTCGGGCGACTGTAGCAGCGCCGCGGTGGGCGTCTGATGGTCCGTCGGTGGCAGCACCAGATCAGGGCTGGTGACAGCAATCGCGGTCGGCACGCTGGTTCCCCGTTCAGCACCGGCCGTCGGCGTTCCGGCGACCGCGGTTCTCTCCTGCTCCGGGCTTCTGCCCCCGCACTTTATCCAGGACTCCCCGCACGGAGAACACCTCTCAGATACTGGTGACCCAACTTTGAGGCGGCAAGCACCGGCAAACTCGGGCGAAGCAGTCACCTGTTCACTCATGTTTCAATGAATATTCGAATCGATGGAATTTCGCCTCCAAACCCGCTGGTTTGGGCCCGGGTTGGGCCCAGGGACCCACGCCCCGGCTCTGCCCACGCTCGTACGCTCCCATTCCGATTCCGCGCGCGAAAGGCGCGCGGTCACCGAGGGGGACGGTCGGGATGAGACGGGAAACGGAGCGGGCCGCGGGCCTCTTCGGGCATCGGCGCGGGCATACGGGCCCGGGCCCGGCCCATGACCGCGGGCCCGGCCCGGGTACGCGGCCGGGCCCGGGCCCGCGTCGGATCCGGGGCCGCGGGCGCGACCGCGGTGTCACGGCCACCGAGTACGTCGGTGTGATCGTGGTCGTGGCGGCGGTCGCCGGCGCGATGGTCGGTACGGGGATCGACGAGACCCTCGCCACCAATCTGCGCTGTCTGGTGAGCTTCAGCGGCCCGTGCAATACGGGCGGCGGCACCGATGACCAGGCACAGCCCAAGACCGACGCCGATTACGAGCCGCCGCTCTGCCAGATCTCCTCGGTCACCGACAAGGCCGGCGCCAAGGCGAAGGTCCTCTTCATCGAGTGGGGCGAGGAGTACGGCTTCCAGCAGACGACCTTCCAGGCCAACACCGATGTCAACAAGGACGGCGTGGTCGACGCGAACGACCAGCAGGTGATGATGACCTTCACCGACGCCGCCTCCGTAGCGGCCAAGAAGGACTGGAAACCGGGCGCGAAAATCGGCAAGTTCGGAGCCGACAAGGTCGAACTCGGCGCGGGGATCAAGGTCACCAACGGCGACACCTGGGTCTTCAACAGCGAGGAGGAGGCCGCCGCCTTCCGTGACGACATCGAGTCGCTGAAGACGTACGAGCTGGCCAACCGCAACGCCAACTCCCGCGGCGGCGGCCTCGGCAACAGCATCCTCTATCTCTTCGGCAAGGGCCCGATGGCCGAGGAGGAGAAGCTCCGCGAGCGCATCGACGAGAAGCTCGGCAAGCGCCACATCAGCTACGGCAAGGTCGGCCTGGAGGCCAGCGCGGCCGGCGGGCTCAAGCTGTCGGCGGGCGAACGAGAAGAAGCTGAGCGCCACCCTCGGCGGCAACTTCAAGTTCTCCCCCGAAGTGACCTGGACGGACAACGACTTCAAGGGCACCAAGGCGTACACGTACAGCGCGGCCGTCGAGTACGGCGGCAAGGTCGGGTACGAGGCCGGGCCCCTCAGCGGCGAGTCCTCCGGCTCGGTCACCCAGACCGGCACCATCACCGTCACGCACGACAAGAAGACCGGTGAGCTGCTGCGGATCGACATGACCCGTACGGTCGAGAAGGGCGCCACCAAGGACGGCGCGAAGCTCGGCGGCGACAACGGCAAGAGCGGCGACGACAAGCGCGGCGGCAGCGGCGGTGCGAAGGGCAGCGACCAGACCACCGGGATCGAGGTCGTCACCAACTCCGTCGTCATCCCGCCGGGCAGCGACGGCGACAAGCAGCGTGCCATCGCCCAGGCGTGGCTGGACGGCCATGGCGACAACGCCGCGCCCTTCACGTACATGTTCGACGACCACGCGCCGACGAAGCGGCCGGGCGCGGACGACCCGTTCGGACAGCTCCTGTTCGACGAGGGCCTGTCCAGCCGGACGACCTACACCGGCGAGACGGACGCCGCGGAGTACGGCTTCGAGCTGAACCTGGGGCTGAGCCTGGGCTTCTCCGTCTCCACCGAGAAGAAGGAAGAGACCCTTGACCAGGCGGAGTTCCTCGGTGCGCCCCATGGGGACAGCCGCAGCTACCTCCCGTACAGCTACTGTGCGAACTGACCCCGGCGGCGACAGGAGCACCCTCGTGATGACCAGCGACAATGCGAACCGGAAGGCCCGGCTGAGGCGGCCGGTCCTGACCGCGGCCGTCTCCGCGGCCCTCCTGCTGACGGCCGGGTGCGGTACGGACACGGGCGCCGGGACCGTACCCGACGGCTGGAAGACATTGACGACCCCCGCGGTCACGGTCGCGTACCCGCCCGCCTTCACCCCGCAGACCGACTCCGAGCGCAGCAAGTACAACGCCGCGGCCGCCACCCTCGCCGAAGGCGGCAAGTCCGTCGCGATCATCACCGTCCAGCTCGACTTCACCAACGCCGACTCGGTCGAGGAAGCGGCGATCGGCGCCGAGGCGGGCATCGCCCTCGGCTCGACCCTCGGCAAGCAGGAGCAGATCACGGTCGCCGGACCGGACGGCGATGAGGAGGCCCGGCGCGTCAACTTCGCCTTTACGGAGAAGGGCACGCGGTACCAGGGAGTGATCGTTGCCGGCCTCGACTCCGCCGAGAAGTCCTACGCGGTACGGATCGACGCGGCCGGAGGGAAGCTCGCCGAGGGCGAACTGAAGCAGATCATCGAGTCCATCACGGTCAAGTAGGCGGTTCCCACGATGGAGATTCCCGGTGGTGACCTGCTCTTCCCGCTCGCCATGGCGCTGCTGTTCGGCTGGCTCGCGGTGCACTGCGTACGCCGGCTGGCGGCGATGGCGCGTGCGCTGCGGGCGGGCGGCAGGGCGCCCGGCGTCTGCGTACGGATCGAGACCGAGCCGTACAACCGCTCCGACGCGGAGCGGCATGTCTTCTCCTTCCGCACCCCGGACGGGCGGACGGTCGAGTTCGAGGACCTGGCGGGCCGCGGGGTGAAGGTCGGCGACGAGGTGACGGTGGCGTACGACCCGGCCGCCCCGGAGCGCACCGCGACGGTCGCGGGTCCCGGCGGCTGGTCGCCGGTGCTGCGGTACGGGCTGCTGGCGACGGGCTGCGGTCTGGCGGCGGCGGGGTTCACGGCGGTGTTCCTGTTCACGGCGATCTGAGACGCGGCGAACCGGCGTACGGGCGGACCGCCCACGGCCGGCCGAGACGGGCCCCCTCCCCACCACAGCAGTCCCAGCAAGGCGATTCGAGGCACGGAGTTCTGATGCACGGCGATCTGTTCGGAGGCGAGGGGCGATGACGCGGTACGACTACCCGGGGGCGCGCGCCCAGCAGGAGGAGGGGCGCGGGGCGCCGGTCTTCGCGCTCGTACGCGCCTGGGCGGCCGGCATCGTCGTCCTGGTCTCGGCGGAGTACCTCCAGGCCACGGTGGTCTACGACCATCTCGCCTCGGAGAACAACCTGGAGACCTTCGGCGGCCGGCTGATGCTGATCCACCTCCCCAACGCCGTCTGCATAGCCCTGGCCGCCTGGGCGGCCGGCCGGGTCCACCGCGACCCCTTCCGCGACTCCTGGCTCCAGCACTTCCTGGCGGCCTTCACCGTCCCGGTCGCGGCCCAGGGTCTGAACATGTCCCTCCAGTGGCAGGACCTCGCCGCCGAAGGCCTGCTGATGTCCAACGCGGTCCTGGCGGTGGGCTGCGTAACGGGCTACGCGGCGGACCGGCTCCAAGAAGACTGAGGCGGGGGCCTTTTCGTATACGACCTTCTGCCAGAGGTCTTGACAAGTTGATTGGTCTGGACCACCTTAACGCCCAACGGTGGCCACCGTTCCCCCTCTCGGTACCTCCATCCCCGAACCCCCACGGAGGCAGCAAGTGGAACGTGCACCAGGCGGCAGAGGTCGCATACGTACCTGGATCGGCGGCGTGGTGGCCGTGGTGGCCGCCGGGGCACTGAGTGTGACCGGGCTCTCCGGGAGCGCGCAGGCCGCCGACATCAATGTGGCCAGGAACGCGGGCTTCGAGTCCGGGCTCGCCAACTGGACCTGCTCCGCGGGCAGCGGGGCCACGGTCGGCTCACCCGTCCACGCCGGCGCGGCCGCGCTGCGCGGCACGCCCGCCGGGCAGGACAACGCCAAGTGCGCGCAGGCCGTCGCCGTACAGCCCAACTCCACGTACACGCTGAGCGCGTGGGTGCAGGGCGGGTACGTCTACCTCGGGGCCGAGGGCACCGGTACGACCGATGTGTCGACGTGGACCCCGGACAGCTCCGGCTGGAAGCAGCTCACCACCACCTTCAGGACCGGCGCCGCCACCCGGTCCGTGACCGTCTACACCCACGGCTGGTACGGCCAGGCCCCGTACTACGCCGACGACTTCTCGGTCTTCGGCCCCGACGGCGGCGGGGGCACCGACCCCGGCCCGCAGATCCCCGGGGCGCCCGGCGGACTCGCCGTCGGCTCCGTCACCTCGTCCTCGGTGACGCTCAACTGGAACGCGGTGTCCGGCGCGACCGGGTACAACGTGTACCGCTCCGGTACGAAGGTCCAGTCGGCGACCGGCACGTCGGCGACCGTGACGGGGCTGGCCGCCAACACCTCGTACGACTTCCAGGTCACCGCGACCAACGCGGCCGGCGAGTCGCCGCGCTCCGCCACGGTCACCGGCAGGACCTCGCAGGGCGGCGGCAACCCGCCGCCGGGCCCCGCGGTGCCGAGGCACGCGCTGACCGGCTACTGGCAGAACTTCAACAACGGCGCGACGGTCCAGAAGCTCCGGGACGTCCAGTCGCAGTACGACATCATCGCGGTGTCGTTCGCCGACGCGACGGCCACGCCCGGCCAGATCACCTTCAATCTCGACCCGGCCGTCGGCTACGGATCGGTGGCCGACTTCAAGGCGGACATCGCCGCCAAGAAGGCCGCAGGCAAGTCGGTGATCATCTCGGTCGGCGGTGAGAAGGGCAATGTCACCATCAACAGTGACGCCTCCGCGACCGCCTTCGCCGACAGCACCTACGCGCTGATGCAGGAGTACGGCTTCAGCGGCGTCGACATCGACCTCGAACACGGCATCAACTCGACGTATCTGACCAAGGCCCTGCGGCAGCTCTCCGCGAAGGCCGGCAGCGGTCTGGTGCTGACGATGGCGCCGCAGACGATCGACATGCAGTCGACGGCGGGCGAGTACTTCAAGACGGCGCTGAACGTGAAGGACATCCTCACGGTCGTCAACATGCAGTACTACAACAGCGGTTCGATGCTCGGCTGCGACGGCAAGGTCTACTCGCAGGGCTCGGTCGACTTCCTCACCGCCCTGGCCTGCATCCAGCTCGAAGGCGGCCTCGACCCGTCGCAGGTCGGTCTCGGGGTGCCCGCCTCGACGCGGGGCGCGGGCAGCGGCTATGTCGACCCGTCGATCGTGAAGAACGCACTGGACTGCCTGGCCCGCGGCACCAACTGCGGTTCCTTCAAGCCCTCCAGGACGTACCCGGGCATCCGTGGCGCCATGACCTGGTCCACCAACTGGGACGCGACGGCGGGCAACGCCTGGTCCAACGCGGTCGGCCCGCACGTCCACGCCCTGCCGTAGCACCTCCGTACCACCCCGGACCCCCCACAGGGCCGGCAGCGCCGTCGAACCCCACCCGACGGCGCTGCCGTGTGTCCGGCCCCGGTACCGGCGGAAACGCCGGGCCAGCGGGGAACTACCAGGGAAGGTCCCGTACCTGCTGTACGCACAGCACGACGAACAGCAGCCCGCCCGCCGCGAGCATCACGTTGCTCAGCACACCGTTGCGCCACTGCGCGGGGGTACGGGACGAGTTGAGCAGCCAGATCAGGGTGAGCGCCAGGAACGGCATGAAGAACGCGCCGAGCACCCCGTACACCACCACCAGTCCGAACGGCTGGTCCAGGAACAGCAGCGAGATCGGCGGGAAGGTCAGCCAGAGCAGATACGCGCGGAACGGCACCGAGCGCTCGCGCTCCCCGGCCGCGACCTCCGCCACCGCGTCCTCCCTGGCCGCGCCCGTCCGCTCCCGGACGAAGCGGTCGACGAAGTCGGCGAACATCAGGCTCACCCCGTGCCACACGCCCATGAGCGCCCCGAAGGACGTGGCGAAGAAGCCGATCAGGAAGAGCTTCGCCGTGATCACGCCGAAGCGGTCCTCCAGTACGGTGCCGAGATCGATCAGGCCCCGGTCGCCCGAGGTGAGGGCGATCTGTGAGGAGTGCAGCAGCTCGGCGCCGATGATCAGCATGGCGACGACGAAGAAGCCGGTGGTGATGTAGGCGACGCGGTTGTCGAGGCGCATCACCTTCATCCAGCCCGAGTTGGTCCAGCCCTTGGCGTTCACCCAGTAGCCGTAGGCGGCCATGGTGATGGTGCCGCCCACGCCTCCGATCAGACCGAGTGTGTAGAACAGCGAGCCGTCCGGCAGGACCGGCGCGAGACCGGCGACGGCTTCACCGAGATCCGGTGCGACGCGGACCGCGACATACATGACAACGAGAAACTTCATGCCGATCAGGACCGTCATGACCTTCTCGAAGACGGCATACCGGTTGAACCAGACGAAGACCAGGCCGGTCAGCCCGGTGATGACCGCCCAGGTCTTGAGCCCGGGACCGTCGGGGAAGAGCGCGACGATGGGCAGGGCGCTGGAGGACATGGCCGTGGCGCCGTAGACGAAGCCCCAGACGACGACGTAGATCGCGAAGTAGACGGTGGTCCAGTTGCCGAGGCTGCGCCAGCCGTCGAACAGGGTGCGGCCGGTGGCGAGATGCCAGCGGCCCGCGGCCTCGGCGAGGGAGATCTTCACGACGCAGCCGATGACCGCGGCCCAGAGCAGGGTGTAGCCGAACTTGCTGCCCGCGACGAGGGTGGCGACCAGATCGCCCGCGCCGACGCCGGTCGCCGCGACGACGATGCCGGGGCCGATGTACTTCCAACTCGACTTGCGGGGGCGGGAGACGGCCCCGCCGGAGCCGGTCGCACTGGAGTCGGTGCCGGTGCCCGGACCTGCGCCGGAGCCGGTGGCCGGGCTTGTGCCGGAGCCGCCCGCCGCGTCCGCGCCTGTTGTGTCCGCTGTGTCCGCCATGCGTATCGTCGCCTCTCGCTCGGCCCCCCGTACGTGACGCACATCACCAAAGCGGGGCGACGGTGATCGCGCAAGAGCGCCTGCCCGGATCACGGCAACAGGCCTGGCAGTACGGAAGGTTGACGCCTGTGCCAGGGCGGACGAGCATTCGTGGTGTGTTCCGGACCGGGTGTTTCGCCCGGCCGTCGCGGGAACGGCGCGGCGGCGCCACGCGTGTTATGCAGCGCACCCGGAATCAACGGGGGATCTGTGGGGGGAGCTTGGCATGTCCGGGGTGAAGATCGAGCGGCTGGGCGCGGACGATCCGGCGGCTCTGGGCCCGTACCGGATCATCGGCAGACTCGGCTCGGGCGGGATGGGCCGGATCTATCTGGCGCGCTCCGGGCGGCAGTTGGTGGCGGTCAAGACCCTGCTCGCCGAGGGGACCGTCAGCGATGTCGACCGGCGCAGGTTCGCCCGTGAAGTGGCGCTGGCCCAGCGCGTGGACAACACGTACACGGCACGGGTGCTGGACGCCGACGCCGGCGCGGAGCGGCCCTGGATGGCCATCGAGTACATCGCGGCGCCGTCGCTCGCCGAGCTGGTACGGCGGGTCGGGCAGCCGCCGGCCTCGGCGGTGCGGTGGGTGGGGGCCGGCGTGGCCGCCGCGCTGGTCGCGCTGCACGGCGAGGGCATCGTCCACCGCGACATCAAGCCGCCGAACGTCCTGCTGCCGCTGGACGGGCCGCGCGTCATCGACTTCGGGATCTCCCACGCCAGCGACATCACCAGGACGAGCCTGACGCTGGGCACGATCGCGTTCACCTCGCCCGAGCAGGCCAGGGGCGAGAAGTCCACGGCGGCCTCGGACGTCTACTCGCTGGGCGCGACGCTCTTCCATCTCGCGGTCGGCAGGCCGCCGTACGCCAGTGACGGCGACACCCTGGGGCTGCTGGCGCGGGTGGCCAGGGGCGAGCTGGATCTGACCGGGCTGCCGCGCGAGCTGGACCAGCTCATCAGGCCCTGTCTGGCGGCGGATCCAGCGGCCAGGCCCCGGCCGGCCGATGTGCTGGCGCAGTTCAAGGCGGCGCTGGTGGGGCTGCCGGTGTCGGACAGCGGGAGCCGGTGGCTGCCGCCGCGCTGGACGGCGCTGATCCAGGAGTACGACCAGCAGGCGCGGGCGCTGCGCGAGGGCTCGGGGTCGTCGGGGCCAGGCGTGGACCCGGAGGCGCCGACGGCGGACCAGCGTACGAAGGGGGTACGGGCACCGAACCGGACCCGCGAATACACCGACGCCGGGGCCGCGGAACCCGATCAGGCGGCACAGGCCGCACAAGCCGCACAGGCCGCGCGTGCTGAGCAGGCGGCGCGGGCCGAGCGCGAGAAGGCCGACCGGGAGCGGGCCGCGCGGGAGCGCGCGCAGCGAGAGCAGGCCGGGCGCAGCGCCGAAGAGGAGCGCATCGAGGCCAGACTGGCCGAGCTGAAGGCCGAACTGGACGGCTCCGCAAAGAAGAAGGACAAGCCCGGGCAGGCGGAGGCACCGAAGGCGCCTAAGGCCGACAACCGCGCGCGGGCATCGGGAGCCGGACAGCGCCCGGCAGGCGGACAGCGCCCAGGAGCCGCACAGCGCCCGGCAGGCGGTCAGGGCGCGGGTGGCGGGCAGCGCGCGGGAGCCGCGCCGCGCGCCTCCGCCGGAGCGGCCCGGCCGGCGCCCGCACCCGACCCCGCACCCACTCCGGCACCCCGCACGACCAACGCCAAGAAGTCCTCCGGCACCGGGGTGTTCTTCCTGATCGTCGCCCTCGTCGTCGTCTTCGTCTGGCGCCCCTGGGAGGCCGACTCGTCCAGTACGTCGTCCGGCGGCTCGTCGAGCGGCGGCAGTTCGTACGACGGGAGTTCCTCGTACCCCACCGACACCGAATCGACGCCCGCCCCCAGCGGTACGGACCTCGCTTTCCGTGCCGTACGGACGGGGGACTGCGTCAGCTCGCACGACGACGGCTTCGACCGCTGGAGCGACGCCGTGCCGAAGCGGGTGGTCTGCTCGGCGCCCGAGGCGTACAACCGGGTCGATCTCGCCGTCTCCGGCTCGGACGCTTCGAGCTGCGACGGCGGTGACGAGCAGCAGACCTGGACCAACGAAGGCGACGACGGGGTGACCACCACCCTCTGCCTGTCCCGCAAGTACGCGCCGGGCCAGTGCTTCGTCGCCAAGAAGAAGGGCGACCGTGTCGGCGCCGGCCGCCTCCAGACCGTCTGGAACTGCGGCGCCGACACGGTGCCCAAGGGTTACGCGTACATCATGCAGATCACCGGCTACTACTCGATGCCGTCGGACGGCAGTGACCCCAACTGCCCGGACTACTGGTGGGAAGTGGACGACGAGGAGAACTACGTCTGCGCGAAGGTCACATCCTGAGCGCCGGCCAGCAGCACGGCATCCGTAAGAGCCGCATCCGCAACAACGGCATCCGTAAAGCCCGCTAGATCACCAGGCTCAGCAGCGCCGCCACCACGAAGCCCGCCACCGACAGCACCGTCTCCAGCACCGTCCAGGACTTCAGGGTGTCGCGCTCCGAGATGCCGAAGTACTTCGCGACCATCCAGAACCCGCCGTCGTTGACATGCGAGGCGAAGATCGAGCCCGCCGAGATCGCCATGATGACCAGGGCGAGATGCGCCTGCGAGTAGCCGTGCCCCTCGACCAGCGGTACGACGATGCCCGCGGTGGTGACGATCGCGACGGTCGCGGAACCCTGGGCCACCCGCAGCACCACGGAGATCAGCCAGGCCAGCAGGATCACCGGCAGGCCGACGTCGTTGAAGGTGTCGGCGAGGGCGTCCGCGATACCGCTGCCCTTGAGGACCGCGCCGAAGACCCCGCCCGCGCCCACGACCAGCAGGATGTTGCCGACCGGCTTGAGGGACGCGGTGGAGACCCGCTCCAGCGAGCCGCGCGACCAGCCACGGCGCAGCCCCAGCAGGTAGTACGCGAGGAGCAGCGCGATCGTCAGCGCCACGAACGGGTGGCCGAAGAACTCGATCACCGAGCGGCCGGTGGAGGGATCGAGCGCGATGGACGAGAAGGTCGCGAGCAGGATCAGCACCAGCGGGGTGCCGATGATCGCGAGGACCGTGCCCAGCGCCACGGGCCGCTCGCGCGGGGTGGTTCCGGAGGCCGCCTGCTCGGCGGCGACGGCGGCCTTGGCCTCGGCGGCGGCCTCGACCATGTCCTGCGGGACCTCGACGAACAGCCGCTTGCCGATCCACGCCGCGTACACCCACGCGGCGATGACGGACGGGACGCCGACCACGATGCCCATCAGGATGACCCAGCCCAGATCCACCCCGAACAGCCCGGCCGCGGCGACCGGTCCCGGGTGCGGCGGCAGGAACGCGTGGGTCATCGAGAGCCCGGCGAGCAGCGGCATCGCGTACAGCACGACCGACTTGCCCGAGCGCTTGGCCGCCGCGTACACGATCGGCGCGAGGACGAAGATGCCGACGTCGAAGAAGACCGGGATACCGAAGACGACACCGGTGACGCCCATGGCGAGCGGGGCGCGCTTCTCGCCGAAGAGGTTCAGCAGCCGGGTGCTCAACACCTCGGCGCCGCCCGACACTTCGAGGATCGCGCCGAGCATGGTGCCGAGACCGATGATGATCGCGACATGGCCGAGGATGCCGCCCATGCCTGTCTCGATCATCGACACGGCCGCGGACTTCTGGACCGTACCGAAGAGTTCGGTGACGGACAGACCCGCACCGAGGCCGACGGCTATGGAGACACCGAGGAGGGCCACGAAGGGCTGGAGCCTGACCTTGATGATCAGGAGGAGCAGAAGGGCGATACCGAGGGCCGCGATGGTCAGCAGCCCGGCGGTGCCGTCGATGAGAAGCAGGAGACCACCGGTGTGGGGCGGGGTCTCGGGTGGTGCGTCGGCGGCAAGGAACATGGGGGGACCTCTGTTCGGACGGTTCAGCAGATATAAGGGCATACGGCGGAGGGTGTGCGGGGGCAGGGGTGTGCGGGGGCAGGGGGGATCGCGGTACGGCGCCGCATGGGCGATCGCCGTACCGGAGTTCGGGTGGGTTTCGGTGAGCCTCGGCGAGGCCCAGGGGCTCTCAGCCGAGGACGGCGAGCGCGTCGATCTCGATCAACAGGCCCTTGGGCAGGCCCACATAGACCGTCGTACGCGCGGCAGGCGCCTCCTTCAGGCCCTGCTCCTCGAAGTACGCGTTGTAGATCGCGTTCATCTGGGCGAAGTGGTCCACGTCCGTGAGGTAGACGCGCATCATCATCACGTCGTCCCAGCTCGCGCCGCCCTCCTCCAGGATCGCCCGGACATTGGCGAAGGTCTGGAGGGTCTGCTCGCGCAGGGTCGGCCCGGCGACCGTGGGCGGCTGCCCCTCGACGGCCGGCAGAAAGCCGACCTGGCCCGCGACCTGGAGGATGTTCCCCTTGCGCACGCCGTGCGAGAACTTCGCGGGCGGGGTGGTGTGGGTGGCGGGTGTGAGAGCGGTCTTCTCGGCACCGGTCTTCTCGGTCATACGGCACTCATCCTTCGGTGGCGTCCTTGACGGGCGTACTGCCGGAGTACTCCCGGCTGATGGCGTCCGCGGTACGGCGTACCAGCGGAAGCAGGGTGAGGAGTTCCTCTGCGGTGACCACGACATTCGGCGCGGACACCGACATGGCCGCGACGACCCGGCCGTCCGTGCCGCGGATGGGCGCGCCCACGCAGTTGATGGACTCCTCGTGGCCACCGAGATCGGTGGCCCAGCCCTGTTCGCGCACGGCCGCCAGCTCCTTGAGGAAGGCGCCGGCGTTGGGCGTCGAACGGGACGTGTACGCGGGATAGTCGAGCTTCTCCGCGACGGCGCGGCGCTCGGGCTCGGGCAGATCGGCGAGCAGCAGCTTGGCCACGGCGGCGACGGTGATCGCGACGGGCTTGCCGATCCGTGAGTACATACGGACCGGGTAGCGGCTCTCGACCTTGTCGATGTAGAGGACCTCGTTCTCCTCGTACACCGCGAGGTGGACGGTGTGCCCGATCTGCTCGTTGAGCGCGGTGAGATGCGGGTGCGCGATCTCCCGTACGTCCAGGTTCTCCACGGCTTCCTGCGCGAGCGCGAACAGGCGCGCGCCGAGGCGGTAGCGCTGGTCCTGCTGGCGGTGGACGAGCCCGTGCTCGTGGAGGGTACGGAGCAGCCGCAGCGCGGTCGACTTGTGCACGCCGAGCCGGTCGGCGACCTGCCCGAGATCGGCGGGTCCCTGGGCGAGCAGCGGAAGGATGCTCAGCGCGCGGTCGACGGTCTGGCTCATGGGGTGCGTACCTCCTGCTCCGTGGCCTCCGTCCAGCCGGGGCCGAGACGAAGTCTCCCCCACGCGCCGTCGTCGAGGCCCGCGAGCCGGTCGGCGTACGCGCGCGGGGGCGGCGCCCCGAGATCGCCGGGGACGGTGAGGGCGGCGGCGGCCATGAGATGCCCGTGCCGCAGCCGGGCGACGGGGGGCAGACCGCGCAGCGTGGCGGACAGGAACCCGGCGGCGAAGGCATCGCCGGCACCGACATGCGCGACGACATCGACGCGGAGGGAGGGCACGGAGACGACGAGGTCGGGTGCCTTGCCGGTGCCCGGCTCGCGCGTGTAGACCGTCGCGCCTGCCGCGCCGTGTTTGACCACCAGCGTCACCGGCTCGGGCAGCGCCGCGCGGATCGCCTGCGCGTCGTGCAGGTCCCAGGCCTCGGCCGCCTCGTCCTCGCCGACGAACACCAGGTCGGCGCCGCGCGCCAGGTCCAGCAGGACGCGGGCGCCCGAGGAGCCGGCGGAGGAGTTGCGCCACAGGCCCGGGCGGTGGTTGACGTCGAAGGAGACCAGCGGGCGGCCGGAGGCGCGGGTGGTCAGCTCGCGCATCAGCGTCAGGCAGTCGTCCGAGAGCGCGGCGGTGATCCCGGACAGATGCAGGACCGAACCGGACCACAGATCCTCGGGCGCCATGTTCCCCGGCGACATCGCGGAGGCGGCGGAACCGGCCCGGTAGTAGACGACCTCGTGCGCGTCGGTGGCGCGGTCCGTGGCCGTACGGAAGTAGATGCCCGTGGGGCGGTCCGGGTCGCGGCGGACACGTGAGGTGTCGACCCCGTACGACGCGACCGCGTCCACGAGATGGTCGCCGAAGCCGTCGGCGCCGACCCGGCTGACCCAGCGCACCCGGTGACCGGCCGCGGCCAGCGCGCAGGCGACATTGGACTCGGCGCCGCCGATCGTACGGTCGAAGGCGGGCACGTCCGCGAGCGGGCCCGGCCGGGTGGGCAGGAAGGTGACCATGGACTCACCGAGGCAGACGACGTCCGCGTGCACGGTTCCGGTCACGCTGGGGCTCCTCGTCGCTCGTCCCGCCGCCGGGGCTGACGGGTGATGTTGACGGGGTCACCATTGACCCGCTGCCGCTCGGATGTTAGACAGCGGGGAGCGAAATGCGCAATGGCCGTTGCAAGTATCGCAATGACGACCCAGACCGCGCCCACCCAGGCCGTGCCCACCCAGACCGCAACGACCGCTCAGACCGCAACGACCGCTCAGACCGCAACGACCGCCCGGACACCGCCGGACCGAGCACACCGGACCCAGCACAAGGGGAGGCCCCCGATGCCCGCCGACCACGCCACGGAACACCAAGGCCAAGGAACGGACTCGCTCCCGGAGCCCACAGGCGACGCGGAGCCCGGGGCGCGCGCCCTCGCCCCCCGGCCCCTCGACCCCCGGCTCGCGAACGAGCTGGTCGACCACCGCTTCAAGGGGCTTCCCCCGGACGCCGAAGGGCTCACCGTCGCCGCGCTCGCCGGTCAGCGGCGCTCGCTGTTCACCGGCGGCTTCACCACGCCCGTTCTCGCGCTCTCCGCCGAGTCCGTCGAGCACAATCTCGTCCTCCTGGAGTCGTACTCCGCCCGCCACGGCCTCGCCTTCGCGCCGCACGGCAAGACCTCCATGTCCCCGCAGCTCTTCGCGCGCCAGCTCGACCACGGCGCCTGGGGCATCACCGCCGCTGTGCCCCACCAGGTGCGCGTCTACCGGGCGTTCGGGATCCAGCGGATCTTCCTCGCGAACGAGCTGGTCGACGCCGCCGCCCTGCGCTGGCTCGCCGGCGAGCTGGACCGGGACCCGGGCTTCCGCTTCATCTGTTACGCCGACTCCGTACGCGGTGTCGAGCTGATGGACGAGGCGCTGCGCGCGGCCGGAGCCCGGCGCCCGGTGGAGGTCGTGGTCGAACTGGGCGCGGGCGAGGGTGCCCGTACCGGAGCCCGTACGGAAGCCGACTGCACCGCCGTCGCCGACGCCATCGCCGCCGCGCCCACCCTGCGGCTGGCCGGAGTCGCCGGGTACGAGGGCGAGGTGCCCGCGGCGGACGGCGACACCGTACGCGCCTGGCTGCGCCGGCTGGTGGCGCTGGCGGCCGACTTCGACAAGGCGGGCCGGTTCGACAGCGGCGAAGCCGGCACCACCAGCGCGAGCGCTGAAGGCACGTCCGACGCCAAGGTCGCGCCCCCGGAAATCGTCATCAGCGCCGGCGGCAGCGCCTGGTTCGACGCCGTCGCCGATGTCTTCGCCGAGATCCCCCCGCTCTCCCGCCCCGTACTGAAACTCCTCCGCTCCGGCGCGTACATCTCCCACGACGACGGCCACTACCGCCACCTCACCCCCTTCAACCGCGTCCCCGAAGAGGGCGCCCTCCAGCCCGCGTTCCGGCTCTGGGCCCAGGTCGTCTCCCGCCCCTCCCCCGCCCAGGCCTTCGTCAACGCGGGCAAGCGGGACGCGGCGTACGACCTCGATCTGCCCGAGGCGCAGGTCGTACGGGACGGTCGCACCGGCGAGATCCGCCCGGCCGCCGGTATCGCGGTCACCGGCCTGTCCGACCAGCACGGCTGGCTGACCACCGCGCCCGACGCGGATCTCGAAGTCGGGGACTGGGTCGGGATGGGTCTTTCACACCCGTGCACGTCGTTCGACAAGTGCCAGCTCATCCCGCTGGTGGAGGCGGACGGCACGGTCACGGACCTCGTCCGTACCTTCTTCTGAGAGGCCGGTCATGGATCTCGTCATCCGGGACGCGCGGGTCGTCGACGGTACGGGCGGCCCGTCGTACCGCGCCGATGTGGGTATCACCGACGGCCGTATCAGCGCCATCAACAAGGAAACCCCGGGAGGCGGCCGGCTCAGCGGCGCCCGGGTCCTGGACGCCGACGGCCTCGTCCTCTCCCCCGGCTTCATCGACATGCACGCGCACAGTGACCTGGCGCTGCTGCGCGACCCGGACCACTCCGCGAAGGCCGCGCAGGGCGTGACCCTCGAAGTCATCGGCCAGGACGGGCTGTCGTACGCGCCGGTCGACGACCGGACCCTCGCGCAGGTACGGCAGACCATCGCCGGCTGGAACGGCGGGGCGCCGGGCGACACGAGCGTCGACTTCGACTGGCGTACGGTCGGCGAGTATCTGGACCGGCTCGACCACGGCTTCGACGGCCGGGGCATCGCGGTCAACGCCGCGTATCTGGTCCCGCAGGGGACGGTCCGTATGCACGCGGTGGGCTGGGACGACCGGCCCGCGACCGACGCCGAACTCGCCCTGATGAAACGGCTGGTGGCCGAGTCCCTGGAGCAGGGCGCGGTCGGGATGTCCTCCGGGCTGACGTACACACCCGGGATGTACGCGGACGACGCCGAACTCACCGAACTGTGCCGGGTGGTGGCGGAGTACGGCGGTTACTACTGCCCGCACCACCGCTCGTACGGCGCCGGGGCGCTCCAGGCGTACGAGGAGATGGTGACGGTCGCGCGCCGGGCGGGCTGCGCCCTCCATCTCGCCCACGCCACCATGAACTTCGGGGTGAACAAGGGCCGGGCGCCGGAGCTGCTGGCGCTGCTGGACCGGGCGCTGGAGGCGGGCGCGGACATCTCGCTCGACACGTATCCGTACACCCCCGGCTGCACCACGCTCGTGGCGATGCTGCCGAGCTGGGCGAGCGAGGGCGGCCCGGAGGCGATCCTGGAGCGGCTGCGGGACGAGGGGACGGCGGAGAGGATCCGCCACCATCTGGAGGCCGTCGGCTCGGACGGGTGCCACGGTGTGCCCATCGAGTGGGACACGATCGAGATCTCCGGTGTCTCGGCGCCGGGTCTCGCGGACCATGTGGGCCGTACGGTCGCGGAGTCGGCCCGCGCGCGCGGCGAGGCGCCGTGGGCGACGGCCCGCAGACTGCTGGTCGAGGACCGGCTGGGCCCGACGATCCTCCAGCACGTCGGCCACGAGGAGAACGTCCGCGCGATCATGCGCCACCGGGTGCACACGGGCGGCAGCGACGGCATCCTCCAGGGCGCGAAGCCGCACCCGCGCGCGTACGGCACGTTCCCGCACTACCTGGGCCGGTACGTCCGTGACCTGGGCGTCCTCTCCCTGGAGGAGTGCGTGTCCCACCTCACCGGACGCCCAGCCGCCCGCCTCCGCCTCCCCGACCGAGGCCGGGTAGCGACGGGCCACCACGCCGACCTGGTCCTCTTCGACCCCGAAACGGTCTCGTCCCCAGCCACCTTCGACACCCCCCGAGCCCGCCCGGAAGGCATCCCGCACGTCCTGATAGCAGGCCGGCCCGTCATCAAAGACGGCCACCGCACGGACGTCCTGGCGGGAAGGTCGGTACGACGTTCAGCGCACCGCTAGGCCCGGCCAGGCACCGTTTCGTCCGCAAGCGCCGGACGGGCTGACGCGACCCGCCCGGCGCTCGGAGGACAGACCACAGCGCCCGACGCCGAGCGGGCGTCAGAAAGCCGGGGACGCGCTCCCGTCCAGGTCGCGCGCCTGCACGCCGGGCAGGTCGCCGAACCTGGCTTTGGCGTCCAGGGTCACCACGGTGCGGGCGGTCGCCGCCGCCGTGGCGGCGATGATGAGGTCGTGCGCCCCACGCGGCCTGCCCTCGCGCCGTACATGGGCGAGCAGACGGGCATGGGCGTGCGCCACATGCAGCGTGTATTCCTCAACCGGCACCAGCGCCAGGACGCCCTCGATGAACGCCTGCCGCCTCTCGCGGTGCTTTCCGTCGGCGAGTTCGACACCCAGCAGGAGTTCGGCGGCGGTCACCGCGGAGACGCAGACGTCGTCGTTGGACCGGCGCAGCTCCGCCGCGAGGCTGACCTTGCCGCGTTCGGCAGCGATCAGGACGCCCGTGTCCAGGATCACTCGCTCCACGGATCCTCCGTGGTCAGCAGCGAACGGGTGCCCATGACGTCGTCCTCGAAGTCGTCGTCCAGCGTGCCCGCGAAGCGGTCGAGGAGATCGGCGAGATCCGCGCCGTTGCCCGCCGGGGCCTGCGAGATCATCGCCAGGCGTCTGCCGCCGCGCGTGACTATCACGGTCTCGCCGTGCTCCGCCATGTCCAGAACGGCGGCGAAGTTCCGGGAGGCTTCAGTCGCGGTCATCACCTTCATGGAACCAAGGTATCTGATTCTCTGATTTCTGGCGGGTACGGGCTGGGCCGGGGGGAGCTGACCAGCACCGGCCCAGCCGGCGCCTGCGGCACAACGCGGTCAGGCCGAGGCCAGGCGCAGTACCAGTGACGCCACCGCCAGGAGGAAGATCACGGCGACCGGGGCGATCGCGTAGTCCTTGGCCCGGAGGTGGTAGATCGCCGCGCCGATGAAGTACAGGGTCACGCCGATCGCCGCCGCCGCTCCGAGCGGGGCCAGCCAGAGGCCGATCAGCAGGCCCACGGCGCCGGCTGCCTTCAGGGTGGCGAGGCGGGGGAGCCAGGCGTCCGGGACGCCCAGTTTGGTCATCGAGCCGACGATCGCCTCCTGCCGGGTGAAGGTGGCGAAGGCGGAGCCCGTCAGGACGGCGGCGAGCAGGATGCCGACTACGGCGTAGGCGATGAACACGGATGACCCCTCGGACGGTGGACGTGACGGCCCGCTGAAAGACCAGCAAGACCACAGAGGGGCTCCGCCGGTCGCGGGCCCCCGGCTCAACGTGCCGCAATCCGCCGCCCCGAGGAACACCCGGCCGAGGCTAGTAGTGACAGGGCCACGCTCGGCCATGCCCCGGCCCCCGGCCCGCCCGGTACATTGCCTGGCGTGAGCGACAACGAGCTGGGCCTCTTCCTGCGCGCCCGCCGCGAGTCCGTCACTCCCGCCGAGGTCGGGCTCCCGGACGGCAGCCGGCGCCGTACCCCCGGGCTGCGCCGTTCCGAGCTGGCCACGCTCGCCGGCATCAGCGTCGAGTACCTCGCGCGGCTCGAACAGGGCCGGGACCACAATCCCTCCCCGCAGGTCATCACCGCCCTCGCCGACGCCCTCCGCCTCACCCCCGACGAGCGCTTCGCCCTGATGCACGCCGTCAAGTCGCTCAGCGGCACCCGCAAGCTCTGCCCCGGCGCGGGCGTGCCGCCGAACCGGACCGTACGACCCACCCTGCGCGCCCTGCTCGACCGGCTGGAGCCCACCCCCGCCGTCCTGCTGAACCGGCTGACCGATGTGATCGCCTTCACCAGCGGATACGAGCAGCTTGCCCGCCCCCTGGGGCTGCTGGACCCGGCCGCGCCCAGCCTCGTACGGTTCCTGTTCACGGACCCCCGGGCCCGTACCGCCCACCCCGACTGGGAGCGCGAAGCCGACGACCTCGTCGCCCGCCTCAAGACCGGCTCCGTCTCCGACGACCACCTCGACGGTCTTGTCGAGGAGCTGACCCTCACCGCGGGCGCGCCCTTCGCCGAGCGCTGGGCCGCCACCCTGCGGATGCCCCCGAGCCCCACCGCCCGGCGGCTGCTGCACCCCGGCGCGGGCGAGCTGCGGCTGCTCGACGAGACCCTGGAACTGCCCGAGGCCGAGGGCCAGCGGCTGGTCGTCCACCTTCCCGCCGACGAGGCGACCGCCGCCGCGCTCGACAAGCTGACCGGCCGCCGCCCGGGCGCCCTCCGCGCGGTAGCGGGCTGATTTTCGGCCACGTACGCCACACGGGCCGCGCAAGCCGCCGGCACAGGCCGTACACCGCACAGGCCGCCCCCACCGCACACCTCACCGCCCTCCGCCTCCCGGACTCCCCCGCCCGCCGCACGGAATCCCCCGCACGGCTGACGTGTCCCAAAACACCACGCGGCCTCCGTTACGCGGCCGTAAGCTCACGGACATGCAGGTCATCCAGTCGACGAAGCTCGCAAACGTCTGTTACGAGATCCGGGGCCCCGTCCTCGACGAGGCGACGCGGATGGAGGCGGCGGGCCAGCGCATCCTCAAGCTCAACACCGGCAATCCGGCCGCCTTCGGCTTCGAGTGCCCGCCCGAGATCCTCGAAGACGTCCTGCGGAACCTCGGCGACGCACACGGCTACGGCGACGCGAAGGGGCTGCTCTCCGCCCGGCGCGCGGTGATGCAGCACTACCAGACCAAGGGCATCGAGCTGGACGTCGAGGACATCTACCTCGGCAACGGTGTCTCCGAGCTGATCCAGATGTCGATGCAGGCGCTGCTCGACGACGGCGACGAGGTGCTCGTACCGGCCCCCGACTACCCCCTCTGGACCGCCTCCGTCTCCCTCGCCGGCGGCACGGCCGTGCACTACCGCTGCGACGAGCAGGCCGACTGGATGCCGGACCTCGCCGACATCGAGCGGAAGATCACCGACCGCACCAAGGCGCTCGTGATCATCAATCCGAACAACCCCACCGGCGCGGTATACAGCGACGAGATGCTCACCGCCCTCACCGAGATCGCCCGCCGCCACCATCTCGTCGTCTGCTCCGACGAGATCTACGACCGGATCCTGTACGACGGCGCCACCCACACCCCCACCGCCGCCGTCGCCCCCGATCTGCTGACCCTCACCTTCAACGGGCTCTCGAAAAACTACCGGGTGGCCGGTTTCCGCTCCGGCTGGCTGGCGGTCTGCGGCCCCAAGGCGCACGCCGCCTCGTACATCGAGGGCCTGACGATCCTGGCGAACATGCGGCTGTGCGCCAATATGCCGTCCCAGCACGCGGTCGCCACCGCGCTCGGCGGCCGGCAGTCGATCCAGGAGCTGGTGCTGCCGGGGGGCAGGATCCTGGAGCAGCGGAACACCGCGTACGAACTGCTCACCCGGATCCCCGGCGTGACCTGCGTGAAGCCCAAGGGCGCGCTGTATCTCTTCCCGCGGCTCGATCCAAAGGTCTTCAAGATCAAGGACGACCGGCAGATGGTGCTCGATCTGCTGCGGGCCGAGCGGATCATGGTGGTGCACGGTACGGGGTTCAACTGGCCGGAGCCGGACCACTTCCGGATCGTCACCCTGCCCGCCGTCCAGGACCTCACGGACGCGGTGACCCGGATCGGGAACTTCCTGGACGGGTACGCGCAGCCGTAGAAGTTCTCGGAGGCCAGAAGCTCCCGGACTGCACTCAACTTTAGACTGAATCCAAGGTAGGATGGTCTCCTGACGATGCCAGGAGGCCATCCTCATGTACGAGCCGATCCGCGCGAAGTCGGTCCACACGATGGCCGACCGCGCCGACTTCCCCCACCGCAGCCGCGAGGAAGAGCTGAACATCCAGCTCGCGGGACATCTCTCCGCGCTGCTCGCCGTCACCGACGAGCTGGGCCTCGAAGAGCCCGCCGAGTGCATCGCCGGGCAGATCGTACGGCTGCGCGGCACCCCGCCGGCCCGCCGGGCCGCCCTCACCGACGCCGACCCGACCGCCCTGCACCGCCGCGCCCTCGCTCTCGCGGGCCGCGCGCTGGTAGTGGCCGCCTCGCGCGCCGACACCGCGGCGGCGATCCTCTCGGCCGAGCGCATGGACGCGCACACCGCCGCACTGGACGAAGCACCGCCCGCCGCCGAGCCCCCGGCCCCCCAGGACGAGCGCCTGCTCGCCACTCACTGACGGCCACCCGGGACCGGCGTCGGGGAACAACGGAACAGCCGTTGGTGCTTGCACCTAGATGGAGCACGACCGGTTGTTCATCGGCGGCGGATGGGCCGCACCGCACTCCACAGCCCGGATCCCGGTGATCTCCCCGACGTCCGAGCAGCCCCTCGGATCGGTCCCGGACGCCGACGAAGCGGACGTCAACTCAGCGGTGTCAGCCGCACGTGCCGCGTTCGACGACCCGGGAGGATGGGCGCACTGGGAGCCCGCACGCCGGGCCGAGGCCCTGAACCGTTTCGCCGACGCGCTGGAAACACGCAGCGGCCGGATCGCGCGGCAGGTCACAGCCCAGAGCGGTATGCCCATCACGATCTCGGAGTCGGTCGAGGGGCGCACTCCCGCCTTCCTGCTGCGGCACGCCGCCGGGCTGATCACGCGGGAGCCGCTCGAACGCGTACAGGAACGGGCCGACAGCACCGGCAGTACGTTGATCCGCCACGACCCCGTCGGAGTGGTCGGAGCCATCGCTCCCTGGAACTTCCCCCAGTCACTGGCCGCGTTCAAATACGCCTCCGCCCTCGCCGCCGGGTGCACGGTCGTACTGAAGCCGTCACCGGAGACCGTGCTCGACTCCGTCCTGCTCGCCGACGCGGCCATGGAAGCGGGCCTCCCGGCCGGGGTCATGAACATCGTGTACGGCGGCGCCGAGGCCGGCTCCGCACTCGTCGCCCACCGGGACGTGGACAAGATCGGGTTCACGGGGTCGACCGCCGTCGGACGCCTGATCGCCGAGAACTGCGCGCGCCTGCTCAGGCCCGTCACCCTCGAACTCGGCGGCAAATCCGCCGGCGTCGTGCTCGATGACGTCGATGTCGGGGCAGTGGTGAACAGCCCCGCGTTCTCGGCCATGACGATGTTCAACAGCGGTCAGACCTGCTGGGCGTCGACCCGGATCCTGGCGCCGCGCTCCCGCTACGCGGAGATCGTCGAAGCGATGGCGTCCATGATGGACGGGCTTGTCGTCGGAGACCCCTTCGATCCGGGGACACAGGTCGGCCCCATGGTCAGCGAGAAGCACCGGACGCGGGTGGAGAACCACATCCGCGGGGGCGCGGCGGAAGGGGCCCGGCTGGTGACCGGAGGGGGTCGCCCCCGGCACATGGACAAGGGATGGTTCGTCGAACCCACCCTCTTCGCGGACGTCGACAACGCTTCCGCCATCGCCCAGGAGGAGATCTTCGGACCCGTCCTGTGTGTGATCCCGTACGAGGACGACGCCGATGCCGTACGTCTCGCCAACGACTCGTCCTACGGCCTGTCCGGCAGCGTATGGACGGGCGACACGGACCGCGGAATCGCGGTCGCCCGCCGCGTCCGCACCGGCGTGTTCTCGGTCAACGGAAAGCGGACCGATCTGGGCGCCCCGTTCGGAGGCGAGAAGAACAGCGGACTCGGACGGGAACTGGGCACGGAAGGGCTGGCTTCGTACCAGCGCCTCCAGTCGATCTTCATGTGAACACCCGCAGCACCGAGAGCACTCAGAACGCTTACCTCCGGTTCCTTTCCGGGATGGGTACTTCACCCTCCGTACACTCAACCCACCCCGGATTGTGGGTCTCCGCGAGCACCCTTTGGGCGTGAAACGCATCGTGGGAATTGTCCTGGCGGTGCTGCTGATCGGCGGAGTGATAACAGCCGTCGTGGCAGGCCGAGAGAGCCAGGTATCAGACACGGCAACGAAGACCGTGCGGGGAGTCATCGGTTCGGAGAAGGCGGAGTTCTTCGCCGACCCCGATGTGGTCAAGGCGCTGGACGAGCACGGTTTCACCGTGAAGACGGAGACCTCCGGCTCCTGGGCCATGGAGGAACTCGCGCTCGAAGGAACCGACTTCGCCTTCCCCTCCTCCACGGCCCCGGCCAAGGAGCTGGCCGACAAGTTCAAGGTCCCGGGCACGCCCCTGCGGCCCTTCTACTCGCCGCTGGTGGTCGTCGCCCATCGCGCCGCCGCCCAGGTCCTGGCCGACAACGGCCTGGCCACCCTGGACGGCAAGTCCCGTGGCACCCTGCGGATGGGCCCGTACCTCGACGCCGCCGCCGAACACCGCACCTGGCAGCAGCTCAAGGGCACAGCCGGCCATGCCGAGCTGACCGGGACGGTCTTCATCACCAGCACCGACCCCATGACCTCCAACTCGGGCGCGCTCTATCTCGCCGCCGCGTCCTTCGTCGCCAACGGCGGCAAGGTCGTCGCCGACAAGAAGGCGGTCGACCAGACGGCTCCGCTGCTCAAGCAGCTCACCGTGGTCCAGGGGGCCCAGCAGCCCAGCTCCGACGCGCCGTTCCGCGACTTCATCAGCGGGGTCGGGAATCCGCTGGTGCTGGTCTACGAATCGCAGGTCGCCTCGGTGCTGCTCCAGAAGCAGGAGGTCGGGGATCTGGTGGTGCTCTACCCGGACACCACCGTCAACAGCGACCACACGCTCGTACCGATCACCGAGAACGGCCGGGCGCTCGGCGATCTCCTCACCACCGACAAGCGGCTGCGCGAGCTGGCGGTACGACACGGCCTCCGCCCGCAGGGCGCCGCGGCCGAGTTCACCGCGGCCACCGCGCCGTACCAGGACTTCCTCAACCAGACGCTGGCCGGGGTCCGCCAGGCGCCCGTGCCCACCACCGAGTGGCTGCACGCGATGGCGCAGCGGGCCCGGTCGTAGCGGCCGGCCGGTCCGGCCGTAGCAGTTGATCTTGTCAAAGCCCCAGGGGGAAACCGAATGTCCACAGAGCAGAGCCCCGGCCCGGCCGGCTCGGAGCTGATCCTCACCCCACCCGAGCCAGTCGCCCCGGTCCGTACCGAGCAGGCCGCCGGACTGGTGCCGCTCGACAACTCCGTACGCGAGGAGATGACGCGGCGCGCCACGGAGTACGTCGGCTCGCTCGCCGCGATCGACTCCCGCTCGCCCGAATTCACCACCCGTATCGGCGAGATCGCCAATCTGGGATCCGGCGAGATCCGCAGCGCGGCCCAGCAGTCCAACCGGATGCTGGACCGTACGATCCACTCGCTGTCCTCCGGCGGTGAGGACGCCCAGTCCCGGGTCTCGTCCTCGCTGGTCGAGCTGCGCCGTACGGTCGAGGACCTGGACCCGCGCGACACGCCGGGCAAGGGGGCCCGCCGGTTCCTGTCGAAGCTGCCCGGCGGCAACAAGCTGCGCGATCACGCCGCCAAGTACGCCTCCTCGCAGGGCACTCTGAACAAGATCGTGAGTTCGCTCAGGGGCGGGCAGGACGAACTCCGGCGCGACAACGCCGCGTTGCACACCGAGCGGACGCGCCTGTGGGAGACCATGGGCAAGCTCCAGGAGTACGCGGTGCTCACCTCGGCGCTGGACACGGCGATCGAGGAACGCATCACCTCGCTCGAATTCACCGACCCCACACAGGCGGACGCGCTGCGCGCCGATGTCCTCTTCCCGGTCCGGCAGAAGCACCAGGACCTGCTCACCCAGCTCGCGGTGTGCGC
Organism: Streptomyces sp. NPDC057617; assembly: GCF_042800555.1. Taxonomy (NCBI): domain Bacteria; kingdom Bacillati; phylum Actinomycetota; class Actinomycetes; order Kitasatosporales; family Streptomycetaceae; genus Streptomyces; species Streptomyces sp. NPDC057617. The sequence continues at coordinate 392,327 of NZ_JBHVGV010000002.1, read as the reverse complement.
GCAGGGCTATCTCGCGATGGATGTCGTACGGCGCAACAACGAGGAGCTGATCAAGGGCGTCGACCGCGCCGCGACCACCACGGTCTCGGCGCTGCGGATCGCGGTGATGCTCTCCTCGGCGCTGGAGAACCAGCGCAAGGTGACCGAGCAGGTGAATGTGCTGCGCTCGACGACCGAGGACCTGATCCGCGGCAACGCGGAGATGCTCGCCACCCAGAGCGGCGAGATCCAGCGCATCGCGGCGGATCCGGCGGTGGGGGCGGAGACGCTGCGGTCGGCGTTCCAGCAGATCTACCGGACGCTGGACGCGATCGATACGTACAAGATCCAGGCGACGGAGTCGATGGCGTCGACGGTGGAGTCACTGACGGCGGAACTCCAGAGCGCCAGCACGTACTTGGAGCGGACCCGGTCGGCGGGCGCGCTGGAAGGGGGCCTTCAGTGAGACACGGGCCGACTGTGAGACGCAGGCTGACCGGGGTGGCCATGGCGGCGGCTCTGCTGGCCGTCGCCGCGTGCACCGGTGGCGGGGACGATGCCGCCAAGGATCCCGATTCCGGTGCGGACACCTCCTACCACAAGGGCACCCTGCGTGTGCTCGCCTCCAGTGAACTCTCCGACATGCAGGGCGTGCTGGACCAGGCCGAGCAGAAAACCGGTGTGAAGGTACAGCCCACCTGGACCGGCACCCTGGACGCCGCCGAACTGATCGCCTCCGGCAAGGCGGACGGCAAGTACGACGCGGTGTGGCTGTCCTCCAACGACTATCTGCGGCTCGACCCCGGGGCCGGCGAGCGCATCACCAACGAGACCCCGATCATGTCCTCGCCCGTCGCCCTCGGGGTGAAGGCCGCGACCGTGCAGCGGCTCGGCTGGCAGCCGGACCAGGTCACCTGGTCGCAGGTGCACCAGGCGGTGGTGGCCGGGAAGCTGACGTACGGGATGACCGACCCCGTACGCTCCAACTCCGGCTTCTCCGCGCTGATCTCGGTCGCCTCGGGTCTCTCGGGCGCGCAGTCGGCGCTCACGGACGCGGATGTGAACCGGGCGAAGGGCAAGCTGAAGGAGTTCTTCACCGGGCAGAAGCTCACCTCCGGTTCGTCCGGGTGGCTGGCCACGGCGTACACCCGGCGCGGCAGCGTCGACGCGCTCGTGAACTACGAGTCGGTGCTGCTCTCCATGAACCGGGACAGCAACGCAGGACTGACCGTGATCCGCCCCAAGGACGGGGTGGTGACCGCGGATTACCCGTTCACGCTGCTGACCTCGGCGCCGCAGGACGCGCGCGAGTCGGGCCAGGCGCTCACCTCGTACCTCCGCGGCCCGGAGGCGCAGCAGGCGCTCACCGAGCAGACGTTCCGGCGCCCCGTCGTCCCGTCGGTGAAGCCCGCGGCGGGCCTGGCCACGGACAAGCGGCGCGAACTGCCCTTCCCCGGCACGCGATCGGTCGCGGACGGGCTGCTCAACTCGTACGAGAACCAGCTCCGGCGTCCCTCGCGCACCGTGTACGTGCTGGACACCTCGGGCTCGATGAAGGGCGACCGGCTGGCGCGGCTGAAGGACGCGCTGGCGGGGCTGACCGGTACGGACGAGTCCGCGACCGGGGAGCGCTTCCGGGACCGGGAGGAGGTGACGCTGATGCCGTTCGGCGATGATGTGAAGGCGGTCCGCACGCATACGGTGGATCCGGCGGACCGGGGGGCGGCGCTGGACGGGATACGGGCGGACGCGAAGGGGCTGTCGGCGTCGGGGAACACGGCGATCTACAGCAGCCTGCGGGAGGCCTACTCGCATCTGGGCGGGGGCGGCTCGGACGCGTTCACCTCCATTGTGCTGATGACGGACGGCGAGAACACGGCGGGCTCGAAGGCCGCCGAGTTCGACAGCTTCTACGCGGGGCTGCCGGAGGACGGGCGCGCGACCCCGGTGTTCCCCATCCTGTTCGGCGACTCGGACCGCGCGGAGCTGGAACACATCGCGCAGCTCACGGGCGGCCAGCTGTTCGACGCGACGGGCGGCGCGGAGTCGCTCGACGGGGCTTTCGAGGAGATCCGTGGCTACCAGTAGGAGTGGCAGAGGGTTCGGGAACAAGGCCCTGGCGTACGTCGAGTCGCGCAAGAACCTGGTGGGCAGCGCGGCGGGCGTCGGCGGCCTGGCCCTCACCTTCACCGGGGTGGCGGGCCCGTACTGGCCGGTGGTGGTGGTCGGGCTGTACGGCGCGGGCGCGCTGATCGCCCCGCCGGAACGCCCGGACGCCCCGGCCTTCACCAACCCGGCGGAGCAACTGGACGAGCTGCGCGGCGACTTCGCCAAGCTCCGCGACTATCTGGCCGAGGTCGACCTGCCGCCCGCCGCCGCGGGCCGCCTCACCGAACTCACCGAAGTCCTGGACGCGCTGCTGGAACCCGGCTGGGTCGCGGACGCGCTGGCGATGGACGCGGAGGGTGTGCACACCCTGTCGCGGGCGATCCGGCAGGATGTCCCGGAGTCGGTGGACACCTTCGTACGCACCCGCTGGTGGACCCGCCTCCAGCCGGGCACGGAACCCCCGGAGCGCCATCTGGAGCGCCAGCTCACGGTGCTGTACGACGAGGCGCGCGGGCTGGCGACGGCGCTGCGGGAGGCGGAGTCGCGGCGGCAGGAGACGCACACGCGGTACCTGGAGGACCGGCACCGGCCGCCGGGGTCGTAAGCCGACGGCGGCGGGCGGCCGCAGGTCCGGTGTCGATCGCGTCCGGTTCGAGCTGTGGCACGGGAAGGACCGGGCACACGTCGGCGGGCCCGGGGAGTTGCACGTGACTCCCCGGGCCCGTGTGCGTGCGTGGCCGGCAGAGGAATCCTTCTGTCCTCACACCGCCTCGCGGGGTTCATGTGGCCGTCGGACCGACGCCACCTCCGGCACCTATAGAACGCCTCTGACCTGCGAAAACTCTACGGAAACTGGGCCCTCAACTGGGCCCAGGGACCCTGCGGTTGGGCCCGCCACCGTACCTAGGCTGCTGTCGCTCGGGGGACTGGGGCGCGTGGGCGAGGAGGAGCGATGAGGGGTGCCGACAGGTGCACTGCGTGGCATGAGCATGCCCAACGATATGCTCAGCGGCGCAGCGGCCTTCGACGGAGCGACCGGGGGCAGAGCGGGGCCGAGTACGCCGCGATGGTCGGGGTCGTGTCCCTGGTCGTGGCCGCGATCGTCGGCCTGAGCGTCCCCAGCGACACCGCGACCGGGCTGAAGACCCAGGTCTGCCGAATACTCCACCCGCTGAGCGGCGCGGACGCCTGCGCCTCCGGCGACTACGCGGACGGCGGAGGCGGGGGCGGAGACGGCGGTGACGGTGGAGGCGGGGACGACACCTTCACCCCCAATGGCGACGACCCGTTCGAGCCCGCGCGGTGTCTGCTCTCGCAGGATCAGACCAAGGACACCGTTGTCATCCAGATCGTCTTCATCAAGATCAGCAGTTCGGAGACGGTCAAGCTCCAGCAGTGGTCGGACGGTACGGTCACCCTGGAGCGGGTGCACGACAACGCGGGCGGGGTCTCCGCGAGCATCTCCGCGGGCATCCCGGGTCTGAAGGACTGGGGCGGCAGCGCCAAGCTGAGCGGTACGTACCTGGCGGGCAGCGGCAGCGGCGGCCAGTGGCTCTTCAACGGGAACAAGACCGGCAACCCCCAGGCGGACCTGGAGGCCAACCTCGCGGACGCGCAGAAGTTCGCCGCGTACCTCAAACAGAACGAGGGGTGCCGCTACCAGGCCGGCTACAACCCCGGCGCGAACATGGGAGCCTGCCAGCAGGACGCCGCCTCCAGGAAACCCGACCTCGAACCGGAACTGGCGCCCGACGTCGACATCACCAAGACCACCGTCGAAGCATCCGGCAGCGCCAGCTTCGGCGGGAAGTTCAAGGGCAACGGCAAAACCGGCAAGGACTCCGGGAAGAGCGACGGCCCCAAGGACCTCGGCAAGATCTCGGGCGAAATCGTCTCCGGCACGATGACCGAGGATGTCGTGGTCATGCGCCACAACTCCGGTATGAACGCCGGGAAGATCACCTTCATCTACACCTTCACCGTCAAGGGCACGGCCGGCGCGGGCGGCCAGGCCACGGGCGAGCGGATGCAGCAGGTGGCCGTCACGTACGACGCCGCCGCGTACGACCAGGAAGAGGCGGACGGCGCCGACCACCACCCCGAGAAGCTCGTCATCACGACCAGCCAGGAATCCGGGGGCGGCGGCGGCTTCAAGGGCGAGGTCGGCGCCAACGCCGGTCCCGTGACCATCGATGTCGGTGGTGGCGGCGGCAGCTACGACACGGAGATCCACACCGAGACGGCCGAGCTGATCCTCGACAACGACGCCGACAGCACCAGCGTCGAGGACTGGCTGCGCGGCAGAGGCGACGACCCCGCCAAGAACCCGCTGCCCTCCCCCTCGGACGCCGCCGAAGCGCCGGACGACGACGCCAGCCCCCTCGAACGCCTCCTGCACGACAAGGGAAAGCTCTCCAAGCTGGACTACAAGGCCAACACCGACTGGTGGAACGCCTCCCTCGGCATCGGCTACGGCGTCTCCGCCGGACAGTTCTCCCTCGGCTTCAAGCTCTTCGGCATCGAGATCACCCACGAAAGCAAGAACCAGACCATCACCGGCGACCCGACCTACGCCACCGCCCCCACCAGCGGCGGCACCCGCCCCTGGGTCGAATGGAAGAACTGCACCCAGACGAAGCCCATCCCCACCTGACGGTCGGGGGACCTCCTTGAGGAGCCCGGCCCCAGGGGTTGGGTGTTTTGGCCCCAAGTGGGGAGCGTTTCCCCTTTTTTTCGTCTTTCTTCTTCTTCGCCTTTTTCCCCCCCCCCCACAACCCACGA